>CABUNJ010000048.1 GCA_902492935.1 uncultured Collinsella sp. | reverse complement strand
TGCACAATGTCGAGATCGGTTCCACGGGTCTTATGGAGCTCAGGCTCGATCGCGTAACCTCGGCGGTGCCCGTGTCCCGCCGTCGCGCCGCCGAGGTCAAGGCTCACCTGGGGCTTGCGTAAGCGGTATGCACGCCATCGTTTGCCACCGCAGGTTTGGCTAAGGCTTACGTGCAGCTTGTCGTTGCGTGTGGCCCCCGAAGGTGCCTCGGCCGTGTTGCCGAGTGACCCTTCGGGGGCTTTTTGCGTTTGAGGTGAGTGCTGCGAGGCATTCTGAGCCCGCCGGCTACGCTCGGTTACAGCTCGCAGACGTTCTCGGGCGTGCCGTTCACATAGGCCAACACGTTGTCGAACTCGATCTTGGCGCGACGCTGCATGGCCTCCTCGGTCAGGAAGGCGACGTGCGGGGTGAAGACGCAGTTCGGCGCAGAAAGCAGCTTGTACGCGGCGTGCGCGTTTGAGCTTGCGGATGGACAGGTGCGAGAGGTTGCCGACATGGAGACGTTGCGTGTGCGGGAGCCGCTGGTGGATGCTGGCGGAGCCGCGTCCGCGCATACGCAAGATGCAAGCGCCCCCTGCGCCCTTGCGT
Source organism: uncultured Collinsella sp. (assembly GCA_902492935.1). Classification (GTDB taxonomy): domain Bacteria; phylum Actinomycetota; class Coriobacteriia; order Coriobacteriales; family Coriobacteriaceae; genus Collinsella. The sequence goes on along the minus strand of CABUNJ010000048.1, from coordinate 1,131 downwards.
TTGATGATGCCTGGTTTAGATACGACCGCGAATCCCCGTGGGTGCTGCGAAATCTCGACCTGAGTGTTGCCAAGGGGCGCATCCATGCGCTCGTGGGCGGAAACGACTGCGGTAAATCGACGCTGCTCGCGCTTGCGGCGGGGTCGTCGCGCCTTCAGCGCGGCAAGGTGCGTGCTGGAGATGAGCGACGCGTGCTGCTGCCGCAGGACCCGCGGGCTCTGTTTGCCGCTGAGACGGCATATGGTGAGCTGATGGAGTGGTCCGGCAAGCTCGGGTTTGGAGAGGACGAGGCGAGGAGCCTGTTGGGTGAGTTGGGCCTTGCGGCGCAAGAGCACACGCACCCGTACGATCTTTCGGGCGGTCAGCAGCAGCTGCTCGCCATCGGCAAGCTTCTGCTGGCAAAGCCAGACGTGCTGTTGCTCGATGAGCCCACCAAGGGCTTGGACGCCCGGGCGCGCTCGAAGTTCGCACACCTTCTGCTCGACCTTCGGGCTCAGGGAAAGACCATACTCATGGCGTCTCACGACCTCGACTTCGTGCAGCAGGTGGCCGACACGATGTCCATGATGTTCGATGGCGAGATCGCTTCCACCGAGCCCGTGGCGGCATTTTTTGCCAACAACGTCTACTACCGACCGTAGGGCCGGGATGGGTCTCTGCTGGTGGCGAGAGATAAACCTTGGTGGTATACACGCTCCCTAGTGCGTTTGGCTCAATCGATGAACGGCCGTTCTCCCCACGCGAGCGGGATGGAGGATTGAGCCGGTGAGATTCAGATATAGCCAGTCTACCTGCTGAAACACATGTCTTGTACAACTAAGGTTGAGTGAAATCGACCGTTTGGCGCATGGCATAAACCCCTTTTGCGGCCGTAATCTTCCCTGCGAAATCCGTTTTGAATCAAGAAGCGGGTCACAGGAAAGGAGTTTGCGATGCAAGCGGATACGGTACTTAAGGGGAAGGTGTTCACGTCTAATCGCGCAGAGTTTACCGCTCAGTCAGTAGCGATTAAGGACGGCATTTTCGTCTATGTGGGCGATGAGGCGGGGGTGAGCGAGTACGTCGGTCCTGACACTAAGGTGATCGAGGCGGGCGACGGCATGTTCATGCCGGGCTTCTGCGATGCTCATA
>CABUNJ010000047.1 GCA_902492935.1 uncultured Collinsella sp. | reverse complement strand
AGCTGCGGAAACGCGGGGTCCGTTCAGGCTGTTGCGTTGAGATTGAAAATCAACCTATTTGTTTAAACGTCCAAGTTTGTTACAAATTGATTACGTTGCTGGTTTACAGTTCATCGCTTGCTAAAACGTGATTTGCTGATTGCTTTCAAAGACATATAAAGGTGCACTGTTCGTTAAGACCGCTTTTAGGTGGATCCCAATGCGTCTGCGTGCCACCATTTTGTTTAAACAGACATGACTTGACTAACCGAAGCAAATATGTTTAGAACTCTAGCCCATGTAGTCATTGGATGTTAGGCGATGTGGAGTGGGTTGGCGGCGTCGACGGCGTCGGGGGCGTCGGAAGGGCCGTCGGGGGCAGCGTCTGCCGGGTCCTCGTCGGGGGTCTCGATCTGTTTGATCATGACCTCTTGGCCCTGCAGCAGGTATGTCTCGCCGCTACCGCAATGGGGACAGGTCTTGCCGTGCTCGACCGTCGCGTAGTCGCAGCCACACGCCTCGCAATGTGTCACGGCCTCGACGGGTTCCACGATAAGCTCCGCACCCTCGGTGATGGACTTTTTATCTGCTGCCCAGCGCCAAGCGTCGAGCAGCAAGTCGGGAACGACGCCCGAGACCTCGCCCAGCAGCAACGTCACGCTCGAAACGCGACGCACACCATGAGCGCGCGCCACATTCTCAACATCGCGAATGATGTGGTAAACGATTCCCAATTCATGCACTTTTTCTTCCGCCGTTCTAACGAACGGCGGTCGGCTTGACGCTGTGCGAGCCCCAGACGGGCGATCTGCCTTTCAATCGTCGGGCATGGGCAAAAGCCCTATGCCCTCCTCTTTCAAGGCACCTCGCCACGCCTGGGACTCGCTCGCTGTCCAACCGCTCTCTGCGCCGTTCTCCTGCTTGTTACGTTTCTTACTTCTTCCCAAATTTAATCTTGATGGCGCGCTTGAGCGCATACTTGCCGAGGCTCGGGAGCTTTTGCTCGTATTTGACCATCGTGGAGCACTCGGGGCGGTCGCGATCTAGATGGATGGCGTCGAACGCGCACTTGGTGGTGCACAGGCCGCAGCCGATGCACTTGTTGGGGTCGACGATCGAGGCGCCGCAGCCCAGGCAGCGGGCAGTCTCGGCGCGCACCTGTTCCTCGGTAAAGGTCTCGACGTACTCGCTAAACGGCGCGGCCTTCTCGCGCTCGCGATCCACGTGGGCAACCTCGCGGCTCGCGTTGTCGTAGCTCTCGAGCACAACGTCGTCGCGGTCGAGCGCGGTGTAGCGGCGCTGGTTGCGGCCGATGGTGAGCGTGGAGCCCGGCTGCACAAAGCGATGGATGGACACCGCGGCCTCGTGACCGGCGGCGATAGCGTCGATGGCAAAGCTGGGGCCAGTGTAGACGTCACCACCCACAAAGATGTCGGGTTCGGCGGTCTGGTAAGTCTGGGGATCGGCAAGGGCGCCCTGGCCGCGGCCGAGTTCCACCTTGGAGCCAGCCAGCAGGTCGCCCCACACAATGGACTGGCCAATCGACATGACCACGCGGTCGGCATCGACACGGCGCAGATCGTTCTCGTCGTACTCGGGCGCAAAACGGCCCTCGTCGTCAAAGACACGCGTGCAGCGCTTGAAGGTGATGCCGCACACGCGACCGGCCTCGTCCAGGTGAATCTCCTTGGGGCCCCAGCCGCAGCTGATGTGAGCGCCGTCCTCAACGGCCTCGCGACGCTCCTCCTCGCTGGCGGGCATCTGGGCCTCGCTCTCCAGGCAGAACATCTCAACGTGCTCGGAGCCCAGACGGCAGGCGTTGCGCGCGACATCGATAGCCACGTTGCCACCGCCCACCACGATGGTGCGGCCGGGCAGCGCGTCGATCATGCCACTGTTGACCTCGCGCAAAAAGTCGACGGCCACGGTCACGTCCTCGGCATCCTCGCCCGGAATGCCGGCAAGGCGGCCGCCCTGGCAGCCAATAGCAACGTAGAAGGCCTTAAAGCCCTGCTCGCGCAGCTCGTCGAGCGTCACATCGCGACCGACTTCCACGCCATAGCGGAACTCGGCACCCATCAGGCGAATGACCTCGACCTCGGCCTCAATGACGTCCTTCTGCAGCTTAAAGCTGGGAATGCCGTAGGTGAGCATGCCGCCCGGGCGCTCGTTCTTCTCGAACACGACAGGTTTGTAGCCCTTCTCGGCCAGGTAGAAAGCGCAGGACAGGCCGGCCGGACCGGCACCGATGATGGCGATCTTCTGATCGAAACCGCCAGCGCGCGTCGGCGTCACCACAGGTGGGACATAGCGGGTCGCGGCGTCCAGATCGCGCTGGGCGATAAACTTCTTGACCTCGTCGATAGCCACGGCGGCGTCCACACGGCCGCGGGTGCAGGCATCCTCGCAGCGGCGGTTGCACACACGGCCGCAGATAGCGGGCAGCGGGTTCTCGCGCTTAATGAGTGCCAGGGCCTCGTCATAGCGACCCTGGGCCGCGAGCTTCAAATAGCCCTGAACGGCAACGTGCGCGGGGCAGGCCGTCTTGCAGGGAGCGGTACCGGACTCATGCGTCTCGATGCGGTTGTCGTTGCGATAGTTGGGCGACCACTTGGTGTGGTCCCACTTGGTGGCGTCGGGCAGCTCCTGGCGCGGATACTCGGGCACCTGTCCGCCGGCCTTTTTGCTGCAGAGCTTCTGGCCGAGCTTGGCGGCGCCGGCCGGACACACCTCAACGCAGCGACCGCAGGCCACGCACTTGTCCTTCTCGACCTTGGCGACATAGGCCGAGCGCGACAGGTTGGGCGTGTTGAACAGCTGAGAGGTGCGCAGGGCATAGCACACGTTGACGTTGCAGTTGCAGATAGCGAAGATCTTGTTCTCGCCGTCGATGTTGGTGATCTGGTGCACAAAGCCGTTGTCCTCGGCCTGGCGCAGGATGTCGTAGACCTCGTCGCGCGTCACGTAATGGCCGCGGTCGGTCTCGACCACGTAGTCGGCCATATCGCCCACGGCGATGCACCAATCGGCCGGGTCGTCGGCGCAGCCCTCTCCCATCACGCGACGGCTCGCGCGGCAGCTGCAGGTGCTAGCGGCATATTTGCCATCGTATTTGTCGAGCCAATGCTCGATATGCTCGATCGGCACCGAGGTGCTCGCGGCGTCGATGGCCTTCTCGACCGGAATGACGTGCATGCCGATGCCGGCGCCTCCGGGCGGCACCATCGGCGTGGCCTTGGACAGCGGTCCCTTGGACGCCTGCTCAAAGAACTTGGCATAGACCGGGTGCTCGTCGAGCTGGCTCACGCGCATGTTGAGGAATTCGGCAGAGCCCGGCACCAGCATGGGCAGCACCCACTGCTTGGCGCGCTCGGGGTTTTCCCAGTTATACTCAAGCAGACCCGTGTAGCTCATATCGTCGAGCATCTTCTCGATATCGGCTTCGGGCATGCCGGTGAGCTTGACCATCTCGGGCAGCGTATAGGGACGGCGCATCTTCATCTTGCAGAGCACTTCGGCCTGCTCGTCGGTTGCGGCCTCGGCAAACGACCAGTACTCGTAGCCCAGCAGCTCATCGCGATGCAGCAGACGGTTGGTGCAGTGCTCGCACAGCTTGACGATGGCCTCGCGCGGATGATCCGGCAGCGGCGGCACGAACTCCGAACCGATGTCGGGCTCGGTGTAGCTAATCCCCGGTCCGTTGAGAATCATGGTTGTCCCTTCTCTTGCCACAGCCCGGCGGGACCGCGGCGCCCCTCTTTTTTTGGGCTCTTCGGTGGTTTCTGTGGGAGAGATTCCGGCATAGGCCCAGCTCAGCGGGC
>CABUNJ010000046.1 GCA_902492935.1 uncultured Collinsella sp. | reverse complement strand
GCGAAGAGCGTTGCTGCCTAGGCTAGCCCCTTGTCACACAAACTACCGAAGCCTCTTTTTTTGGGATAACGCAGCCAGCCTCCATCGTCCGATGCGGGCACGTTCGTCATCGCGTTTCTTGACTCGTATGAAGTTCGGTTTAAGGTCCGTAGGCGCACGCGCGGTGCGGACGGTAGAAGGCATTTGCGCCGCGCGTGCAAATTAAAATGCCCGTGGTTCGGAGTCCGGACATTTTACAACACCGGAAACTGCTCGCTCGCGCTTTCGAACACTTACGCGGGGCGTGTTGTTTCCTGTAACGATTGTATCCCGAATCACCCACTGATCCGGTTCTGAAAACTCAAATGCGGGCTTATGCACGAAAGAAATCTCGTTAATTCCGAAAATTATGTATAATTCCAATTTAAACTGGAATCAAACGAAAACGATGGAAATGAACGAAGCGCTAATCTACTTACAAGAAGCACTAGGCCTCTCCGCCAAGGTCAAAACTTGGCCTGGATCCGCACGCTTGCCGCTGCATCTGCGGGCGATTGAGGTCCGCGCTGTTGACGCAAACGGTTTTTCGTTTTTGCTTGCAAGTTTGCCTACTGGCGTCGGGCTTCCCGAGGCTAAGAGAGTCTATAGTCAGCTAGCCTTGCGTGCGGAGACTCCTGTTGTCGTTTCGTTTCCTGATGCCGATGCACGTCAGCGCAAAGCATTGGTCGCACAAGGGATTTCCTTTGTTTGCCCAGGTAGACAGGCTTTTCTTCCATTTATGGGCACAGCCTGCACGGAGAGGGGCGGTGCCTGGTTTCGCAATCACGCGACCAAGATGTCACCCAACGCACAGGCTGCCGCAATCTGGGGAGCAGCCCAGGAGCCATATCGTCCCTATGACCTTTGTCGTGCGCTTGGGATTTCGGCAAGTCGCGCGAGTGAGGCCATAACCGAGCTTGTTGACAGGGGGCTCGCGAAGCGCGAGCGTCGCGAGCGACGTGTCGTCGTGTTTCCTGTTGCCGTTGATCTTTTGCTCAGCGAGCACATGGCAGAGCTCTCCTCGCCAGTCTCGAAGGTCTGTTTTGCAAGGAAGACGCCGCAGATCGACTATCTTGCTGACGCCGGGGAGACGGCGCTCGCCGCGCGTTCGATGCTCGCTGCACCGGGCATGGAACAAAAGGCCGTCTTAAGAAGTACATGGCGTCAACTAAGCGACCTCGAAGTCGCAGACGGGGAGTTGCCGGATAACGAAACGGCGATGATCCAAGTGTGGCGCTATGCGCCCGTGTTTGCCGACTCCTCCCGTGTCGATGACATTTCGCTTGCGCTATCTTTGGCGGCAATCGACGATGAGCGAATTCAGCTCGAAGTCGATCGCATGTTTGGAAAGGAATATCCATGGCAAGAAGCGCTGTAGAAGGTCTCCAAGAATCCGAACCGAAGGCGGCGTTTCGGTCCTAGCTGCGTTGTTCGGCGCGGAAGCTTGCTAATCGGCTATTATTTGTTTAGACAACTTGAGTTGTAGAGGAGTGACCGGCGATGGTGCAGGGCGCCAAACATATGAAGAGCAATAACGCCGCGGCCAACGGCGGCTCAAGCCCTCAGCCCAAACCTCAACCAAAACCTAAGCGCCGCCGCAAGCGACTGCCGCGCTGGGCCGACCGGCTCATCACCATCGTCATCATCCTTATTGGCGTGGGCCTTATGACCTGGCCGTGGATCTTGGACCGGCTCGAAGCCTCGGGCGTGTTCAACCAGATCAGCACCGTGTCCAGCACCGTGGACGCGCTGTCTGCCGAGGAACGCGAGCGCATCCTGCTCCAGGCGCGCTCCTTTAACGAGCAACTTGCCGGCGAGGCCACCGAGCTTCCCGCCGACCAGATCGAGCCCTACGCTCAGCAGCTTATCTTTGACCGCGACCCCATGATGAGCTGGGTCGAAATCCCCTCCATCGACGTGAGCATGCCCATCTACCACGGCACGAGCGAAGAAGTCCTTATGGCGGGCGTCGGCCACCTGGAGGGCACGAGCCTGCCGGTGGGCGGCACCTCGACGCATTGCGTGCTCACCGCGCACTCGGGCATGCGCAACCTGAGCATGTTCGACGACATCCACTCGCTAGAGCCCGGCGACCTAGTGCTGCTGCACACCATGAACAAGACGCTCGCCTACAAGATGGTGGACTCCGAGGTGGTGCTGCCCGAGGAGATGGAGTCGCTGACCATCGAGCCCGGCGCCGACAAGGTGACGCTCGTCACCTGCACGCCCTACGGCGTGAACGACCATCGCCTGCTGGTGCATTGCGTGCGCACCAAGTACAACAAGAAGGATGTCGACAAGCAAAAGTCGCTGGCCGGCCGCCACTGGGGCAAGCGCGAGTTTGCCGTGCTCATCGTGGTCGTGGCCATTGTGCTGTTGCTGCTGGACATCGTGATCCACACGGTCCGCAAGCGCCGCAAGGCCAAGGCCTCGGCATAGGGCATCGTTCAGAACCACCACAATGGGGACAGTCACCTTTGTGGTGGTCGGGGCTTCCAAACCATCACAACATTCGATGAAAATCGCGATTTTGATGAAAAGCGTCGAATGTTGTGATGGTTTTCGTTGTGGGCGGCGCGATTTTCGTTGTGGGCGGGACGGTTTTCGCTGCGGGCGCCGCGGTTTTCGCTATGGACGGTGCGGTTTCGCTGCAGAACCGCCAGCCCGCCGCCTGCAAACCGCCGCCCTCGTTACGTTTTCGCTGCATTTGGGTAAAGCACCTGCTCCAAGCGGCGTTGCCTTGTATACTAGAGCGGTTTATCTGTTATGCGGAAGGGAGCGCCTATGGCACTCAGCGAGAAAGACGTGCGCGGCATCGCCGAGTACGCAAAGATCGCACTGACCGATGACGAGCTCACCCAGATGACGTCCTACCTGAACGACGCCGTCCAGATGCTCGAGCCCGTCCTGCAATATGACTTGCCCGACGTGGAGCCCACATTCCATCCCATCGGAAGCCTGTCCAACGTGATGGGCGATGACCTGCGCGAGCCCGAGCGCGACCTGCCGCTCGACGTCGCGCTCGAAAACGCCGGCAGCGCGCGCGACCGCTACTTCCGCGTGCCGTCCATTTTGGGAGAGGGGGAGAGCGAGTAATGGCGCAGAGCTTCGATTCCCTTACCGCCGCCCGAATCGCCGCGGGCGTTGCCGCCGGCGACTTTACCGCTACCGAGGTGGCCCAGGCTTCCCTTGCCGCCATCGAGGCGCGCGAGGGCGGGGTCCAGGCATTCCTGCAGGTGGCGCCCGAGCTTGCGCTCGAGGCCGCCGCGCGCGTGGATGCCGACCGTGCCGCAGGCAAGCCGCTGCCCCCGCTCGCGGGCGTGCCGCTGGCCATTAAGGACAACATGAACCTCGTGGGCACGCGCACCACCTGCGCTTCCCATATGCTCGGGGACTACCAGAGCGTCTACACCGCCACCTGCGTCCAGCGCATGCTCGATGCCGGCTGTCTGCCCATGGGCAAGGCCAACATGGACGAGTTTGCCTTTGGTAGCTCCACCGAGAGCTCGGCGTTCCACCGCACCAACAACCCCTGGGATACCGAGCGCGTGCCCGGCGGCTCTTCGGGCGGCTCCGCTGCCGCCGTCGCCGCGGGCGAGGTCGCGCTCTCGCTGGGCTCGGACACCGGCGGCTCCATTCGCCAGCCGGCGTCGCTGTGCGGCGTGGTGGGCTTTAAGCCCACGTATGGCGCCGTGAGCCGTTACGGCGTGGTCGCCTTTGGTTCGTCGCTCGACCAGGTGGGCCCCTTTGGCCGCACGGTCGAGGATGTCGCGCTGGCCATGAATGCGCTTACCGGCGCGGGGCACGATCCGTACGACTGCACCAGCCAGGATTGCGCCGTCGACTTTACCGAGCATCTCAACGACAGCATCGAGGGTAAGTGCGTGGGCATCATCCCTGCGTTTATGGAGGCCGAGGGTCTGACGCTCGAGGTCAAGGCCGCTGTTCAGCGCGCCGCCCAGGAGCTGCAGAACCAGGGCGCCGAGCTGGTCGAGGTCGACCTGCCGCACCTGGACGCCGCCATCGCCGCCTACTACGTCATCGGCCCGGCCGAGGCGTTCTCCAACCTGGCTCGTTTCGACGGCATTCGCTACGGCTACCAGGAGGAGGGCTGCGCCAACCTGTCCGACCAGAGCTCGCTGTCGCGCGCCCACGGCTTTGGCGCCGAGGCCAAGCGCCGTCAGATGCTCGGCGCCTACCTGCTGAGCTCGGGCGTGTACGACAAGTACTACTACGCCGCGCAAAAGGCCCGCACGCTCATCACGCAGGACTACGATGCCGCGTATGCCAAGGTGGACACCATCCTCATGCCCGCCTCGCCGCGCACGGCCTTTAAGTTTGGCGAGATCAGCGACCCCACGCAGATGTACCTCTCCGACCTGTACACCATCTCGCTCAACATTTGCGGCAACGGCGGTATCTCGGTGCCGCTGGGCCTGGGCGAGGACAGCAAGCTGCCCGTTTCTGCCCAGCTGGTTGGTCCGGCCTTTAAGGACCGTCAGCTGCTCACGTTTGCCCGCGCCCTGGAGCGCGGCTTTGCCGATGCCGCCACGGGTGCGCCCGCGCTTTCCGTCGCGCCCGATTTTGCCGGGAAGGGAGGTGAGCTGTAATGAAGGAGCTTTCCGAGGTCCTGCAGGATTGGGAGGCCGTGATCGGCCTGGAGATTCATACCGAGCTCACCGCACTCGATACCAAGATGTTCTGCAACTGCAAGCTCAGCCACGATGACGAGCCCAACGCCAACGTGTGCCCGGTGTGCCTGGGCCTACCCGGCGCCCTGCCGGTGCCCAACAAACGCGCTATCGAGAGCATCGTCAAGGCCGGTCTCGCCACCAACTGCGAGATCCAGCGCCACTCGATGTTCTACCGCAAGCACTACTTCTATCCCGACATGGCCAAGAACTTCCAGACCACGCAGGGTCCGGTCGCCTTTGCCATGTACGGCCATCTGGACCTGGACGTGACCGGTCGCGGTGCCGCCGAGCGCCCCGACTGTGCGTTTGGCGAGGCCGAGGCTCAGAGCCTGGCGAGCGCCTCGGCCAACGCCGAGGGCCTGTCCACGTCCATGACGTCGACCATGCGCGAGGGCAACCAGCGTGCCGGCCACCTGGCCAGCTATGACGCGTCCAACCTGCAGATGCCCGAGCGTCGCGAGGACGGTTCCTACACGGTGCCTATCCGCATTCTGCGCATCCACATGGAGGAGGATGCCGCCAAGATGGTGCACGTGGGTGGCGCCGAGGGTCGCATTACCGCCGCGGCCGAGTCGCTCGTCGACTACAACCGCTGTGGCACGCCGCTGATCGAGCTCGTGACTGAGCCCGACTTGCGTACGCCTGAGGAAGCGCGCCTGTTTATGGAGAAGCTCCGTCGCATCTTTGTGACGCTGGGCATTTCGGACTGCTCCATGGAGAAGGGTTCCATGCGCTGCGACGGCAACGTGTCGCTGCGCCGCCGCGGCGAGACCAAGCTGGGCACCAAGACCGAGCTCAAGAACCTCAACTCGTTTAAGAGCCTGCACGACGGCCTTGCCTACGAGATCTGCCGTCAGGCCGAGGTGCTCGAGGAGGGCGGAATCATCTATCAGGAGACCCGCCACTGGGAGCCCAGCCGCAAGCGCACCGTGGTCATGCGTGTCAAGGAGACGGCTGACGACTATCGTCTGTTCCCCGATCCCGACCTGGCGCCGTTTGATCTGGACGACGAGTTCATCGACCGCTGCCGTGGCGAGATCCCCGAGCTGCCCGATGCCAAGCGCGCCCGCTTTGAGGCCGACTTTGGCATTAAGGCGGCCGATGCCGAGCAGATTGCCGGCGACCCCGAGTTTGCCGAGTTCTTTGAGGCTGCCGCTGCCGGTATGGCTGGCAAGGAGGCCCAGACGGTCGCAAACTTGCTGGTGAACGAGATGATCGCCTATCTTAAGGGCGCGGGCGTCTCGCTGGCCGAGTCCGGCATCGCGCCGGCTCAGGTGGCAGCGCTTGCCAAGCTGCTGGCGACCGATGCCATCAGCTCCAACCAGGCGCACGAGGTCTTTGAGGCCATGGCCCAGACCGGCGACGACCCCAACAAGATCGTCGACGAGCGCGGTATGCGTCAGGTGAGCGATGCCTGCGCGCTGCAGCCGATCGTGGACGAGGTGCTGGCCAACTGTGCCGATCAGGCGCAGCAGTATCGTGACGGCAACCAGAAGGTCATCGGCTTTTTGGTGGGCCAGTGCATGAAGGCGAGCCGCGGCAAGGGCAACCCGAAGCTCTTCAACGAGTTGCTGAGGACGTCGCTCTCGTAACTGCGAGGCCGGGGAAGCCCCGAGTCGCCGGGGTATTTCCTCCAAATTTCAAACAGTCCTATGCAAGACGAAGGCCACATTTAGTGGCCTTCTTTGCATGCGGAACTCATTTGGAGCAAATACCCCGGCGACTCGGGGCTTCCCCGGCCAGACGACTCGGCCGTTCGGGTCAGGCGGGCTGAATGGAATAGAGTGAATGGGCGCGCCAACGGCGCGCCCATTGTTTCAAGACTTTAGTCTGCTGGCCGCGCAGCGGCCAGCTTTAAACCACCCGCTACG
>CABUNJ010000045.1 GCA_902492935.1 uncultured Collinsella sp. | reverse complement strand
AGCTGCGGAAACGCGGGGTCCGTTCAGGCTGTTGCGTTGAGATTGAAAATCAACCGGTTTATCCACTTCGACCTACCAAATGGGGACAGGTTTATTTTGGTCGGTTTTATCAGGCAAAACGGCAAAGGGGGCCAGCCTCGGGTTGTGATGAGGCCGGCCCCCTTGGGGCGCTATGTGCGTATGGCAGTGCGGGGTTTATTGCGATGCAGCCACCACGGCATTTCCGTAGATAAAACCTGCCAAAATAAACCTGTCCCTAAATAGTAGGTTTTAGTGCTTGCCGTTGGCGGAGGCGGCACCGTTGACGTGGTCGCGGGCATAGATCACGCCGTGGACGATGGCCAGACCGGCGGCATCTGCGGCGCGGGCGCAGGTGTCCTGGAAGTCCTCGGCCTCGCGGGCGCGCAGCTGCTTGAGCACATAGTCTGCCACGGCCATCTTGCCGGGAGGGTTGCCGATGCCGGTGCGAATGCGACTAAAGTCGCGGCTGCCCATCTTGTCGATGATGGAACGCAGGCCGTTGTGACCGGCATGGCCGCCGCCCACCTTAACACGCACGTCGCCGGCGGGAATATCGAGCTCGTCGTGGATGACGAGCAGCTCCTCGGCCTTGATCTTGTACTCGCGGCAGAGTTTGGAGATGGGCCCGCCCGAGGTGTTCATGTACGACTGCGGCTTGACCAGTACAATCTGGCGCTTGCCGCCCTCTTCCTCGGGGTCGTTGATGTTGATGAGCGCGACCTCGGCGCCTGCTTGGTTTTTCCAGTACGTGACGCCGGCCTGACGGGCCAGCTCGTCGATCGCCTTAAAGCCAGCGTTGTGGCGGGTCTCGGCATACTCATCGCCAGGGTTGCCAAGTCCGGCAACCATGCGAATCTTAAGCGGCTGTGCAGCTGCCATATTTGTCCCTTCGTTACACAAATAGTTCAATCAACGACAAAGGCTACCACGCCCGCCGAAGGCGAGACTTCGTTTCAGCGAAATCCCACCAGACAAAAGCACGGCCGCGGCAGAGCGAGCCGTCGGAACAGAAGAAACCCCCGCGCGACCTTTGCGAAGCAAGGGGGAGCGCGGGGGTTTCTTCTGTTCCGACGGCGATGCGCCGGGTTGCAAGGACGATGCGACTACAGCGCGAAGTCGCCGCCGACGAGCGTGGAGACGGGCTCCTCGTGGTAAACGGCGGAGATGGCCTGAGCGAACTCCTCGGCGACCGAGATGGTCTTGATCTTGCCGCCGACCTCGACGGGAATGGCGTCGGTGACGACGCACTCGACGATGGGGGCATCGTTCAGGCGCTCGATAGCCGGGCCCGAGAAGATGCCGTGGGTGGCGCACACGTAGATGTCGCCGGCGCCCATGGCCTTGAGCTCCTTGACGTTGGCGCACAGGGTGCCAGCGGTGTCGATCATGTCGTCGTTGATGACGCAGGTCTTGCCCTTGATGTCACCGATGATGCCCATGACCTCGGCGGCGTTGTGGCGCGGACGACCCTTGTGGGCGATGGCCAGGTCGCAGCCAAGCATGTCGGACAGCTTCTTGGCGGCCTTGGCACGACCCACGTCGGGGGAGACGACAACCAGGTTATCGGTGTCGAAGTTCATGGCGTTGTAGTACTGGCCGAACAGCGGCAGTGCGGACAGGTGGTTGACCGGGATGTCGAAGAAGCCCTGGATCTGACCCTGGTGCAGGTCGAGGGTGATGATGCGGTCGACGCCGGCGCGCTCGAGCAGGTTGGCGACGAGGCGGGCGGTGATGGGCTCGCGCGGGCCGGCCTTGCGGTCCTGGCGGGCATAGCCGTAGTGGGTGATGACGGCGGTGATGGAGCGGGCGGATGCGCGCTTAGCAGCGTCGGTGGCGATGAGCAGCTCCATGAGCATGTCGTTGACGTTGCCGCCGGCCACGGACTGAATCAGGAAGACGTCGGCGCCGCGGACGGTCTCGTCGTAGCGGGCGTAAATCTCACCGTTGGCGAACTGCTTTAGCGTAAGGCCCGAAAGCTCGACCCCAAGGTACTCAGCAATCTTCTGAGCGAGGGGACGGTTGGAGGAACCGGAATACACGCGGATGGACTTGCGCATATTCTCCGACTTCTCGGGATCATTAATCGGCATTACCCTTCTCCTTTATATCGAATGCCATATAGATGCCTTGTTGCATTGTAACCGCGCGACGGGGTTAATCGGGTCTTGATAACGTCTTTACCGTCAACGGACACGAACCGACCACTCATCCGGCCGCGCAGGTCACGATAGAAAAGGAGCCGCCCCCATGGGAACAGCTCCTTAGATGCTTGGTGAAACGTTATACCTCGTCGTCCTCGTGCAGACGGCGGCGATAATCGGCGGCCCAGCCCTCAATGTTTACCTGACGGGCGCGGCCCAGGCCGAGTGCGTCGGCCGGGACTGGCTCGGTGATGACAGAGCCAGCGGCCACAAGCGCGCCGTCGCCGATCTGGGCGGGCGCGACCATCATGGTGTCGGAGCCGATGAAGGCATCGTTGCCAATGACGGTCTTGTGCTTGTGCACGCCGTCGTAGTTGCAGGTGATGGAGCCTGCGCCGACGTTGACGCCGGAGCCCATGGTGGTGTCGCCGATGTAGGACAGGTGCGGCACCTTGGAGCCTTCGCCGATCGTGGACTTCTTGATCTCCACGTGCGTGCCGGCCTTGGAACCGTCGAGCATGTGGGTGCCCGGGCGCAGGTAGGCGCGCGGGCCGCAGTCGACGCCGTTCTCGATGACGGCCTCGATGGCGATGGTCTCATCGATGGTGCAGCCGCTACCGACGGTGGTGTCGGTGAGGCGACTGTTGGGGCCGAGCTGGCACTCCTCGCCCACGGTGACGTGGCCGATCAGGTGCGTCTGCGGCCACACGACGGTGTCGCGGCCGATAACGGCATCGGGGCCGATCCAGGCCTGCGTGGGGTCGATGAACGTGACGCCCTCGGCCATCCAATGCTCGTTGATGCGGTCGCGCGCGATGGCGGTAAGCTGTGCGAGCTGGATGCGGCTGTTGACGCCCAGGCCGTCGCGGTAGTCGTCACAGTGGAAGATGGAGACTGCCTGGCCGTGGCCTTTGAGGATCTCGAGCATGTCGGGCAGATAGTACTCGGATTGTGCGTTGTCGTTGCCAATCTCGTCGATGTGGGCGGCGAGCTGCGCGCCGTCGAAGGCGTAGCAGCCGGCGTTGCACTCGAGCAGCGTGGCGGCCTGCTCGGGCGTGCAGTCCTTCTGCTCGATGATGCGTTCGATTTGGCCGTCGGCGCCCAGCTTGATGCGGCCGTAGCCGAAGGGGTCGGGCGGGGTCATGGTCATGACGGTGCAGGCAAGCTCGCCGGTGGCGACGGTCTGTGCGAACTTGGCGACGGTGTCGGCGGTGATGAGCGGCAAGTCGCCGTTGAGTACGACGACCGGGCCTTGCGTGATGCCGCAGGCCTCGAGCGCGACCTTCACGGCGTGGCCGGTGCCCAGGCGCTCGGTCTGCTCAACGCACTCGACCTTGGTGGCGCTGTTGGCGTAGGCGCCGTCGATGAGGGCACGCATCTCGTCGGCGTGGCTGCCGATGACGACCACGACGCGGCTGCAGCCGGCCTTGATGGTGGCGTCGACGATCCACTGGACCATGGGCTTGCCCAGGATCTTGTGCGAAACCTTGCAGTGGTTCGACTTCATGCGGGTGCCCTCGCCGGCAGCGAGGATAATTGCGGTTGCGTCCATGTGATCTCCTGTTACGTTATAGAGACGTGTGTTTGGAAACGATACACGGCGCAATATGATACCGCAGGCATATGTTGAGCGCGTAGCGATTGGTTTGCGGCGGTTGAGGCTTGCGCCGCCGGCGTGGCGTTTGCACTGCTTGCGTGCGGCGTTGGCGGTGCTGCGGAGCTGTCGTTTGAGCGAGGGGACGGGGGTGCCCGTGGACAACATACGAGAGGAGTTTGGCGGCGAGCCCGTCGCGGCGTTCTCGATGTCGCATCCGGCGGTGCCGGCACTCTATATAGTGCTGACGCTGGGGCTCACCATGTTCTCGATGCAACCGGTGCTGATCGCGCTGTCGCTTGCGGGCGGGCTGGCGTACGGGCTTGCGACGCGCGGTGCTGAGCGCACGTTGGGGGCGCTTCGCTGGCAGCTGCCGGTGATTTTGATTATCGCGCTGGTCAATCCGCTGTTTAGCGCTTCGGGTTCGACGGAGCTGTTCCGTATTGGCATGCGCGTGGTGTATCTGGAGAGCATGGTATACGGCCTGTGCATGGGCGGGCTGTTTGTGGCGAGCGTGCTGTGGTTTGAGGCTGCGGCGTCGATGCTCGAATACGACAAGGTGCTCGCGCTGCTGGGTAATGCCGCACCGGTGATTGCGCTCATGATCTCGATGTGTATGCGGCTTATCCCGCAGTTTTTGCGCCGCGGTCGTACGGTGCTGGCGGTGCAGGATGCGATCGATGTACCGGGCCGCGCGCCGGCCGACCCCGTGCGTTCGCGTTTGCGGGCGTCGAGCGTGTTGATGGGCTGGGGCATGGAAGATTCGCTGGAGCGCGCGGATGCCATGCGCTCGCGCGGGTGGGGTGCCGCGACGCGTCGTACGACGTATGCGCGGTATCGGCTGGGGCGCGGCGATGTTGCCGCGCTGGTTGGGCTCGCGGTGTTTGGTGCTGCCGCGGTGGCGGTGGCATGGACCGCGACAACGCAGTATTCGTTTTACCCGCAGCTTTCGGTGCCCGCGCCGTGGCCGGGCTATGTCGTGTACGCTGCCTGGATGGTGCTGCCCTGCGTGCTGCACGCGATCGATGAGAAGAGGTTCGGCTGATGTCTCGGTTGGATAGGGGCCCGGTGTTGGGCGCGGCATGCGGCCCGGATATGCCGGCGATTGAGGTGCGGAGCCTGAGCTTTGCCTACCCCGGGGCTGATGCTGCGGTGCTCGAGGAGCTCGACTGGTCTGTTCCCCAAGGTGCATTTGCGCTGCTTGTTGGCGGTACCGGATCGGGTAAGTCGACGCTGCTGTCGCTGCTCAAGCCCGAGATCGCTCCGGCGGGCGAGCGCACTGGCGAACTGCGCGTGCTGGGCGAGCCCGTCGCCAACAATGATGTGCGGGCATCGGCGGAGCGCGTGGGCTACGTGTTCCAGGATCCCGAGAACCAGATTGTGTGCGAGACCGTGTGGCACGAGATGGCGTTTGGCCTGGAAAACTTAGGCATGTCGCGCGATGAGATGCGCCGCCGTGTTGCCGAGACCAGCTATTTCTTTGGTCTGGAGGACTGGCTTCATCGCGATACCGATACGCTTTCGGGTGGCCGCAAGCAGCTGCTGTCGCTTGCGGCCGTCTTGGCGTTGCGTCCACGTGTGCTGCTACTCGACGAACCCACGTCTCAGCTCGATCCCGTTGCCGAGAAGAATTTTCTGCACGCGCTGTTTCGCGTGAACCGTGAGCTGGGCTGCACGGTTGTTGTAGCCACGCATCAACCGCGGCCGATGCTCGAGTATGCGACGTGTGCGTACCGGATTGAGAGCGGTCGCGTGCGCGAGGTGGCGGATATGGCTTCTTTGGGACGCCGAGAATCGCTGTTTTCCGATGACATGTTGGGGTGGGGTGCCATCCGATGTGCAAAAAACGGAGTATTCAGCAGGCGTGAGGACAATTTGGGCTCTCTGGAGCCGCCCGGGGACGTATCGAGCGCGAAAAAAAGTTCGGAATTGGACAAATCGTCCGAATTTGCGGCGCAAACGTCGCTCGAGAACGGCTCGGAAGCCTTTCCGCGCACGGATGGAAGCAGAATACTCCAAAAAATGCACGGCGGGTCGGCTACCACCCTGTCGGAAGGCTGGTTTCGCTACGATCGCGCGAGCGGTTGGGTGCTGCGCGGGCTCGATGTGACGTTTTCAGCCGGCGCGGTGCATGCGGTCGTGGGCGGAAACGGCTGCGGCAAGTCGACGATGCTTTCGGTGCTGGCCAAGACTGCCAAGCTGCAGCGTGGTCGCATGGTGCGCAGGGTGGCCTCGGCTGCGCTGCTGCCGCAGAACCCCAAGGCCCTGCTGGTTGCCGAGACGGTGCGCGACGAGCTGATGGAATGGGCCTCGACCTGCGGATACGACGAGGCCGCAGCACGGGAGCAGACAGCGCGTCTGGGTCTGGCGGGCTTGGAGGCGCGTCACCCGTACGATCTTTCGGGCGGTCAGCGCCAGCTGCTTGCGTTGGCAAAGCTGCTGTTGATTGGCCCCGAGCTGCTATTGCTCGATGAGCCCACCAAGGGTTTGGACCTGGCCAGCCGCCGCATCATCGCCCGCGCCCTGCGTGACCATGCGAAGGCTGGCGGCACCGTCATCATGGCTACGCACGATTTGGACTTTGCCGAGCAGGTAGCCGACGACGTCGCCATGATGTTTGACGGCGAGATTGCCTGCATGGAGCCCCCGGCCGACTTCCTTGCCGACAACGTGTTCTATAGGGCGTAGACGGCCTCGTGACGGCAGGCACGGGCTTGCCGTTTGGGCACCGGGCGCCGCCGAGGGGCGCCATGGGCCCAATACGGCTATCGACAACGGATAGACGGAGGTAAACCCTAGGGGTATAAGCGCGTCAAAACGCGTCCTATGCGAGCCATGAGTGGTCGTTCTCCTCGCGCGAACGGGACGTAGTGTTATGGCGCCGAAGAATGAAATAGACCGTTTTACCTGCCAAAATAATCTGTTTGTACAACTAAGGTTGAGTGAAATTGATCGTTTGGCTCATAGAATAAACCTCCTTTCCGACCGTAGTCTTTCCAGCGAAATCCGTTTTGGACTGAGAAGCGGATCGCAGGAAAGGAGTTTGCGATGCAAGCGGATACCGTACTTAAGGGGAAGGTGTTCACGTCCAATCGCGCAGAGTTTACGGCTCAGGCAGTAGCGATTAAGGATGGCGTCTTCGTCTATGTGGGTGACGAGGCGGGGGTGAGCGAGTACGTCGGTCCCGACACCAAGGTGATCGAGGCGGGCGACGGCATGTTCATGCCGGGCTTCTGCGATGCTCATA
>CABUNJ010000044.1 GCA_902492935.1 uncultured Collinsella sp. | reverse complement strand
AAGTGGCCTCCTGTTCGTGCGGAACTCGCGATAAAGTTCATATATGGCGGCAGGCGCCCGCCCCGCCCCCGAGGAGCTCCCATCCCAAATGTGCGGAGCAAAGCTCCGCACACCAACTTATTCTTTCAGCCAAAGCACGCCGGAAATTCGACGCTGGCTTGTTAACCTTGCTGGACGTTGTCGACGCCAAACCAGCCCAGAAGCTATATCGATACAGAAAGGTCCCCGGACGGAGGGGCCGGATATAAGGTTTATCGCGAGTTCCGCACGCAAAGAAGGCCACTTAATGTGGCCTTCGTCTTGCGCAGGACTGTAGAGCAGGAAACCTTATATCCGGCCCCTCCGTCCGGGGACCGCGCCGTACCAGCTACAGCGTCATGTTTGGATCGGCGTCGACGTCGAACGGCGAGATTTCACCTCGGTCGAATTTACGGCGGGCGACCTCCGCGATCATGGCTGCGTTATCGGTACAGGCAGACAAGGGCGGCACCGTCACGCGAATACCCTGACGCCCAAGCTTCTTGATCATCATCTCGCGCAGATGCGGGTTGGCCGAGACGCCGCCACCGATGCAGTATTCCTTGCATCCGGTGGCATGCAGCGCGTTCTTGGCCTTCTTGTACTGCACGTCAAAGACTGCCGCCTCGAACGAAGCCGCCAGGTCGGGCAGGTGAATCGTTCGGCCGGCTTTGGTCTCCTGTTCAATGTAGAGCGTCACAGCGGTTTTAAGGCCCGAAAGCGAGAAGCGATAGTCTCCTCTGCTGTTAAGCGCACGGGGGAAATCGATCGCCTTGGGGTTGCCCGTCTCGGCCAGCTTGGAAATGATGGGGCCACCGGGATAGCCCAGACCCAACGCCTTGGCTACCTTGTCGAAGGCCTCGCCCACAGCGTCGTCGAGCGTCTCACCGAGCACCTCGTAGTCGCCCCACGCCTTCACGTGCACGAGCATGGTGTGCCCACCCGAGACAAGCGTGAAGATAAACGGCGGTTTGAGGTCGGGTTGCGCCAGCAGGTTGGCAAACAGATGACCCTCAAGATGATTGACGCACACGAGCGGCTTGCCGGCAGCGTAGGCAAAGCCCTTGGCAAAGGCGACGCCAACCACGAGCGCGCCCACCAGGCCCGGACCCTGTGTCACGCCCACGGCGGCAAGCTCGCTGGGAACAATGGCTCCACCCTCAAGGCCAAGCGATGCTGCGGCATCCTCGAGCGCCGCATCCACGACACTCACAATCACCTCAACGTGTTTGCGCGAGGCGATCTCGGGCACCACGCCGCCAAAGCGGGCATGGAAATCAATCTGTGTCGACACCTGGTTGGCCAGCATATTGCCATCCGCATCGATAATCGCCACGGCCGTCTCGTCGCAGGAACTCTCGATAGCGAGCACTAGGCGGCGGCGTTCAATTTCGGCACGCTCCCCCTCGGAGCGCCCGGGCGCAGGCAGCGGCCATACGCGCTGCTCTGCCGCCGTCGGCTCGGGCGAAGCATTGTCGACCGGAAGCACGAGGGGCAGCGGGGCCGTCATGACGATGGCATCCTTGCCGGCACCATAGTAGCCGCGGCGCCGTCCTGCCTCGGTAAAGCCCAGAGCGTTATAAAGCGCGATCGCTCCCTCGTTGCCGTCCTCGACCTCGAGCGAAGCCGTGGTGCAGCCGAGCATCTGGGCATCATAGCTCACATGCGACAGCAGCTTGCGGGCAATGCCCTCACGGCGATGTGCCGGGTCGACGGCGACATCCAGAATCTGCACATCACCGTCCACGACCATACCGCCGGCAAGGCCCAGCAGCTTGCCGTCGTCGTGTGCTACCCACCAACTACGCGGCGCAGCGACGTCCTCGCCCAGTTCGGACAGGAACATGCCCGGCGTCCACGCCTCGTGTCCGGCACCTTCAAAGCAGGCAGCCTCCAGCGCGCTCGCGCCCTCGGCATCCGCCGCGCCCATGGGACGGAACTGCAGATGACGACCGGCGAGCTCATCGGCAACGCCCGTAATTTCGCTCTGCGCACTCTCGGCAAGACCAAGACGCTTGCGCTCGTTTTCCTCGGCATCCGAAAGGCGTGTGTAAATCGGCAGGACGCGGGCCGGATCGCCGTCACCCGCAGCGTGCGCGAGCAGCAAGCCCTCGCCCGAAGGCCACCACAGGTCGCACTCCACGCAGCGGGCGGTCTCGTCCTCACCCAGCAGCTTGCCATAGCGCACGAGACCGTCACCGGTCAGCTGAACCTGGTCCCAGTCCGCTGCTCGGCGCCACTCATCGAGCGCCACGGCGGCCTTGACCACGTGTTCGCGCTCAAATTGACGCTCGGGGCCCTCATCGACCAGCATATACAGCGCCGGATATACCTCACCGCGCATAGCATCGGCCAAGATACCAAGCTTGCCGCGCACGCCAGCCTTCCACGCCGTCCAAGCGCAAGCGTCGAGCGTCGACACGCCCAGCAGCGGAACATTGGCACCACGTGCGAGGCCCTTGGCAGTGGAGATGCCGATGCGCACACCCGTAAACGACCCCGGACCGCGGCCGACCACGTAGCAACCAACATCGCTGCGATCCAGACCGGTTTGAGCCAGCACGCCATCAACGGTATTCACGAGCTCAACGTTGGCGTGACGGCGACACATGTGGTCGCCACTCACGAGCTTCGTCTCGCCCGTCTGCCCATCAATCCAGCTTGCCGCGCAGGCAAGCATGTCGGTCGAAGTATCGAGCGCCACCACCAGCGCGTTGTCGTTATGCAAGCTCATCTTGTACAGCCTTATCAATCAAATGGGAAAGCTCCATTGCGCGGTCACCGTGCGCCTCAAGTGTTATCGTTCGCACATCGCTGTCGCCCTCATCACGCTTGAGCGTCACCGAAAGATACTCATCCGTCAGCTCGTCCTGGAATTGTTCGCCCCATTCCAGCAGGCAAGCACCCTCATAGCCCAGCACATCGAAAATGCCCGTATCCTCGAGCTCGTAGGCATGCTCCAGGCGGTATAGATCAAAGTGAAACAGCGGAATACGACCTTGATCGTGAACGGCCATGAGCGCAAACGTAGGACTCGTAACCATATGCCCATCGCCCAGCCCGCGCGAGACGCCCTTGGTAAAGTGAGTTTTGCCCACTCCCAGGCCACCGGTCAGGATGAGCACATCGCCGTCCTCAAGGCACGGTGCAATTAGCTCGCCAAAGTACTCCGTATCGGCAGCGCAAGTCGTTTTGTAAGTACCTACCCCCAGGCGCTCCAGGGACATATATGCTCCTTATTATTCCGAGGCGTCCTCTGGTGCGGGATGTCGCTCCAGATAATCGCCCAGCATCTTAAAGTCTTCCTCCAGCAGCTCCTGCCACGCCGGATTGCGCAACGCTGCTGCCGGATGAAAAGTGGGCATTACTACAAAATGCCCCATCTGGTGGAACCTGCCGCGCAGCTTAGTAATGCCAATCTCGGTCTTAAGCACAAAGTGCGTCGCGGGGTTGCCGAGCGTCACGATAATATCAGGCCAGATGCTTCGAATCTGCTCACGCAAAAACGGCGAGCAAGCCAGCACTTCCTCGGGACGCGGATTGCGGTTTCCCGGCGGGCGGCACTTAAGCACGTTGGCAATGTAGACGTCTTCGCGTTTGAGCCCCGCCAGCGACAAAATGCCGTTGAGGTCCTCGCCTGCCGCCCCCACAAAAGGCTCGCCCTGCAAATCCTCATTGCGGCCCGGCGCCTCACCAATAAACATCACGCGAGCGCGGGGGTTTCCCACGCCAAACACGATATTGTGACGCGACTGGTAGAGCTGGCAGAGGTGACAATCGCCCAGAACGGCCTCAATTTCCTCGAGTGCGACCTCACGTGGTGCCTGATGGGTATGGCCGGGGATGTGCATGACGCCCATAGCGGCTCCTACACGTAGACCTTGTCGAGACGCATGCCAAAGCCGCAGGCGACCTCGTAGTTAATCGTTCCGCGCAGTCGGGCCATCTCGTCCATAGTGATCTCGGCATCGCCATCGCGGCCGACAATGATCATCTCGTCACCATACTCGGCCTCGGGAATCTCGTGTGCCGGGTTGGACTGAATGGCGACCATAAACTGGTCCATGCAGATATTGCCAACCTGATGCACGCGCTCGCCGCGATACAGCACATCCATACGATTGGAAAGCGTACGCGATAGGCCATCGGCATAACCGATCGGCAGCGTGCAGATCTGAACGCGCGTACGCGGTACGCGGTAGGTAAAACCGTAGCCCACGCCCTCACCCATCGCAGGGTGCGCCACGCGCGTCACACGCGCATGGACGCTCATAACGGGATCTAGCTGCATCACGCGGCCACTCAGCTCGCACGGCTGCATGCCATACAAGCCAACGCCGGCGCGGATCATATCAAAATGCATCGAGGGGTCGAGCATCGAGGACGGCGTGTTGGCGCAGTGCACGATACCGCACTCAAAACCCGCATCCTTAATGGCCTGAACGGCCTCGGTAAAGCGCTGACACTGCAGCTTGTAGTCCCAGCCCGAAGGTTCATCGGCCGTGGCGAAGTGCGTAAATACGCCGTCGCACTGAATACCGCGATGGAAATTTATACCGCGGACAAAGTCGAGCACCTGCGTGTAGTGAACGCCGATACGATTCATGCCCGTCTCGATGGCGAGATGATACTTGCCCACTTTGCCCGCCGCGACGGCACATTCGCCATACGCAAGAGCAAAGTCAGACGTATAGACCGAAGGCATGATATCAAACTCGAGCAACGTCGGAATGGCCTCGATAGGCGGCTCGCTTAGGATGAGGATGGGTTTCGTAATCCCGCCCTGTCGGAGCTCAACGCCCTCGTTAACCGTCGCCACGGCAAACATGTCGGCACCGGCCGAATACATGATCTTGGCGCACTCAACAGCTCCATGGCCATAAGCATCGGCCTTGACCACGCAGCACAGGCGCTGACGTGGATTCAGCAAGTTCTTATAGGCCCTCGTGTTGCGACGGAGCGCCCCGCGGTCGATCTCGACCCAGGACCAGCGCGTCAAATCGGCTTTATTCATGATTAGTCATCCGACCCTTCGTCCATGATTCCCAGATCTTCGAGCGCATCCTTTGCCGCCAGTTCCATGGCCGGACCGATCAAGTCGATAAGATCGGTCGCGATGACGCTCTTCTCACCATACTCCGTCGCCGCGGCAAAACCGGCGTAGCTGTGAAGTGCGACGGCGTACGAATACAGCAACTCCCAACGATCCATCTCGTCGCGCATGGTGGCAAGCGTGCCGGCCAAAATACCCGCGAGGACATCACCCGAACCGGCAGTTGCCAGAGAAGCCGGACCCGAGAGCGGCAGCAGCACACGCTCAACGCCACAGATAGCCGTCGTCGGCCCCTTGGCAATGACCACCAGATTGTCAGAGCCTGCAGCCCAGACAACCTTCTGCGCGGCTGCAATCGCAGTACCAAGGTCGTTCACCTCGTCACCGGCAACCAGACGCGAAAGTTCACGATAGTGCGGCGTCATAACCAACGGCTGCTCGCGACGATACATCTCGGGATTACTATCAATACCGTCAATGGCAATCTTAGCAAGGCAGTTGAGTGCATCGGCGTCCAAGATAAGCGGCACATCAAGCTCGAGCAAGCCCGAAACCACCTGCATAGCGCCGGCAGATGTCGTCATACCGGGACCGCACAGTACACAGCTGTACTTCTTTGCAATCTCGCACACAGTCATGCGCGCAGCGGCGCCAAAGGAGCCGCGGGAATCAGACGGAATAGCAAAGACGGGAATCGAAGGAAGTGCCATGCGAATAAGATTGGCGCAGGCGTCAGGAGCCGCGACTGCCACGTAACCAGCACCCGCGCGAGCTGCAGACTTGGCCGCCATAATGGCAGCACCAGGATATTGCGCAGATCCGGCGACAATAAGCACAGAGCCACGGGAATACTTATCGATATTCGTAGGTAGTGGGGCAAAGTAATCAACTAAGTCACCGGGCTCGACAATCTCGGCGGCGTGGTCGACATCATCGATGACCTCGTCAAGACGGTCGTAAAGATTGCCGCAGATCAAATCGCCAGCATACTCAGGACCATCAGCGCTATACAGACCAATCTTGGGCGCAATCATCGTCACCGTATGCTCGGCACGAATGCAGTCGTCATCAACAACGCCCGTCTCGGCATTCAGGCCCGAGGGAACATCAATGGATACGACACAATCGGCGCATTCATTGACCGTAGGAATCCAGATGGAGAACGGCGCACGCAGATTTCCGTGGAAACCGGTACCAAAAATGGCATCGACAACAACATCGGCCTTATCGATCAAAACCTCGAGTTCGTCACGCGAGGGGCCGACGCAAACGTGCACATCGCGGCCGGCAGTACGACGAGCAACATGACGTGCCAGAGCAGCAGGAATCTCATCCGGCTCAACCGGAGAAACGATATCCACATCCACACCCTTATGGCTCAGGATATCGGCGGCAACCCAACCGTCGCCGCCATTATTACCAAAACCGACCAGAACGAGAACCCGATCGGGATTGAGCTTCAAGACCTCGTTGGCGGCAAACTCACCCGCTAGCTCCATAAGCTCGGCCTTCGAAGTCCCTTCGCGTTCGATGATATCCTCGAGACGAACGACTTCTTCGGTACTCAAAACCGGTTTCATCTATGCTCCTAGCGTATCTTGCGAAGCATCGCCCAGGTGCTCCGTCAATGCTGAATTCTGCAGCTGCTCAAGCTCATCTAAAACAGAGCGAGCCTCTTTAAATGTCTGCGCTACGCGTTTCTTGGTGCTCACCTTTTCCTCTTTTGGCTTAGGCCGAGCATCTTCGGTAATCGCGATGGCATTCGCAACGGCCAAGTCTCCTGTAAGCGTAATGGAAAGAGCGACCTCAACAACACCCAGTTCTTGAGCGATCTCGAGAGCACGGCCCGAAAGCAGCGCCTTCGGTTTGCCGAGTTTATCACGCGAAACCGAAACATCCTTGCGACCCACGCCTTGACTAAAACCCGTGCCGAGAGCTTTAAGTACCGCCTCGCGCGAAGCAAAGCGGCTCGCATAGTGAGCAGCGGGACGCGATGATGCATCGCAATACGCACGCTCTTCTTCGGTAAACACACGCCGAGCAAACGACGGCGTCTTTTCAAGAATTGATTTCATGCGGGAAATCTCGACGATATCAACGCCGATACCAGCTTCAGCCATGTTCACCTCCATATCGCACAGACTAAGTTATTGTAGCCCGTTCGCAGAAGATGCGACAAACGAGGGTTATAAAACACAGCTACTATGTGAGACAAAAGCCCGTAAACGCAAAAAAGGGGGAGGCCGCGTGGCCTCCCCCTTCTCAGTTCAAGC
>CABUNJ010000043.1 GCA_902492935.1 uncultured Collinsella sp. | reverse complement strand
GCGAAGAGCGTTGCTGCCTAGGCTAGCCCCTTGTCACACAAACTACCGAAGCCTCCCATTTTTTGCCGGAGCCAGTGAGGAATGTAACGAACCGCGCCAAAAAACGAACGGGACGGCACCCAAAAGAAGAGGTCCCGAGCGGGACCTCTATATGGTGGAGCTTATCTTGAAAGGTAGCGGACTACTCCGCACAGCGGCGCACGATCCTCGCCATGCTTTACGCGTTTTTTACTGCTCGCTATTCGCAATCGCCTGGTCGATAAGCTCGTCGAGTGCTGCGCGCTGCTCGGCGGAGCTGATGGCTCCCACGATTGGATCCCCTACGATGTTGCCATTCTGATCGATGACATACGTTGTCGGGAACGAGAACAGATTTGACGTAAACTTACCGGCATCGCTATCCGACTTGAACCAGATGTTCTTATATGTCACGCCCTTCTTGCTCAGCACGTCCTTGGCATCTGCAATCTCGCCCTTGTTGCCATCGAGCGTAAAGGAATTGACGCCCACGACCTGGCCGCCCTTCTTGGCAAGCTCCTGATTCAGTTTCTCAAGGTCACCCAACTCACCCACGCACGGCTTGCAAGTGGTGAACCAGAAGTTCATGACGGTGACCTTGTTCTTAGAGAACAGCTCGTCGCTGCTCACGTCGTTGCCGTCCAGGTCCTTGCCCGTAAAGCTGGGGAACTTCGTCGCCTCGCTCGAAGCATTGGCACCAGCCGTCATGCCAGCGGCCGAAGCGTCGACGCTCTCGCCTGCGCTCGGCGTGCTTCCGCAGCCGGGGAACTCCTTCTCCAAGCTCTCGAGCTTGTCCTCGATCTCCTTGATCTGCTGTGCACCGGCCTTGAACGTCTTAAGCTCATCCGCCGTGAACTCATCCTTGGCGCCGTCGATGGTCTTGAGCAGAAAATCGCCGTAATTGCTGCCGTCCTCAATCATTGCCGAGTCTTTATTTGCCGCATTGAATACCTTTTCCCACAGCGCGTTATCACTCGAAAAGATCTCGTTCTCCTTCTGCATGAGCTTCGCATACAGCTCGGCGGCCTCGTCGGCATTGGCCGGCTTCTGCGCAGTGAGTTCTGCGATCTTAGGATCGGAGCTCGCAGATTCGCTCGCATTGCCACCGGGCGCCGAACATGCCACAAGGCACAAGGCTAATACCGGCACCATAAACAGGGCCGCAATCTTAGAAAGCTTCATAGTCATTCCTCCGTTTTGTCGAAGCTTGTTTACTTTTTATCAGCGGTCAAGGGAAGCTTTTCCGCCGACACATCTAGGCCATAGCGATAGCTGATGGCATCGACGGGACAGGCCCCGATGCACTTTCCGCACCGGATGCATTCGGCATGATTGGGCGCGCGGACCACATCAACGTCCATCTGACAAACCTTTGAACACTTGCCGCACGAGACGCATTTGCATGCATCGACCCGGATCCCCAGTAGGGACACCTTATTCATGAGCGCGTAGAATGCGCCGAGTGGACAAATCCATTTGCAGAAGGGGCGGTAGAACAAAACGCTCAGCACTACCACGGCAATGAGAACGGCAAGTTTCCAGGTAAAGAGCTGTCCCAACGCAGATCGAATGCCGGCATTGGCAGCCGCCAGCGGAATGGCGCCCTCGAGCACACCCTGGGGACAGATGTACTTGCAAAAGAACGGATCTCCCATGCCCACGTCGTTAACCACCAAGACGGGCAGCAGCACCACGGCAAACAGCAGCACGACGTACTTGATGTACGTGAGCGGCTTAAGTTTTTTCGTGGAAAACTTTTTGCCGGGAATCTTATGAAGCAGCTCCTGCAGCCAGCCAAACGGGCACAGAAAGCCGCATACAAAGCGTCCCAGCAGCACGCCGAGCAAAATGAGCGTACCGGTAACGTAGTAGGAGAAGTTAAACTTGGATGAACCTACCACCGACTGGAACGACCCGATGGGGCACGCACCCGATGCCGCGGGGCACGAATAGCAATTAAGTCCAGGTACGCAGACGGTTTTTCCCGCGCCCTGATAGATGCCGCCTTTGGCAAAGTTTGGTAGGTGAATGTTGGTGACGAGCGTCGCCGCCGCCTGAATGAATCCGCGAAATCGGGCAAAAACATGCGACACAGTGTTTTTTCTTTTATCCAATTCCGATACACTCCAAGCACAGCCTAATCGCTTTGGCCAGCACGGCATCCGCCTCGCCACGCATAACGCCAAAGCACACCATGGCAATTCCGACGATCAACAAAGCGACCTGTACCACGGGTTTTACCGCTTTGAACAACCTGACCACTCCTTTCGTTACGCGACCATTGGACCATATCGACTATAAAATCCGTGTTAAGCGCGATTTGAAATGTGCAAGGAGACTGTTATGCGTATTTTGATCGTCGAGGACGAGCGGGCGCTGTGTGACGCAATCGCGCGCAGCTTGCGAAACTTGGCGTACAGCGTCGACTGCCGTCACGACGGACAGGAGGCGCTCGACCTACTGGACGTTGAGGCCTTCGACCTCGTGGTACTCGACCTCAATCTCCCCCGTATCGACGGCATGACCGTGCTCAGGGAACTTAGGAAAACCGACTGCGAGACTAAGGTACTGATTCTGTCCGCACGCGGCGAAGTATCCGATAAAGTCGCCGGACTCGATGCCGGCGCCAACGATTACCTCACCAAGCCGTTTCATCTGGACGAGCTTGCGGCAAGGATCCGCAGCCTTACCCTCAGGCGCTTCGCACAAAGCGACATAGTACTAACCTGCGGAAAGCTCCGCTTCGACACCAAGGCGCGCATCGCTTCCGTGGACAGCGAGGCTTTATCTCTTACGCGCAAGGAAACGGGAATCTTGGAATACCTGATGCTTAATCAGGGGCGTCCGGTAAGCCAAGAGGAGCTTATCGAGCACGTTTGGGATAGCAGCGTGAACAGCTTTAGCAACGCAATCCGCGTTCATATCTCGTCACTCCGCAAAAAGCTGCGCAGCGCTTTGGAATACGACCCGATTCGCAATCGAATTGGAGAGGGCTACGTTATGGAGGATGGCGAATGAAAAGGCTTTCGCTGCAATGGCGCATAACGATTATGACGGCACTGCTCACGTGTGCAGCATGCGTGCTGACGAACTGCCTGGTCGGCTATACGGGCATGCGCTACATGGATGCCATCGGCAGTAACATCTCGGCCCTTAGCGCAACCGGCGAAGATTCGCCCCAGGCGTTCGACCCAACGAAAGCGACCCCCGATGACAAGGTCACGATCGTCGTAAACGACGCACAGGAGTCTTTTGGCACGACAACCTGGTGCATCACGGCTGGAGTCACACTCCTTGGCGGCGTGCTGACATACTTTGTGAGCGGCCGTGCGCTCAAACCGCTACGGGATTTTGCAGCCCAGGTTGAGCGTGTGCAGCCTGACAACCTAAGCGAAATCAGACTCAGTGAAGATGTGCCCACCGAGCTACAACGATGCAGCGCCTCTTTCAACGACATGATCACCCGTCTTGGCGAAGGGTTCTCTGCGCAGCGTCAGTTTACCGGCAACGCCGCACATGAGCTGCGCACCCCGCTCGCCCTTATGCAAGCACAGATTGAACTATTCATCTCCGAGCACTCCGGTTTGCAACCCGAAACAGCCGAGCTGTTCGGCCTGCTACAAGAACAAACCGAGCGCATGTCTCGAATGACCAAGGTATTGCTCGAGATGAGTGAGCTCCGCAGCGTTCCTTGCGAGGACGATGTTGAACTTGGTCCCCTGTCCGAAGAGGTTCTCACCGACCTTGCGCCACTTGCCGAAAATAAGGATGTAGCCCTCGATTACGCCGGAGACGCTTTGACAATTGGAAGTGATACGCTCCTCTATCGGCTGGTGTTTAATCTGGTCGAAAACGCCATCCATTACAGCCGCTCCGGCTCGACTGTCAGCGTCTCCATCAGCGACAGCGACAGCCACGTGCTCCTGCGAGTCAAAGATGAGGGCCCGGGAATACCCAAGCAGTACCGAGAGAGCATCTTCCAGCCGTTCTTTCGTCTAGACAAATCCCGCAGCAGGGCATATGGCGGCGCAGGGCTCGGACTAGCGCTCGTTTGGGAGATTGCAGCGCTTCACGGTGGCACGGTAGAGGTCGAAGAAAGTTCCGAGAACGGGACCGTGATGCTCGTGACCCTCTCAAAGGGGGCCACCACGTGATTCGACTGTCCAGGAGTCCCACTCGACATTGTGAAACGCGTCCCAGAACTTGGACATGAGAAATGGGAGACAGTTCGCATCTATGCCGAGGACGAAGTCCTGGCGGGGATTCAGGATGCGCAGAGAAGCTGGGCGACGCAAACAAGACTCCTCGACTCGAGCATGGAGATGAATCCGTCTATCAGTCTCATCGCATACTCAGAGGAGGATGCCAGATATAGATCCCATTGGGTAAAGTCGCCGTTCATGAAGGGAATCACTGCATTGCGCTCGGCGACTCTCAAGGCACTCAGGCTTTGTTCTATTTTCTCAGCTTCTTGTTTGAACTGTTCGCTATCCAAAATGCCCCCAAATGCCGGCTTCTCAACAAATCAAAAAAGCAAGAGAGACAGAGATTAGGTTCATGCTCCACTGAACCCGCGCTTCCAGTCGAGGTACTCCTCCTCGAAGATCTCCCCGGAGTCCCGTCTCTCGCGCCCCTCACGGATCTGTCCATATCAGTGTAGCCAATCCAAGCACAGCCCCACCGCACGGCCCAGTCGCTTCCGGTCCTGCGTGGCCCCGCGAAGGCGGAAGGGCGTGGCTGCGGGCGGCGCGTTCCTTTCTCCTCGTACTATTTTGGGCATGCGTCACGCCCCCCCCCGCGCGGCGCCGAGAGCGAATCGGCGCAGGCTTGGGGCCAGTTGCGCAGAGGTTGAGGTTCGGGTTTCGCCGGCTTACGCAGCTTGGCGGGCAGAGCGCCCGGGCTCGCTGCGCCTAGGACGCGGCGGGATCCGCGACGTCGGAGGTGTCGATCTCGCCCAGATTGGCGAGCTGGCTGATGAACGGGATACTCTCGTATTCGTCCACCTCGACGCCGCCGAGTACGATGGTGCTGTCGCGCGTGTCGATTTGGGTTGTGAACACGGCCGGGTCGAAACCCGAAGCGATAAAGCCAATGCCCGCGAGGACAACGCCCGCGGCAACGAGCCCGCCCGCCACGGCGAGGTAGATCTTCTTCGCGCTGGTCATGGTACTCACTCCTTTCTACGCCGCGAGATACGCGGCAGCGCCGCCCTTCTCGCCCTTACCCTTCCAGAAGGGCGAGGCGGCCTTCCTCGCCCAGAGCGCCGAGAGGCGCGCAATTTGTTTTGAGGCGGCCCAAGCGCCAGCACCAACGAAGAGCGCCACGCCGACGAGGCCGAGCCCCACGCCCGCCGAGGCGAGGGCGTACGGGAAGTGGCCGATGGTGACGCCGCTTACGGCAAGCAGGAGCTCAACTACGCCCACGCTCCCGAGTGCCGCCGCGACGATCCACACGCAGAGCGCCAGCACCCAGATGCAGATATAGACCGTGACGGCCACGGCGGCGAAGGCGGCGAGCAGCGGCACCCACACCGGGGAGCCCACGATGGTCAGCACCCACAGCAGCGTGGTGCTGCGCCGGCGCGTCCTCGCGATCGCGCGCGGCACGGCGGGCAGGTCGTCGAGCGTGGCCTCCGCCACCTCGCCGGGCGTGCCCATGGCGGCCACGGCCTCCTCCTCGCTCATACCGTCCTCCATGCGGTCGGCGATGGCCTCCGCATAGAACGCCTTGGTCTCCTCCACCTGCTCGGCCGGCAGGCAGGCGAGCAGCTCGCCCAACCGGCCCAGAAACTCATCGCGCGTCATGGTGCGCCCCCTCAACGTATGCGTAAATCTCCCGTACGGACGGCCACTCGGCCAGGAACTCCTCGATGCGTGCTCGCCCGTCGTCCGTGATGCGGTAGTACCGGCGCAGCCGCCCGTTGTGCTCGGCGGAGCGCGCCGTGATGCACCCGGCCTTCTCCAGGCGCTTGAGCAGCGGGTAGAGCGTCGACTCCGTGAGCCCCATGCTCGCCGGTACGTCCTTCACGATCTGGTAGCCGTAGGACTCCTCGCCGGAGACGGCCGCGAGCACGCAGGCCTCCAGGAAACCGCGCTTCATCTGTGCCTCCATCCGCACACCTCCTCTCGTCATATACTATGTTATACACACTATACGATGCAAGGTATTAGACGTCAACTCTCATCGCGAAGATTCTCCGGCCCCTGCGCGCTGCGAACGTGATGTCACGGGGCGGTTGGCATTATGCATGAAACGTCAAGTAACGCTCTTTTGATCCACTTCCACTCGGTCCCATATGCCTTGTACAACGCCCCCCCTTCGACCTCGGGTTCAAGAGAGCCGCTGGGCTGGACGTGCCGGACGGTAAGGTCCTGGACGCCATGGTGGACTTCTCCGATGCCATGGGGGTCATGGGTCTACGCCGATGGAGGCCCACACACGCGGCAGGGCTCGCCCGTCGCCGCTGGTCGCCGGACGGTCCCCACGCCCCGCTCGCCAACGCGCAGGCGACAGCAGCAGTCCAGCGCTGGCTGGAGACGACGGAATGCCCAGAAGATGTGTTTCCCATCGCTGCGACAGAACTTTTTTCAGGGGCGGCAATTTTTTCTAATGTCGAGGTCAGCTAAGCTTCGGTAGCCACCTTGGGAGCATCGCCAATAGACTCTTCCTTTATACGTTCGGCATAATCGTCGGCGATACCCACAAATTCCAGTCCCGAGCAACAGGAGTACAATTGCTGCTATTGTTGCCAGCTGTTGGGAGATGGAAGATGGACTGCGATGGCTACCCATGCGTTCCCATGCCGTTGATGTGCACTGCCTTTGTGCCGGGGCAGATTGACGCTGCGGTTGCAGGCATTTCCGACCCCGATTCACGCACCATCGCCACGGCAGAAGCGCTGTACTTTCGCGGACAGGCCGCCCTCGCTGCCAAGACGGCGCGCCCCTATCTTGACGCCACCGATCCCGCACTGCGCTATTCCGCATGCTTTATCTGCGGATATGCCAGTCTGTCGCTCAACCGTATCCCCGACGCCCGCCGGTGCCTTGCTGGCATCCTCGATATGCCAACCGACGAGGAGTCGCCCGCCGTCCACGCCACACATATCCTGTTCGCCTCGGCCGCGAGCGTCCTGCTGCACTTGCCCTCCCCGTATTCTGCCGAAGAGTTTTATCCACTTGCGGCGCATCTGCCCGAAGGCCTGCGCTTGTTCGCCAGCTACGTGATGGCGCACGCCTTGTATCTGCGCGGCGAATACGGACGCAGCCTAGGCATGGCGGAAAATGCCCTGATCATGAAACAGGGAAGCTATCCGATCTCGGAACTGTTCCTGCACCTGGCAGCTTCCATGGCATGCATGAGTCTCAAAGACGTCGACGCCGCAAAAACGCACTTCGGAGCCGCTTGGAACATTGCGCGCCCCGACGGCCTTATCGAGCTCATTGGCGAGCACCACGGCCTTTTGCAGGGGCTCATCGAGGCATGCCTAAAATCGCAATACCCAGACGATTTCGCACGTATCATCGAGATTACGTATCGATTCAGCTACGGCTGGCGGCGCATCCACAACCCCGATTCGGGCGAGGACGTGGCCGACGATTTAACGACCACGGAGTTCACCATGGCCATGCTCGCCTGCCGCGGATGGACCAACGCCGAAATCGCACGCCACATGGAAGTTTCGCCGGGCACCGTTAAAAACCGCCTATCAGGAGTGTATGCCAAACTTGGTATCGGAACTCGCGCCGAGCTGGTCGCGCATATGTTGCGTTAGCGACCGGGCCGCCAAGCGCATCGAACGTGTTCCGGAACCCGGCGCTTCGCTCGATTAATTTGGACATTTTGACCCTTGAATGGCACTACCGCCACGTGGCGCCTTCTCGCAAAATTGGATTATTTCCACCAATACCTGCGGGATGGGAGCCAAAGATGCTTGATCGCCGTTCGTTACTTGTTGCCGGAGCGTCCTCGCTGGCGAGCATTATGTTGCCGCGCGTGCCGGGAAGCGCAAACGCCTTCATACTGCCGTTCGCCCCCACCGAGGCATACGCCGATGAAGATGATCCCTTCAAGGTCTTGGTGCTCTCGCGCACCATGTTTGGTGTGGTCGTGGTCGACGTCGCCAACAAGAATACGCCCATCACGGGTGCCCAGGTCACACTCGCATCGCGCCATGCCGCAGGCAAGCAGCTCACCGCCACTACCGATGACGAAGGCACGGCCATCTTTGAGGTCGCGCCGCTTTCGGAAGGCTACGTGGACGAGGCGACGCTTCTCGACGCGTATGACTTTAACGGCGGCATCTCCATTAGCATGGCGGGCTACCGCGATGTCGAGATTCCCCTCGCGCGTGTCCAAGGCGGCACCGCCATTACCGCACCCACACGTCCGCTCTCCGATGGCGAGCCGTACTTTCGCCAGCTCACATTCGACGAATGGGACATCCAGTACGCCGACGCCACGTTTATGGCAATGCCAGCGGACGAAGCAGCAAACGATCAGCCCGACACGCACGCTTTTACCGTGCAGGCCCATCTGCCGCAGGGCGGGCAGGCAACGTTGCATATCAATAAATTGATGCCCGCTGCGGGCAGCTCATCCGAAACCGTCACGCAGATTGGCCAAGTCAAGGCCAGCGCATCGGGCGCGGATAATCTGGCGACGTTCACGCTCGAAGACAAGTTCCTCGACGCGGCATCGAGCCTTCTGGAAGAAGGATGCAAGCTGCGCTTTGTCCTCGACTACCAGGGCAAAACCTATACGCTCTCCTCCCCCATGGCCGTTGTCACTGCGCCGGCGGCAAAGGCGGAATCCGGATCGACCACTATCGTCCCCACCACCATGGACCAAGAGATCACTCCGTTTGATTTTCCGGCGGCGTTTCCCGGCATCGGTGGTAATAAGTGGCTCTTCGGTGGTTTCTGTGGGAGAGATTCCGGCATAGGCCCAGCTCAGCGGGC
>CABUNJ010000042.1 GCA_902492935.1 uncultured Collinsella sp. | reverse complement strand
TAATCACCTGCTCCTCGCCGCGGCGCACCTTTCCGTTCTCGTCGAGCGAAAAATGCGAGGCGGTCATCCAATAGTAGTCATCGTTCTTGCGCAGGTCCTCGTCGCGGTGCTTGCCCACCACGGCGATAAAGCTCTCGTTATAGCGGTCCGAACCCGAGACGCTGCCCGCCTTGACGTCGCTGATCCACACCTGCTCTATACCCTTGTGGTCATGCTTGTTGCTGCTGTTGTATTGCTGACCGCTCATGCTCATGGTTCCGACCATGGACCCCAAGCCCTGAGCCCCGCTCTGTGCCGTGTTGCAGGCAAAGTCGCGGAACACATCGCCGCCCACGAGCACCTCGTCGACCGCCAGCTGCTCGGACAGGCCGTCAAGGTTGGCAGTGGCAAGGGCAATAGGCGCCAAGGTGCACGGATAGCGCTTATCCTGAGCGCTATCCTTCCATGCGCTGTTGGGCACATGCATCAGCCCATAGGAGGCGAGGAGCCCGTCTCTGTATTCCTTGCAATCGGAAAGCTTGAACTCGCCAGACTCCGAATCAAAATACGCGTAGCGGTACAGCGCGCCGTACAGCCCCTTGCTGCCGTCAGAAGCGCCGTAATCAAAAGCGCTGCGTTGCCAGTCATAGCCCGCAAGAATAAGGCCCGTGACGGTTTCACCCGTCTTCTTTCCTTCTTCATCGTAGGCGGCAAACGTGCCGAACGTCGCATTCGCAGCGACCATGGTCTTGCCGTTCGCGGAGAGGGAGATTGCGCCCGCGTCGCCCAGAGCATCGACATGGACGAGCGCACCCTTGGATGCATCCCACGAAAACAGCTCGCAATGCGTCGACTTATCAATATTCTTCTTGCCGTAGGGTGCCGAGACCACGATGGCGAGGTCATCGCAAAAATCGCGATCGAGGTCGCCGGCCGCTAGCGAAACGACAGGAGCTGACTGAAGCTGCGTCCAGGAGTCGTTCCCGCCCTTGTTGTGCGTGGTGTAGTCCGCGGCGTTACCGGCATCGATCTTGACGACGCTTTGCTTCCAGTTGCCGCCCTCCAAGTCATACATGTCGACTACAGCCTTGCGCACGCCGTTCTCGTCGACATAGCAGCCCGCGTAGACAAAAAGCTCGTCGACGCCGTCGCCATCGACATCGCCCGCCTCGACATCAAAGACGGCGTCGTGCTCTTGCAGGTAACCGGCATCCAGGTACTTAAAACGGCCTTCGTACATCATATTAGTGTTGACCGTCACCGGCAGGTGTGTGTCGAGAGTGCGCGTACGCCCGTTGCTAAACGAGTAGAGGACCAGCTCAACCTTTCCGGCGTATGACT
This sequence comes from uncultured Collinsella sp., assembly GCA_902492935.1. Taxonomy (GTDB): domain Bacteria; phylum Actinomycetota; class Coriobacteriia; order Coriobacteriales; family Coriobacteriaceae; genus Collinsella. The sequence continues at coordinate 7,898 of CABUNJ010000042.1, read as the reverse complement.
TGCCGTCAATCGTCGTGGAGGAACTGTCGCCGTAGGCACGGAGCTCGGCAACGCGGCTCTTTTTGCCCGTGCTGGCGTCGCTGCAGAACTCAACACTCGTGGCGTGAATGCCCGAGAAACCGTTGTTGTCGTTGGCGAGTACTGTTGAGGACTCATTGTTGCTTAGGTACGACCAGGTGCCGCCACCGTAGTCGCTATGCTTGTAGAGATCGCTGTTCGTATCGAAGTTGTTGACGTTTTGCCAGAACTTTGCGGCGCCCCACACACTTCCATAGCCATCGGTGAGTTTGCTGCTGCCGCCAATGTCACCGCGCTCGACGTTCTCGAGCTTGTCGCGCAGAGTGTAGCGATTGCCATGGCTACCGTTAGCTGCCATATAGACCTCGCTGCGCGTGGCAAACGTCGTGGGGGTATCAGTGGAATAGGGGCCAACGGTATCGGCCGGAATGTCCTCGCTCGTGCCCAGACCCAGGGCTTGATAATCCTGCTCGGTCATATCGGTGATTGCGGGCGCGTCTGCCGCCTGGGCAACCTGGGGCGTGGCCGTGAAGCAGGCGACGCTCGTGGCGATCAACGCAGCAAGCGCCGCCGTCCCAACAAGCGGGATTTTCGACAGCCTACGGATACGGGGGGTGTGGAACGTACATGAGGGACCTCGCTTTATTCGAGTGGAGTGGACTCATTTTTGCAAATGATACATCCGATGCCCGATATCACGTGTCTCATTTTCGCCAACGGCGTGTCTCATTTTTGAGAATCCGAGATGCCGCGGAAATCTTATCCCAGCTCAAAGGCCATTTCTGGGATGTATTTTCCGTCGAGTGCCTCATCGGGAAACTGCATCCCATTTCAAGCGTCGATTCTGGGACGCACTTTCCCCTTAGACCCTCAACCGGAAACCGCATCCCACTTTGAGCACAAATTCCGGGATGCATTTTCCGCTTGAGCCTCATTGGGAAACGGCGTCCCACTTTGAGGGCTGATTGTGGGATGCATTTTCCGGTTTTGCTCTCATTGGGAAAATGCATCCCGTTTCTTGACCGAATAATGGGACGCAATTTCCCGTTGGAGCGCCTTTGGGAAAGTGTGTCCCACTTCGACCGCCCAGAGTGGGATGCACTTTCCGCAAAGCACCTCAACGGGAAACTACGTCCCATTCCAAAGGCAATTTCCGGGATGCATTTTTCGAAAGCCTGCCCATCCGGAAAGCCCGTCCCACTTTGGACGCATCCGGGCACGGAACCATCGACCTATCAGGCCTCCCATCAATAAAGAGGCGTCCTCCCGGACGGCGGGGCACGAAGTTCATCGCGAGTTCCGCACGCAAAGAAGGCCACTTAATGTGGCCTTCGTCTTGCGCAGGACTGTAGAGCAGGGAACTTCGTGCCCCGACGCCCGGGAGGACGTTTCATTTAGAAAGATGGACCGACCGCCGTCAGCGATGGGAGCTACTCCCCCAGCACGGCCTTTTTGGCGGCTGCAGCCATGTTGTCCAGATCTTCCTTGGTGGGATGGTCCTTTGCGGCAACCCAGTTGTCGAGCAGCATCTTATAGCGCGCGTTGTCGGGATCTTGCTCGAGCATGGCCTCGTAGCGCTGCTTGACCGCGGGGCCCATCTTGCCCTGACACATCGCCCAGCCCGCAAGCTCGGCATCGTTGGCCAAATTGGAGGTCACGCGGTCGATAATCTGCTGGTAATAGCTCTGGTCGGCGCCAAAACCGCAGGTGCCAAACAAGAAGACGCGCTTGCCGTGCAAGGCGGAGAGCAACGCCGCGACCGAAGGCGTGCACGCACCCTTGTCGCACCAAAAACCGACGAGCACCGTGTCGGCCGCGCAGGCGCCCTGCGCCTCGAGCGCAACCTGATCTGCGTCCGCATCGTCGCTCAACGCCGCAGCGTGGACAAACTCAACGCCCGCAGCCTGCAGAGCGCGCTTGATCGCACCCGAAACCATCCTGGTATTACCGCTCTTGCTGTTAACCACCAAAGAGCACGTCATAGTCACGTTGCCTCGTTTCCCCCAAAACTAAAGCCACTATTGCAATTTATTAGATGAATATCTTAGTACTAACGTAACAGATGTAAACCACCGTCTGTCGATTGGCGACGCAGACGACATCTTTGGACAGATTTCGAACAGTATGTACTTCGGATTGAAACCGCCGCAGAACGTTTCACGAATGGCCGAAAAACTGTTTCACAAAACGCCGTCAAATTGTGTCACGGAGTATCGTCAAAATGTTTCACGCGCTGGTAGAACGCTATGTAACAAGATCGCTCTATGGGACAAACAAACCTGATTAATTTGCCCCACGGGCTTGCTCACTGGGCGAATTGGCTGCGGTAGAGCTCGGCGTAAAAGCCGCCCGCCGCGAGCAGCTCATCGTGCGTGCCGCGCTCGATAATCTCGCCATCGCGCATTACCAAGATGCAATCGGCATTGCGAATCGTCGACAGGCGGTGTGCCACGACAAAGCTTGTGCGGCCAGCCATGAGCTCGTCGAATGCCGCCTGCACCTGCAGCTCGGTACGCGTATCGATGCTCGACGTTGCCTCGTCCAGCAGCAGAATCGCCGGATCGGTGAGCATGACGCGCGCGATGCACAGCAGCTGCTTTTGACCCTGGCTAAACGTGCCGCCGTCCTCGCCGATCACCGTATCGTAGCCACCCGGCAGCTGCACGATAAACTTATGCGCATGAGCGCGCTTGGCGGCCTCGACAATCTGCTCGCGCGTGGCATCGGGGCAACCGTAGGCAATGTTTTCGGCCACCGTGCCCTCGAACAGCCAGGTGTCCTGCAGCACCATGCCAAAGGCGCGGCGCAGGCTCGCACGCGTGTAGTCACGCGAAGACCGGCCATCGACCACGATGCGCCCAGCATCGATATCGTAAAAGCGCAGCAGCAGGTTGATGAGCGTCGTCTTGCCACAGCCCGTGGGGCCGACGAGGGCATAGCGCATACCGGGCTTGGCATCGATGCAGATATCCTGCAGCAGTTTGCGGTCGGGCACATAACTAAAGTCCACATGCTCAAACGAAACCTCGCCCTTCGGGGCAGTGAGCCCAATGGCATCCACAGCGTCGGGCTCCTGCTCGCGCGCATCGAGCAACGCGAACATGCGGCGCGCCGAGGCATACGCCGTCTGGATTTGCGTAATGACGTTGGTGACCTCGTTGAATGGCTTGGTGTACTGGTTAGCATAGGACAGAAAGATTTGCACGCCGCCCACCGTGAGCGCCGCAGGTACGCCCGTGATCACGCCCGCGCAGCCAATCACGGCGACCACGGCGTAGATGATATTATTGATGAAGCGCGTACCGGGGTTAGAAAGCGAACCCATAAACTGCGCGCGCTCACCTGCCGTGTAGAGCTCAGCGTTGAGAGCATCGAAGCGCTGTTGAGCGTGCGGGCCGTAGGCGAAAGCGTCCACGAGCTTTTGCTCACCCACATACTCCTCAATATGACCGCCGAGTTGGCCCTGGATGCGCTGTTGAGCAGTGAAGCTCTTATTGGAAAGCTTGGCGATGGCACCGGCCGCAAAGATGGAAAGCGGCGTGACGAGCACCACCACAAGCGTCATGGTCAGGTTGATGGAGAGCATAAACGCGAGCGTGCCCACGATGGTGATGACGCCGGTAAAGAGCTGCGTAAAGCCCTGCAGCAGGCCGTCACCCACCTGATCGACGTCATTGACCACGCGGCTCATGAGGTCGCCGTGGGCATGGCTGTCGATAAAGCTGAGCGGCATGCGGCTGAGCTTGTCGCTCGCCTCCACGCGCATGTCGCGCACCGTCTCGTAGGACAGACGGTTGACGCAGTAGCCCTGCAGCCACTGGAAGGCCGCCGCGCCCACCACGACAATCGCGAGCTTGGTAACGAGCGGCAGCAGCGACCCGAAGTCCACCTGCCCGGCGGCAACGATGAGGTCGATGCCCTCGCCGATAAGGATGGGCGTATAGAGTTGCAAGATCACCGAGATGGCGGCGCTCACAAACGACGCCGCAAACGAGACGCGGTGCGGGCGAACATAGCCCAGCAGACGGCGAGTTACCGCGCCTACGGGGTAACGCTCGGGGTCGCCGGGCTGGCGCGGACCGTCGCCCAGGTCGTTGAGGTTATCGTTGCCGGACACGTTGGCCGTCATCGTGGCGACCGAACCGGAAGAAGTATACGGATTCATTTAGCAGCCCTCCTTTGCGCAAGTGGATGCCGGGGCAGCCGGGGCGGACGCGGAACTTGGGGCGGACGCGGGCATCGCGCTCCCCTGCTGACCCTCGAGCTCCTCGCGGCGCAGCTGCGACTGGCAAATCTCGCGATAGAGCTGGCAGCTTGCATACAGCTCGTCATGCGTGCCCAGGCCCGCAACCGAGCCGTGGTCGAGCACGCAGATCATGTCGGCGTCGCGTACGGTCGAGACGCGCTGGCTCACGATGACGGTCGTGAGCGGCAGCCCACCCTCGGCGGCACCACGCACGCTGCGCTCGCGGATGGCATGGCGAAGCGCCGCGTCGGTCTTAAAGTCGAGCGCCGAGGCGGAGTCATCCATGATTAGGACCTGCGGAGCGCCCACCAGGGCACGTGCGATGGTCAGGCGCTGACGTTGTCCGCCGCTGAAGTTCTTGCCGCCCGCCTCGACCGGGGCGTCGAGGCCCTGGGGCTTGTTGTGCACGAACTCGCTCGCCTGCGCCATATCGAGCGCTGCCCAGAGCTCCTCATCGGTTGCCGACTCGTCGCGCCAGGTTAGGTTGCTGCGGATCGTGCCGCTCACGAGCGACGCGCGCTGCGGAACGGTCGCGACCACACGGCGCAGCTGATCGAGCGGCCAGGCGCGCACGTCGGCACCCATTACGCTCACGCTGCCGACGCCCGTGTCGTACAGGCGCGGGATGAGCGAGACGAGCGTCGACTTACCGCTGCCCGTGCCGCCGATAATGCCGAGCGTTTTGCCCAGCGGCAGCTCCAGGGTCACGTCATTGACGGCGTTGACGGCGCCCGCGCCAAAGGAAAAGCTCGCATGGCTCAAGCTCAGCGCGGGAACCGGAACAGCGTTGCCCATCGCACTCGGCTCGGGTAGCGCAACCGGCTGGTTGCCCTCGTCGGTAATGCTCGGCACGCAGTTGAGTACCTCGTTGAGACGCGACGCGCTGGCGCTCGCCTTGGTAAAGACCACGACCAGGTTGGCGACATACACGATGGAGGTCAGGGTCTGCGTCATGTAGTTCACAAACGCCATGACCTGGCCCTGCGTGAGCTCGCCCACGTTGACCTGGATGCCGCCCACCCACAGGATGGCGCACACGCCCAGGTTCATCACCAAAAACGTGACGGGGTTGAGAATCGACGAGAGCTTGCCCACCGCGATTGCGACACGCGCCTGGTCATCGGCCGCCTGGGCAAAACGCTCGCGCTCGTGGTCCTCGCGCACAAACGCCCGGACCACGCGGGCGCCCGAAAGTCCCTCGCGGCAAATAAGCGCGATGCGATCGAGCTTTGCCTGCAGCTGCTTGTAGTACGGGATGCAGCGCGCCATGACAAGCCAAAACACCAGGCCGATGGCGGGCGTGCAAATCAAAAAGATCATGCCGAGCTTAAGGTCGATGGCAAGGGCCGCAACCATGGAACCCACCGCCAGGAAAGGCCAGCGGATGAGCATACGCACGCCCAGCGCCACGGCAAGCTGCACCTGGTTGACGTCGTTGGTAATGCGCGTGATGAGCGACGGCGTGCCAAAGCGATCGAGTTCGGCATAGCTCAGCTTGTTGATGTGCTGGTAGAGTGCGCCGCGAATGTCAGTACCCATGCCCTGCGAGGTGAGCGCCGCCATCTTTTGGCAAACGAGCGTAAACGAGATGCCGATCACGGCCATGGCGGCGAGCACCATGCCGTAGCGGACGACGGCACTCACGTCGTGCGCACCGATACCTTTATCGATCATCTGGGCAAGCACCAGCGGCGTCAGCAGGTCAAAGATCACTTCAATCAACTTGCACGCAGGGCCAATCACCATATACCGGCGAAACTTACCACCAAAACGCCTGAGCAGCTCAATCATGTATAGGCGCCCCCTATCATCATTCACACTCAATTCGAATCATGATAGTACGGTGAGCCCAAAAGAAGCGTAAACAACTCGTCATTTCTAATGGGATTCGGTTTCCAAAGAAGCGGAAAGGCACGCGCACACCCAGCCAGTGTCGGGTCGACCGCCTGATATACTTACATTAGTGCTACCAAGTTAGTCGCCGACCCTTGAAATGAGGTGCCGAGATGAACGACATTCTCGCAAGAAGAGCAAGACGAGCAACTGTGGGCATCGCCCTTTCCGCGGCACTTGTCGCGGGAATCGCCCCCGCAACGGCGATCGCGGCAGAAACCAGTTCCCCCACCGGTGCGGCCGTTTCGCAGACGAGCGCCGCCAGCGGCAATTCGGGCGCCCCGCAGACAGAAGATGCGGCCGCCGCAAAAGAAAAAGCGTATGCAGCCATGCAGGAAGCGCTCAAAAAACTCGAGGCCGCAAAAAACGCCGCAAGTCCCGAGAAAATTGCGAGATTCAATGATGACATTGCCCGTTTTCAAGAGCTCCGCGACAAGATGGCGGCGCAAGCCGCCGAAGAGAGGGAACTCCTTCCCACCATGCAAGCGGACATCGATGCAGCCCAAGCCAAATACGACGGGGCCATCAACCGGGTAAGCGAGCTCCAGGCAGAATTAGACAAGAAACTTGAGATGCTTAAGACACTCGAAGCACTCGGCTACGAGGAGTTTGTCGAAACTGTTAAACAGCAAATAAAGCAGTTGCACAGTGAGATCAGATCGACAAAAACGCATGTAAACTCTTGCGAAACGGAGCTCCGCGAGTTCCAGTACCGCCTCAGAAATCAGGAAAGACGAGTTAATGACTGTGAACGTGCTGTAGAGAAATATAAAGCCGATATCGACCGGTTCACAGCCTGGCGAGATGCGCTCCTCGACAATTTGAAAAAAGCGCAAACGGCCTATGACGACGCCTGCAAGGCATACGAAGAGGCAAAAGCCGCGGCAGACAAGGCCACCTCGCCCGAGATAACGCAACCGACCGAGACGACGCCTCCCTCCAACTCGGCGCAACCGGCCGAGGCGACACAGCCCGTCAGCTCGCCCGCGACCGGCAAAAATACCCCGCCAAGCTCCACCAAGCAGGCGAACTCGAGCAGCGGCAAGCAAGCAAATACGACCACCGGCAAGCTCGCAAACACAGGCGACACAGCGCCGAGCGCAATCGCACTCGCAGCAGTCGCCGCCGCAGGCCTCGGAATAACCGCCGCAGCCGCACGCCGCATCAGGAACTCAAAATAGCTGCCAGCGGTTATTGTCTTCGCCAATCCACAAGCCAAGAGACAAAAAGAGGCCCGTTTCCCCAACCCAGGGAAACGGACCTCTTTACTTGAAAAAACAAATGGTAATGCCGCCGTCTCTTGAACCACGCAGCCATCAATGCCCAGACAACACCAGCAAGCCGCGTTCCTTAAGGGATAGATTTAATGGCTGTTAATCAAGGGGTATACGCGCACGCCCGATCAATGGCGGGCAAACCACCTGATATACTTACATTAGTGCTACCAAGTTAGTCGCCGACCCTTGAAATGAGGTGCCGAGATGAACGACATTCTCGCAAGAAGAGCAAGACGAGCAACTGTGGGCATCGCCCTTTCCGCGGCACTTGTCGCGGGAATCGCCCCCGCAACGGCGATCGCGGCAGAAACCAGTTCCCCCACCGGTGCGGCCGTTTCGCAGACGAGCGCCGCCAGCGGCAATTCGGGCGCCCCGCAGACAGAAGATGCGGCCGCCGCAAAAGAAAAAGGAGGCTTCGGTAGTTTGTGTGACAAGGGGCTAGCCTAGGCAGCAACGCTCTTCGC
>CABUNJ010000041.1 GCA_902492935.1 uncultured Collinsella sp. | reverse complement strand
GCGAAGAGCGTTGCTGCCTAGGCTAGCCCCTTGTCACACAAACTACCGAAGCCTCCATTTTTTACGCAGAAAAATAAGCAGAAATCAATTTATCTGCGTTAAAAAATAGTTGAGAAGAAAAACGACGAGTCCCGGGCGCAATGCCGTTGCGTTCCGGGCCTCGTCGCTTTGCGAAGTATCTAACGATCTCGTTGCCGTGGTACCTAGTCAAACAGGCTCGGCATGTCGTTTTCCTTCATGAGGGCACCGGCAGAAGGCAGGCTCTGCGCGGTGAACTTCTCGGCCGAGACGCCGGCGCCAAGAATCTCCTCGGTCGTGCCGACGGTGGTGACCGAGCGGCCCTTCTTGGCCGTAAAGGCCTGGACGCCCTGCGTGTTGGTGGTCGTCTTGGTCTTGAGCAGCGACGTGTTGAATTTCATCAAACGATAGTCGCTCGAGACCAGCGCGATGTCGCGGTCCTCCTTGAGCACCTGGGCATACAGCAGCTTGCTGCCACCGTAGATGGCGTTCTTGAGGCGCTTGCGGTTGGTCTTGGTGACGTATCCGGAAAGCGCGACGCGCACCACGCGGCCGTTCTCAAAGACGAACAGCACGTCGGCCTTGTAGTCCTCGGGGTCGATGACCCAGATGACACTCTCATCGGGTTCCATCTCAAGATCGGTCGGCAGGTACGAGCCCAGCTGGGCCGACTTGGTATCCTCAAACGCCGCAACCTTGCACTTGTACACCTGGCTCTTGTTGGTAAAGACCAGCAGCTCGTGGGTGTTGGAGGACGGGAACTCGATAAAGGGCTTGTCGCCGTCCTTGTACTTGAGCGTGGTGGCCTTCTTAAGCACGCGGTCCGTCATCTTCTTAAGGTAGCCATCGCGCGAGAGCATGATGGTGACCGGATACTCCTCGACCTCGGGCTCCAGGCTTACCTCGATGACCTCGTGGGGCTCGATCCTGCCCGTGCGCCGCGGCATCACGTACTTCTTGTTGACCGCGGCCAGCTCGTCGCTGATGGCCTTCTTGATGTTCTCCTCGCTGGAGAGGATCTCTTCAAGCTCGGCAATCTCGCCTTCAAGCTTAGCGATGTCCTTGGTGCGGTTGAGGATGTACTCCTCGTTGATGTTGCGGAGCTTAAGCTCGGCAACAAACTCGGCCTGGGTCTCGTCGATGTCGAAGCCCTTCATAAGGTTGGGCACGACCTCGGCCTCGAGCTTGGTGCCACGGATGATGGCGATGGCCTTGTCGATGTCGAGCAGAATCGCCTCGAGGCCGTGCAGCAGGTGCAGGCGCTCGGACTTTTTTCCCAGGTCAAAGTTAATGCGGCGACGCGTGGACTCAATACGCCACTTGACCCACTCGTGCAGGATCTGGCGCACGCCCATAACACGGGGATAGCCGTCGACGAGCACGTTGAAGTTGCACGAGAACGAATCCTGAAGCGTGGTCGAGCGATAGAGTTTGGCCATGAGTTTGTCGGGGTCGACGCCGCGCTTAAGGTCGATGGCGATGCGCAAGCCCGAGAGGTCGGTCTCGTCGCGGATATCGGCGATCTCCTTGACCTTGCCCTCCTTGGAGAGCTTGACGATGCGCTCGATGATGACATCGGTCTTGGTGGTGTAGGGGATCTCGTAGACCTCGATGATGCGCTCTTCGGGAATCCAGCGCCAGCGGGAGCGGATTTGGAAGCTGCCAAGGCCGGTCTCGATAATCTTTTCCATCTCCTCGCGGCGGTAGATAATCTCGCCGCCGGTCGAGAAGTCGGGCATGGGCATGTACTCTAGCAGGTCGCAGTCGGGATCCTGCAGGTAATGCATGGTGGCGGTGCAGACCTCGTTGAGGTTGAAACCACAGATGTCGGACGCCATGGCGACGCCGATGCCCTTGTTGGCCGAGACAAGGATGTTGGGGAACGTGGTGGGCAGCAGGCGCGGTTCCTTCATGGCGCCGTCGTAGCTGTCAACGAAGTCGACCGGATCCTTGTCGATGTCCTTGAAGATCTCGGCGCTGATGGGGGAGAGCTTGGCCTCGGTATAACGCGAGGCGGCGTAGCTCAGGTCGCCCGAATAGTACTTGCCAAAGTTGCCCTTCGACTCAACGAACGGCGCGAGCAGCGCCTCGTTGCCGGTGGCCAGACGCACCATCGTCTCGTAGATCGCGGCGTCGCCGTGTGGGTTGAGCTTCATGGTCTGGCCCACAATGTTGGCGCTCTTCTGGCGCTCGCCCTTGAGCAGACCCATCTTGTACATGGTGTAGAGCAGCTTGCGGTGCGAGGGCTTAAAGCCGTCAATCTCGGGGAACGCACGTGAGACGTTGACGCTCATGGCGTAGGGCATGTAGTTGACCTCGAGCGTCTGCGTGATCGGCTGGTCGGTGACCTCGGAGTGCAGGCCGATGACGTTCTCGGCGTTGACCTGCTTTTTCTTCGGCTGGTTCTTCGTCTTCTTCTTTGCCACGATATCCTCTTGAACTTCTTAAGGGCCGTCGTTATCGATTTGCTGCTACTGCAGGTCCAACTGGTCCAGGTATTCCTTGCCGTGCTCCGAGATATGGCGCTTGCGGCCCGCCTCGTCGTTGCCCAGCAACAGGTTGAACATGGTTTCCATCTTGGTGACGTCCTCGGGCTCCACCTTGATCAGACGGCGCGTCTCGGGGTTCATGGTGGTGAGCCACATCATGTCCGGATCGTTCTCACCAAGACCCTTGGAGCGGTTGATGGAGCACTTTTGGTCGCCAATCTCCTTGAGGATGCCGTTCTTCTCGAGCTCGGTGTAGGCAAAGTAGGTCTTCTCTTTGCAGTTGATCTCGTAGAGCGGCGATTCGGCGATATACACGTAGCCCTCGTCGATAAGCGTGGGCACCAGGCGGTAGAGCATGGTGAGCACAAGCGTGCGGATGTGATAACCGTCGACGTCGGCGTCCGTACAGATAATGACCTTGTTCCAGTTGAGGTTGTCCAGGTCGAAGGCGCCAAGGTTCTTGATGCGCTTGTCTTTGATCTCCACGCCGCAGCCCAGCACGCGCATGAGGTCCATGATGATGTCGGACTTAAAGATGCGCGGATAATCCTCCTTTAGGCAGTTGAGGATCTTGCCGCGGACGGGCATAACACCCTGGAACTCGGCATCGCGCGACGTGCGAATGGCGCCTGCTGCCGAATCGCCCTCTACGATGTAGATCTCGCGACGGTTCTTATCTTTGGAGCGGCAGTCGATGAACTTCTGCACGCGGTTGGCCATGTCTGTCTTCTGCTGCAGGTTGGTTTTGATGCTCTGGCGCGTCTTCTCGGCGTTCTCGCGCGAACGCTTGTTGATGAGCACCTGCTCCATGATCTTGTTGGCAGCGTCTTTGTTCTCGATCAGGTAAGTCGAGAGGCGCTCCTTAAAGAAGGCCGTCATGGCCTGCTGGATAAAGCGGTTATTGATGGCCTTCTTAGTCTGATTTTCGTAGGACGTCTGGGTGGAGAAGCAGTTGGTCACCAGCACTAGGCAGTCCTGGACGTCCTGCCATTTGATGCCGCTCTCGTTTTTGTTGTACTTGCCCTGTTGCTTAATATAAGCATCGATGGCGCTGGTCAGAGCGCTACGGGCCGCCTTCTCGGGCGAGCCGCCGTTCTCGAGCCACGACGAGTTGTGGTAGTACTCCTGCATCATGAAGGTGCGCGAGAAGCACATGCACGCGGTGATCTTTACGTTGTAGTCGGGCAGGTCCTCGCGATCGCGACCGCGACGGTCAGCCTCGATAAAGAAGGGCTCGGTGAGGTAGTCGGTACCGACCTTCTCGAGCACGTAGTCTTCGATGCCCTTGGGATAGCAAAAGTCCTCTTCGGAAAACTCGCCATCGTCGCCTTCGATGCGCAGGCGGAAGGTCACGTTGGCGTTGACCACGGCCTGACGGCGCATGGTCTCGCGATACCAATCGTGGGGAATGCTAATCGAGGTAAAGACCTCAAGATCGGGACGCCACTTGATGGTTGTGCCGGTGCGGTTCTCGTCGCTGGGCTCAATCTCGAGTGCCTTCTTCTTGGCGCCGACGACCTTGCCCTTCTTAAAGTGTAAGGAGTACTTGTTACCGTCACGCCAGACGGTGACGTCCATGTACTCTGAAGCGTACTGAGTCGCGCAGGAGCCCAGGCCGTTGGTGCCGAGCGAGAAGTCGTAGTCGCCGCCCTGGTTGTTGTTATACTTGCCACCGGCGTAGAGCTCACAGAAGACGAGCTCCCAGTTAAAGCGCTTCTCGGAAGGGTTCCAGTCGAGCGGGCAGCCACGGCCATTGTCCTCTACCTGAATGGAGCCATCGCGAAAGGCGGTAAGGGTGATGAGCTTGCCGTAGCCCTGGCGCGCCTCGTCAACGGCGTTGGACAGGATCTCGAAGGCGGCATGCGCGCAACCGTCGAGCCCGTCCGAGCCAAAGATGACGGCGGGGCGCAGGCGTACGCGCTCCTCGTCCTTGAGCTGACGAATACTGTCGTTACCATAGTTTGCGGTGTTTTTTGCCATGCTCGCTCTCTCGATGCTCCTTTGCTGCGTTTAAGTCATATAGATAGTCAAGGTAGCATAGCCCAGCCCACAGACGATTCCAACCAACACGAAATCCATCGAACAACCGTTCGGATTAACAGGGATAGTGTTTAGTGGTAGCGCGGCATTGTTAAACAAATTTGGATACAGATGAATTTTATTTAATAGGGATCTAGTTTTACTAAACAAAAATCGAACGATGCTGATCGCACGAGCGGGCACATCGATCGACTATCAATCACGTTTACTCGGAGAAACCCGAGTCGGTTTTGTCCGAGTAAGTTTGAATAGCGAATTGAAATTGGTATGTCTGCATGGCGATGACAGACATGGTTTTCATAATGACAGATATAGTTGACATCTTCTGATAGATGCAATATATTTCTGTCATGTTGCAACGGATATCTGTCCATTACGACGAAAGGAACTCCATGCCGGGCAAAAAGAACCTCCGCATGAAGGCGGCGCGCGCGGCGGCTGGCCTTTCGCAAGCCGATTTAGCCCAAGCCGTGGGCGTTACGCGCCAGACCATCGGCCTGATCGAGGCGGGCGGCTACAACCCCACGCTCAATTTGTGCGTGGCAATCTGTAAAGCGCTACGCGTTACGTTGAACGACTTGTTTTGGGAGGACGAGAGCGACGTCGACCCTGACGCTCTTTAGGAGTTCGCTATGAAATTTGAAGATTTAAAACTCGTGCAAAAGTGGCGTGAATATGCCGGCCCAAAGGATGAGCGCCTGGAGGCTGAGAGCGCGAAGATCTACAAGATTGGTTTCGTGCTGCTTTCGTTTGGCATGTTGATGATCTTTTTCTACCAGTTTATAGCTCGACAGGTTGCGTGGGTTCACGGCGACGCCAGTGAAATGCCGCATGGCTTTGCAACGCCGTTCGAGGCAGCCATGTATTTGTGGCTCGTTCTCGTGATGTTGATTTGCGCAGGACTGCAAACGCGGAAGGGCTATGTCGATACCAATCGTTTTGGGCAAACCGAGCATCTTCCTGTTGGATATTTCCTGCTTGTCAGCGGTCTTAGCGGCGCCGCGTTCGCGCTTGTTATTGCCGCAATGCGCTGTATCGCTGAGGCGCAGATCGTACCGCTCGAAAGCGTCTTTTGGCTGGCGAACCTGGCCACGGGCGTGTTCTGCGGCGCGACGATTTTCGCGGCAACGTTTGCTGTCCTGTGCGCAACGTTTTTCACGGCGAAAAGACGCCGTGCCAAGCTCGAGGCAGAACTCAACTCCTCTGACGACATCTAATGCGTAATGGGCTGGCTCTGGGTATCCAGAACCAGCCCATTTGATGTTCGATGAGCAGGGTCAGCGCCCCCCACAAAAGCGGCTGAGAGCTAGTGGGACCTATCCGCATCGGCTTCGTCGCTGGCACCGCGTCCGAGGGCGGTTCGGCGGGTGCTGTAGACGATAAGGCCGGCGCCTGCTGCGGCGAGTGCTGCAGCGGCTGCCGTAAGGGGAGCGTTGACATCGCCCGTGCCCGCAAGCGCGCCCGCTTTTCCGGGGCGCTTGCTATTGCCGTGATCCTTGCCGCTGCCAGAGCCACTGCCGCCACCGGAGCTGCTTCCGCCGGAGCCACCTCCGCTCGCGCCGCCATCGCCGTCGACCGTCATCGGGGCGTCGTGAAGTCCCGTCGTATCCGCGCTGTCGCATACGCCGACCTGAACTTCTGAGCGTTCGCATGCCGCGTCGGGCACATGAAGCTCATGCAGTACGGCATCCAGCGCCGAGTTTGCGCCCGGTCGAATTTCCTCGAGCGTTACGGGATCGAGCGCCACCAGATTACGTGCCTTCGCATACAGCGTTACGCGTTTGCCCACTTCGTCGCTCCAACTCTCGGGAATGGCGAAGCTCATGCGGAACTGTGCCGTGCAGCCTGGTGCCAGCACGGCGTTGCCATTGTCAGCAACCAGCGGGTGCGTCGCAAAACGTGCGCCCAGCGTCTCGAGCGCGTACTTCACGTGTGTCATGTCGTTGGCCGAAGCATCCTCGGCGAGCTCCGGATCGTAGATCGATGCCATGCGTGTATTCGCTCCGAACCCGATGGATGCGCTGGAGAACGGCTGGCTGGAGCCCTCTCGGTACAGATCGATCGTGCCGGCGGTCAGCAAGGTGTTGCCGTCGTTTCGCACCGTGACCATAAAGGATTCACCTGCTGCTCCGGGCACCACCGCGCCCGAGGTAGCGACCGCGCCCGTCGGAGTGGCACACGCCACCAAGGGCACTTCGATGCCGTGCAGCTCTGCCTCGCTCTTCTCTGCGCTCACAATGTGCGTGGCGAGCGCGGAGAGCATGCCTCCCGACGTCAAAAATGTCGTTATCTGATCGACGGGATGGTCCAGCTCGCACATCACGAACGGCTCCGTGAACAGATCGCCTGCCAAGGTGCTGGCGAAGATGCGGAAGTGCTTGCCCATCACTGCTGCCGGGTTGCCTTCTTCGTCGTAGGTTTGTCCCACCTTGCCATCGGTGTTCTCTACATAGAGCACGCACCTGCCGTTGTTGCTTACGCTAAACGATGCCGGGCCACAGTCTGCGGCGCCCACGGGCTGCGTTGCAAATGCCGATGCGCCTCGCGTCCAAGTAATATGCTGCAGTTGCTCGTTGACGGTTGCCAAAAAGCCCGTGTGCTGCGGCCACGGCACCGCGTGGGGTACTGTGGCATCTGGCGACATAACGCCCCAACCCGCGATGGACTGGCCGATCACGGCGTACGATGCACAGCCACAACCGCCTGCAGTCTCGTATGCAACGGGCACCACCATTTTGCCGTTGATATTCTCGGGCGTGCCGAGCTCGATGCTCGACGGTGCCTGCGGAAAGCGGAGGACCTGACGGAACGTGAGGCTGTCGCCCAAATCATCCGACCACAGGGTAAAGCATTCCAGTGCAGCCTCGGCCTCGCTGCCGAGCGCCTTCTCTGCGGTGGTTCCGCGGCGGTGGAGGTAAGCGCCCGACAGGCGCCCGTCGGCCAGCGTCTTGCCCACCGTGATGCGTGGGCACTGCAGGCAATGGTAGCCATCCTCCTGAAGGCGGCCGCGCGAGATGCTGCGCCACGACGTGTGCGATATCACGCGGGCTCCGTCGTTGCTTATGCGCAGGCGCACAACGGATAGTATGCCGGATGTGCTCGCCGTATCGAAATGGGTGTTGTCGCCGGCGGGGCGCTCGCCCGAGACCAGCAGCACGTAGGCGTCCTGGTTTCCTCTTCCGTCCGTATATTCCACCACGTCGAAGTCGTAATCGTATATGCTGTCACGCTCCACGTCGTTCTCGCCAAACCCAAGGGGAAAGTCCACGGGCATGGGGGCAGACCACGTGCCGCTTGCCTTTGTGTGCACCACTAGGCGCGAGCGGCCATTGTCGCCGTAGCGCACCGAGGCGATACGGAACAGGCATTCTACGCCGGCAATCATTGTCAGCTTCATGTGGGATTCGCTGAGCACGCCGGAAAACAGCACGTTGTCGCTCGAGGGCTTGATGCCGCCACGCTCGTCCTCCGATACACCAGCAGAATTGGCGTTGGGGTCCGCAACGGCGTTCGTTGCCTGGCCGATGTAGGTGTACTCATACATCGGCGCGGCGTTTTCGTCGTTTTCCATCAGTGCGTGGACGAAGTGCTCGATCTGTCCCGTGTCGTCGCTTTCTACATCTGCCTCGAGTTCAATGCGCGTGACCGCTTGCTCCCAATCGCGTGCGACAGGCGCGGCGTTTACGGCAGTGGCTTTAACCTCGGCGCGCGCGAGCAGCTCGGCGTTGGTGACAATGGTGGCCGATGCGATAAATTGCGGAACGTCGCCCGCCTTGGCGTTGCCGGCTGAGCCGAAGCAGGCATCTAGTGTATAGGGCGTATCTCCACCCAATGCGAGCTCAGAGCGCTGGAGTACATACTGGTCGCCGTTGTTCACCGACATATTCCACGAATCGAGGAGTGTGGGCCACGACCCCGACCAAGCCTTGGTGGTCCACTTGAACATCACGAACTGGAGTATCACATCGACATCGACGTCTGCACCTACGCGCAGTCGCGGAAGCTGGTGTCCATCTGCCTTCTCGTACCCAATGAACAGCGTGAGGGATGCGGCGCCGCGCACGGCGGACGAAGCGACGCCTGCAACGCCGGCGCCAAAGGTGACGGCAAGCCCGATCTGGATGGTGAACGAGCCCGAGGTGTTTGAATAGTCGAGCGATATGTTTTTGAAAAACGCCGCGCCGCTACCGTGCGTGTGGGCGCCCACGGCGAGCGCCAGTTTTGCCAGCACCCAGGGGTTGACGTTTAGGAAAAACGGCACCGGTCCTAGGGTAAACTGCTCGGTCCAATTGAGGTCGGTTCTTACCTGGAAGAGGGCCTTAATATTGCCGTATGCGGGGTCGTTGTTGTTACCCCAGGTTTTGCCCACCCAATCGTAGGCGAGCGAGCCGTACAGCTGTGTGGCGATATCCATCGTGAACAGCGGCGTGCAATGGTGACGAAGGAGCTTGGTGTTTCTTGGATCGGTGCCCGAACCGGCACTCATACTTTTGTACTGATTCCACTTCCCCTCCATCTCGTCGAGGTAACGGTTTGCCTGTTTGGCGCCCGACTCACGCGGCGATTTCTTCCAGTACTCCGGATCCGGATTGCCTGAATCGTTCATATAGCTGGCTGGTTTGTATCCTCCGCCAAACAGCACGTATCCGGCAAACGAGAAATCGAACAAAATGGGGAACGAGGGCATCCAACACGTGAACTTATTAGAGGCTTCGGTAGTTTGTGTGACAAGGGGCTAGCCTAGGCAGCAACGCTCTTCGC
>CABUNJ010000040.1 GCA_902492935.1 uncultured Collinsella sp. | reverse complement strand
GGCCGCGGCGGCCCGCGCTGCATGAGCATGCCCTTCTGGCGCGAGGACCTCTAAGTCTTTCCGTTTCCGGTGCGGTCCCCCTACAACCGCACCGGCTTCGCCCGTTAAACGGGCAACACTAATACTTACGTAATTCATTTCTTCGAAAGGAATCGAACCATGGGTGTTAACCTCTCCGGCCGTAGCTTCCTCAAGCTTCTCGACCTCACCACCGAGGAGATCGAGTACCTGCTCAAGCTTTCCAAGAACTTCAAGGACATGAAGCGCGCTGGCGTTCCGCACCGTTATCTCGAGGGCAAGAACATCGTCCTGCTCTTCCAGAAGACCTCCACTCGTACCCGCTGCGCCTTCGAGGTCGGCGGCATGGATCTGGGCATGGGCGTCACTTACCTCGATCCGGGTTCGTCGCAGATGGGCAAGAAGGAGTCCATCGAGGACACCGCCCGCGTTCTCGGCCGCATGTATGACGGCATCGAGTTCCGTGGCTTTGCCCAGGACGACGTCGAGGAGCTCGCTGCCAAGTCCGGCGTGCCCGTGTGGAACGGTCTGACCACCGAGTGGCATCCCACCCAGATGCTCGCCGACATCCTGACCGTCCAGGAGAACTTCAACTACGACATCAAGGGCAAGACCCTCGTCTTCATGGGCGACTGCAAGAACAACGTCGCTCGCTCCCTCATGGTTGTCTGCTCCAAGCTCGGCATGAACTTCGTGGCCTGCGGCCCCGAGGAGTGCATGCCTGCTGACGACGTCATCGAGGCCTGCAAGCCCATCGCCGAGGCCAACGGCTGCACCATCAAGCTGACCACCGACGTCAAGGACGGCGTCACCGGTGCCGACGTTATCTACACCGACGTGTGGGTCTCCATGGGCGAGCCCGACGAGGTCTGGGCCGAGCGCATCGCTCAGCTCACCCCGTATCGTGTTACCTCCGAGGTCATGGCTATGGCCAACCCGGGTGCCATCTTCCTGCACTGCCTGCCCAGCTTCCACGACACCAACACCACGATTGGCGCCGAGAAGTGCGAGCAGTTCGGCATCACCGAGCAGGAGGTCACCGACGAGGTCTTCGAGAGCCCCGCTTCCAAGGTCTTCGACGAGGCCGAGAACCGCATGCACACCATCAAGGCTGTCATGTACGCCACGCTCAAGTAAGAGCATCTAGCATCTCGCTCGGGGTGTCTTGCTGCACACCCCGAGCGGCTATGTCTGGTAAATATCTCGCGTCGGGCGGTGGGCACGGCACGGAAGATCCGCTTCGCGCGAGAAAGTTAAATGATTTATGAAGGGGGGATGAGAACCATGACTGAGACCGCTAAGAAAAAGCGCGGTATGCCTTCATCGTTCACCATTCTTCTAGCTCTGCTGGCAATTGTCGCAGTGATTACCGTTATCGTCTCCGGCACGTCCGGCGGCGCGGTTACTGCCGCCCGTCTGAGCGATTTCTGCACCGCCCCGATTAAGGGCTTCGCTGACGCTCTGCCCGTCTGCCTCTTCGTTATGATCCTGGGCGGCTTCCTCGGCATGATGACCGAGACCGGCGCTCTGGACAACGGCATCGCCGTCCTGGTGCAGAAGCTTAAGGGTAACGAGATCATGCTCATTCCCGTGCTGATGCTCATCTTCTCCCTCGGTGGTACCACCTATGGTATGTGCGAGGAGACCGTTCCCTTCTACGCCCTGCTCGCCGCTACCATGATGGCCGCTGGCTTCGACCCCATGGTCGGCGCCGCTACCGTCCTGCTCGGCGCTGGCTGCGGCTGCCTGGGCTCCACGGTTAACCCGTTCGCCGTCGGCGCTGCCGTCGACGCTCTGACCGGCGTTGGCATTGAGGTCAACCAGTCCATCATCATCGGCCTCGGTGCCGTCCTGTGGATTGTCACTACCGCTATGTCCATCGTCTTCGTGATGAACTATGCCAAGAAGGTCAAGGCTGACAAGGGTTCTACCATCCTGTCGATGCAGGAGCTCAAGGACGCCGAAGAAGCTCACGGCAAGGCTGCTTCCGAGGTCCACAAGGAGGTCAAGCTCACCGGTCGTCAGAAGGGTGTTCTGATCGCCTTCGCCTTCACCTTCGTCGTCATGATCGTCGGCTTCATCCCGCTGGCCGACCTCAACGAGGGCGTCGCCAACTTCTTCGACGCTGGCGCTGTCTACGACGCCGACGGTAACGCCGTCGTCCAGGGCTGGTCTGCCCTGATCACCGGCCTGCCCATTGGCCAGTGGTACTTCGACGAGGCTTCCACCTGGTTCTTCCTCATGGCCGTCCTGATCGGTATCATCGGTGGCCTGTCCGAGAAGCAGATCGTTAACACCTTCATCACCGGCGCTGCCGACATGATGTCCGTTGTTCTCGTCATCGCCCTCGCCCGTGGCATCTCTGTCCTCATGGCTAACACCGGCCTCGATGTCTTCGTCCTCGACGCTGCCGCCAATGCCCTGGCTGGCCTGTCCGGCGTGATCTTCGCTCCCATGAGCTTCCTGGTCTACTTCGGCCTGTCCTTCCTGATCCCTTCGACCTCTGGTATGGCCACCGTCTCCATGCCCATCATGGGACCGCTGGCTGTTAAGCTCGGCTTCTCGCCCGAGGTCATGGTCATGATCTTCTCCGCCGCCATCGGTGTCGTGAACCTGTTCACCCCGACCTCCGGCGCCATCATGGGCGGTCTCGCCCTGGCCAAGATCGAGTGGACGACCTGGCTCAAGTTTGCCCTTAAGCTCATCGTCGCTCTCTCCGTCGTCTGCGCCGTCATCCTGACCGTCGCCTGCGTGCTGCTCTAAGTACCCAACGGGTACCCCACGGAAACCTTGACGATCCTGTAGAGGATCACCTGGTCATCGTCTGTCCGGTGGGGTCAACCCACCGGTAGACTCCTACCTTTAGCCCCCTCCCGTTCCGTGCGCGGGAGGGGGCGCTCTTGTGTTCCGGCGTTTTACCAAACGCCGGAACCGCTCGACGCTGCAAGCCCGCCAGAGCGGCAATCTGACGTTCAATCGTCGGGCATGGCCAAAAGGCCTATGCCCTCCTCTTTCACGTCACCTTGCTCGCTTAGGGGCGTTTTCGCTCATATGGCCCAATCCGCTGTCAAGAGCCACAATGGCCCCGCCGACCGCTTGCAATCGGTCGGCGGGGCCTGCCGTTGAACCCGTCCCGGTCCGCCCCCGGCATGTCGTCGACGCCTTCGGCTCAGTCTCATATCCGCGGATACCGCTCCGGCGGCCCGCAATCCTCTCCTTCGGCGGGGCTCCCCAAGTCTGACTACGCGCATGCGGCCGCTGCCGCGCGCCCAGCGAAAGCGGGGGTATCCCCGAAGGCTGCCCGGCTCGCCGGGACGGGGGCTATGTCTATTCGGTTGCCTCCCGGCACATCGCGCCGAGGGCCCACAGCCACCTCACGAGCTCGGCGGCGGTGGCGGCGTTCGCCTTCGCCTGGGGCATGCCCCTGGCGAGCATCTCCTCGCGGCGCCGGAGCAGGCGCTCGGAACCCTTCCTCCCGTGCATCCTCACCTCGAGCGGGACGCCGCTGCCCTTGGGCATCAGCTTCGGTTGGTGGCTCGCCTGGACGTAGCTCCAGGACCCCTCGACGGCCAGCCTCCTGACGAGGGCGTTGCCGGCCCCGCTGATCCCGCCGAGGCGCACGGAGTCCGCGCTCGACCTCTGCTTCGGGGCGAGGCCGAAGTAGGCCGTCACCTGCCTGCCGGAGCGGAACCTCGAGAAGTCGCCGACCTCGGACGCGAAGGCGGCGGCGAGCGCGAAGCCGCACCCCTTGATTGACTGGAGCGCCTCGACCTCCGCCGAGAGGGGGCCCGCCGCGACGGCGGCCCTGTACTCGGCGAGGAGGTCGTCGCGCGTCTCGGCGGCCGCCTCGACCTCGTTCCTCAGCGCCGCAAGCGCCCGGATGCCGCCGTCGTCGGCGGGCCGGACCTTGTCGAGCCACCTGAGGAAGTCGTACGTCCAGTACCTCCGGGGGTTTCCGGCCGGCGTCGTGCCGCCGTAGGCGTAGCCCCGGCGGGCGAGGAACGCCAGGAGCCGCTGCTTCGCCGCCGCGAGCCTCGCGGTCGCCGCGTCGTGGGCCCCGGCGAGGTCCCTGAGCCCCTCGATCTCGGGGGACGGCACCCATACCGGGATGACGTCGTGCGACAGTATCGCCTTGGCCATCCTGGCCGCGTCGTTGCGGTCGTTCTTGGACGAGAGGTCGGCCGCCGACCTCGGGACCTTGGAGACGGCCGCGACGACGCAGTCGACGCCGAGCCCGGAGAGCTCCCTCTGCGGGGCGAAGCCGAGGTAGCCGCTCTCGTAGGCGGCGAGCGACGGGCCGGGGAAGCCCGACATCCACTCCGCGACCTCGCCCCAGGGGTTGCCGCGGAACCTCCTCGTCACGGCCTCGCCCGTCTCCGCGTCGAGCGCGCAGACGGTGGTGGACCTGAGGTGTACGTCCATTCCGAAGGCGGTAGAATATCTAGGCACGGGAGCCTCCCAACCTCGTTGCGGCGCGGCTGCGCCTCTGGCACTTCAACAACATTGTCGCAGCCCCGACCCGCGGTCACGAGCGGGGGCTCCTGTCGTTTCCGTGCCCCTGGATTGGGTCATAGTGTCTGACTTATGCTCCACCTGCGACGTTTCCATTATTGATACAAAGGCCAGGTTTGTTTGAACCAAAAAGGGGAAGTTGCGGTGGAATCGTTCCTGTTTGGCCGTCTTGAGGGGTTAAACGGGAACTATTCCACCGCAACTTATCGATGACGTGTTTGGTTGGTGCCAGTTGATTGCTTGGGCGTTGGGGAGGGTCTGCTCCGTTATAATCGCCTAGAACATTAATTGGAAACGGGACGGGAGCCATACATGCGCCAGGGTTTCGACAATGCGAAGTATATCGAGCTGCAGGCTGCTCACATTAAGGAGCGCATCTCACAGTTTGGTGGCAAGCTCTATTTGGAGTTTGGCGGCAAGCTGTTCGATGACTATCATGCGAGCCGCGTGCTGCCGGGTTTTGAACCGGACAGCAAGTTCCGCATGCTCAAGAGCATCGCCGACGATGTCGAGGTTATCATCGCGATCAACGCGAACCATATCGAGAAAAACAAGGCTCGCGGTGACCTTGGCATTACCTATGACGAGGATGTGCTGCGCCTGGTTGACTTGTTCCGCGGCAACGGCTTTGCCGTCGCGGCTGTGGTCATCACCCAGTACGCCGGCCAGCCTGCTGCCGATGTGTTCCGCAACCGCCTGAACGCGCTCGGCATTCCTGCCAAGCTGCACTATCCCATCGAGGGCTACCCGCACGATGTCGATCTGATCGTGTCCGATGATGGCTACGGCAAGAACGAGTTTGTCGAGACCACCCGACCGCTCGTCGTGGTCACTGCCCCCGGTCCTGGCTCGGGCAAGCTTGCCACCTGCCTGTCTCAGCTCTATCACGAGCACAAGCATGGCACGGCCGCCGGCTATGCCAAATTCGAGACCTTCCCGGTTTGGAATCTGCCCCTTACGCATCCGGTCAACATTGCCTACGAGGCCGCCACGGCAGACCTCGATGACGCCAACATCATCGACTCCTTCCACCTTGAGGCCTACAACAAGACCACGGTCAACTACAACCGCGACGTCGAGGCCTTCCCGGTAGTCCGTGCCCTGATGGAAAAGATCCTGGGCAAGAGCCCCTACCAGAGCCCTACGGACATGGGCGTCAATATGGTTGGCTTTGCCATCACCGATGACGATGCCTGCCGCGACGCTTCCAAGATGGAGATCGTCCGCCGCTACTTTACCGCGGTCGAAAATGTGCGCCGCACCGGCGTGGGCGATGAGCAAGTCGACCGTCTCAAGATTATTATGAAGAAAGCCGGCATCGATAAGAACTACTCACCGGCGCGCTCGGCGGCCCTCACCAGGGAGCAGCTGACGGGCGGTCCCGTGGGTGCCATGGTCATGCCCGATGGCTCCGTGGTGACCGGTAAGACCTCCACGCGCCTGGGCGCCGCAAGTTCGCTCATTATGAACGCCCTCAAGCATGTCTCGGGCGTCGACCTTGAGCTCGAGGTCATTAGCGATGAAGCGATCGAGCCCATCAGCAAGCTCAAGACGCATTTCCTGGGCAGCAAAAACCCGCGCCTCCACACCGACGAGACGCTTATGGCGCTGTCGATCACCTCGGCCACGAGTGAGACGGCCGCTCGCGTCCTTTCGGGCCTGGAGCAGTTGCGCGGTTGCGATGCTTTCTTTAGCGTTATCATCTCGCCGACGGACGAGACGGTACTGCGCAAACTGGGTATCAACGTGTGCTGCGAGCCCAAGTTTGAGCGCCGTGGTTTCTTCCATCGCTAAGTTTGAAGCATCGCGGTAATTGCATTGCATTTTGGCCGTATCGGGTTAGCGCCCGGTACGGCTTTTTGATCAATAAAGCGCCTATTTCGGCGAAAAATAGCCGTTTACCTGCCTAGAAACAATTAGAGCGGTATACAATAACCGTAACTGTTTCATCCTTGGCGGGATGCCGCATGATGGATATTACCTGCCATCGTGAGGTGTGTCGGTCGCGCACGGCGCGTTAGATGCTCGTGCTCGGTTTGAGGAGGCTGCTATGGCGGGCAAGGGTCGTGCGAGTGTCAACGATATGAAGCGTGTCGAGGTGCTGGTGTTGATGGAGATCGACCAGCAAACCGAAGACAATGGCGGGCCGTATGGTTTCTCGCGCAAAACGCTTGCCGAACGCGTGGGGGTTTCGCCGTATCGTGCCCGCGCCGCAATCGATCGCTTGGATTCCGAAGGCATGATTGATGTCGTCTCGCGTTATAGCGACGACGGCGGTCAGCTTGCAAATGGCATTTGCCTCACCGAACGTGGCGAGTGGTATCTTGAGGGCGTCCGTACTGGCATACTCGTTCAAGAAATGCTTGAGGACGAGGTTGCTGATCGATAGCAGCATGTAACCCTTGCCATAGCGACGCCGCCTGGGAAACCGGGCGGCGTTTTGTTTCAAGATTGAGAAATGCAATCGCACGCGAGAAAAATTGCGAACGGTCCGCGGCGCGAGTATTACAATGAAGACCCGTAAGATGTGGATAAACAACTTCTACGGGAAGCGCAGGTAACTCAATATGACCAAGCATGTGTTCGTAACCGGTGGCGTGGTTTCGTCCCTGGGCAAGGGTATCACCGCGGCCTCGCTGGGCCGTCTGCTCAAGTCGCGTGGCTACAAAGTAACGATGCAGAAGGCCGACCCGTATCTGAACGTCGACCCCGGTACCATGAGCCCGTTCCAGCATGGTGAGGTCTTCGTTACCGAGGATGGTTACGAGTCCGACCTGGACCTGGGTCATTACGAGCGCTTTATTGATGAGAACCTGACCCGCGATTCCAACTTTACGACCGGTGCCATCTACAAAAGCCTAATCGCCCGCGAGCGTCGCGGCGACTTTTTGGGCGGTACCGTGCAGGTGATTCCCCACGTCACCAATGCCATTAAGGACAAGTTCCGCCGCATCGAGGAGCAGACCGGCTCCGATGTAGTCATCACCGAGCTGGGCGGCACGATTGGCGACATCGAGTCCCAGCCGTTTGTCGAGGCCATCCGTCAGTACCGCAAGGAGGCCGGCCCCGAGAACGTCTGCTACATCCACGTGTCGCTCGTTCCCTATATCGCCGCCGCCCACGAGGTCAAGACCAAGCCCACACAGCATTCCGTCAAGGAGCTCCGCAGCTTTGGCATCCAGCCCGATATTATCGTGCTGCGCTCCGACCACCATATCGATGACGCTATCCGCGGAAAGATCGCAAGCTTCTGCGACGTCGACACCGATTGCGTCTTTACCAACGAGGACTGCGCGAGCATTTACGATGTTCCGCAGCTGCTTGCCGAGCAGGACTTTGACCTGCGCATTTGCGAGCGCCTGGGTCTGGACCCGCGTGAGCGCGACATGAGCGAGTGGAACGAGTTCCTGCGCAAACAGAATCACGCCAACCATCACGCCGACAAGGTGAAGATCGCCGTCGTGGGCAAGTACACGCAGCTGCCCGATGCGTACCTGTCGGTTATCGAGGCCCTGCACCATGCGGGCGTCTTCTACGATCGCCATGTGGACGTCCAGCTGGTCGACGGCGAGAGCCTCGACGAGCAGAATGTCTCCGAGGTTCTGGGCGACGCCTCGGGCATCCTGGTCCCCGGCGGCTTTGGCAAGCGCGCCCTGGAGGGCAAGATCCTCGCGGCCGAGTTTGCCCGTGAGCACAAGATTCCGTATCTGGGCATTTGCCTGGGTATGCAGGTGGCCGTGTGCGAATTTGCGCGCAATGTCGTCGGCCTTGCCGGCGCCAGCTCCTCTGAGTTCGATCCGGATGGCCCGTATAGTGTCATCGATCTGATGAGCTCGCAGGAGGACGTGACCGAGAAGGGCGGCACCATGCGCCTGGGCGCCTATCCGTGCAAGCTCGCCGCCGATACCCTTGCTCGCGAGGCATATGGCGAGGAACTCGTCTACGAGCGTCACCGTCACCGCTTTGAGTTCAACAACGCCTTCCGCGACCAGCTCGAGGACGCCGGTTTGGTTATCTCGGGTCTGTCGCCTGACGAGCGCCTGGTCGAGATGGTCGAGCTGCCGCGCGACGTGCATCCGTGGTATGTGGCAACCCAGGCTCATCCCGAGTTCAAGAGCCGCCCGACCAACCCGCAGCCGCTGTTCCGCGAGTTCGTACGCGCTTCGATCGGCCAGCACGAGGGTGTCGACCGTCTGCAGGTGACGCCCATGAACCTCGCTACGGACTAAGGGTGCCGGCGAATAAGGAACATACCGAAGCTACTCCCTCGTCGCTCGCCGTGGCGGCGGGGGAGTATCTCGATTACCTCGCGGTCGAGCGGGGTTTGGCGCGCAACACGATTGCGGCCTATCGTCGTGACCTGACGACGTACTGCGCCTATCTGGAGCGGGCGGGTATTGTGTCTTTTGAAGAGGTGACTCGTCAGGTCGTGGAGGGCTTTGTCGCCGACCGTCGCGATGGGGGCTATTCCGATGCCTCGGTGGAGCGTGCGCTTGCAGCCGTGAAGGGCCTGCATGCCTTTTTGGTGCGCGATGGGGCTGTAGCCCAAAATCCAACGGCGGCGTTGCGCCTGCCTAAAAAGGCTGAGCGTTTGCCGGAGTATCTATCGGTGGAGGATGTCTCGGCTCTGCTCGATCAAGACTTCCCCGAGGGCGAGATGGGCTTGCGCGACCATGCCATCTTGGAAGTGCTCTACGGATGCGGTTTGCGTGTGAGCGAGTTGGTGGGGCTCGATGTGGGCGATATCCATATTGACGATGGCTTTGTACTCGTTCGCGGTAAGGGCTCAAAGGAACGCCTGTCCCCGCTGGTGGGAAGCGCGGCGCGAGCTCTGATGCTCTATGTAACTGAGGGACGTTCTCGCTTGGCGGCCCATGCCCGCGGAACCGAGACCTCGGCGGTCTTTTTAAATAAGAACGGACGTCGCCTGTCGCGCCAGGCCGTGCATGCGATATGCGAGCGGTATGGGCGTCAGGTGGGGCTGGTGGGGCTCCATCCCCATACCTTGCGCCACTCCTTTGCCACCCACATGCTCGCGGGCGGTGCCGACCTGCGTGTGCTGCAGGAGATTTTGGGCCATGCCGATATTTCGACCACGCAGGTCTACACGCATGTCGACCGCACGCAACTGACCGAGGTCTATCTGGCGGCGCATCCGCTGGCGCATCGTTAACACATCGCTGGCCTGCATATTTATAGGTATTTGGGGACGGGCCCCAGATTGCTGCGGCGTGCTTTTGCGCGCGCATGGGCAATCTGGGGCCCGTCCCATTTTTCGCCACTTGTCGTCGCGGTGGTGGGCCGCACGTGCCTTGGGTGGGGGAGTTTGGGGGCGATGTGAACGCCATGTAAAGGGACGCAAAAATCGCCTCAAGGTCAACTTGAAGGTTGAGGTTGAAAGGCGGGGTGCCACAGGTGGCATCCCGCCTTTGCTGTAAACACAACATATTGTGTTTTCGAACATATGCTCGGGGGTGTTTTACAACATATTGGGGGTGGAATGGTGGGGCGGGGTGG
>CABUNJ010000039.1 GCA_902492935.1 uncultured Collinsella sp. | reverse complement strand
GCCCGCTGAGCTGGGCCTATGCCGGAATCTCTCCCACAGAAACCACCGAAGAGCCAAAAAATGTCAGCGTCACTGCTTCGATGCCCTTTGGTCAGTCGTTAGCAAAACTTGCAAAAGTTAGCAAAACTTGCAAAAATTAGCAAAACTTGCAAAGGAGCTACCATGGAGTACAGCAAGAACCCCTTTACCCCGACGTTCGGAAGCGTCCCTCCCTTTCTAGCGGGTCGCGAGCATATCCTGCGTGACATCAACCGTGGCTTTATCAACGGCCCGGGAGATCCCAACCTGTCGACCATTTTTACTGGCGCAAGGGGAACGGGCAAGACGGCGCTTCTCTCGCTCCTTTCAGAAACGGCGCTTGAACACGACTGGATCGCAGCAAATGTCTCCGCCATGCCAGGCATGCTCGAAGATATTATCGAGCGAACCAAAGAAGCCGCAGATAGCTACCTCTCACAGCCTCACGCGCGCATAAACGGTGTTCAAATTGGCCCAGTGGGCATCGATTGGACATATGCTCAAGAGGCTCAGGGCAACTGGCGCACGCGCATGAATGGCATCTTTAAG
Organism: uncultured Collinsella sp.; assembly: GCA_902492935.1. Lineage (GTDB taxonomy): Bacteria > Actinomycetota > Coriobacteriia > Coriobacteriales > Coriobacteriaceae > Collinsella. The sequence continues at coordinate 10,551 of CABUNJ010000039.1, read as the reverse complement.
CAACTCGAAAAACATGACATCGGACTTCTCATCACCATCGATGAAGTCACCGTCGATCTCGAAGAAATGCTTCAATTTGCCTCTGTTTACCAGCACTTTGTACGCGAAGGTAAAAAAGTTGCCCTACTCATGGCAGGACTGCCCTACAAAGTATCGGCGTTGCTGCGTAACGATTCCGTCTCGTTCCTCAGGCGTTCCCAATATCATCAGTTGGGACGAATCACTGACGTTGAAATTGCAAACGCATTCCGCAAAACCGTTGAGGCCGGAGGCCGCTCAATCACGCCAGAAGCGCTCGAGGATGCCGTGAAGGCCGTCGACGGATTTCCCTATATGATGCAGCTCGTCGGATATCGCACATGGGATGTTTCGGAGAACTCGCCCAAAATCAGTGCACCTGATGTACAGCAGGGTTCTCTGCTTGCCCGCATGGAACTGCGCGATCGAATTCTCGAAACGACCTATCAGGAGCTTTCCGATAAAGACATTGAGTTTTTGCTCGCGATGCTGCCCGATTCTGGCCCCAGCAGGGTCTCGGAGATAGCCAAACGCATGGGCGTCGCCAGCAACTACGCAAGCCAATACAAACGCCGCCTCCTCGAGGACGGCGTCATCGGAGAGCGCGGGCGTGGTCTCGTTGGCTTTGACATCCCCGCATTCAGGGAGTTCCTGAGTGAGAAGGCCTCATAGCACGCCGAGATTGTCCGCAAGGGCAGCGGCGCATGGCAATCAACGATTCACCTGGCAAGGACGGCAAGCACTTCAAATAACGCCGATTGCCATGCGCTCTTCTTGTCTTTAGGCAAGCTTGCGAGCGAGCTCTCGCACCTCTTCCAGCTTGGGCGAGGAGGCCATGCTGTCGCGCTCGGTCATGCCGCTAATGGTGACAATGCCCTGGTCCTCCCACTTGCAGTACGCGCAGGCTGACTTGTACATAGCGATCGCCGCATCATAGACGCCCTCGCTGTGGCTATCGAGCAAAAGGGCCGTCTTGGTGAACGGGAAGCCCGTGGCGCCGAAGGCGTACAGGCGGTCGATGGCGGCCTTCTCCTGCGCGGTGATATCGAACCAGTAGATAGGCGAAGCGAAGACAACCATGTCGGCGCCTTTCAGCGACTCGATCACGTCGGCCATGTCATCCTTCTGCACGCAAGCGCCCTCGTGGGTAAAGCAGTACTGGCATCCCAGACAACCAGCGATCTTTTTGCCGGCAACGCGGATGACCTCGACCGTATGGCCGGCCTCGCGCGCAGTCTCGGCAAACGCCTCGACCATGGTGTCGGTATTGGCGCCCTTGCGCGGGCTGCCACTCAATACAACGATATTCATAGAAATCTCCCTCCTTCATGCCGCAGGCGCGCGGCATGTTTTCTTGTAGCCAAAACGGATGGAGCTATTCAAGCACCTCGTTTCAGCTACTCCCACTCTTTAGAAGAATCGTTGCTGGAGACTTGGCATTGAATCGAGGCACGCCTTATTTCAGATATTCCTCAAAGAATGCCTTCAGCTTTCCAAACGGAATGATGTCCATCTGATCGTAAAGGTCGGTGTGGCTGGCACCAGGGATAATGAGCAATTCCTTGTTGTCCCCCGTCAGCTTGCCGTACGCGGTTTCGCTGAAATAGCGGGAGTGCGCCTTCTCGCCATGCACCAGCAACACAGCAGAGCGGATTTCGCTGCTGTATTGCAAAATCGGCATATTCAAAAATGACAGCGAAGACGTCGCATTCCAGCCACCGTTGGAGTTCAGGCTGCGGGGATGATAGCCTCGCGGAGTTTTGTAGTAGGCATAATAGTCCGCTACAAACTGCGGCGCATCCTCCGGTAGCGGATCGACCACGCCGCCCGCCAGCGCATAGCTGCCGTTTTTATAGTCCTCGGTGCGCTGCGCGTTCAGCGCTTTCCGCTTTTCAAAGCGCGCCTGCTTGGAATCCTCGGCGTCAAAATAGCCGTTTGCGGTCACGCGGGTCATATCGTACATGGTCATAGCCGCGGTAGCTTTGATACGGGTGTCGATGGCTGCCGCATTGACTGCCATGCCGCCCCAACCGCAGATACCGATGATGCCGATACGCTCCGGGTCAACGCTTTCCTGCACAGAGAGGAAATCCACCGCTGCGCAAAAGTCCTCGGTGTTGATGTCCGGCGATGCTACATAGCGGGGCGTGCCGCCGCTCTCGCCGGTATAGGACGGGTCAAAGGCAATTGCGAAAAATCCCAGCTCCGCCATCTTCTGCGCGTACAGACCGCAGGACTGCTCTTTCACCGCGCCAAACGGGCCGCTGACGGCGATGGCGGGCAGCTTGCCTTCCGCGTTCTTAGGCACGTACACGTCGGCAGCCAGCGTGATGCCGTATCGGTTGTGGAAGGTCGCCTTGCTGTGCTCAACCTTGTCGCTTTTGGGGAATACCTTGTCCCATTCCTGCGTCAGTTTCAACTGCTCCATGCCTAAGCCTTCCCGTCAATCGCTTTAAGGTATTGCTCGTCGTCCACGGGCTCCAACCACTCGTTGGAGGCCTCCTCGCCCGGAACCTCCACCGCGAGATGGGAGAACCAGCTGTCGGGCGCCGCACCGTGCCAATGTTTCACACCCGGGGCGATGTTGACCACGTCGCCAGGGCGCAGTTCCTGTGCCGGTTTACCCCATTCCTGGTAAAGCCCTCGACCGGCCACGCAGACGAGGATCTGTCCGCCACCGCTTTTGGCGTGATGGACATGCCAGTTGTTGCGGCAGCCGGGCTCAAACGTCACATTGTAAACGCCGACTTGCTCGGTGGAAAGGGGCGCGAGGTAGCTTTGCCCGATAAAGTACTTCGCAAACGCGTCGTTGGGGACACCGATAGGAAAGGCCATCTCGTTTTGATGCTCAGCTCTTGCATCAGCGGCATCATCATCTGCCCAGACCTCCTTCGCCATGCGAAAGGCCGCCCACGCCTTGGACCATCCCGCATAAAACGCCGCATGCGTAAGGATTTCCGCTATCTCAGCCCTAGTCACCCCGTTGTTCTTTGCGGACATCAGATGATATTGGAACGAGGAGTCCGTCAGCCCCTGTGCCATCAAGGCAACCGCCGTCACCACGCTGCGGTCTCGAAGGGAAAGCCTGTCTTCTCGGCTCCATACCTCGCCGAACAGCACATCGTCATTGAGCTGTGCAAATTTGGGGGCAAAATCCCCCAGGGCGTCTCTGCCCGCCGTCTGTTTAATTGCCATGATCGATTTCCTCCTATCGATGGTTCTGGACACGAATCCGTCTCCGCGCGGCTAAGTAGCCCGCCAAGATTTCCATGCCCATTCGTCGCGCCCGTTCCAGAGCGGGATGCCCGGCGATATCGCCCACACCGCTCACGCCGCCGGCGAAAACCGTTTTGCCCATTACGGACCACCCCTTGCGCTACCGATTTATATTGACGAGAATGAAGGTAATACCTAAACCTGACTTTAGGTCAAGGAGTGAATTCGAGATTTATTCGGAGGGGCCATGTACACAATCGGACAGGTGGCGGAAATGTTCGGCTTGCCCGCCTCAACGCTGCGGTATTACGACAAGCAGGGATTGTTCCCGGGGCTGGAGCGGACGTCCGGCATTCGTCGATTCGGCGACGCGGAACTCGAGGCGCTTCGAGTCATCGAATGCCTGAAGAAAGCGGAGATGGAGATCAAGGACATCCGTCTGTTCATGGAATGGTGTGCGGAGGGCCCGTCCACTTACCCCCAGCGCAAGGCCATGTTCGAGGAGCGTAAGGCCCATATGGAGTCGGAGATCGAGAGCATGAACCGCGCGCTGGACATGTTGAAGTTCAAATGCTGGTACTACGGGCAGCTGAATCAGGGCAACAGCGAGGCTGAGCTGAAGGCACTGATTCCCGACGGCTTGCCAGAAGGAATCAAAGAGGCCTACGAAAACGCTCACGCTCGATAGTGCCGTCCGATGCTCAAGGGAGTTCGTCAAGGAGTTCTTTTTCGGGTAGCAATGAAAAAAGAAGGCCGCCGAACCAGAAGATTCGAAGGCCTTTATTCCTGCCACTTTGCTGATAGCGCAGTTCAGTGGCGATGCCGAAACGATCGATAATCCTCTTTGACGCTTGTTTAGCGAAATGGGAAGCGCATGACAGCCATCCAGCGAGCCCTGGGGTATCCGGGCAGAAAGGGCCTGTTGGCGAAATGGATCGACCGCTACATTCGCTGGGATAAAAGATCATTTCTCCAGCGGCTGCATGATTTCTAATATGATTCCATCTGGATCCCGAAAGTAGAAGGCTCTGCTCCGGCCAAAGCCATCCTGCCGAAAATCAAATATCTGGGGAGCGGAGAAACACTCCACACCCTGCTCCACCAGTTTTTGATAGACCGCATCTGCATCCTCTGCATAGAAGCAAAGTTCTGATATGGAAGTTGTGAAAAGATCCATGGGCTTGCGGTGAATTTCATCCTCCACAAACTGGATCAGTTCCACCGGCGGCATATGCAGCTGATCCGAGCCGTTCAGATAAGCAACCCGTGCCTTGCAGTTTTCTCGCCGGAACATTGCCTCCGTCTCTTTTCCCTCCATCAGGAGCTCCCCCTGATACTGAAGGCCCAGCACATCCCGATAAAACGCCACGGAACGGCCCAGGTCGCTGACCGTCAATCCCACATGGTAGATCTGTCCAATCATAAGTTCCTCCTCGTTAGTTGTTTTCTGCTGGTTCAATGAAGGCATGGAACAGGAAGGCAAGCCCAATTGTTAAGATAATGTGGCAGATTCCGGCAAGCCCTCCGATTATGTGATCCATAAAACTACCCATCGGAACTGCTTCGGTAAGAATAACGAAAGCACCAGGTCAAATGCCCCTATGGGTACCAAGAAGCTCAACTGGTTATTAAATGGGTACCGAACGTCAATGTAATCTTTGCTGAATTTAAACTTAATATCAAGGCTAGCTACGCGAATAATTGCTCATAAAGGGACACCCCTGAAAAATTGATGCCCCGATATCCAGCGTTGTCTGAGCTCACAGCAACCATGAGCTCAGACGACTTGCTGCAGAAAACCGATACGATACAAAAAAGAGAAGTGCCCCGTGATACCACAGGGCACTTTTAACAACTAATGCTCTTTTAAACGGAATTATTCCCACTCGGTTTCGAAACTTGAATTTTTTTGAAGTTTCGAAACCGAGTGGGAATATGCGCAAAGACGCGTCGGAGGGGTAAGCCCCAGCCACGTCATGTCGGCAGCGATGAAGGGCGCGTCCGCGCGTTCTACAATGCGGGCACCAGAGATGAAAACACAGTCTACATCGGGTAGTCGTGGGCGTGCGGGAGTCCGCATCAGTAACCTGCCTCCTTGGTTGTCCCTTCTCTGCATGGTCGTCTACATAAAGGAGGAACCAGCCATGCAGATCAGCGTGTCGTCCACCCTGACCGTATATCAGGACGGCCAATTCTGGGTCGGGCTGGCGGAGCATGTCGGGGGCGGAAGGTACGGCGTCGCCCGCATCGTCTTCGGCGCGGAGCCGTCCGATGAGGAGATTCTGCAATTCGTTGTCGGCAAATGGGAGAAGCTCTCGTTCTTCGGTGGCAAGCCGGCTGAGGCAAGCAAGCCCGCGAAGAACCCCAAGCGGCGCGCCCGCGAGGCGGCGAAAGCACTTAAGTAGTCGGCGATGAGCACCAGAGGTTCAAATGCTGGTACTACGACCAGGCGATTCAGGATGGCAACGAGAATAGACTGAAGGCGCTGATCCCCGACGATTTGCCGGAAGAGATCAAAGATACCTACGTAACGCCCACGCTCAATAATGCCGTCCGATGCTCAAGGGACCTTGCTCTATGGCGACGCCGAAACAGCATCAGGCGGTACTCGACGGTATCAAAACGCGAGCTCAGAAGCCAGTTCCCGTTATTCCCATAGGCATAAGCGCATCTGTTCGCGATTGCCTATCGATACTCTGCCTCGAGCACGGCAGACACCGCATCGAGTAACTCCCGCACATGGTCTGCGGGCTGCAGCGAATGAAGCAGTCCGTAAGACACGAGACAGTTCCAATCGGTAGGGACGGTTTTGAGCATGGGGTGGACGTTGGCCCACAACGGCAACGTCGCAAGCGCGAGGTCCTCGTTCGCGCCGCGATTGAACACCTCCGCCCGATATTGCGGGAAGTCTACGAGCGCGATTTGAGGATGATGCAAGAGTATCTCGTCGCGCACGCGGTCGATTTCGGCGTTCCAGCCCCGGCGTATAAGCATAAGACTGTGATTGTGGAGGTCGTCGAATGTGACGATGTCGCGTTTGGCGAGTTCGCTGTCGACGGGAACGGCGCACCAGAGCGGCTCGCGCGAAAGCTCGAGGCCCAGGCACCCGCGCTCTTTAAGAAAGGCATCGTCGAAAATCCCCACCACGATATCCATGTCTTGCCCGAGGTTCGCCAAACCGCGCGCCGCCGAGGGTGTGTTTTCAAACGTGACCACCTGAAGGCTCATGCCAGGGCAACGTTCCTTCACCTTCGGCCACAGCTTCGTGAGCGGCGTACTGGGCGTCATGAGCGACACTCCCACGCGGATGATGCGCTTCTCTCCACGCTCGGCGACGCGGGCGCGTGCGATTGATTCTTGAGAGTACTGCACGATATGGCGAGCATCGGCGAGCAGCGACCTGCCTGCTCGCGTAAGCGAAAGCCCCTGATGCGATCGGTGGAACAGCGTAAGGCCTAGCCGCGACTCCAGCAGGTTCATCTGCTTGATGACGGCCGTGGGCGTGATGAAGGACTCTTGTGCCGCCTTGGAGAAGCTGCCCGCCTCCGCCACGCGGATGAAAGTGTCAAGCTGTGGGTTGTACATCGATCCTCCTGTCACGCATTATGTGCCGTATATACCCCATGGTTATATCCATCATTCCAACGTGAACTTCTCGCACGTCAGTAAACGCCGTAGCCTTGTATTCGAAAAGTCACCATTAAGGAGGAGACCATGGAGTATCTGAAGCTCAACAACGACGTAGAGATGCCCATCGAGGGTTTGGGCACCTTCCTCATGACCCCGGCCGAGGCCGAGGCGGCCGCAACCGCCGCGCTCGCGGCTGGCTACGAGCACATCGACACCGCCAACGCCTACATGAACGAGCGCGCCGTGGGCCGTGCCATCGCCAAGAGCGGCATCGCGCGCGACAAGATCTTCGTCTCCACCAAGCTCTGGCCGAGCGTCTACGACACAGGCATGCCGGCGGTGGACGCCACGCTCCAGCGCCTGGGGCTCGACTACGTCGACATGCTCATCCTGCACCAGCCGGTAGGCGACTACCTGGCCGCGTGGCGCACGATGGAGGAGGCGTACCGCGCGGGCAAGGTGCGCGCCCTCGGCCTCTCCAACTTCCCGCAAGACAAGATCGCCGAGGTCATCGAGGTCGCCGACATCAAGCCGCAGCTCGTGACCGTTGAGTGCCACCCCTATCACGCCCAGTGCGACCTGCGCGCCTACCTCGCGCCGTACGGCACGGTGATCGAGGCGTGGTACCCGCTCGGCCACGGCGACAAAGGTCTTCTGGAGGAGCCCGTCTTCGTCGCTCTCGCCGAGAAGTACGGCAAGACCCCGGCCCAGGTGATCCTGCGCTGGCACGTGCAGATGGGCACCTCCATCATCCCCGGCTCCAAGAACCCCGCCCACATCGCCGACAACGCGAACATCTTCGACTTCTCCCTCACCGAAGACGAGATGGCCGAGATTGCCAAGCTCGACGGGACCATGACCTACTACACCGCCACTGAGGAAGCACTCGCGAACTACCTGGCCATACGCCCCGATTTCGACGCGCAGGAGTAGCGCTCAGACGATAACGGACCAACCAAGCCGCCGCCGAGGACCAGTCGACTGTCGAGGACGAGCCCGCCGCAGTGCCCGCTGCAGACGGCAACGTCCTCGTGGCCTACTACTCGGCACAGGGCCACACCGCTGTCGTAGCTCAGGCCATCGCCGACGAGCTCGGCGCCGATCTCTTTGAGGTGACGCCTAGAACCCGCGGGTTATAACCCCGTGCGCACCCCAGCGTTATAGAACCCTCACCAACGGAAACTTCCGCCGGCGCGGCGCCCCTCGTATGGTGGATACGTCAAGTTGCGAGAAAGGAAGGCACCATGGACTACATCACCTTGAACAACGGCGTCAGGATGCCGCAGCTCGGCTTCGGCGTGTACCAGATCCCGGACGCCGCGGAATGCCAGCGCGCCGTGGAGGACGCGCTCTCGGTCGGCCACCGGCTGCTCGACACGGCCGCGAGCTACGGCAACGAAGAGGCGGTCGGGGCCGCCATTCGTGCGAGCGGCCTGCCGCGCGACGAGGTGTTCGTGACGACCAAGCTGTGGATGTCGGATGTGAGCTACGAGGGGGCCAAGCGCGGCTTCGACGCGTCGCTCAAGCGGCTGGGGCTCGACTACGTCGACCTCTACCTCATCCATCAGCCGTTCGGCGACGTCTTCGGCGCGTGGCGCGCCATGGAGGAGCTCTACGAGCAGGGCGTTATCCGCGCCATAGGCACAGCCAACTTCTACCCCGATCACCTCGCAAACCTCATCTCGTTCAACCGCATCGCCCCCGCCGTGAACCAAGTCGAATGCAACGTGTTCTTCCAGCAGCACGAGGCGCAGGAGTACATGGCCGGCAAGGAGGTGACCATGGAGGGCTGGGCACCCTTTGCGGAGGGCAGAAACGACCTCTTCCGCAACGAGGTCCTCGCTCGCATCGGCGAGGCGCACGGCAAGACGGTCGCCCAGGTCGTGTTGCGCTGGCTGCTGCAGCGCGGTGTGGTCTGCATCCCTAAGAGCACGCACCGCGATCGCATGGAGCAAAACTTCGACGTCTTCGACTTCGCGCTGGGCGACGACGAGATGGTCGCCATCGCCGCGCTCGACACCGGGCACAGCGCGTTCTTCGACCACCACGACCCCGCCACCATCGAATGGATGTCCGGGCTCGTGCGCAACGTGTAGACGAGCGTCAGACCGCACTGATAACTTACTAGGAGGAATTGCCATGAACTCATTCACGTACGACTACCCGGTCAGGAACTACTTCGGCGAGGGGGCCATGGACCAGGCACTCGACGCCGAGATGGGTGCCATGGGCAAGACAGTGATGCTCGCCTACGGCGGAGGCTCGGTCAAGCGAACCGGCGTCTACGGCCACGTGGTCGACAAGCTCACGAGCGCGAGCAAGCGCGTGGTGGACTTCGGCGGCATCATGCCCAATCCGACCTACGAGAAGTGCCAGGAAGGCGCCGCGCTCGCACGCGAGGAGCAGGTCGACTTCATTCTCGCCGTCGGAGGCGGGTCGGTCTTCGACTGCTGCAAGGTGGTCTCCGCGCAGGCGATGCTTGACGAGGACATCGAGACGTTCGAGCACGCCGACGGCAAGATGCCGAGTTCGTTCATCCCCATGGGCTGCATCGTGACACTCTCCGGCACGGGCGCCGAGCAGAACAACGGCGCCGTCATCACCAACGAGGAGACGCACGTGAAGGGTGCCTATCTGGGGGCGATGCCCATGTGGGCGGCGCTCGACCCGGCACTCACGCTCACCGTACCGCACGCGCAGTTCATGAGCGGCGCGTTCGACACGCTCTCGCACTGCATGGAGAGCTATTTCGGAAGCCCGCGCGGACGCAACGCCACCGACGACATCAACCTCGCCATCCAGCGTAACGTCATCCGCAACATGCGCCTCATCGCGGACGACGACCAGAACCTCGATGCCAGAAGCGAGCTCGTATACGACTCCGCCATGGCCGAGAACGGCGTGCTCAAGATCGGCAAGTCAACGGACTTCCAGGCGCACATGATCCAGCACCAGTACGGCGCGTACACCCACACCAACCACGGAATGGGCCTCGCGGTCATCCACCCTGCGCTCTACCGCCACCTGGCCCCCGAGGCGCCCGCGCAGTTCGCCCGCTGGGCGCGCGAGGCGTGGGGCGTCGACGCCAAGGGCAGAGACGACCTTACGGTGGCGCTGGAGGGCATCGACCGCCTGCAGACGTTCATCGGCGAGATGGGGCTTCCCACGAGCTTCGCCGAGATGGGCTCCGACGCGTCCGACGAGACGCTGCACAAGGTTGCGGACACCTGCGTGCTCACCGGCGGCTGCGCCAAGAAACTGGAGCGCAGCGAGGTGTTCCAGATTCTGACCGAGTGCCTCTAGATCGGCAGTGGGTCCCGATCCCGCGCCGAAGGAAACAGGAAGGCTCCTCGTTTTTCCCGAGGAGCCTTCTGAGTTTTGCCCGATTGTGAAACCATGTGGCTTGCAGGTGCGGCGGTTGCGAAACGCCCCCAACGGTCGCCATCAGAACCGTACGAAACCGCATGAAAAACAAGAGCAAATGTTCTATTACTACTCCCACTCGATGACTAATCCAGTCCGAGTGTTGTCGATGCGTGTCGCGTCGTACCGCCCGAGGGCTGATTCGTGCGCAATTTGAGCGAATCAGGCCCTTGATTCGCGATTTCGGGAATGACTAAATTGATTCGCAAAACCGCAGGTCGCTCCTTTAATCACTCCCTGGTTTCCGCCGGGGTTCGTAGCGGG
>CABUNJ010000038.1 GCA_902492935.1 uncultured Collinsella sp. | reverse complement strand
GAAATAAAAAGGCAGGTAGATACGAATATCTACCTGCCTGTTACTTCTGGTGGAGGCGCGGAGAATCGAACTCCGGTCCACGAAAGCCCCCTGATTGGCATCTCCAAGCTCAGTCGCTGGTTTAGTCTCGGACGCTTTGCGCGCAGCGACACGCTCGCGGCGTCCTAACCGGTTCGGTCTTAGCCTGCGCCATACCGATTACGTGCGCAGGAGCATTCCCCTAACATGACGTCGCGCCGGTGTCGGGGAAATCACCGGGTTGACGCGCCGCTATAAACTAAGCAGCGAGAGCCATAGGCTCAAAAGAAGAGTTGTTGTCAATTCAATTTGACGGTACCCCTGTTTAACGAGGCGAGGAGACCTCGGCTTGCTTCCTCTCTCAGAGCTATCGTGTCGAAACCAGTCGCCCCCGATGTCGGGAAAGTCTGGATGGCATCGGGCCTGCAAGCACCCGATAACCGTCGACTTTTCAAAGAACATGCGGGGCGAGCCCCGCTTGTGGAGTGTTATCTTACCACGTTCTGAAAGCGGACAGCTGTTCTATGCACGAGCTGTGAAGACCCCAATGTGCGCCGCACTTCGCACTTTTGCTACCGATCGCGTCACGTATATTTTCGCCAAGCAAAATTGACCCGTCGAAAGGACCGTTATGGATACCAAGCAGCAACTCGTCAATGCCCTCGCAGGCCTGGGCTCAACCATTACCGAAGCTATGGATGTCATCGAAGGCTTTGTCCCCTGCGGACATCCCGCCCTTACGGTATCGAACGCACTCGTCGCGCTGGACGCTGACGATGATGCAGCTCTCGCCCAGCAGCTTGAGACCGTCGAGGGCTTTATCGACCACGTGAGTGAGAACCGCGGCGTGGCCGCCTACCACGGCATCGAGGTCGAGCTCGCGGGTCCCAAGGCCGATCTGTTCGCAGCAATCCGCGAGGTAGGTGCCCTTATGCAGACCGCAGGCGTCAAGAACACCCAGGTCAACGAGTGGGTCTACCGCAGTCTGGCAGCACTCGACAGCTCCGACGAAAAGGCAGCCGAGCAGCTCGCAGAAAGTCCCGCCATTAAGGCCGAGCTTTTGTAAATAGCAGACGTGGGCCCCTTGGCGCATCGTCGTCCAAGAGGCCCGCAAACAGTTCGCGTCAACCGATAGCCGCGCCGCCGCGTTCGGCCAAAGCAAGAATCGGCGTCATTTGGCGCGGGGTCTTCGCTGCAAGATCGGCATGTTCGAGCAGCTTGAGATCGTTAGTCACCAAGTAATCGACCTGTGCGCGCTTGCACGCGGCGAGCACCAAGTTGTCCTCGTAATCGCGATGGAGCGCTAAGTATTTGTCGGCCAGCCAAAGGTCCGACGCATCTGCACCCACGGCCGTGGCGTTTTCGGTCATGTTCCGAACAAACGCCAACGCCGCATCGCCAATTGCGCGGGCAGATGCGTCGTCGAGCGCTCCCCCGCTGGCAAGAACGCTACGCTTCAGCTCGTGTTGGACAACGTACAGCACGTCCTTGGCGATATGCACCGGAAAGAACAGCAACGCCCCCGTCTTCGTCGCCTGGCCAATAAACGCACGCGCGGCAAGCGACTCGGCATGGTCGACGCAAAACGAATCAACCCATACGTTGGCGTCCACCATGATCTTGAGAGACGCCCCACTCACTGGATCATCCCCTTTTGGCGATAATGCTCATCCATGGCTTCGGAATAGATTGTGTCCCAATCGCGGTCATCAGATACGGGCGACGTAGCGATGCCTAAATCTGCATAAAGCCGGTCTGCCGCTGCCCACGACGCGGTGAACGGAGTATCGTGCGCGACGGTCTGCTGCCGGTCGTCGACGGCAGCAAGGACTTCCTCGCACTGCCTGCCACCCTGCGCGACCTTAGCCACCACCTTTTTGATGAGCTCGGGCAGTGACCCGCCCGAAAGCCGCAGCGCCTCCTCGGCACGGTTCTTGACCTGGCGATCCACGCGAACGTTCACCTGCGCCATGCCGCTAACAGCACCCACGTCGATCCCGCTCCCTTCAAATGCTAGCACCGCTAGCAACACTATATAGAGAAGCTAGCACATGGTCAAATGCAAAAGGCCTGCGTCCGGACGACACCGATGCCGTCTGGGCGCAGGCCAGATAACGTGGGCGAACACGCCTGCTAGCGCAGATATGCCTTCGCGTTGCTCAGGCTGTAGGCGATCGTTGAGCCATTGTGCAGCAGTGACGACGTCTGCGGAGTAATCATGCCGGTAATACCTAATGCCAACAGCGCCGAGTTGGTGAGCATCACCTTGGAATACGAACTCGTCAGACGGTCGATAAGCCCCTGACTCATGCGGCGCAGACGCACGATCGCGGCGAGATCCGTATCGGTCAGGATGATATCGGCGACCTCCTTGGCGATGTCGCTTCCGCCACCCATGGCCAGCCCCACGTCGGCCAAACCGAGCGCCGGCGAATCGTTGACGCCGTCGCCCACCATGGCAACGTGGCGCCCCTCGCCCTTAATGCGCTCAACATACGCGTACTTGTCCTCGGGCAGCAGCTCGGCCTTAAACTCGTCGACACCTGCCTCGCGAGCAATGCGCTCGGCCGTGCGCTCGGAGTCGCCCGTGAGCATGACCACGCGCTTAACGCCCAACGCGTGCAAGTCGGCGATGGCCTCGCGGACCCCGGGCTTAAGCGGGTCCTCGATACCGAGCACGCCCACGACCGTGCCGTCGACCGCCAGGTACAGCGGCGATAGGCCCTGCATCTGGAGCTCGATGCGCTCCTTAATGTCGGACTCGAGCTGCGCGCCCTCATCCTCGAATACAAAGTGCGCGGAACCGATGATGGCGCGACGCCCTTCAATGGACGAAGCGATGCCGTGCGCCACGATGTACTCGACGGCAGCATGACGCTCGCGGTGCTCGAGCCCGCGCTCGCGTGCCGCATTGACCACGGCGCGCGCTACCGGGTGGGGAAAATGCTCCTCCAAGCAAGCGGAAAGGCGCAGGACCTCGTCCTCGCTCCAGCCATCGGTGGTGAGTACGCAGGCAAGACGCGGCTGCGCCTCGGTGAGCGTGCCGGTCTTATCAAACACAATGGTGTCGGCCTTGGCAAACGACTCAAAGTACTTCGCACCCTTGACCATGACGCCCATCTTGGCGGCATCGCTCATAGCGGTCATGACGGCGACGGAACCCGTGAGCTTGAGTGCGCACGAGTAGTCGACCATCAGCGCCGCTGAGGTCTTGATGAGGCTGCGGGTGGTAAGCGCAACCAGGCCCGCGAGCAGGAAGTTCCACGGGACGATCTTGTTGGCAAGGTCCTCCATATGCGACTGGCCCTCGGACTTGAGTGAATCGGCCGTCTGCACGAGCGAGACAATCGAACGCAACTTGGTCTGAGCCGTGTTAGCGCGCACGCGCACCAAGATGCTGCCGTCTTCCACGACGGTTCCGGCAAACACGTCGTCGCCCACGCTGCGTTCGACGGCCAGCGGCTCGCCGGTCAGGGTCGCCTGGTTGACCATAGCGCTCCCCTGCTCGACAACGCCGTCGATGCAAATGGACATGCCAGTGCGCACGGCGACCAGATCGCCGGGCTCAAGCTCGGTGGCGGCAACGCTTACCTCGGTGTCGCCGACGACCTTTTGCGCCTTGTCGGGCACATCGAGCAGCGAGTTGATGAGCTCGTTTTCGCTCATGGCGCGGGTGTAGTCCTCGAGCAGCTCGCCCACGTTGAGCAGGAACATCGTCTGGCCCGCGGTGTCGACATCACGCTTGACGAACGAAATGCCGATGGCCGAAGCGTCGAGCACAGGAACGGTCAGGCGCGGCTGTGCCAGCTCATGAAGGGCAGCGCGCAAAAATGCCATGTAACCGGCCACGACAAACACCGCACGCAGCGGCGTCGGCAAGAACCAGCGGCGCGCGTAGTGGGCGCCGATAAGTGTCGCCAGGTCCATAACGAGTTTATGCTTGCGCGGCTCGAGTTGCATCACGTAGCCCGACTTGGCATCGGCGATAGCTTGAGCATCGAGTGCGCCCAGGGCGTCGAGCACGCTCGCGCGGCGCGGCTCGTCGTACTCCAGCGCCATCTGGCCAATGCGGCCATACACGCGCACCTTGTGCACGCCATCGATGTCGCCGCCAAGCTTAAGAAGTGCATCGAGATCGCTCTCTGGCACAGGACCCGCCAATTGAAGACGGGTCCTGCCGGGGATCTCGCTAATAATCGAGAATCTCATTGTTTGTGCCTGGGAGCGTTACTCGGCTGCCTCGTCAGCGGCGGCCTCGCTCTGGGTGATGTAGGCAGCCTCGGCAACCATGTCATCGACATTGGCCTTGGCCTGCTCGACCATGTCCTGGTAGCAGTTCTTGACGCGCATACCGCACGCAATGCCCTGCACGCAGGCATTCTTTACCGGAGCGCTGGTGAGCAGCTTAATGCCGGCCGTGCCAAGCAGAAAACCGCCACCGACAAGCAGGGTGTTAAACGTGGACTTCTTCATGATGTCTCTCCCTTTTCCGCAACAACTGCGGCACGGTGCCTTAGCACCCGAGTTCATTAGTTTGCTCGAGCACGCTTTTGAGAACAGTTTAGTATAACTATTTGGTCAACAATGGCTAACTTTTTGGAAACTATGGGGGTGAACTCAATATGACAAAGGGACAGTCCCTTTGTCATATTCCTACAGCTGCCAGGCAGCCGCCTCCTTTTGCAGCGCAACCATGCGGGCGAATTCTCCGCCTGCCGCCTTGAGCTGCGCCGGAGTGCCCTGCTCGGCAACCACACCATCCTTGAGTACAACGATCTTGTCGGCATTTTCCACCGTGCGCATACGATGGGCGATAACGATAACCGTCTTACCTGCAAGCAGACGGGAAAGTGCCTGTTGTACCACGGTCTCGTTCTCCACATCCAAGCTCGCCGTCGCCTCGTCCAACAGCACGATGGGCGCATCTTTGAGCAGCGCGCGGGCGATAGAGATGCGCTGGCGCTCACCGCCGGACAGCTTGGAGCCGTTCTCGCCGATCATGGTGTCGTAGCCCTGCGGCATGCGGTTCACGAACTCGTCGCAGTTGGCGGCACGCGCGGCCGCAAGCACTTCCTCATCGGTGGCATCACGACGCCCGAGGCGGATGTTTCCCATCACCGTGTCGTCAAAGAGCAGCACGTCTTGGAACACAATGGCGTAGTCGCGCAGCAGTACCTCGGGATCGACGCTCGTAACATCCACGCCACCCACGGTGACCGTGCCATCGGTGGCATCCCAAAAGCGCGCGGCCAGGCGGCTCACCGTAGACTTGCCAGAGCCCGAAGGACCGACTAGTGCCGTGACCTCGCCTTCCTTAGCGGTAAAGCTCACATCGGTAAGAACTTTCTCGCCGGCGCGTCCGTCCTCGCCCGCACCATAGCCAAATGCCACGTGAGCGAACACCACATCATGGCCCGCGGGCTCAAATTTCTCGCTGCCCCGCGCCACAGGCTCTTCCATGATGGAACGCATACGCTTGGCAGACGACTCGGCGGCAAACAGCTCGGACACCAGCATCAACGCCTGGTCAAAAGGCGCATAGATGCGACTCACCATAAGCAAGAAGGCAAACATCACCAAAAAGTCGACCCGCCCCGAGGTAACCATCGCGGCGCCCGTTACCAGCGTGGAAGCGATCCCCAGACGCAAAATGACAAAGGCGGAGTTGACCAAAAGCCCGTTAACGAGTTCTCCCTTAGTGGTCTCGCGCTCCTCGGCATCAATCACGGCGCCGAGTCCCTCAAGATAATGGGCCTCCTGGTTGGTGGCGCGGATCTCGCGAACGCAGTCGAGCGTCTCTTGAATCGCCTCGGTAACCTTGACCTTCTCGGCGCGCACGCGATCGAACACCGGGGTCATGGGGCCGCGTGTTAGATACAGCACGGCAAAGGCCACGGGAACGCTCCAAAACGCCGCGATCGCCAGCTGCCAGCAAAAGAACAGCGATGCCACGAAGACAATGGCGCTTGCGATGATGGCACCCCAAAGCTCTCCCAGCACGTGGCTGTAGGCGTGCTCCATGGCCTGGACGTCACCCATGATGGTCTCGGTTAAATCGGCCAGATCACGACGGCCAAAAAACGACAGCGGCAGTTTGCGCAAGCGCTCGGCAATCTCCATACGCTGCTTGCCGCACTCCTCGTAAAAGATGCAGTAGGTGTAGCAATACTGCTGCCAGTTAGAGGCAAAGAGCAGTACGAAAAAGATCACGAGGCCGCCCACGATCGGCAGGGCATCCGGCAGGTCAGCCCCGCTGGTGAGATGCTCGACAAAGCCGGCCATAACCAGGAATAAAAAGCCCATGCCGGCCATGGTAATGAGATTGGTGAGCGTGGTCCAGAAAATGCCGCGTTTTACGCCGGCGACGCCTTTATCGGATAGGAAATATTTCTTTTGGAATGAGGCGAACATTTAGGCCTCGCCTCCCTTCGTGACGGCGGCATCCGCAGTCGCTACAGTGATTTTCCAGCTCGCGGCCTGTTCGTATTCGGCCCACATCTTGGCATACAGACCCTCTTGGGACAGCAACTCGGCATGGGTACCCGACTCCTGCACGCTGCCCTGATTGAGCACCACGATTTGGTCTGCGCCCACTACAGTCGAGAGTCGGTGCGCAATCATAATGACCGTGCGACCCGCCGCCAGCTTGCTAAAGGCGCGCTGGATGAGCGCCTCGTTCTCGGGATCGGCAAACGCCGTGGCCTCGTCGAGCACCACGATAGGTGCGTCTTTAAGGATCGCGCGGGCGAGTGCCACGCGCTGGACCTCGCCGCCCGAAAGATATGCTCCGCCGGCACCGAGCATGGTATTGATGCCCTGTGGGAGCTTGGCCACAATGTCGTCGCACTGAGCTGCGGAGAGGGCCGCACGCACTTCGTCGTCAGTGGCCGTAGG
Organism: uncultured Collinsella sp.; assembly: GCA_902492935.1. Taxonomy (GTDB): domain Bacteria; phylum Actinomycetota; class Coriobacteriia; order Coriobacteriales; family Coriobacteriaceae; genus Collinsella. Next base: position 4,242 of record CABUNJ010000038.1, on the reverse strand, counting down.
CTTGGAGGCACGCACGTTATCGGCAAGTGTTTGCCGGAACAGCTGGTTGGTCTGGAACACGAAGGCGACCTGGTCCATAAGCTCGTGCGGATCCATATCGCGAACGTCCACACCGCCTACGAGCACTCGACCCGAGGAGACATCCCAAAAACGCGGGATCAGGCTTGCGCAGGTTGACTTACCGCCACCCGAGGGACCCACCAGAGCGAGGGTGCTACCAGCGGGAACGCTGAAACTTACATGGCTAACGGCAGGTGCTTCGGCACCCTCGTACGTAAAGCTCACGTCCTCAAAGCGCACATCGCTGCCAACAGGACGCTTAGGCTGAGCGGGCACGGAGAGCTGCTTGGAATCCATGACGCTTCGGATGCGAGCCAGCGAATCGGCACTCATCTGAGAGGCCTCGCCCACAAACATGAGCTTGGTCATGGCCGTCGGTACCACGGCCGAAAATATCGCGTAAAACGTGAAGTTTGCCATAAAATGCGCGAAGTCCGTCTCGCCCGGCGCCAACAGCAACGCCACGGGCAACAGGAATGCCACAAGACCATTGAGCGCGGTAAGATTGAGTACTTGCGGACCTCGGCAGAACGTGCCCGCATAGTTTTGTGCCATGTCGGCGTATTCGGCGATCGCATCGTGGAAGGCCTTAAAGGAGTAGACCGTCTGCTGAAACACCTTGACCACGGGAATACCGCGTACGTATTCGGTGCCGGTCTTGTTCATCTTGACCAGCGCTCCCATGTAGGCCTTCATGAACTCGGCGCCTTTGCCGCTCATCATGGTGGCCATGGCGCCAAACGAAACGACGACCGAGATGAGGCATGCCGCGCCCAAGCGCCAATCGAGGGCGAACAGCAACACGAGCAGGCCCACGACCATGGCGGCGGCGCCGGCGATATCGGGCAGCATGTGCGCGAGCAAAGTCTCGGTGGAGGCGGCGCATCCGTCTACAACACGACGCAGCTCACCGGTGGCGTGCGTGTCAAAGTAGCCAAGCGGCAGCTTAAGCAGGTGTTCGCTCGTAGTCTTGCGGATATTGGACGCGCAGCGAAACGCAGACAGGTGCGTGCACATGAGCCCCACGAAATAAACTACGATGCTTGCCAGGGCAAAACCCACGGCCCACCAGCCATACATCGCGATATCGGTGGCTTCGCTCCAGTTAGGTGCCACGGCGATCAGATCGCGCGCGACAAGCCAAATGCACACGTACGGGCCAAAGCTCAGCAGCTGCGAGAGCGCCGAGAGCGCCATGCCCAAATACGTTAGGAATTTACGGTCGTCGGCATATGCAAGCAGCTCGCCGATACCGCCGCCTTCCCTTTTTGATCCCTTTGCCATGAGGTTCCCTTCTGACGGCTTGAGAGTTAACCTCAATCAACTTATCATTGATATGTTAGCCAGGGCACACAATCGAGCCAGGCGTGGACGTTTCCGCAAAGGAAGGGGACGCTTTTGAAAATGCATCGGGCCGCGACCGACATAACCGAGCTCTATGCACCACAGTTTGAGCAATTTGGCCTGGAGCTTTCCGGCAAGGGCGCCGTCTTTACCGGCGAGGTGGCAAACGATCGGGCACACGGACGCGCATGGATCATGCCTCTCTCCCCTGCCTGCATCGTCATGGAGCATTACATCACCCCGACGCACGATATGTACCTGGCCGAATACACACCCGAGCCGTACGCCTGCGTGAGCGAGGTCAGCGCGCCCACACTTACATGCATGCCCGAGATTGGCATAACGCCTGCGAACCTTAAACCCTCGCATGGACCGTGGCCAAACAATGCCGTTTGCAGCTTTATCCAAGATAGCTGTGGCGAGGAATTAAGCCCGCTGTTTGCGGGGGAGCTTTATCACTCGCGCTCGGTGCTCTTTTTGCCTGGATATTTTGACGAACTGGAGCACCGCTATCCCACCGAGTTCGCGGGAATCTTTGAGGCGTTTGCCGAGCCATGGCACGAGGAAGCGACGTCTGCCATCTGCCACACGCTGCGCCAGATTAACGAGGAACGCGCCCGCACCGTAGGCGGACGCGTCTATATGCAGGGCATCGTGGAGACCATGGTCGCGGAGCTCGCCTGTTCGCGCGCGGCCCACAAGCAGGCGCGGCAGGCGGCAGACACACGCGTCAGCATAACCATTGCCGAAGAAGCAACGGCAATGGTTGAGCGCGCGCTCGACAAAGGCAGACGTGTGGGTATCAACGAGGTGGCCGAGAGGCTCTACACAAGCCGCTCCAAACTATGCGCCACCTTTAAGGCCCAAACTGGCGAGTCCCTGGGCGCCTACATTCGCAGACGTCGTATGGAGCGAGCACAGGACCTTTTGGCCGATAGCGCGCTCACGATAGCGCAGGTGGCAGAGCGTCTAGGCTACCCTCAGCAGGCCGCCTTCGCTCAAGCCTTCAAGCAACACACCGGCATGACACCCACGGCTTGGCGAAGCAAGCATCGCTAAGGCCCAAGCTCCCTGGCCGTAACGGAGCGATTAATTAGCCGCCGCCCGTCAGCTCACCCAGGATCTAAACGTCAAGATGCGCACAATCAAGCGCCTTTTTGATAAGAGGGACAGATCGATCAGCCAAATACAACGGAATGTTGAGCACCCCGTCGTCGAGCTTTAGGTTCTTAAGTGAGTAGCGGACCCTCAATGGAGTCGTCTCCGCATGCTTGTCGGCATAGTACTTAAGGCTCTTGGAATGAACGACCTCTCCCGATTTGACCTCGACGGGAACGATTTCGTTTCCGACTTGAATCAAAAAATCGACTTCGTGCTTCGGCTTCTCGTTTGTCCAATAACGCGGAGCAGCATCTAACTGTGAAAGTAATGCCTGAAGCACATAGTTCTCGGCGAACGAACCTTTGAACTCCGAAAATAGCGCATCCGAGATGGCAAAAGCGGACGCATCCAGCCTTGCCATGCGGCGCAGCAAGCCGACATCAAGACAGTAGACTTTAAATGCCTTGAGGTCATCGTACGCAGAGAGCGGCACACCACCGGCAGCATTAAGGCGAACCGCCGTGATGAGCCCAGCATCGGCAAGCCATTCCAGAGCATCCTCGTATTCTCGAGCACGAGCCCCCTCGCGCACCGCACCCCAAACGAACTTTTTGTTCTCGCGCGCCAACTGAGCTGGAATCGAGTTCCATATTTGCGAAAGCTTGGCGAACTGCGCACGGCCACCATGCTTGGCAAAATCGCGCTCGTAGGAATCCAAGAGATCAGACAACACCTTATCGACCTGAACGATATCGCCCGTCTCCACCCACCGGCCAAGAGCCTCTGGCATGCCGCCGCATGCAAAATAACGACGAAGATGCTCGACGAGACGGACATGGAAGAAATCGGGCACTGTCTCGATCTGATCCAGGCCGCCAAGGTATTCGTCGTAGTTTGCAGCGCCCTCGGCTTTCAGAAACTCGGAAAAGCTCATGGGGCGCATCTCCATGAACTCGACCTTTCCCACCGGAAAAGCGCTGGTCTCACGGGACAAGCAAACGCCCAACAAAGACCCTGCGCATGCGACGTGATACTCGGGGGCCTCATCACAGAAGTATTTAAGGGCGCCGACTGCAGAAGGACAATCCTGGATCTCGTCAATAATAAGCAGCGTTTCGCCGGGATCGATAGGCTGTCCAAGTGCCAGGGAAAGATTTGAGATGATCCGTCGAGAATCGCGCGTACCTTCGAAAAACTGGGCGTACTCGCTCTGTACCCCAGGTGACGGCTCCTCGAGCGTCAGATACACAAAATTGAGGTACGAGGTTCGGCCGAACTCCTTAAGCGCCCACGTCTTTCCAACCTGGCGCGCCCCCTTAAGGATAAGCGGCTTACGATATTCTGACGCTTTCCAAGCGTTAAGCTTGGCAATGATATCTCGCTGCATGACCGAACCTCCCGCAAAGAAACTTCCGTAAACGTGATATTTCCCACATTTTACCCTAGGTAAAGCGTGACATTTATCACATTTACGGAAGTTTTAAGCTCATTTCGCCACACTTTCATCACATTTATTGCAATGTAACAAAGGGACAGTCCCTTTGTCACCCGCACAAAAATGGACGCGCCAACGGCGCGCCCATTCACTCTATTGATATCAGCCCGCCTGACCCGAACGGCCGAGTCGTCGGAACCCGGGAGCCCCGGCAGGGCGGGTGCTTGCTCAAAATGAGTTCCCTTCAAATCAGAACCACCCTTAAAAAGGGTGGTTTGCTCTTAGGGTATAACCCACGGGCC
>CABUNJ010000037.1 GCA_902492935.1 uncultured Collinsella sp. | reverse complement strand
TGTCCATCCTCGCAGTATCCGGTTCTCAAGGTGCACGCCCCGCGGCTGATCCGGTTCGACCGGGCCGCGCGGCAAGGAGATATATTGCCAGACCGGAGGGGCGTGCGGGGCGGGAATCCGGCACTCCATATTTTGTTCACAAATGAATAGTTCCCTCAGTCGCCTCACTGAGGTCTAGATTGAAGCATCCGCTTCTGATATTGGCGATGACCAGCTGGTTTATAGGTGTTAAGGCATCGGTCATCTCTGGAGCGCCACTTTACTCCAAAAGCATCAGCCATTTGTTTCCCGTCGGTAAAAGGCAGGTTTTGTTCGGCAAGCGTTCTTATACATAGTGAAGTTCGGGTTCGAACCCGTGCACCGGTAACAAAAAAGCGACCAACCGGAGTCGATCGCTTTCTTTTCTATGGTGAAACACCCAAGGGATGTTTCTGAACTCACTTTCTCGCTGCCATTCATGCTGTCGAAGCATCGTTCGACCTCCGTAGCCTCATGTTTTGGAGATCTGCCGTGTTTATCACTGTTATTAAAGAGTGTACGGAAGTAATCCTCATACAGATACATGCGATCCACCAGAGAACTGATAAGCATCTTTCTGCAGCCCTCGTTGTCTGTCGTCGCAGCTCTCAGGTCATCCGGAAAATCACGAGCAGTCTTAGGGTCAATTTGATTCTGCTTTCAAAGACTTGTTTGAGAGTTGTTAAAGACAGTTCAAAACAATAAGTGAGACACCATAAAGCAGAGCAAGATGCGCCGGATAGAAAATGTAGAAGAAATATTTCAGCTTCAGCCCTCGCTCGCCATTATAAAGATTGATAAGCAACAACGAAACGACCGCGGCGGCAACATCAGGATTAAATATATTAGCTGTAGCAAACTCAAATCCGCCGCCAACTATATGACATGACGAAAGGAGTACTGCGCATACCGCAGCAAGGAACATCTTAGCTTTGCTGTCGTGGAATAAATAGAATGCAGCCACAAGCAGAATGCCATACACACCGCCATCCAGTTTTGTGTATTCGGCTGTCAGTGCCGTCAAGACAATCAGAGCGGTTTCTGCGATGTATCTTTTCCATTGTGAAAGACTTTGCATCTTTTCCAGAATGATCAAAAAGACCAAAGAAAGCAGGAGCTCACACATAACATTTTGTTGCGTAAGGTCAAAAAGTTGCCCGGTTTGAACAAAATCGTATATGGGCTCTGCAATGATTGCGAAGACAAGCATATTTCGCAGGTACCTCTTTATGTCATGAGTATGCAGAAATCCCTCAACTATCAAAAAGCAAAATAAGGGAAATGCAATTCTGCCAAGAACATGAAGCACATCCGAAGCCTCGCTTAGAATCGCCCATTGTGTGTCTGATATCTGACTGTACGATGCGTGAGTCATGATTCCATTGGTCAGGACGATCCTGCTTGTATGGTCGAGAACCATCGAAATGGCCGCTATTATCTTCAATGTGCTGCCACTAATTCCGTGTCCATCTGTTCTCATTTCGCCTTCTTTTCTATGGTGGGCCGTCAGGGGTTCGGCCTGCTGCGCAGGCGGCCGCCGCGGCGCTCCGCGCCCTTTCGGGTTCGAACCCGTGCACCGGTAACAAAAAAAGCGACCAACCGGAGTCGATCGCTTTCTTTTCTATGGTGGGCCGTCAGGGGTTCGAACCCTGGACCTTGGGATTAAAAGTCCCCTGCTCTGCCAGCTGAGCTAACGGCCCGCGGGTGGCATTGTACCACGGTCTGGGACTATTCCCAACTCCATTGGCCGTTCTGGAAAATCACAACTTCACGTCCATCAGGTGTAATGCCCGTAATATCGATGTCGTCCGTGCCGATCATGAAGTCGACATGCGTGCTCGAAACGTTGACGCCATGCTCCAGGAGTTGCTCTTTGGACATATCGTATCCGCCCTCGATACACTCGGGGAAGCCGACACCCAGCGCAAGGTGGCAGCTGGCGTTCTCGTCATAGAGCGTGTCATAGAACAGGACACCGCTTTCGCGAATCGGCGTGTTCTTGGAAATGAGCGCGACCTCGCCCAGATGAGCGGCACCTTCATCGGTGTCAATAATGCTCGCAAGCGTCGCCTTGCCCACGCGAGCGTCGTAGTCCACCACGCGACCGTTCTCGAACTTAATCCAAAAATCGTCGACCTTGTTGCCGTGATGGATGAGCGGCATGGCGGAATAGACAATTCCATCGGCACGCATGCGATCGGGCGACGTAAAGACCTCCTCAGTAGGAATGTTGGGGAAGAAGGGATGACCGTCGGGCGTCTCGCCTTTGCCGCCAGCCCACTCGTGGCCCTTCGTCATGCCGATCGTCAGGTCGGTTCCATTTGCCGCGGTATAACGCAGGCGGTCAAAACGATTGTCGTTCAGGAAACGCAGATTCTTTTCGAACGCAGCGTCATGGAGCTCCCAATCGCTCTCCGGGTCCTGGCCATCGGCGCGCGCGGTGTGCAGAATCGCATTCCACAGCTTATAGATTGCAACCTCATCGGCGTCGCCCGGGAACACTTCGCGTGCCCAAGCTGCGACCGGCGCACCGGCGATGCACCACGGGTTGATGTTGTAATCCAGTCCGCGGCGGAACACCTGGCACTGCGTGTTCCTCGCCTTGGATGCGGCAGCGGGTTTAGCGGGATCGATGCCCTTGAGAGCTGCAGGGTCCGCACCTTCAATAAAGATAAAGCAGGCGCCGTCCTGGGCCAGGGAATCCAGCTGCAGGCGCTTCCACTCGGGCGTCTGCTCAAAATAGCTTTTCTCGACATGCTCGTAGGTGAGCCTTGTCACGGCATCGTCGGCCCAAATGACCGTTACGTGGCCAGCACCGGCCGCATAAGCCTCCGCGACCACCACGCGTGCAAACGGCGCGCACTCGACCGGGGACTGAACGACAACCTCCTGGCCGGACTTGACGTTTACGCCCTTGCGGACAACCAGGCGCGCGTAGTTTTTAATCTTGGGCTCCAGGGCCTTCATGCCCTCCAGAGCTTCTTCGACCGTCAGGGCAGCTCGAATCATGTGCCACTCCATCTATCTATAGAACAGTAAAAAGGCGCGCCGTAAAAACAACGCGCCTTATATCTTAGCGATAAGTATGAATACAAACGCTACTTCTTCTTGGAGGCCTTCTTGTCCTCCTCGGCAGCAGAGCGCTCGATAAGAGCGTTGAGCTTGTTATCGGACATGCCCTCGGCCTGCGAGCGATACATATTACGCAGGGGACGGATGCGCACGAAGTCGTAGATGAAGTCGCCCAAGATAATGACATAGGACAAAACGATGCCGACCATCTGGACGGGGCTGGACACCACGCCAGCGGGAGCGAAGTACAGCGAAGCCCAAATTGCCACGACGAGCACCATGCCGATGGCGAGCACGATCCACCAGATGCGGCGGCGCTTGGTGTAGTCCTCATCCTGCTTAAGAAGGATATTCGACACCGTATAGATGCGATCCTCCTTGGCGCGCTGCTTGGCCTTGCGGGCGCACTTTTCCTCCTTGGAAAGACCCTCCAGGTTCTCACCCTTCTCGAGCTCTTTGCGGCGGGCCTTAGACGAAGCCGGCACGACGCGAACGGAGCTCGCTGCCTGGCGAGCGGGCTTGGCGGATGCGGCGGACTTGCGCGCAACCCCGGTAACCTCGTGGGATTGCGTGCGCTTGTTCGTGGCGCTACGGGTACTCACTTATGCGTTCTCCTTCATGCTTGTGAACTGGGAGCCCGTGATGATCTGGAAGGCCTCGCGATAGCGCTCGGACGTGCCATCGATGACCTCGGCGGGCAGGTGCGGAGTCTCCCCCGTCATATCCCAGTTGGCCTTGAGCCAATTGCGGACGAATTGCTTGTCGTAGCTGGGCTGAATCTTGCCCTCCTCGTAGCTGGCGGCAGGCCAGAAACGGCTGGAGTCGGGCGTGAGGCACTCGTCGATCAGCGTGACCTGGCCATCGATGACACCAAACTCGAACTTGGTGTCGGCGATGATGATGCCACGGGTCGCAGCGTACTCGGCGGCAGCCTTGTAAATCTTGAGGGACAGGTCGCGAATCTGCGTGGCGATGTCCTCGCCCACGATCTCACAGCAACGCTCGAACGAGATGTTCTCGTCGTGGTCACCGATCTCGGCCTTCGTGGACGGCGTGAACAGCGGCTCGGGAAGCTTGGAAGCCTCGGTCAGTCCCTCGGGCAGCTGAATGCCGCAGACGGTGCCGTTCTCGTCATAGGTCTTCTTACCCGAACCGGTCAGATAGCCGCGGACGATGCACTCGATAGGAATCGTCTGGGCCTTCTTGACCAGCATGGCGCGGCCAGCGAGATAGTCACGATACTCGGCAAACTCCTCGGGGAAATCAGCCGGGTCGATGGAGACGAGGTGGTTGGGGACGATGTCGGCAAATTTATCAAACCAGAATGCCGAGATGCGGTTGAGCACCTCTCCCTTAAACGGAATCTCGTCGGGAAGAATGAAGTCGAACGCAGAAATGCGGTCGGTGGCGACCATCAGCAGGTTTTCACCGGCATCGTAAATATCACGAACCTTGCCACGGGAATCCGGACGACGCTCCATCGTTGTCACGTGAGTCACTCCTTACCTAAATACGACAGAAATGCGGGTTCTTTCCCGCATGTTTTCGCAAACTCGGAGCGGCAGGGACGCGGCCCCTCCTTCACCGAATAGCGAAAAGCTAGTGCTCCATTGTAGTAGATGCCGCGTCCGCCGTGTGCTCGCGGGGCAGATGAATTGTAAAAGTCGTACCCTTTCCAAGCTCCGACTCCACGGATATGTAGCCATGGTGACGCTCGACGATCTGCTTGGTCACGGCGAGGCCGACGCCCAGGCCGCCAGCTTCGCGGGCGCGGCTAGCATCGGCGCGCCAAAACCGCCCGAAAATGCGCGACAGATCGTCCTTGGCAATACCGATACCGGTATCAGAAACGGCAATGCTGACGTGCCTGCGGTCACTGAGCACCGACACCACGACCCAACCGCCCTCGGGGGTGTAGCGCATGGCGTTGCTCATGAGGTTGATAACACATTGCGTGATCATGTCGGGATCGGCCTCGACGACATCGTCGTGCCCTTGGGTTTCATCTGCAAAGCGAAGACGAAGGTCACGGTCGGCAAACAGACGCTCCTGGCCGTTCACAATCGATCGCACGAAAGGAACCATGTCCACCGGCTCAAGGTTGAGCGGAGCCGTGCTGTTTTCCATGCGCGACAGGTCGAGCATCTGCTGCACCAGACGAGCCAGGCGACGCGTCTCGGAAGCAACGGTCTCCAAATGCTCATCGTCGGTGGGGTACACGCCATCCTGCATGGCCTCGACCGTTGCGAGCATGGCCATAAGCGGCGTGCGAAGCTCGTGTGCAACGTCTGAGGTCAGGCGTTTCTCATGTTTCATATCCTTCTCGAGCGAAGTGGCCATCTCATCGAAGGTCTCACCCAGCTGATCGATCTCATCATCGCCGCGCAAGCCCGTACGAGCGGACAGGTCTCCATCGCGAATCTGCTTGGCGGTGCTGGTAATACGATGAATCGGCTTGGTGAGCATGCGCGACATGAGCGCTCCGATAACGACCGAGATGCAGACGGCCACAACCGCGGCAAGGGCCATGGCATTAAAGGTCTTCTCTCTGAATGCTGAGTCTGCCCTGGTGAGCAGGGCATCGGAGCCAATCGCCCACAATTTGACCTGACCCACATGCTCGCCGGAGGACGTCACGATCTCAACGTTGGCAACACTATTGGAATCGGTGGGAGCAGACGAGACTGGACTGTGCGATGCCTTCTTTCCGCTCGTACCGTCGGTCGTCGCCTGATTTTCGCGTACATCGGCAGTAGCGCTTGCCGAGGGCCACGAGTCGTCGTAGACGATGACGCCCTTTTTATTGACGACCTGCATGCCAAGATCGTCGGACACCAAACTCGATGTCGCGACCGTACGCAGCTCCCCCGCAGTCCAAGAACCGTTTTCCTCATAAGACGTTGCCAACTTTTCGGCAGCGGAATTGGCGATTTCGACAATATTGGAGCGCGTGTAATCCGTAAAAACCGTGCCCCATACAACGGAGACTACGCCCACCAGCACCAATACCGTCATGAGCGATGTCAGGGCAAAAGCCAGGGCCATACGCGAGGGATAGCTCATCGTTGGCCGTGAATCGGAACGAGGCGTGTTCCAACTAGCCTTGGAACCCGCCTCGTTCTCCTGCTTATGCTTTTGCCCGATTTCAAAGCGCGCAGGTGTCATATGTGATTTCCTTTATTTCTCGTCCGACTTATCGGTCTTGGTCGGAGCTTCGAAGCGGTAGCCGACACCGTGGACGGTGTAGAGCCACTTGGGCTTCTTGGGGTCGTCGCCCAGCTTGGCGCGAAGGTTCTTCACGTGGCTGTCGATGGTGCGCTCGTAACCCTCAAAGTCGTAGCCGAGCACCTTCTCGACCAGCTCCATGCGGTTGTAGACGCGGCCGGGATGACGGGCAAGCGTGGTGAGCAGCTTGAACTCGGAAGCCGTCAGGTCGACTTCCTTGCCCTCGACCAAAATCTTGTGGCCCGAGATGTCAATGACCAGATCGCCAAAGTCGAGCACCTCGACGGCCGGCTCATCGGCCTGGTGGGCACGGCGGAACAAGGCGCGCACGCGCGCGACAAGCTCGCGCGGCGAGAACGGCTTGATCAGGTAGTCGTCGGCGCCGAGCTCGAGGCCGATAATACGGTCCTCGATCTCGCCCTTGGCCGTCAGCATAATGATGGGGACATCCGAGGTGTCGCGAATGGTGCGGCAGACGCGCTCGCCGGGAATCTTAGGGAGCATGAGGTCGAGCACGACCAGGTCGAACTGATGCTTCTCGAACTCCTCGATAGCGGACTGGCCGTCGCCCACGCCCACGACCCAATAGCCCTCGCGCTCGAGATAGGCAGCGACAGCGTCACGGATTGCCTTCTCGTCCTCGACCAGCAGAATCTTTTTTGCATCTGAAGCCATAACACGGCCCCCCTGTCTCAATTAGCTAAGAACAAGCTCATTTTAACGCACCTGAGCCCACCGGGCATCGCATGGGTGCGATAGCTCGGCGGGCGGTACTCATAGTCACAACGCGCTTATTCCCCTGTCGACGCCTTTTTAACCCCTCGGAGACTAAAGAGAGAACAAGCGAGCGGTAACCGTCTCGGGAATTCCCTGGCTGTTACGCACCGTTGCGTACGTTAAGAACGAGCTCGATTTACCCGCCGTAGCAGGATAATCGCCATACTCCAAGGCTCGGTCGGGCGACAGAAGCGAGCCGTAGGTCTTAGCCGAAGTGTCAATCAAAAAATGCGACGCCTGAACTTTAACCAGGTATTTGTTTTTCCTTCCCGCAGCGCACGCGAGCGGCTCACGCGAAAGGAAGAGGTACGGCCCGCCCTCGTTACCGATATAGGTGCCCATATTGCCCAGGCTGCCCGCACCGCTATACGTCGCCTCAATGGAGAACACGAAGGTGTCTCCCATATACACGGCCTCGAAAGGCGAAACCGACGAAGGAAGCACCAGCTGAGCCCGCTTCGTGTTGTTGCCGTCAGTCAGGTCGATCGCCGTCATACCGTAATAGACGCCCTCATCATTGTGTACACGGGGCGAGATGGTCAGGATGCCGTCGCTCACACGCGGGGCGGATGCGAAGCGGCCCGTCGACTTCCAAATAGTCTCAGGCTTGGACTCGCTGGGCGACTGACGGTAGCAGTACGAATCGTTACTCGTCTTGGTGCCGCCGGACGAAGGCATCTTATACCAGATGACCGACGACCCATACGCCGTGAAGAGCGGCGGATCGTAGTTTTCGCCACCGCGGTCGAGCTCGACAGCGTTGCCGGTAAGGGAGGAGCCTGCAAGGTTTTGCGCATAGAGTTTCCAAGACGCATTGGCGAAGTTCATCTCGACCCACGCGAACACGCCATCACCCGCGCGAACGTCGTAAAACGCATAACCGGTTCCCTCAATGGGATCCTCGATAAGTGTGGTAAGCGAGCCGTCGCCCAGGTTGAGCACACCAAGCGTATTGGCATGCAGGGCAGAAGCAGGCGCCATCATCGCGGCAGCGTAGTCGCCATCGCAGTAGTACAGCAGCGTGCCCAGCGGCAGCGTCCACGAGGCCGCGGGCTCAAGATCGATATCAACAGCTTCGTACTCATCAGTGATCGAAACAATCTTCGAATCGTCCTTGATAACCTGCGGCTCGCCAGCGGCGTCATCACTCGTGCCCGTTTTTTTCGAGCAACCGGCCAGTACGGCAGCAGCACCGGTAGCGGCGCCACCCAGCACAAAACCTCGACGCGTTATTCCATTCTTAAAGCGATCAGCGATGCTCATTAGGCGATCTCTGCGCGAGCGGCCTCGATAGCGCGCGTAAGCTGATCGGCGCAAGAGGTCTTTTTCATACCGCAGGTATTACCGGCGAGAACCTCGATTACGCGATCGGCGGGAGCGCCCTCGACCAGCCTGGAGATGGCCTTGAGGTTGCCATCGCAGCCGCCGGTAAACTCGACGCCCAGCACCTTGCTGCCATCGTCAGAAAGATTGAGGTGGATATTGCGAGAGCATACACCCTGAGGCTTGTAGTCAAAACTAATCATTGAGATCCCTTCTCAGAAAGAAATTTCAGACGTCTATTATCCCCGCCTGGACCGACTTATTATCGCAAGCACCGATTCAACATCCTACGATGCTTGGACTGGTGGGGGCAAGATTAGCAGTCCACACCCTGTACGTGGACCATACGCTTCTCCCGATACATATTGTGGTCGGCGACGCGATATACATCGGCCAGCGTATTTCCAGCCGTCTCGACGGTCGCCACGCCAATCGATGCGCTGACCGTCAGGGCCTCATCGCTTACCGCGGCAAGACCGAGACGAAGATCCTGTTCCAGCCCGAGCGCAGACTCGTTGTCAGTATGGGGGCAAACCAGCAAAAACTCGTCGCCGCCAACGCGCATCGGCAGATAATCCGCACCAGCCACCCGCCGCAGCACGGACGCCGTCCGTCGCAGCAGTTCATCCCCCATCTCGTGACCATAGATGTCGTTGGTCCGCTTGAGATAATTACAGTCCACCATAATCACGCTCACTGGCAAGCCCTCGTTTACCAGGCTATCTCCACGCGATTCAAGATAGTTGCGGTTGCGAAGGCCCGTCAGTTTATCTTGGTATGACAGCTCCTCGGCATGCTTGACCATCGATATGTTGTGCGTCGCCACGACGACCGACTCCAGTCGGCCTTGCTCATCGCGATGCTGGGGGACAACCTGTAGCGAGTACCAAGCGCCTCGACAATCTCGCACCTCGGCAGCCAAGTACGGTACGCCCTCCATACGTTCACGAAGCGTACTTATATCTACGAGTCCCACAACCGCTTCGCGGCTTTCGGGACTCACGATATCCCGGCAGACTGTGTCCATAAAGTCATATGCCTCGTTGTGCTCGGCAAATATCTTCGCTATCGCCGGCGACATATTGATTCCCTCGATCTCGAGGGTGTCGAGATGCAAAAGGAAGGTCGAATCGTAGATGGCGCTTATGGCATTGATAATGCCGAGCTGTTTATCCTTTTCGACCAAATTGCGGTGGTCAACGATATTTCGAGCCAACAGCACCACGACCCAGAACGCAAGGCACACCAAGACGCCGGCGGCGACAAATGAAATCCTGTCAGACATGACCTCAGATTTGGGATAGAGCGCAAACAGGCGGTAGTCCTTATATGCCGCACGCACGGCATACCATTTGTCTCCTCGATATTCGATGCGCGTCAGGCCGTCTTCTTTCCACTCAACTCCTGTACTGGTGAGGAGTCGGGCGAGCGACACGTCAGCATCGGCACTGTTGGATGAGACAATCTCCGCATCCTCCATAACAAGCACCATGGGACTTTGGTGGAAGGTGTTGTTCGCAAGCACATCGGCTATGGCATATGAATAGTCATCCGCCGTATCGGGAACAAATGAACGGTATGCCAGGGCAACGCCGTCGCCATACGGAACAGCACAGACGGCAAACACAACACCACGGCGCTCGACGACAGTTGAGTAGGACACTTTGGAACCTTGATACATCGATGCGACCGGCGAACAGGCCAGCTCCTCTCGCCACAACATGAGCGGATCGCGACCATCGATGTCGTAGTGGGCAGCCATATGGCCATCGGAGTCCATGACCATCAACCCCGAAAGGTTCTCGGCATGGACAAATTGCTCGATAAGATCGTTGTTAACCTCAACGCGATCAGGGGACAGGAACGTCGCAAACGATTCGACCGCGGCGAGCAAATCGTGCGTCTCCTCGGTTTTTCTCCCCTGTTCGTAGCGGTCACATTTTTCGCAAGCGTTTTCCAAAAACGCCATGGTTTCTTGGCCAAACCCAAGCGTTTTTTCGAGGCAGCGATGGGTTCCAACCGCATACAACAGGCCTAATAAGACAGCGCTGACAATAACGCTGACAGCTATGACGGTCAGAGTCTTTCGACGCAAGCGGTGTTTGTCATTTGTCATGATTCCGCTCCTTGCCCGCCCGTCGTCGCTCCTGCCTTGTAATTGTCCACAATGCGCTCTATCGTGCCGTCTCGATCCATATCGAACAGCGCGGTATCGAGGTTTTTGACACACTCTCCCTCATAGGCAACATCAAATGCAACGCCCAGGTCAACCGTCATAACGTTGTCGGCAAACACACGATAAACGCCGGGATACTGGGCGACGAGTCGATCAAGCGATTGAACGTCCGCCATCCAACAGTCGACATACCCTTTGGCGAGGGCGGCTTTGCAGAGCTCGGCAGAACCATACGATTTGATTTGCACGTCCGGCGAGATTTCCAGATCCCCTGCGAGCAATCGGCGTTCGCTCACCGAGCCCGCAATCACCGCGATGGTCTTGCTTCCATCGAGATGCGCCAAGGACGTGATGCCACTCGTTTTCTTGGCGGCAACCGAAACCGTCACGGTTAGATACGGCTCGGTCCAGTAATACTTATCCTCGCGATAACAGGGAGAATAATCACACCACAGGCAATCGATATCACCGTTTTTGAGCAGCCGGTCGCGATCGTTCCAGTCAATATCGACAAACTGTGGCTTGAGCCCCGCGCGCCTGCAGGCCTCGCGGGCGATGTCGATATCGATACCGGCGTAATCGCCCGTGGTATCGACATACACATAGGGATCGTTATCCGTAACGCCGATTTTGAGTACCGGGAGATCTTTGTCGGCTTCATTCGGGGAGGAAGAACTGCTTCGAACGGTATACGTCAGGGCGGCCACACAGGCGGCAACAAGGAGCATGAGCGTAAACGAGACGATGGCGGCTCGCTTGGTGCGTCCGGGCACGCGCCTCCCTTCATCGAAACAGCAGTCGGATTTCATTGTATACCCGGGGCTGATGCGGCAATCAGAACCACCCTTAAAAAGGGTGGTTTGCTCTTAGGGTATAACCCACGGGCC
>CABUNJ010000036.1 GCA_902492935.1 uncultured Collinsella sp. | reverse complement strand
GACATGGCGTCCTCCGATCTCCCGGGGCCGGCCGATCCGGCCCTCAGGGTATCGGGTTCCCACATTCATCCGCACATGTGCGGATGAATGTGGGAAGTGTTCGGATGAAGTTGATAATCAAGGTCTTGGTTTATCGTGTCGAACGCTTGTGTTGTGCCATTGCCTGCGGCAACGGTGTGCTACACTCTTGCACTGCTGAGTGGGCCAGACGGTCGCGCGATGTGCTGCTTGCAGTACGCGTGAGGAAAGTCCGGGCTCCAGAGGGCGGGATGCCGGCTAACGGCCGGGCGGAGTGATCCGACGGAAAGCGCCGCAGAAAAGAAGACTCCCACCTGCGCCGCAAGGCGTAAAGGGAAAAGCTGAAACGGTGGTGTAAGAGACCACCAGCGCCGTGGCAACACGGCGGCTTGGCAAGCCCCATCCGGAGCAAGCGCGAATAGGAACGCTATGGGCCGGCCCGGTCCGCGTTCGGGTAGCGTGCGTGGAGCTGCATGGTAACGTGCAGACAAGATAAATGACCGTTCACGACAGAACCCGGCTTATCGGCCCACTTGGCATTTTTGTTACCCTGACAATCGGTACGGCCTTTGCCGTATTATTGAGGCTGTTTGTTGCTTTGCTTGTTGTTGAGGGGCTTTGTTGGACAGCTATTTTACTCTGCAATCGGATATTGAGGTTTCGGGCGAGTTTGTGGACCGCAAGAGTCGGTTTATTGCTCAGCTGGTCCATATTGAGTCCGAGGATGAGGCGAATGCCTTTATCGAGATGGTTCGCAAGCGCCATTACGACGCTCGGCATAATGTTCCCGCGTGGATTTTGGTCGATGGGCGCGAGCGCCAGAGCGATGATGGTGAGCCGAGCCGCACGAGCGGTATGCCGACGCTCGAGGTGCTGCGTGGCGCGGGGCTCAAAAATGTTTGCTGCGTAGTGACGCGCTATTTTGGTGGCACGCTGTTGGGGCCTGGTGGCTTGGTGCGCGCCTATACCGCGGCGACGCAGGCGGCGGTGGCCGCGGCTCAGGAGGCCGGGCAGATCGTCGAGATGACAAGCGTCGTGCCGGTTGACGTGTATGTGGCCTATCCACAGTATGAGCAGGTGCTTCGCTTGGCGCAGGATTCGGGTGCCAAGGTTTCGGATACCGATTACGCGGATGCCGTTACACTTCACTTGGTGTTTAAGGCGGGGGAGCAGGAGCCATTTTGCGCCAAGATGCGCGAGCTTATGGCGGGACGCGAGGAGATCGAGGTCGGCGCTCCCGAATTTGCCGAGTTCTGACGGCGACGGCCGGCGTGCTTTTGGATGGATCCCAAGCGCGCCGGCCGTCGTTTTATGTTGCTGCCGTCTACTCGGCGAGCTGCTTTAGCACATCGCAGGCGATCTCGATGGCATCGTCGATGCAACCGGGGCAGCTGCGGAGCGGACCCTTATCCGATCCGATGCCCTTGAGCGTGCCGCAGACGGTCGTCGTGTTCTTCTCGCCAAAACGCTTGGCGATTTCGCGCGACAGCTTGTAGGTCTGGCCCTTGGTCTTGGGGTTTTCCATGCCGTCGCTCATCACGAAGCCCATGATGGCCACGGCGCCCGAGATGGCGCCGCAGGTTTCGGTCATGCCGCCCATGCCGGCGCCAAAGCCCTCGGTGAGGGTAAAGGCGACCTGAGGGTCGAGTCCGACGGCAGGTGCGAGCGTGCAGGCGACGGCCTGCGCGCAGTTAAAGCCACGGGCGTGGTATTCGGCAGCCTGAGCCTGACAGGCGGTGATGTCGAGCTGGGCCGTATCGATTTGCTTCATCGTTGTCTCCTTGGTCACGGTGTACCCGCCTATGGTACCCGTGACGGTGCGTGTAATCATCGAGAGCTTCATGGATGCCTCATTTTTATCTATCAAGCAAATGTCCAAGGCTTGAGATAAATGCCCCGGATCAATTTGTCCCATAACCTACCTTGGGGATGGGTTGAGAGGGGTGCAGGGTAGCGGTATCGTGAACCGAATAAAACTAAAACCCAGGCAAGGGAGCTAGATATGAGCGAGCAGACCATCGGTACCACATGTGTTCAGGGCGGCTATCGCCCGGGTGATGCAGAGCCGCGTCAGGTGCCTATCTACCAGTCAACCACGTGGAAGTACGACACGTCTGAGCACATGGGCAAGCTGTTTGACCTGGAGGAGTCGGGCTATTTCTACAGCCGTCTGCAGAACCCCACGTGCGATTTGGTTGCCGCCAAGATCTGCGAGATGGAGGGTGGCACCGCTGCGATGCTCACGAGCTCGGGCATGGCTGCGAATTTCCTCGCGATTTTTAACGTGGCCGGTGCCGGCGATCACGTGGTCGCAAGCTCTGCCATCTACGGCGGTACCTACAACCTGCTCGCCCATACTATGGAGCGCATGGGCTTGACCTGCACGTTTGTTGCTCCCGACTGCACCGACGAGGAGCTCGAGGCAGCCTTCCAGCCCAACACCAAGCTCGTCTTTGGCGAGACCATCGCCAATCCCGCCCTTGCCGTGCTCGATATTGAGCGCTTTGCCAAGGCCGCGCACGACCACGGCGTACCGCTGATGGTCGACAACACCTTCCCGACGCCCGTGATGTGCCGTCCCTTTGAGTGGGGCGCCGACATCGTCACGCACTCCACCACTAAGTACATGGATGGCCATGCGGCCTACCTGGGCGGCGTGATCGTCGATCACGGCCAGTTTGACTGGATGGCCCATGCGGACAAGTTCCCGGGTCTCACCACGCCCGACGAAAGCTACCACGGCGTGACCTATGCCGAGAAGTTCGGTCGCGAGGGCGCCTTCATTACCAAGGCAACCGCGCAGCTCATGCGCGACCTTGGCCCCATGCAGAACCCGCAGGCGGCCTTCTTCCTGAACAGCTCGCTCGAGAGCCTTCATGTACGCATGCCGCGTCATTGCGAGAACGGCCTGGCCGTTGCCAAGTTCCTGCAGAGCCATCCCAAGGTGCGCTTCGTGAGCTATCCGGGCCTGGAGGGCGATAAGTACTATGACATGGCTCAGAAGTACATGCCCAACGGTACCTGCGGCGTTGTGAGCTTTGGCTTTAACGGTGGTCGCGCGGCAGCCGAGACCTTTATGAAGAGCCTCAAGCTCGCCCAGATCGCCACGCACGTGGCCGACGCCCGCACTTGCTGCCTGCATCCCGCTAATGCCACCCATCGCCAGATGAACGACGAGGAACTTATCGCCTGTGGCATCTCCGCCGACATGGTGCGCCTGTCGTGCGGCCTCGAGGACACGGCCGACCTGATTGCCGACCTTGAGCAGGCACTCGAGCAGTGCTAGGCTAGCGTTCGCACAAGGTGCCGATGCTGGCAGAAAGCTTCGGCGACCTTTCGTTCCGATTCCGTAGGCGGGACCCCAATCGCGGCTGTTCGCAGGCGATTGGGGCCCCGTTTTTGTGTTGCGCCACTCGAAAGGATGGATATGGAGAAAACTGCAGAGCAGCTGCGCCGCGAGCACATTGCCCTAGAGGGCGACACCCATGGCAAGAACAAATGGGCGATTCTGTTTACCGTGCTCATTATGACGTTTATGGTGTGTCTGGATTCGACTGTCGTGACCGTGGCGCTGCCCGTGATGCAAAAGGAGCTGGGCGTGGGCCTCGATCGCATTCAGCTGGTAAGCTCGGTGTATCTGCTTGCGACTTGCGTGGCTATGTTGCCGTTTGGCCGTCTGGGCGACGTGCGCGGCAAGGTGAATGTGTTCCAGCTGGGCGTCATCGTCTTTTCGGTCGGTTCGCTGCTGTGCGGCCTTTCGGCCTCGCTCGAGGTTCTTATCTTGGCACGCATTGTTCAGGGCGTCGGTTGCGCGGCGGCCATGGCCAACAACATGGGTATCATCACCGAGTCGTTCCCGGCGCGCGAACGAGGCCGTGCCATGGGCATTCTCGCGACCTTTGTGGCCCTCGGCATGATGTGTGGCCCCGTGCTCGGTGGCATGCTGGTGGCAAGCTTTCCCTGGGAGAGCATCTTCCTCATCAACCTGCCTATTGGCGTCATCTCGTTTATCGTGGGGCTCTACACGCTGCCGCATGTTAAGCCGGAGGCCGGCGAGCGCCCCATGTCCCTGATCGAGGCCGCTCATCGCTGCTTTGCAAATTCGGCCTTCACCATCAACCTTGCCTGCATGCTCATCGTGTTCGTTGGCATTGGCGCATCCGAGTTTATTTTGCCGTTCTATTTTCAGGATGCGCATGGGTTTGGGTCTGACGTTTCGGGCCTGCTGTTTTTGGCGCTGCCAATGGTGAATGCCTTTATCGGCCCGCTTTCGGGAACGGTTTCGGACCGTGTTGGCTGCGAGGGTCCTACGGCGGTTGGCCTGGGCGTGTACGTGTGCGGTCTCTTCGCGGTGAGCACGCTCGATGAGCGCTCTTCTATCCCTGTGATCGTGTGCTGCGTCGCGTTTATGTCGTGCGGTACGTCGATTTTCCAGAGCCCCAATAACTCGTTGTATATGGGTTCGGCCCCGCGCGAGGCGCTCGGTTTTGCGGGCAGCTTGGGCAGTTTGGCACGCTACGCTGGCATGGCACTCGGCATTACAGTGGCGTCGAATATCCTGTATGGGCAGATGAGCGTGGCGATGGGCGAGGCCGTGTCCAGTTTTGTTGCGGGCCGTCCGGATGTGTTCCTGTTCGGCTTTCGCTCTGTGTTCTACGTTCTCATGGCTGTAGCCGCTGTGGGCTTTGCGCTCGCCATGGTGCGTTTGGTGAGGATGCGCGCCCGCCATTAGCTTGTGGGGGGCAGCCTTGCCACGAATCGGGCCTATCTACTGGTCTTGCAGCTTTATGGTGCGATGCGGCTTGTGGGGCGGGCGGGGGTCGGTCCGTGGTAGACTATCGAACAACGTTTATTAATCGCGCGGTATCGTTGCCGCGAGAAGGGGTTGCGCCATGCAGGAGCTTGAGGATCGTATTCGCCATGACGGCATCGTAAAGGCCGGTAACGTCCTTAAGGTTGATGCCTTCCTCAACCACCAGTGCGACGTTGAGCTGTTCGACCACATGGGTGCCGAGTGGGCCCGTCTGTTCGAGGGTGTCGAGATCAACAAGATCCTGACGATCGAGGCTTCGGGCATTGGTATGGCCTGCATCGCGGCTCAGCATTTTGGCGGCGTCCCGGTGGTCTTTGCCAAGAAGGCACAGTCCATCAACCTCGACGGCGAGCAGTATGCCACGACCATCTACTCCTTTACCAAGCAGAAGGAGTACCCGGTTATCGTGGGTAAGCGCTTCCTGTCCGAGGGTGACAAGGTCCTGATTATCGACGACTTTTTGGCCAACGGTTGCGCGCTCGAGGGCCTTATCAAGATCTGCGAGGCTGCGGGCGCCGAGGTTGCCGGCATCGGCATTGCCGTGGAGAAGGGCTTCCAGGGCGGTGGCGATAAGCTCCGCGAGCGCGGCTTCCGCGTTGAGAGCCTGGCCCGTATCGCCGAAATGGACTGCGAGAACGGCGAAATCACGTTCGCCTAGGCGCGCAACACAAGCGATTGGTATGCGATGTGACAAAGGGACTTTCCCTTTGTCACATTTTTTGTATGAGGGGAGGTGTTGATATGGATGAGAACAAGATGGGATGGCGCGAGTATGCGCGCTATGCCGAGATGTCGGTCGAGGAGCTGGCGCGCGATTGCGAGGTACAGGTGTTTCGCGCGACGGGTCCGGGCGGACAGGGCGTGAACACGACGGATTCGGCGGTGCGCATGAAGCATGGGCCCACGGGGATTGTCGTGACGGCGCGCGAGAGCCGCAGTCAGTTCCAAAACCGTAGTAGCTGCCTGCGTAAGCTGCGCGCTGAGCTTGGGCGTCGCGGGCGTCCACCGCGCCGGCGCGTAAAGACCAAGGTGCCTCAGCGCTCTCGCCAGCGCAGGCTCAATGACAAGCACTTCAATGCCATTAAAAAGGCTAACCGTCGCAAGCCGGGCAGTGACGAATAGCCTCCTCATAAGTTGCGGTGAAATAGGGACTGTTTTGCGGCTTTAGCTGCATAAACAGTCCCTATTTCACCGCAACTTAGGTGGGGTTAGTGGGTGGGGTGCCAGACGTGGAGGGCTCCGCCGAGGATGTCCACCTCGATGCGCGAGGCGACAACGGGCTCGCCGTCGGCTTGGATGGGGTAGTCTGGCTCCTCAAAGGTGAGCTCGGCATGGCGGCAGCGGCGCATGCGAACCGGCGGCAACTTGGTATGGTGACCATCCTTGGCCGAAAGGAACATAGGCAGGGCAACCGCGCGAGGGACGGGGCCGCAGGCGTAGCAAACGTCGAGCATGCCATCGCACGGGTCGGCATCGGGGCAGATGCGATAGCCCGAGCCATACGTGGGGCCCAGCTGAATCGCCATGATGATCGCCCGCACGCGCTCGGCGGGCGCACCGTCAAAGCTGACCGTCATGGGGTAGTTGCGGTAGCGCAGACCAAACTGCTCCAGACCCGAGAGGGTGTAGAGCGGAGCGCCGGCTAGGCCCGTCTTTTTGCGCAGCTCGGTGGTGCCCAGGCCGATGGCGGCGTCAATACCGACGGAGAGCGTCTGGTCGTAGTACTCAACGGTAGCCTTGCCGCTGCCGTTTGCGGGGTTCCATGAGCGAATGCGTCCGATATCCTGACGCTGCAGCTCGCAGGTGAGCAGCGCGCCAAAATCCTTGCCGGAGAAATCGTCGATACCGAGCGTTTGGGCAAAATCGTTGCCGGAGCCCACAGGTAGGACGGCAAGGGCGGGCCGGACCGCCTCATCCTGCGTCATGAGTCCATTGACGACCTCGTGGATCACGCCGTCGCCGCCGAGTGCGATAACGGTGCGGTAGTCCTGGGCCCGTGCGGCAAGTTCCTTGGCATGTCCCATGCGCTCGGTCAGCACCAGGTCAAACTGGGATGAGCGCGCGGTCATGTCCAAAAAGCGCTGCAGGCGCTCGGCAACTTCGCGCGCCGCACCCGACTGGGCGGCGGGGTTGGCGATGATGAGCGTGCGACCAAAATCAGTTGCGTGCATGGGGCGACTCCCGGCGTGTGACATGACTGTGCGGTCTCGCTCAGGTCGAATTGCCCCCGATTGTGGCTGCACGGCGAATATTTACGTCTACTCTATCAGGTCGTTGTGGCGCTCGATAGCATCCGCTACCGTACCGCCCTCATCCACAATAAGCGAACGGCGCTTGGGTGAGATGATACGCTGGGCGGGGTACACGCCGCGGTGTCCGCCGGTTAGGTAGCTGATAAAGGCTACGATGACAAAGAACCCGGCGGCCGTGCCGTGGAACAGGTCGATGGCCATCATGCAGGTGGTGATGGGTACGTTGAGACCGGCGCAGAACACGCCGAGCATGCCCAGCGCCGCCAGAAAGCTGGGGTCGATTCCGACGAGGCAACCGATCCAACCGCCGAGCGCTGCACCGATGCCAAACAGGGGCGTGACCTCGCCGCCTTGGAAGCCCGCGCCCAGGGTAAGCGCTGTGACGACCAATTTGATGGCTGCGTCGGCAAGGGTCGTGTTACCGGCGAACCCGGCGCCCGAGAGCCAGGTGGCAAGGCCGGCATACTTCCAGGCGTCGAGCATCGCGTAGGTCGCGAGCACCACGAGCGCGCCCACGAGTGCGCGAGCAATGTAGTTGGTGATAAAGTGGCCGTACAGGCTCTTGACGGTACGAACCGACCAGGCAAAGAGACGTGCGGTGAGACCAAAGATGATGGCGCTGATGACTACGATGACGACCGTCCGTGGTGTCATGTTGGGAACGCTGGCGATAACATTCGCCTCGTACTCGGTTCCCAAGGCAAGCGACGTAAAGTAGCCGGTAAACGAGGCGACCAGACAGTAGATGCCCGCGGTGTAGTCGATCTTGCCGATAAAGCACATCTCCATGCCAAAGAAAGCTCCGGCAAGGGGCGAACCGAATACGGCGCCAAAGGCCGACGAGATGCCGGCGAGCATGAGGTCGTGGTGGTCGTGCTTTTTGAGGTGGGCGAGGCTCGAGATGTTGCTGGCGATGGTGCCGCCAATCTGCACCGCGGCCCCCTCGCGACCGGCCGATCCGCCGGTGAGGTGCGTGAGCGTGGAGCACACAAACGTGAGGACGGCCATGCGCATATGGATGAGGCGTGTGCCCAGGGCGGAGTCAATGACCAGGTTGTTGCCGCGCTTGGCGGCAAGGCCGTGGTTTTTGTAGACCCACGCGGTGGCCATGCCCACAACGGGAAGCAGCGCGTAAATCCACGCATGGTGCTCGCGATAGTCGGTCGCGATATTCAGCGAGGCCAAAAACGCCCAAGCGGCAACGCCCATGGCGAGCGAGACGATGACGACGAGTGCGAGCAACTTAGCGCTCGCGAGTAGGTTGCGGGCGTTGCGGCGCGTGTCGGCAGCCAAGAGATGCTCGGAGCGGGTAAGTTGATGCCTGCCTGCCGTGATGACGTCGTTCAGGGAGAAAAAGCCGCCGTCGTCGAGCGGCTGGGAATGATCCTGCGCCTCGTTTGCGCTTTCAGGTTTGTCGTTATGAGCCATACGTTCCTCTTTTAGGTTGCAACGCAAGCATTATAAAACGCGGTAAACGCGACGAGCCGGTGGGTTGGTTTCCATTCTGTTTCGCGGCCTGCAACCGACAGGTGTATTTGCGGGTACAGGCCGAGTCGCGGTCGTGCGTCGGGGGATTATACTGAGACAAGCATAAAGAATTGGCGCCCCTGTTGTGCGCCGTGGCATTAAGAGGTGCATATGGCAGAGAAACTCATTCCGCTGGAGGACGCACAGTCGATTGTTCTGTCGAACGTTGCTCCGACCGACCTGGTCGAGATTCCCGTGTGGCAGGCGGCTGGTTTTCCCTTGGCCGAGGATGCTGTGGCCGATATCGACATTTCGCCGTTTGCCAACAGCGCCATGGACGGGTATGCCGTGCGCTCGGCGGACTTGGCGCAGGCGTCTGGCGAGGCGCCGGTGACGCTCGACGTTATCGGACACGAGGCTGCGGGACATGTGTTTGAGGGCGTAATCGGCGCGGGCGAGACGGTCCGCATCATGACGGGCGCGCCGGTACCCGAAGGTGCCGATGCCGTGGTGAAATACGAGATCGTCGATGTGCTCGACGGTGACGGCAACGAGGGCTCGCGTGTGAGGTTCTCGGCGCCGGCCAAGGTGGGGGAGAACGTTCGCTCTGCCGCCGAGGAGGCCCATGCCGGCGATGTTGTGATGCACGCCGGCGAGGTCGTGGCTCCGGCGGGCGCGGGTCTGCTGGCAAGCGCCGGATACGCGAGCGTGAAGGTCCATGCCGCTCCGCGCGTGGGCATTATCTCGCTGGGCACGGAGCTGGTCGCGCCGGGTGAGCTGCCGGCGCGCGGGCAGATTCGCGACTCCAACTCGTCGGCGTTGATGGCCGAAGCGCTCGATGCCGGCGCCGAGCCCGTGTTCTACGGCATTGCGCCCGACGATGAGCAGGCGATTGCCGAGCTGGTGCATCGCGCCGTGCAGGAGTGTGATTTTGTCATTACGAGCGGTGGCGCCTCGGCGGGCGATTACGACTACGTGACGGCGCTCGTCCGGCGTGAGGGCGAGGTGCTGTTTGACCGCATCTCGATGCGTCCGGGCAAGGCCATCACGTTTGGCCTGCTCGGAGGTAAACCCTATCTGGGGCTTTCAGGCAATCCGGCCGCGGCGTATGTGGGCTTTGAGATGCTCGCCCGCCCGGCGATTCGCAAGATGCGCGGCTTTGCCGAGGGTGAGCGTCCCGTGCAGCAGGCGACGCTCACGCACGGCGTGAAAAAGCGCCAGGACCGACGCTTCTTCGATCGCGCCACGGTTTTGCGCGACCCCGAGACCGGTGAGCTGTTGGTGACCGAGGCCAAGACGCAGAATTCGGCGCTGCTCGGCACGATGCAGCGGTCCAACTGCCTGCTGCGTATTGACGAAGGACCGTGCGAGCTCAAGGCGGGCGACGTCGTGGATGTCGTGCGTGTCGACCTGCCCGAGGGAACGGTGTTGTAGGAGGAAGACTATGGAGTTGAAGATTTCGATCGTGACGTGCTCGGATACGCGCGATCTTGCCCAGGACGAGGCTGGAGCCGCACTCGAGGAACTTATCGAGGCGCAGGGCTGGACGGTCGCCTCACATGTGGTTGTGCGCGACGACGTCAGCGAGATCGGTGATGCCATTGTGGAAGCCGCCGATGAGTGCCACGCCAATGTCGTGCTCACCTGCGGCGGTACGGGGCTTTCGATGCGCGATGTGACGCCCGAGGCGACGCGTGCCGTCTGCGACCGCGATGTGCCGGGTATTGCAGAGGCAATCCGCGCATACTCCATGACCAAGACGCGCCGCGCTATGCTCTCGCGCGCTATTTGCATGCAACGAGGTCATACGCTTGTCGTAAACTTTCCCGGTTCTACGAAGGCCGCCCGCGAAAGCTGGGAGGCCATAGCAGACCAGCTGGAGCATGCGGCTCAGATGACAGCGGGCGGCGGACATACCAAATAAGCGCACTACCTGCGGCGGAGCGACCTGAACGGTTGCTCCGCCTTTTTGTTTGACGCTGAGGTGAAGCCGATGGGCGTCATATCTGAAGATATATTCTCAGACGAGAATAATTTCTCACCATCACTATTCTCGAGAAAGTATAATCTGATTGCAGATTAAAGCCCGCGGTGGGGTACCCGGGCACAAGGTCCGAAAGGGTTGAATATGTTCGATATGGTTTCACGCCGCGGTTTTGTCTCGCTTTCTGCCGTCGCTGCCGCCGGCCTTGGCCTTGCGGGCTGCTCCGGCAACAAGACGTCCGAGCCCGCTGGTTCCGATGCCGGCTCCGCCAAGTCTTCCTCTAAGAAGAAGGTTGTCGAGCTGCAGGTCTTTGCTGCCAACTCGCTCGAGAAGGCTCTGCCCGAGGTTCAGGAGCTCTACACCGACCAGACCGGTACCACGTTTGCCGACACGCAGTTTAAGGCGTCCGGCGACCTTGTCGAGCAAATGCGCGCCGGTGCCGCCGTCGACGTGCTTATCACGGCCTCCAAGGGCACCATGGATGACGCCGAGGCCGCCGAGCTCGTCGACGCCGACACCCGTGAGGATATGTTCGTCAACGACCTCGTGATCATCCGCGCCGAGGGCTCTGACACCAAGGTCGAGGCCATCGCCGATGTCGCGAACCTGGACGGCAAGATCGCCATTGGCGACGCCAAGACCGTCCCCGCCGGCAAGTACGCCAACCAGGCGCTGGCTTCCGTGGGCCTCTACACCGGCACCGAGGGCGACGACGGCGAGTATGCTCCCGAGATCGCCGACAAGGTGGCCCTGGCCGACAAGGTCGGCACCGCTGCTTCTTACGTCTCTACAGGCGACTGCGTGGCAGGTTTTGTCTACAGCTCCGATATCTTCCGCTACGACGGCATCGAGGAGGCCTTCGTGTGCCCCGAGGACTCGCACAAGCCCATCGTGTATCCCGGCGCTGTCGCCGATAGCTCCGAGCATGCCGACGAGGCCAAGGCGTTTATCGACTTTTGCCTGACCAACAAGAAAGCCCAGAAGATTTGGGCCAAGTACGGCTTTGAGCTTTCCGAGTAGTGCGGAAGGGCACTGTATAACGATATTCTTGAGGGCGGGCGTTCTTGCGATCGCCTGTCCTTTTTGATTGAACCGGCGTGCCTGCGCGCCGTTGCCCTGTGTTTGAGGAGTCGCCCGTGTCAAGGAAAACGATTCGCCTGCTCGCCGCGCTGGCAGCGGTTCTCTTTGCGTTTACCTCGCTGCCTGGGGCTGCCTGTGCCGAGGCTCTCTTTACCACTGCCGATGGGTGCCAGGCGACCGAGGACTCCGCGCTTATCGATGGCGTCGAGTTTGGCCTCAACGCGTTTGAGCGCAATGCCAAGGGCACGGCACGCTCGTTTGCAGGTCAGCCCGAGGGCTATCGATTTCCCATCTACAAAAAGACGACGCTTGTGACGGTGACGACGCCTTCGAACATCGTGGTATGGGTCGATGCACACGCCGCCAAGGAGGCGGGCCTTGACATTGCGAGCTTCTCCGATCAAAAGGCGCTCAAGAAGATGCTCGCGGGGCTCGATAAGTCCCACTCCATGGGAGGCGCGCTGCTGGAGGATTCCAAGCTCGATTGGGTGTTCACCTCGGACAATACGCTGGTACAGGGCGATTACCGCTATCAGTTTAAGGTAAAGGGCGGCGACGGCGAATACTACACCGTCGTGAACGCCGCGGACGCCGCAAACACTGAGCTTAACCTGGGTGACGGCGCTCTGTGGAGCGATAACGCCGCCCTGGTGCCGTATGCGAGCGTCTCGACGACGGAGCCGCCTTCGCTGGCAGAACGCGCCCAGACGTTTTTTGGCGGCATCGACTACCGTCCGTTTTGGGTGTCTATCAAAACAAGCGGTCTTGCCCTGGTGATCGCGTTTGCGCTGGGCTTGTTTGCCGCGTGGAAGACCATGGGCACCACGAGCCGCGTGAAGGGCCTGCTCGATTCAGTCTTTACCATTCCCATGGTGCTGCCGCCCACGGTCTGCGGCTTTTTGCTGCTTATGCTGTTCGGTCGCTCGACCGGGGTGGGGCAGTGGCTGATCGCACACGGCATCTCGATTGTCTTTACGTGGCCGGCGGCGGTGATCTCTGCCGTGGTGGTGTCGTTCCCGCTCGTCTATCGTACGGCACTCGGCGCCTTCGAGAGCCTCGACACGCAGATGCTCGACGCCGCGCGCACGCTGGGCTGGTCTGAGCGTCGCATCTTTGCCAAACTCATGATGCCCCTCGGCTGGCCGTCTATCGCCGCCGGCACGGTGCTCGCCTTTGCCCGCGCTATGGGCGAGTTTGGCTGCACGCTGTTCTTTGCGGGCAACTATGCCGGCATTACGCAGACCATTCCCATCTCCATCTACTTTGAATGGATGGGCGGCAATACGTCGGTGGCGCTCTTTTGGGTCGTCGTCGTAATCGTCTTTAGCTTCCTGGTCATCCTGTTCATCAACATGTATACGGCGCACTCGCAAAAGTACCGTGAGCGGGGCCTTTCGCGTGCGGAGCGCAAGCAGACCAAGGAGCTCGCCGGCCAGGGCGATTCGCTCGACCCCGTTGGTGGCGATGCCCTGCGCATCGACCGCGAGGCGTTGGCCGAGCTTATGCGCGACGACGCGGTTGCGAAGGGAGGTCGATAAGCCATGTCGCTCGTTCTGGATATCAAAAAGCGCTATCCCGGCTTTACGCTCGACATTCAGCTTGAGGCCGGCGAGGAGCGCGTGGCGCTGCTCGGTGCCTCCGGATGCGGCAAGAGCTGTACGCTGCGCTGCATTGCCGGTGTGGAGACGCCCGACGAGGGCAAGATCGTCGTCAACGGCGTGACCTTTTTTGACTCGGCGGCGGGCATCAACCTGTCGCCCCAGGAGCGCAAATGCGCCCTGCTGTTCCAAAACTATCAGCTGTTTCCCAACATGACGGTGGCCGATAACGTATGTGCCGGCGTAAAGGACGCGGGCGACGCCGCGGCGCGTAAAAAACTTGCCGAGCGCTACCTGGGCATCTTTGGCCTAGCCGATTTTGCCGACCGCTATCCCGCGCGTCTCTCGGGCGGTCAGCAGCAACGTGTGGCGCTTGCCCGTATGGTGGCGGCTCACCCGGGCATCTTTATGTTCGACGAGCCCATGAGCGCACTCGATTCCTATCTCAAGAGCGCCCTCGAACAGAACATGCTCGACCTGTTCGATGTATGCAACCGCACCGTGCTCTATGTGAGCCACGACATCGACGAAGCGTGCCGCCTGTGCCAGCGTATCTGCGTGATGCACGACGGGCATGTTGAGGAGATCGGCTCCGTCGAGGACGTGGTCCGCCGTCCGCAGACGCTGGCGGCGCTGCGCCTGACGGGCTGCAAGAACACAAGCCGGGCGCGCAAGATCGGCGACGAAGAAGTTGAGGCCCTCGACTGGGGCATGACCTTTAACGTGGGTCGCGAGGTTCCCGATAATGTGGCGTACCTGGGCATTCGCGCAAGCTACTTCCATGTTGACAATCGCGCGGAACGGGGCCGCAACAGCTATGATTTGCACGTGGCCCGAGTGAGCGATTCACGCTTTGAGCGCCTGGTGCTGTTGGACGTGCCGCGTACTGATGCGCCCACGCGTCTGCAGTGGAAGGTCAACAAAGTGGGCGTGCCTGTCGACGAGCTGCCGCAAGCAGGCGAGACGCTACGCATGCACTTCGATGCGAGTAAGATCCATTTGGTTTGTCGATAGCGCCGGGTAATGCCGTTGGGGATATAAGCCTCGGCGGCTTTGTCTTGCCGTTCGCCGAATGATGGATGACAAACTCTTATCAACACAGATAATTATTTATTAAACGATGGCACACGACGCTGTCGTACGAATGTCAACGGCGTTCGCATGGTCGATGACCGCTGATATAGTTGACCTCAACTTGTAAAGGAGGGTGCGCACATGCCGCAGACGACATACATTCGCCGCGTTGCCGCGCGCGCCCTGTATATGGCTCGGGGCCGCATATGAGCAGGTATGTTCACGGCTCCGGGAGAGACGATGCACAACTAAATAATCAGCTGCAAAGCAGATTCCCCAAAATTCCGGGTTTTCGTGCGGTCGGGTTTTCGCCACCCGCCGTGCAGCAATACCGTAGCTATTCATTTTTGGTTCGAGAGGGGAACCGCCATGGCTGAAGAATTTGATTTCCATCCGATGTGGGAGAGCCTCGGCATGAATCTTGCCGACCACGATATGCTGCTGGGCGCCGTGGGCCAGATGTACGGCGATATGTTCCTGACGCAGAACAATCGCCCCAAGTCCACGTCCTACCTGGACTTTGTGGCCACCAACATCCACAGCGGCCGTATTAAGGAGATGCTCGACAAGAAGGAGGCCGGCGAGGCCACCAAGATCGTGGGCTCGTTCTGCGTGTACGTGCCCGAGGAGATCGTGCTTGCCTGTGACGGCATTCCCGTGGGTCTGTGCTCGGGTGCCGACTGGGCAACGGACAAGGTCGAGGAGCACCTGCCGCGCAACACCTGCCCGCTTATCAAGAGCTTTGCCGGCTTTAAGCTGGGCGAGGTCTGCCCCTATATTGAGTCGAGTGACTTGGTGGTAGGCGAGAACACCTGCGATGGCAAGAAGAAGGCCTACGAGTTCTTTGCAACGCAAAAGAACATGTACGTCATGGATATTCCCAACGTGCACGACGAGTCGACGCTCGTGACCTGGAAGGCCGAGGTCAAGAAGCTCGCCGCCAAGATCGAGGACGAGTGCGGCGTCAAGATTACGCCCGAGCGTCTGAAGGCCGCCATCCACGCCGTCAATGAGAAGCGTCGCGCCCTGCAGCGCCTTGCTGCCACGCGCGCTGCCGATCCAGCGCCCATCAGCGGTCTCGACAGCCTGCTGACCGTTCAGGCCGCCTTTATGGACGACACGCCGCGTCTGACTGGCGCCATCAACGATATGGCGGCTGAGTGCGAGCAGCGCGTTGAAGCCGGCGAGGGCGTGGCGCCCAAGGGCACCAAGCGCATCCTGTACACCGGTACGCCCATGGCCGTGCCCAACTGGAAGCTGTTCAACCTGATCGAGAAGGCCGGTGGCGTCGTAGTGGGCGAGGAGTCCTGCACGGGTTCGCGCTACTACAAGGACCTGGTGGACGAGAGCGGCGAGACGGTCGACGAGATGCTCGATGCCATCGCCGAGCGCTACTTTAAGATCAACTGCGCCGTCTTTACGCCCAACGACCAGCGTATGAAGGACATTGTCCAGATGGCCAAGGACCTGCATGCCGACGGCATCGTCGACGTGGCCCTGCAGTTCTGCACGCTCTACGAGATGGAGTCGTTTGCCGTGGAGAAGGCCGCCGAGGAGGCCGGCATCCCGTTTATGCACATCACGACCGACTACGCCGGCGAGGATGCCGGCCAACTGCAAACCAGGATCGAGGCTTTCTTGGAAACCATTTAGGGCTATCCGTCTCGGCGGCTTCCCCAGGCACCCGATCTTGCCGTTCTAACTGTCGCTTGCGTACCAAAGTACGCGGCGCTCCTCTTTCACGGCAACCTCGAGCACCTGGGAAAGCCGTTTCCTTGGTTGGTTAAAAGGTTTGTTAAGGAGCTATATGCCGGAATATATTGAGCAGCCGTTGCCGTCCACGTTTGAGGAGTTCAACGAACAGCGCAAGGCGTCGTTTATTCGCGTCAAGGATTACAAGCAGGCCGGTAATCGCCTGGTCGGCTTTTTGTGCAGCTATACGCCGCTCGAGATTATCGATGCCGCGGGGGCTGCGAGCGTGGCTCTGTGCGGTACGTCCGATGAGGTGATTCCCGAGGCCGAGAAGGTGCTGCCGGCAAATCTGTGTCCGCTCATCAAGTCGACGTACGGTTTTGCCTACTCGCAAAAGTGCCCGTTTACGTACTTTAGCGACATGATCATCGGCGAGACCACCTGCGACGGCAAGAAGAAGATGTACGAGCTACTCAACGAGCTCAAGCGCACGCACATTCTGCATCTTCCGCAGGGTCGCGATCGCGCCTACGAGCGTGAAGGCTGGTACGAGGAGTGCCGCCTGCTCAAGGAGGAGCTCGAGGGCTTCTACGGCATTACGATTACCGACGATGACCTGCGCGCTGCCGTCCGTCGTCGCAACCGCTTGCGTGCGGCCCAGCTCGATATGTTTGCGCTGCAGGCCAACCAGCCGGCGGCCATGAGCGGCGTCGACCTGATGAGCACCATGTTTGCCGGTACGTTCAGCTTTGATATCGAGGCCTATACGCAGCAGCTGGAGCAAAAGGTTATCAAGCTGCGCGAGGCCTACGACGCGGGCGAGCGCCCGGTCGCGGCGGATGCCAAGCGCATTCTGATTACCGGCTGCCCGGTGGGCGGCGTAATCAACAAGATCGGTCGCACCATCGAGTCCAACGGCGGCGTGGTCGTATGCATGGACGACTGCTCGGGCGAGCGCACGGCGGCCATGATGATCGACCCGGAGGCTCCCGACATCTTGCGCGCCATAGCCGACCGCTACCTGGACATCAACTGCTCGGTCATGACGCCCAACGACGGTCGTATGGAAAATACGCTGGCCATGTGCGAGAAGTATCACGTCGATGGCGTGGTCGAAAACGTGCTCCAGGCCTGCCACACCTTTAACGTGGAGAGTGCCCGCATGCAGGAGGCTGTCGAGGGTGCGGGTATTCCGTATATGAAGATCGAGACCGACTACAGCAACGGCGACATGGGCCAGATCGAGACCCGCATCGCCGCCTTCATCGAAACCCTGTAGGTGACGGTATGTGACAAAGGGACTGTCCCTTTGTCACATGTGAGGGAGGATGCCAAGGCGCCTGAACGCGCCGCTGTCTTTGATGTTTAGATTGGGAGAGAGCCATGATAGGGATCGGGATCGATATCGGGTCTACGGCGGCTAAGGCTGCTGTGGTCGACGGGGAGGGTTCGGTGTCGTGGACGTGCGTGCAGCCAACCGGGTTCTCCTCGGTCGATGCTTCCGAGCGTCTGCGCGGCGAGCTTGCCGCGGCTGGCTATGACGTGGCTGCCGACGACGTGCGCGTGATCGCGACCGGATATGGTCGCGTTGCCGTGCCCTATGCGCACAAGGTCGTGACCGAGATTACCTGCCACGGTACCGGTGCCGTGCGCCTGTTTGGCGATCACGGCACGGTGATTGACGTGGGCGGCCAGGACACCAAGGTCATTCAGCTTAAAGGCGGCCGCGTGGCCAAGTTTGCCATGAACGACAAGTGCGCCGCCGGCACGGGGCGCTTTTTGGAGATCATGGCCGACCGTCTGGGTATTTCCCAACAGCAGATGGCCGACCTTGCGCGTTCCGGTGAGCCCACCAAGATCAGCAGCATGTGCACGGTGTTTGCCGAAAGCGAGGTCATCAGCCTGATCGGTCGCGGTGAGCCGCGCGAGAACATCGCCCGCGGTGTGATCGACAGCGTGGTCTCGCGCGTGGCGACCATGGCCGGGCAGGCCGCGGGCGCCCCGTACTACCTGACCGGTGGCCTGTGCGAGAACGCCTTCGTGGTGGAGCGGTTGGGCGAGCTACTGGGGTCGCCGGTCACTACCTCGCCCCAGGCGCGCTTTGCCGGTGCCATCGGCGCGGCTGTCCGCGCCACCGCCTTGGCCTAGGGGTGTACCGCGACATGCACATCCTCAATATCTCGGCACAAAAACCGAGGCTTCGGTAGTTTGTGTGACAAGGGGCTAGCCTAGGCAGCAACGCTCTTCGC
>CABUNJ010000035.1 GCA_902492935.1 uncultured Collinsella sp. | reverse complement strand
GGGCGGCGGGCGGAGCATGGCCACCGGACCCATCGAAACACATCTCCACCGTTCCATCAACTGGGAAAACGGCGCCCCCGGACCCCAGGAGGGGCCGCGGGGGCGTTCAGCTAACTGCGGGAACGGCCTATTTGCTCAATGTGTTCGGCTGAGATCGGAAATCAACCCGATAAACCAAGAACCACACCATGCAGTACAATAGGGTTGTCGATGGGCAATGTCGTCAGTCGAGACGCGACCGCGCTCCGCACCCCTCCGTCTACTCGGTGCGTTCCCGCCTCCTCCCCGAGGCGGGATGTCGGCATTTTTTCATGCACCGACAACCAAATAGCTTGTGGATAGCATGGGCAGCATCATGCATCTCGGCTCCAAATGCAAAAAGGGACCCGTCCATTGCGGACGGGTCCCTTAAAACAAGTGATCGTCAAACCGATTTACTCGGCGTCGGTCTCCTCGTCCTTCTTCTCGGAAGGCAGCGGGGTAACCTCGATCTCGACGCCCAGAGTCTCAGCAGCGGACTTCATGGACAGGGAGATACGACGACGGTCGAGGTCGATCTCCATGACCTTGACCTGAACCTTGTCGCCCACGTGGGTGACCTGAGAAGGCTGATCGACGTGCTTGTTGGCCATCTCGGAGATGTGCACCAGGCCCTCGATGCCCTCGCCCAGGTCGACGAAAGCGCCAAACGGGACAAGCTTGGTCACCGTGCCCTCGACGATAGCGCCGACGGGGTACTTCTTGACCAGTGCGCGCCACGGATCCTCGGTGGTCTGCTTGAGACCCAGGGAGATGCGCTCGCGGTTGAGATCGACGTCGAGAACCTCGACCTCGACCTCCTGGCCGACCTTGACAACCTCGGAAGGATGGTTGACGTGGTTCCAGGAGAGCTCGGAGATGTGGATGAGGCCGTCGATACCGCCGAGGTCGACGAAGGCGCCGAAGTCGACGATGGAGGAAACGGTGCCCTGGAGACGCATGCCAGACTTGAGCTTGGACAGGATCTCGGAGCGCTCGGCCTTACGGGACTCCTCGAGCACGACGCGACGGGAGAGGACGACGTTGTTGCGGTTGCGGTCCATCTCGATGACGCGGGCCTCGATGCGGGTGCCCATGTAGGAGGTGAGGTCCTTGACGCGACGGAGGTCGACGAGGGAAGCGGGCAGGAAGCCGCGCAGGCCGATGTCGAGGATCAGGCCGCCCTTGACAACCTCGATAACCTCGCCCTCGACGTTCTCGCCGGAGTTGAACTTCTCCTCGATGCGGTTCCAAGCACGCTCGTACTCGGCACGCTTCTTGGACAGGACCAGACGACCGTCCTTGTCCTCCTTCTGGAGAACCAGGGCCTCGATGGGATCACCGAGTGCAACGATGTCTGCAGGGTTAGCGTCCTTGCGGATGGACAGCTCGCGGACCGGGATAACGCCCTCGGACTTGAATCCGATGTCAACGAGCACCTCGTCATGCTCGATCTTAACGACAGTGCCGTTAACGAGATCGCCCTCATCAAAGTCGGTAATCGTACCGTCGATGAGGTTGTTCATCTCCTCCTCGTTGACATCGTCAAGAGAGAAAATGGACGAGTTCTGAATCTCACTCAAAGGTGGACCCCTTTCGAACTACGGGGCCCCGATTGCTAGGACCTACAGATGGGTGCGACAAGCACACAACGTTTAGGAACACTCGGGAGCCGACAGATACTGATGTGACGCTTATGCAATCACGTCCGTATAGATTACGGGGAAATCGCTTCGATTTCAAGCGTGAACTGCGATTTTTTACTCGTATGGAGACTTTTTCGCAATCTTGTGAACGACTGTCTCCACAAGTTGACGATGAGCAGCTAGGCACACTGCTTTGGGGTAAAGTATCCCAGACATACGATTCTGGAACGATTTTTCGAGAAAGGTGCCCGCGTGCTCAATGCAGTCGTTTTCGATATGGACGAGACGCTTCTTAGCATCAACCTCAACGCGTTCATCCTTCGCTATTTTAAGGATGTCTCGTCGATGCTCGCGGATATCGGACGTCGCAGCCGCGGGGGCACGATGGCGCGCCTCGGCACCATCCTGGTCGACCTCAACGCCAATCGCCGCAGCAGCACGGACAATCGCACCAATCTTGAGTTTTACCAGACCGAGGTCGAGCGCCGGTGCGGCATTTGCCTCTCGGACCCACTTATCTACGAGGCGTTTACCTACTACGATCACGAAGTTCTGCCGTACAAGAACGATGACATGATCAACGCAAAAGCCATGCCGGGTGCGCACGCCGCGCTTCAAGCCGTACAGGACGCGGGGCTGCGCTGCGCGCTCTTCACCAACCCCAGCTTTCCCCAAGGGGCCATCGAGTGCCGCATGGGCTGGGGCGAGCTGACAGACGCGCCCTTCGAGCTCGTAACGCACATGGGCAACGCCACGCGCTGCAAGCCCGATGCCACATATTATCTAGAGCAGCTGCAGGTCATGGGGCTCGAGCCGCACGAGGTCCTTATGGTGGGCAACGACCCCAAGCGCGATTTCCCCAGCCCCGACTGCGGCATTCAAACCGCCTATGTGGGCCAAGGAAAGCCCGGCCGAGCCACCTGGCGTGGAACCATGGAAGACTTCGCCCGCGACTTTAACGCCGTAGTAGAAGCCTTCTACGAGCACCAAATAGCCGACGAACTAAGCTAGTCCCCAAATCAGGAATGGGGCGCACGTTCGCCCCACGCTTCGTTACGTGGGCAACGGCTTGAGGGCAAGATGCGATGCCCCAGTGTCCTAGGCCGTGATCATTTTGACGCGTTCGCCGATTTTGGCGTCGCGCTTGTCGGAAATAACAGTAAAGCCCTCCAGGTCGCACACCTTTACATTTGAAAACACGTGGAACTTGGAGCTATCGGCGAGTACGTAACTCGCCTGGGAATTCTGCATCACGATACGTTTTTTGAGAGCCTCGGGATAACCTGGCGTCATGATGCCGCGGTCCTCGTCCACCGCGTTGACACCTATAAACGCCCGGTCAAAGTACAGCTCGCGCAGCGCGCTCTCAACCATAGGACCGGTGAGCGAGCAGGTAACGGGGTTGAAGTCGCCGCCAATTACCACCACCTTAGCAGCAAGCTCGCCCGTAAACCGACATGCATAGCCGTTGGTGGTGTAGATAGTCACCGGCTTGTCGACGAGCAGGCTCAGGAGCGCCGTCGCGGTGGTACCGGAGTCGACAGCGAGATGAGATCGTCACGCCCGAAGACCCCGCTTTCGCCGCCGAGGAGCGCGCGGCGCACGTGGCCCATGAGGAGCGGCTCGAGCATATCGAGGGGCTCCTTCCCAAGAAGGGAAACGACCCTGCGGGACGACACGGCGAAAACCATCGTTGATTCCGGCAAGAGACGCCGTTTCTCTGGTAGCTTCATCTTCAACCAAGACCGACAATGCCGGCCAGGCACTCAACCCAAAAGGAGACAGCATGCCCAACGAGCTCAGCTATGAGGTCAGCCTCGAGCGCAGCAACCAGATCCGCGCCGACCTGCCGCAGCACCCCGAGAAGTACACCATGCTCACCGGCGACCGCCCCACCGGCCGCCTGCACCTCGGCCACTACTTCGGCACGCTCAAGAGCCGTGTCGAGCTGCAGGACATGGGCGTCCACACCAACGTGCTCATCGCCGACCGCGACACCACCGAGCACATCCAGGACAACGTCTACAACATGGTCATGGACTACCTTGCCTGCGGCATCGACCCCGACAAGACCATGATCTACGCGCACTCCGCCGTGCCCGCCGCCAACCAGCTCATGTTGCCGTTCCTGTCGCTGGTCTCCGAGGCCGAGCTGGCGCGCAACCCAACGGTTAAGGCCGAGATGGAGGCCTCGGGCCATGAGCTCACCGGCCTTCTGCTCACCTACCCGGTGCACCAGGCCTGCGACATCCTGTTCTGCAAGGGCAACGTGGTGCCGGTCGGTCGCGACCAGCTGCCGCACATCGAGCTCACCCGCACCATCGCCCGCCGCTTTAACAACCGCTACGGCAAGGTGTTCCCCGAGGTCGACGCGCTGCTGTCCGAGACCCCACTGCTGCCCGGCTTGGACGGTCGAAAGATGAGCAAGAGCTACGGCAACGCCATCAATATTTCGATGACCGCCGAGGAGACGGCCAAGCGCATCAAGAAGAGCCAGACCGACTCCGAGCGCATGATCACGTTTGACCCCGAGAACCGCCCCGGCGTGTCCGGTCTGCTTTCGACAGCCGCCATCTGCACCGGTCGTTCCGAGGTTGAGATTGCCGAAGAGATTGGCATGGGCGGCTCCGGCCAGCTCAAGAAGTACGTCACCGAAAGCGTGAACGAGTACTTTGCCCCCATCCGCGCCCGCCGCGAGGAACTGGTCCAGGATATGGACTACGTCAAGGACGTCCTACGCGAGGGCAATCGCCGTGCCAACGAGGTCGCCGAGGCGACGCTCGCCGAGGTACGCGAAGCCATGAGAATGGTGTACTAAGCCATCCGGCTCGCGGAAACGCGCCGCGACACGCGAATGGGCCATCTTCACGTGTCCACGCCTTCGACATAGCCAAGGTCTTACGAGGTGGGCGATAATAAGCCCGCCTCGTTTTTTACGTTGTATGGGGGATTGCATGTACCGACTTGTTGCCAGCGATATGGATGAGACGTTTCTCGATGCCGACCACGCCATCCCGGCGTCCAATCTCCGAGCACTCAAACGCATGAGGGAGCTCGGTGTGCTGTTCGTCCCTTCGAGCGGGCGATGGTATTCCTCTATCATGGACAACTTCTCGGGGGAGGCCCGCGAGCTGATCGAAGACGGCTATGTGCTCTCCTATAACGGCGGCTTCATCAACCGCGTGGGAGACCCCACCCCGCTCACCACCTGCGGCCTTTCCAACGAATGCGCGAACGCGATCTATGCAAAGGGGCTCGAACTCGGACTCTGCATGCACGTCAACGTCGCCGACGGCCACGTGTTCGTGAATGACGCACCCACACGGGAGCGCGACTATCTGGAATCGATCACCGGGGTCACTCATTTTCGCGGATCTGACCATCCCGACCTCTCATTCCTTGAAGGCCGTGGCATCGTGAAGATCCTGTACGTCGACTGGGACTTCGATGAGCTGCAGGAATTGGGCCGCAAGCTCGCGCCGATGGCCGAGCGACTCGGCGTTGACATCACCTTCTCCTCCAAGCGCTACCTCGAACTCATGCCCGCAGGCGTTGACAAAGGGACGGGGCTCACGCGCCTTGCCGATATGCTGGGAATTCCGATGTCCGAGGTCATCGCCGTTGGTGATTCCGCAAACGACCTCTCCATGATCAAGGCGGCGGGACTGGGCGTCGGCGTGGCGAATGTCACCGACGACGTGCGGCCGTATTGCGATGTCGTCCTTGAAACGGCTGGGACTGAGGGTGCGTTCTCCGAACTCATCGAGCGATTCCTTGAACCCCAACGACCACATGTCACTGTGTCTTTCTATTTGTAACCCTTGATTAACTTATGGAGAGGCTGTGTGCTCGTCGGTCTACGACTTGGGCCTCAGAGAATTAGCTATAGTTAACATAATGAAGGCACAGGCGAATTAAAGACCTTCGACACGAACGTTGCGCCTTCCCTCCCCTCGCGCAACACCTCTTTGGAAAGGCGCCCCGCGCATGTGGGGCGCCTTTCTTGACTACAATGGCGATATCGATTGAAAGTGAGGGCGGCATGGCAGACCGGGACACCGACGGATTCTTCAACCGCGTATACGACATGGTACGCCAGGTGCCCTGCGGCATGGTTGCCACATATGGTCAGATCGCCAAGCTCGTTGGTGAGCCCCGTCGAGCCCGATACGTGGGATACGCCCTGCACGTCAATCCGGAACCCGGCACCATCCCCTGTCATCGCATCGTATTCGCCGACGGACGCCTCGCGGAGGGGTTCGCCTTCGGTGGGCCCGAGGCGCAGCGCACACTGCTCGAGGACGAAGGCGTTGCCTTCCTCGCCAACGGACATGTCGACCTGCAGGCCTCTCGCTGGCCAGCGGGCCTGGTATGACAAGGGGCGCCGACAGCGCCCCTTCCCGTTTTGGATCCTTGGCAGGCAACCCAATCAAACGGTCGCCTCGAGTGCGTCCCCCGCGCGGTCGAGTGTGCTTCTGACCTTGGCACCCTGTTTGAACCACGTGCGCAGGTCCTCGAGCGTGCTGCCCGCTTGCATACACCTTGATTTTGCGACCACCCCTCGTGGTCACCGTGCAGCGGTCGCCGCTCTCGCTGTTCTCGTGCGCCGTGATCTTCTTGAGGTAATCGCGGCGAAACGCCACGACGCGGGCGTTGCTGATCTCGATGAACCAATCGTCATCGACAAGCGAAGTACCCGTGGCACCTCGGCTTGCCATCTCCTCGGAGAAGGAGAAACCGAGCGCGCGCTCCTGCCTGCCGATCTCGAGGATGCCGCGGGCCGGCATGCCGAGCATGAGCAGGGGCAGGAACCCCCCTATGAACAGGAACAGGAACGGGATGAGCACGAGCAGGCGCGCACCCTCGTCGGTGAAGACCGCCATGAAGGCGAGGACGAGCGAGAAGACGAGGGCCATGCCGTTGAAAACAATCGTCAACGGCTTGATGGCAGACCAACACAGGCCCGCCTTGGTCATGGGACCGTCGACGGCGTCCGAGACTTCGATGCCCTCTTCCTCCAGACGGGCGAGGAGGTTGAGCGAGCACACCCCCTCGAGGCTTATTGAGCAGAACTTCCGGTCGCCCTCGAACAGGTCGATCCTCATCATCTGCGCGTGAAGCGTTGCACGGGTGATGTTGCCAAACGTCGTCTCCTTGCGGATGCCGAAGGCGTTACGCGAGAGAATGCGCCCACCGTCCACGTCGATACGCGGGATGCTCAGCAAGGCCCAGATAGCCATACCCGCGAGCGCCATGGCATGACCGAACCACACAAGTTCGTGGTCCCACTCGCCCAGCGAGACGCCCTGCCAGACGTAGACACCCAGCATGAGCAGTTCGAACGCGACGGCGCAGCAGGCG
This sequence comes from uncultured Collinsella sp., assembly GCA_902492935.1. Classification (GTDB taxonomy): domain Bacteria; phylum Actinomycetota; class Coriobacteriia; order Coriobacteriales; family Coriobacteriaceae; genus Collinsella. The sequence goes on along the minus strand of CABUNJ010000035.1, from coordinate 13,290 downwards.
ATGATCGTGCGGATGGCTGCGGGCATGCGCACCGTGAAGCAATCGAGGCTGTCCGTTGCCTCGCTGCGCTCGCGCGCGCCGCGGCGGGCGACCCATGCAGTGAGCGGGCCGACGATGAACACGGTCATACCGACGCGCAGAATGGATTCGAGCAGATTACTCATAGGGGCCACCGCCTCGAGCTCTGGAGATTAACTGCAGGAAACGCTGCCAGAACGATGGGATGCGCACAACGTAAGGAGCCGCGTATCGGCAAGCGGCGGCATCGCAATCGCCCGGCGAACAGATGATGATCGGCGCCGGGCCAGACGAATTAAACAAAAGGGTGGTCGACGGCGCCCTCGCAGGCGCACCGTCGACCACCCTTCACGTCGCAGCGACCCTACGAGCCGTCCGAAACGAAACGCACTCCGCCAGAGCGCTACCCAATCTTGCGGATGCTCGGGATCGCCCAGGTGATGCCTGCTAGGATCACCATTGCAGCACCGATGAGCACGAAGCACGCGCTTACGCCGATGGCGTCCGCGAACAAGGTCGATGCGACGAGCCCCACGGGCATAGCCCAGCTGCAGACCGCTCCGTACAGACCGAAGACGCGGCCCATGCACTCGGGATCGACGCGCTCCTGCATGAGCGCCATCTGCGGCGCGCTGTACAGCGGACTCGAGACCCCCATCGCGAACGTAAGCCCCAGAAACACAACGAGCGCGGAAGGGGGCACGAGGCCGCCCGCGAGCGTGCCCGCTCCGAAGAGGCCGATGGCCAGCGTGCACGAAAGAGCGCGGTTCTTAAGGCCACCCGTCGCCCCGATCCAGCCGCTCGCCGCGATCATGCCGACCGAGAACGCGATCTCCGCGATAGCCGACTGCGTAGTGGTGCCCCCAAAATGGTCGAACACCATGAGCGGGAACAGCGCGGATATGGGCGAGAACAGGACCGAGAAGGCGAAGCCGATCCAGAGCATGGCGAACAGACCGTGATGGCGTTTGAGCTCGCGGTACCCGTTGGCCGTCTCCAATAGGAAGGCCCGCACCGCGCGGTGCGACGCCTCGGCGTTCTCCTCGGGCGTATGGCGCTCGGGCGCCGGCGTCTTGATGCCGGAGGTCGCCACCGCGATGCTCGCGAGCACCGCCCCGGCGACATCGAGCGCGATCATGAAAGTCAGACCAAACGCCGGGTAGACCGCCGCGGCGATGGCGTTGCCGATGATATAGCTACCCGACTGCATGAACTGCAGCATGCCCGCCAGCTTGCCGAGCACCTCGGGCGGGGCGATGAGCGGTGTGAGCGCGTTGAAGGCGGGCGTATGGAGCGTGCTGCCCAGCGCACGGACGAACAGCACCGCCGCCACAACGGCGACAGAAAGGTCGCCCCGAAGCGAGCCGAAGACAAGCGTGAGGCTCACGGCCGCAATGAAGAGATCGGCGCCGATCATGAGACGCTTGATGGACGTGCGGTCCACGATGGTGCCCGCGAAGGCGCCGAGGAGCGCCATGGGCAAGAAGGCCGCCAGGCTCACGAACGACAGGGCGCTCGCGGAGCCGGTGGTGAGGGTGACGTGCCAGATGAGACCCATCTGCAGAATGGAGCTCGTGAGCACGGAGAAGAACTCGCCGATCCAGACGATGGCGAGCGAGCGCTTCCAAGAAGCGCAGGGATTCGGTTGTGTCATGGAATAATCCTTTGATGCGATCGGTGGTATGCAGCGAAGTACCGGTCGCTCACGCGACCGTGGCTAGAGCCAAATCCTCATGGAAGCAAGCATGGTGCAGCTCCCCTTTCCAAATCTAGAGGTAAACCTTCAGCCGTGAGTGGAACTATTATAGGGACTTGCGAGCCAAGATGCAACAGGAAGACCTCTACGGAGCGTAGATGCCGGGCGCCCCGAACCACTTATGCCATGAGAGACGGCATCCGATTCTCCTTGACTTGGTCTCAATGTGATATCACAATGCAATCAGCAGTCGCACGGACTGCTCGGGGACTCGCCTCCTCCCCATCGCAATCTGGAGCGCGGCGCCGGGGACGTCACGCAAACGCCGGCGCAGTCGTGAAAGGAACTCACAATGAGCGTGGAAAAGCAACTCAAGGCCAAGTCGGGCTACGGCATGCTCGTCGCCGTGGCGGTGGCGCTCATCGCCATCATCGGCCTCTTTATCTGGAGCACCATCGGGCTCGCGAGCACGCCCGACGGCGTCGACGCGCCCGCAGTCTACGGATGGGGGCTCGGCCTCAGCATCCTCGCGTTTTGCCTGTGGTTCATCCCACTCAACGGATTCTTCTCGCTGCAGCCCGGCCAGGCGCGCGTGTGCATCCTGTTCGGCAAGTACGTGGGCACCGTCCGCGACGAGGGCTTCTTCTGGGCCAACCCGTTCTTTAGCAAGAGCATGGGCGGATCGGCCGGGATCGGCGAGATGATCGAGCTCGAGATGAGCGATTCCAAGGCCGCCAAGGCCGCGGCGCAGAAGGCCGCCAAGGGCAACCCCACCACTATCTCCACCCGCGTGCGCACCCTGAATGGCGAGCGCCTGAAGGTCAACGACAAAATGGGCAACCCCATCGAGATCGCAACCGTCGTGGTGTGGCACGTCGCCGATACCGCCAAGGCGCTCTTCGACGTCGACGACTACCAGAGCTATGTCGCCATGCAGGCCGAGACGGCGCTGCGCCACGTGGCGAGCGTGTACGCCTACGACCACCTGGAGGACGAGTCCGATGCCGCCGGCGCCATCACGCTGCGCGCCAATGTGGAAGAGGTCTCCGAAGCCCTGCGCCGCGAGCTCGCGATGCGCCTGGCACCCGCCGGCGTGGAGGTCGACGACGCCCGCCTCACCCATCTTGCCTACTCCCCCGAGATCGCCCAGGCGATGCTGCGCCGCCAGCAGGCGGAGGCCGTCATCGCCGCACGCAAGAAGATCGTCGAGGGCGCGGTCTCCATGGTCGACATGGCCGTGAAGGAGATGGCTGCCGGCGGCACCATCGAGCTCGACGACGAGCGCAAGGCGCAGATGGCCAGCAACCTCATGGTGGTGCTCTGCGGTGAATCCGAGGCGCACCCGGTGCTCAACGCAGGCTCGCTGTACTAACCCCAACACCAATGAGTAATTTGGGGACGGGTGCAAAATTGCACATTCGACAAGAAGGCACGTCATGGCACGCAAGCAGTATCCACTCCGTATAGACCCCGCTATCTGGGAGGCCGTCCAACGCTGGGCGGACGATGAGATGCGCAGCGCCAACGGTCAGGTGGAATGGATCTTGCGAGACGCCCTCAAACGCGCGGGAAGGCTGCCAAAGAAAGAGCCCTCGTTCAAGGGCACGCCCAAAGGCGAAGAGGGCTAAGCCGGGAAGACAGGGCTCGGCCGCTGCCGACGTCGGGGCAAAGCCGCGCTCTGCCTCGCCAGCGCCGAGGCAGAGCTGAGCCCCGCCGCTCCAAAGTCGAGCCGAGCGGCGGGGCCAACACCAACCCAAAGCAAGCTCGCCCCCTCTATACGCACCAACCGGTCCCCGGAGGCATCCGCCTTTGGGGACCGTTCTTTTCCCAGCTAGATGTCGTATATAAAGCCATTTGACAGCTCGATTTTGCCCCGTGGGGGTCAAATATAAAGACCTTTGATGGTACGATGCTCGCGTCAATGACATGGTGGCTCTCGACAGGGGTCACCCCGACCCTCTAGGGAGCAAACGCATGGAGCTGGGCTCGCACATCAAGGAGCATCGCACGGAGCTCGGACTGTCCCAAGACGATCTGGCGGGGCGCATCTACGTGTCGCGCCAGACCATCAGCAACTGGGAGTGCGGCCGTACGTATCCGGATGTCCAGAGCCTGCTGCTGCTTTCCAACGTGTTCGGGGTGACCGTGGACTCCCTCATCAAAGGAGATGTGGAAACCATGGCACAGGTAATGAACGAAGCGGTCAAGAAGTACAACGCCCTCTCCACAATCACGGTCGTGAGCGCGGTCGTGTTTTTGGTGCTGAGCGCGTGGGCGGCGTTCCAGTTCGAATGGGGCTGGGGCATGCACATCGCGCCCACCGCGGCGTTTGCCGCCGTGGCGCTCGTCGTGATGCTCGTGGCGTTCGTGTATATGGAACGCATGAAGAAGCAGCACGACCTCGTCACGTACCGCGAGGTGTTGGCGTTTAGCCGCGGCGAGCAGGTCGATCGCGACACGCTCGAGGGGCGCCGTGAGCGCGAGATGAACCCTTGGGTCAAGGGCACGCGCAACGCGGTGCAGATCATCATCGGCGCCATCGCCGGCGGACTGGTGGGCGTCGGCATCGGCATGCTCGCCAAGATGCTGAGTTAAAAGCGCGGGTACGCACCCGTTCCCCGAAATGGTATCCCCCTTAGCCCCCATTCTGAAGATGTATGCCAGAATGGGGGCGATTCCCGTTAGGAGGTGCCCCATGAACGTCACCGTACGCGCGTCCCTCATCGCATTGATCGCAATCGTTGGCGCCTGCTGGGCAATCCCCGTCCTCCTGGTGAGGGTCGTCCCATCCGATGCCGGCATGATCGCCATGATGACGCTGATCTACCTCGTGCTCCCCGTAACTGCGATCGCCCTCGGCCTGCTCGCCGCGAACTCCGCGAGGACGCTCTTCTGGATACCCGCGGCGCTCGGAATCGGATCCGCGCTCCTGTTTCCCCTCGCGGTCGAGGGCAGCCGGGACCTTGCGTTCCATGGGGTTGCCTATACCGCAATCGGCTACGCCGCCATGGGCCTGCGCACTTGGACGATTGCTCGACAGCATCGCTAAGCCATCGCCCCGCAAGCCTCCACAAGCCAGATCTCCCCGCGGCGATGGCACGCATCGCAGCAACAATCATGCGGGTAAACCCCGTGCAAAACAGTTTTTGCAGCGCCCGGCAAGCCATGCCGCATATGATGTACAACAGATTCGATAGCGCACCCTACGTGTTCGCGGGACGCTCCTTCACGACCGGGAGGTGACGATGGACATCAGCAACCAGATCAAGACGCGGCGCGAGGCGATGGGGCTCTCCCAAGAACAGCTCGCCGAGAAACTCTACGTGTCGCGTCAGACGATCTCGAACTGGGAGCGGGACAAGACGTATCCGGACGTCCAGAGTCTGCTCATGCTGAGCATCCTATTCGACACCTCCATAGACACGCTCGTGAAGGGAGACGTGACCGTTATGGAAGAGGCAGTCGAAAGAGATCGCAAGCGCATGGGAACGCGGATGCTATGGCTGGCCGTGCTGATGCTCGCGTTGCCGGCGGTGGCGTTCGCGCTGATACTGTCGCCGGCGTTTAACTGGATGGAGGGCACCTGGGGCGCCGGCGTCGCCGCGGCTGCGACGTTCCTGCCGGCGATAGCGGCGCTTGTTGTCGCAACCGTCCTCGAGCGCATCAAGCGCGAGAACGACCTGGTGACATACCGCGAGATCCTCGCTGTCCGCAATGCAGGCAGGTGCTTTACGGCCACAAGCGCGATAGTTTCAACAACAAGATGCAGTGCCCCAGAGCCCCTAGCAGTCGACGATGGTCTTGCCGATCATGATGTTGAGGATCTCGACGTCGGTATCCTTCATGCCAACGCGGCCCACATAGCCCATGCTGGCGATCGTCTCTTCCACCGTATCCTGAATCAGGCCCTCTCCGGCACGGAAGCCGCGGCCCTGCATGGCCATATCGTGGCCCAGAATCGCCGCATCAACGGCAGCGGAAATCTTGGCGGCGCAGCTTGCCTTGGCGCCATCGCACACGATGCCGCCCACGTTACCGAGCGTATTGGAGACCGTCGCGCCGATCTGCTCGCGCGTGCCACCGCACAGCCAGGTAATCGCCGCGCCGGCACCGCACGCAGCGCAAATAGCACCGCAAAACGCCGAGAGCGCACCAATATAGCTCTTGATATGCACGGCAATAAGATCAGACAGCATCACGGCGCGCACCAGGCGCTCGTGGTCGCAACGCAGGTAGTCGGCATACTCCATAACGGGCAGCGCACAGGTGATGCCCTGGTTGCCCGAGCCGCACACAATGGCGACCGGCAGCGCACAGCCGTTCATGCGGGCGTCGGACCCGGCGGCCGCACGGGCACGGGCACGGCAGGCGACGTCATCGGCACGAGCACCCAGCAGCGTACGACCCACCTCGGCGCCCCAAGCGTGCGCAAGGCCCTCGGCACTGATTGCGCCATTCAGCTCAATCTGACGCTCAACGACAGCGCGGGCGTCCTCAATGTCACCGTCCTCGATAAAGTCGATGATGGTCTCAATCGACATGGGCGTGTCGGCGCTATCTGCCGCCCGCTCGGCCACGACGCGCTCGGCGCAGGCGGCACACTCCCCCGCCGACTTGCCGCACACCGGAATACCGTCGAGGGTATGGCACGTGACATTGGTGTGGTGGTCGGTAATCTCGACGACCGCGGTATGGCCCCCGGCCGTCGCAGTCACCTTGATGTAGAGGTTGGGCACACCCTCGACAAGCGACACATCGCAGTAGCCGGCGTCGGCGAGGAGCTCGGCCACGCGAGCACGGTCTTCATCGTCAACGCTCTCGAGCACCTCGAGCGCGCTCTTGGCGTCGCCGCCCACGGCACCCAGCACGGCCGCGGCTTCAATACCGTGCATACCGCCCGAGTTGGGCACGGTCACGCTCTTAACGTTCTTGATGATATTGCCCGAGCAGGCAACATCCATATGATCGGGATCGCAACCGAGCGTCTGGCTCGCCAGCGCTGCTGCATAGGCAACGGCAATGGGCTCGGTACAACCGAGCGCGCAGACAAGCTCGCGGTTCAAAACATCGCAAAACGCAGCATCACGGATGGAATCGGTAGGCATAGGTATCTCCTGCTTGCATAACGGGCTGGGCTCTCAAGAATGGTTAGTTCCTTTATTTGATAACAATGCATCAAAAACCGCAACCATGGTTCCGGCGGACGGCGCTCGAGCACAAACTAACAGCATTCATTCATGAGAAGCCGGTCTTGTTGCATGCTAAAGCGTTTGATCAAAAAAACGCCCGAGCGTTTATGCAAAAGTCGCGCTATCATGCAGTCGAACGCGGTAAACACCTTTAGCATTTGCGCCGCACAGACCAGAGAGGAACCATCCATGAAGATCGGTATCGGTAACGACCACGCCGCCGTCGAGCTCAAGAACATCATCTCCGAGCACCTGAAGGAGCGCGGCTGCGAGGTCGTGAACTTTGGCACCGACACCTCCGAGAGCTTTGACTACCCCATCGCCGGCTACAAGGTGGGTAAGGCCGTTGCCAACGGCGACGTCGACCTGGGCATCCTCATCTGTGGCACCGGTGTCGGGATTAGCCTGGCTGCCAACAAGGTCGAGGGCGTACGCGCCGTTGTGTGCTCCGAGCCCTTCAGCGCCAAGCTCTCCCGCATGCACAACAATACCAACGTGCTCGCCTTTGGCGCCCGCGTCGTGGGCTCCGAGCTCGCCAAGATGATTGTCGACGAGTGGCTCGACGCCGAGTTTGAGGGCGGTCGTCACGAGCGTCGCGTTAACCTCCTCAACGAGATCGACCACACGCGCGGCCTTAAGGTCGTCGACGAGGCCTAAACTACTCAGCGCCACAAGCTAACAGCAGGGGCCCGCTCGGAACTCATGTCCGAACGGGCCCCTTCATAGATTTTGGAACAAAAAGGGCGCCGCGGATGGAGTTCCGCGGCGCCCAAGCCACACGCTAACAGCTTTAAGGAGTCAAAGCTGGTTTAGCCAAAGAAGCGCTTGATCTCGATCTCGGCGTTCTCCAAGCAGTCGGAGCCGTGGATTACGTTGGCGTTGACATCGACAGCGAAGTCGCCGCGAATGGTGCCGGGAGCAGCATCAAGCGGATTTGTAGCGCCCATAAGGGTGCGCATCTTGGAGACAGCGGAGAGACCGGAAACGACCATCTTGACGACCGGACCGCTCGTCATAAAGTCGCAGAGACCGCCAAAGAAGGGCTTGTCGGCCAGATGGGCGTAGTGCTCCTCGACGGTAGCACGCTCGAGCGTGGTCATCTCCATGCGCTCGATGACAAGGCCGCTACGCTCAATGCGAGCGACAATCTCGCCGATCTTGCGATCGCGCACAGCGTCGGGCTTAATCATGATGAAGGTCTTCTCGATAGCCATAAGGTAGCCTTTCAAGTAGGTTCGCGCGTGCCCAAGTCCCATTCCGGCACCCGCCTGGACTGCATCGTAACAGAGTTTTAGCTGCAGTTAAACAAAAAGCTGTTTTTTGAAACGCTACAATTTATTAAAACGTTCCATATGTGTCACTTCTGTTTCAAAGCCCGATTAGAGTACCATCCGACCGAGCATCAACCGCACCGAACCGAGTGGACGGTCGGTTGCCGCCCGTGAACGTACCTCCTTCACAACCTGCCCAAAGGTCCTACAGAAGTTCTCGACAAGCCCCTTCCCCATTGCAACAAAATACGGGCGTCCGCAGCAGCAGACGCCCGTAAAAGCAAAAAACGATTTATCAATAAATGGCCAAAACAGTTTCAGCCAAACCCCTACTTAACCCCGTGACCCATCTCGACGACCTTGGTCAGCGATCCAAACACGCCCTCGTCGGCCACGAGCTGCGCCTCGGCACGCTGCAGCTGCACGGCAACGGCGGCAGGGGCGGTGCCGCCCTCGGTCGTGCGCGCGGCGACAATCGACGGGATGTCGAGCGCCTCGGTAATGTCGTGCTCAAAGAGCGGGCTTGCCTCTTGGAACACCTCAAACGGCAGGTCCTCAAGATTGCAGCCGCGCTTCTCGCACATCAGGACCAAATGGCCCACCACGGCGTGTGCCTCGCGGAACGGCAGGCCACGCTTGGCCAGGTAATCGGCAACATCGGTGGCGGCAAGGTGTCCCACGCCGCACTCGCGCGCCATGGCATCCTCGTTGACGGTCCAGGTCGAAATCATACCGGCCATAACGGACAGGCACTGCATGAGCGTATGGGCGGTATCGAGCGCACCCTCCTTGTCCTCCTGCAAGTCCTTGTTATAAGCGAGCGGCAGGCCCTTCATGGTCACGAGCAACTGCACCAGGTTGCCATAGACTCGGCCGCTCTTGCCGCGGATAAGCTCGGCAAAATCGGGGTTCTTCTTCTGCGGCATGATGGACGAGCCAGTGGAGTACGAGTCGGAAAGCGTGATAAAGCCAAATTCGGAGCTCGACCACAGCACGATCTCCTCGGAAAGACGCGACAAGTGCATCGCCATGACAGAGCCGGCGTAATGCAGGTCAAGGAGGAAATCACGGTCGGAAACCGCATCGAGCGAGTTGGGAATCACGCCCGCAAAGCCAAGTTCGGCAGCCGTCATCTGACGATCGAGCGGATAGCTCGTACCGGCAAGCGCGGCAGCACCCAGCGGGCAGTTGTCGGCAGCATCAAAGGCGGCCTTCAGGCGTGTAAAGTCGCGCGCGAACATCCAAGAATACGCCAGCAGATGATGCGACAGCAGCACGGGCTGAGCATGCTGCATGTGCGTGTAGCCCGGCAGAATCACCTTGTCATACTTCTTGGCCGCATCAACCAGCACATGGCGTAGCTCAAGATTGGCCTCCATGAGTTCCTTGGCCAGTGCCTTGACGCCCAGGCGTGTATCGGTCGCAACCTGGTCGTTGCGCGAACGCCCGGTATGCAGGCGCTTACCGGCCTCGCCGATACGGCGCGTCAGCTCGCTCTCGATGGACATATGAATGTCCTCATCGTTGATGTCGAAGGTGAAGTTGCCGGCATCGATATCCTGCTCGATTGCGGTCAGACCCTCGGCAATCGCCTGCTCGTCCTCGACACTGATGATGCCCTGGGCGGCCAGCATCTTGGCATGTGCCTTAGATCCGGCGATATCCTGCTTATAGAGATGTTTGTCGACCGGCAACGACGCGCCAAACTCCTGCGTGACCTCGGCCACGCCTGCCTCAAAACGACCGCCCCAAAGAGCCATGGAACCGTCCCCTTTCATCAAATACCAAAACAAGCGCCCAAAGCAATGCGCCCTGTCGCTAAAGCGATTTTCCAACCGCTAGTTTTACACACTCCCGCCGCGCGCGGAACCATGTAGCTAATTTGCAAAGAAGTGACGCACCATGCATTTGGCGCCCAACGTTTCCCTCCGGATGTTGCCCTGCGAACCATCGACCCAGGCCTTCAGGCTCATAGGGACGTCCTCGACCTTTGCAGCATCGATCTCGGGCGCGAGGGCAAGTAAAGCATGCGCAATAGCATTGAACATAATGGATACTCCTCATATATATAGGCGCAGAGCCGCCAAATTGATAGAAGGAGCCCCGCCGGACAACCCCGGCGGGGCTCGGACTCAGCCGCAGTCGCGGCATCATATATGCGGGCGGAACGTAGGGGCCACCGATGTTAAGAAGTGTCAGCAAGCATAACGAAAGGTAGGGACCCCGTGCGCCCGTTATGTATCACGCGGATGGACCGCGCGGATACCAAGGAAAGGAAGACTTAAGCCTGGGCGGCAGCGGAGCTGGGACCCTGGACCTTAGCCCACGTCTTGAGCGACAGCGTATCGATCTCGATAAAGCCAGCACTGGCCTTCTCGTCAAACGTGGTGTCGCGGTCGTAGGTAGCCAGACCGTAGTCATACAGGCTAAACGGGCTCTTGCGGCCGACGACATGGCAGTTGCCCTTAAAGAACTTCAGGCGGACGGTGCCGGTCACGAACTTCTGGGTGTCGGCCATAAAGGCGTCGAGCGCGTTCTTGAGCGGGCTGTACCACTGGCCGTTGTACACGGCGGTAGCCCAATCCTGCTCGAGCTTAATCTTGGTCTTGAGCAGGTCGCCCTCGACGCAAATGTCCTCGAGCGCCTTGTGGGCGGTGATGAGTGTCAGGGCGCCGGGAACCTCATAGCACTCGCGGCTCTTGAGGCCCACCAGACGGTCCTCAACCAGGTCGAGGCGGCCAAAGCCGTTGTCGCCCGAAATCTTGTTGAGGGCGATGACGATCTCGGAGAGCTTCATCTTCTTGCCGTCGACGGCGACGGGCTTGCCGGCCTCAAACTCAATCTCGGTATACGTCGGGGTGTCCGGCGTGTCCTCCGGATTCTTGGTCATAACCCAAGCGTCGTCGAGTGGCTCGTTCCAGGGATCCTCCAGGTGGCCGCACTCAATGGCACGACCCCACAGGTTGTCGTCGATGGAATAGGGGTTGTCGTTGGCACCCTCGGGAACCGGCACGTTGTGGGCATGAGCATAGGCGACCTCGTCGGGACGGCACTTCAGATCCCACTCGCGAACCGGAGCGATAACCTTAAGCTCGGGATCGAGGGCCTTGACGGCAGCCTCGAAGCGGACCTGGTCGTTACCCTTGCCGGTGCAGCCGTGGGCGACGTAGGTCGCGCCAAACTCGTGGGCGACCTCGACAAGCTTCTTGGCAAGCAGCGGGCGAGACAGGGCGGAGAGCAGCGGGTACTTGTTCTCGTACATGGAGTTTGCGGCGATGGCCTTAGTCAGGAACTCATCGGAGAACTCGTCGCGCAGATCGAGCACCTGGCAATCGAGAACGCCCAGGTCGAGCGCCTTCTGCTTCTTGGCATCCAGGCCGGTCTCCTCCTGGCCCACGTTGCCGCAGACACAAACGACATCGAGATTCTTCTCGTCCTGGAGCCACTTGACACATACGGATGTATCAAGACCACCGGAATATGCGAGAACGACTTTTTCCTTGCTCATGGCTGTTTCCTTTCGCCCTTGGTAGCTAGTTAGAACATCGGTCAGTTGCAAGTCATTTCAAGGTCACATACCGTGCAATATCAGGTTAAATAGCAAAAATCAGCACATACATGCCCTAGAAACATGCAGCAATGTCGTGCTAAAACCCAACGACCTTAAAATGACTCTGTTGAGGCAATTCGCCCCATGCGGACAGAGACGATTGTTATCGTCGTCGGGAAATTGCGCGCTGGCGTCGGATGGCATTGTCTGCAGTAGTGATGATCTTTACGAACTGCATCTGCCTCTCCTTTCACCTATCGCCGGGCGCAATTCAAATATCGCAAACGGTACCTTTTCCTCGGTAAGCGGTTGTTTTTCCGTCTCCGTTTTCGATGGTCGCTATATTACGCTAAAGTGCCCGCAGCACAAGCGACAAATTCAAATTTCTGAAAAGTTTTTTCATTAGTTTGTGAATAGTGATGCAAATACGCGCCAATCCTGCGAAAATACGGCCGACTACGAGTTGATGGTTATAACGTCTGAAACAAACTCGAAACGAAAGGCTCGCTTTTATGCAAACTTACGAATCGGACGCCAATATCGGAAACATTAAGATTCTCGCCGTCGATATGGACAAGACGTTACTGACCGACGAGCGCGCGTTACCACAGGGTCTTGATGAGCGCCTGGACAAGCTCGCCGACGCCGGCATCGTATTCTGCCCCGCCAGCGGACGTCCCGCCCCCAAGCTCGAGGAGATGTTTGAGGACATCAAGAGCCGCATCGCTTTTTGCCCCGATAACGGAGCCTGCGTCATCTATCGCGGCAACTATATCTATAAGAGCAACATCGATGTGACGCTGTATCAGCAGGTGCTCGCTCGTGCCTCGGAGGACCCGCGCGCCGTTCCCGTCCTGTGCTGCTACGACGAGTTCTATGTGCTCGCCCGCGACCATCAGTACCACGACGAGATCAGCGTGTACTACAACACGATCAACTACGTCGACACCTTTGAGGGCCTTGATATCGAGTCCAACAAGATTTCGATCTTCTTCCCCGCCTACGATGCCGAGCCAGCGTTTCGCGAGGACTACAGCCCGGCATTCTCGGACCGACTCTATGTCACCAATGCGGGCCGCGAGTGGATCGACTTTATGAACCTGGGCGTCGACAAGGGCGCCGGCGTCGCGCATCTGTGCGAACAGCTGGGCATTGATATCGCCGATGCCGCCGCCGTGGGCGACACCTACAACGATATCCCCATGCTGGAGCGCGTCGGGCACAGCTTTATCGTGGACAATGCCGAGGAGCACATGAATGCGCATGCCAAGTGGCGTATTCCGAGCAACAACGACGGGGGCGTACTGACGCTCATCGACGCCATCCTGGCGGCTCGCTAGCCATCCCTTCGGGCCTGGCCGGGCGGCAGGGGTTAACTTTTCGCTCGGTCAGGTCCTGCGCAAGACGAAAGCCACATTAAGTGGCTTTCTTTGCGTGCGGAATCTACGAAAAGTTAACCCCTGCCGCCCGGCCAGGCCCTAGGTTCACCTGCTTGCCGCCGAGATGGTGTCCCTTGATTGTCATTTTCATTGCAACAGCCTCAGGACTCAGCGCAACGCGTTGCGC
>CABUNJ010000034.1 GCA_902492935.1 uncultured Collinsella sp. | reverse complement strand
GCGAAGAGCGTTGCTGCCTAGGCTAGCCCCTTGTCACACAAACTACCGAAGCCTCAAATTTTCCAAAAATGTCCTTGCATCGCCGTCCGAGTTCCCGTATAGTACTTCTTCGCACGGGGGCGTAGCTCAGCTGGGAGAGCGCTTGACTGGCAGTCAAGAGGTCAGGGGTTCGATCCCCCTCGTCTCCACCCGAGCATTGAATGAGGCTCCAACGCAAGTTGGGGCCTTTTTTCATATAGGAACACAAGGTCAAAGGCGGCACCATGATCCTCCTGGTCGACAAGATCGAAAAAAGCTTCGGCGCGCGCGTCCTCTTTAGCGGCGCGTCCTTCCAGATCAACCCCGGCGAGCGCTTCGCGCTCGTGGGACCCAACGGCGCCGGCAAAACCACCATGCTCAAGATCATCATGGGCATCGACAGCCCCGACGCCGGCCAGGTCCAGTACGCCAAGGACTGCCAGGTGGGCTACCTAGAACAGGAAACCAACCTAGAGCAAAAGGACACCACCATCCTCGCCGAGGTCATGGCCGCCGCCAAGGAAATCCGCCGCATGGGCGAGCGCGCCAACGAGCTGCAGGCCCAGATCACCGAGCTCTCCGAACAGGGGAAGGACGTCGACGCACTCCTCAACGAGTACGGCCAGGTCCAGGACCGCTTTGAGCACCTGGGCGGCTACGAACTCGAGAGCAACGCCCGCAAGATCCTGTCCGGCCTGGGCTTTAAGGTCACCGACTTTGAACGCCCGTGCTCCGAGTTCTCGGGTGGATGGCAGATGCGCATCGCGCTCGCCAAGCTCTTCCTGCGTCATCCCGACCTGCTGTTGCTGGACGAGCCCACCAACCACCTGGACCTCGAGAGCGTCCAGTGGCTACGCAGCTTTATCGCCAACTACGACGGCGCCGTCCTCATCGTCAGCCACGACCGCGCCTTCATGGATGCCTGCGTCGACCACGTGGCCGCGCTCGAAAACCGCCGCGTGACCACCTACACCGGCAACTACAGCAGCTACCTTAAGCAGCGCGAGGACAACCTGGAGCAGATGCGCGCCAAGCGTGCCGCGCAGGAGCGCGACATCGCCCACATGCAGGTCTTCGTCGACAAGTTCCGCTACAAGCCCACCAAGGCCGCCCAGGCGCAGGAGCGCATCCGTAAGATCGAGCAGATCAAAAAGGAGCTCGTCATCCTGCCCGAGGGCCACAAGCACATCGACTTTAAGTTCCCCGACCCGCCGCGCTCCGGCGACATGGTCGTGGGCCTCGAGGGCGTCTCCAAGTCCTACGGCAACAAGCACATCTACAGCGACATCGACCTCAAGCTCTACCGCGGCGAGCACGTGGCACTCGTCGGCCCCAACGGTGCCGGCAAGTCCACGCTCATGAAGATCCTCGCCGGTCTGGAGCCGCCCACCACCGGCACCCGCGACCTGGGAACCAACGTCGGCGTCGCCTACTATGCCCAGCATGCGCTCGAGGGCATGACCGAGTCCAACACCGTCCTGCAAGAGATCGACACCGTCACTCCCAAGTGGACCGTACCGCAGCAGCGCAGCCTGCTGGGCGCCTTCCTGTTTAGCGACAACGATTCCATCGAGAAGCAGGTCCGCGTTCTCTCCGGTGGCGAAAAGGCGCGCCTGGCCCTGGCCAAGATGCTCGTGGCCCCCGAGGCACTCCTATGCCTGGACGAGCCCACCAACCACCTGGACATCGACTCGGTGGACATGCTCGAGAACGCCCTGCAAAACTTCCCCGGCACCATCGTGCTGATCAGCCACGACGAGCACCTGGTACGCGCCGTGGCCAACCGCGTCATCGACATCCGCGATGGCAAGGTCACGGTCTATGACGGCGACTACGACTACTACCTCTACAAGCGCGAGGACCTCGCAGCCCGCGCCGCCGCCGAGGCGGCAGGGGAGAGCGCCCCGTCCGCGCCCAAGCCAGCCAGTACCGCCCAGGCCAACACCCCCGCCGCGGCCCCCAAGCCCGCCGAGGGCAAAAAGACCAAGGAGCAAAAGCGCGCCGAGGCCCAGGCCCGCGCTGCGCTCAACAAAAAGCTCAAGGGCGTGCGCAACCAGCTCAAGAAGATCGAGGCAGAGCTCGACAAAAAGCGCGCCCGCTATGACGAGCTTATGGAATTGATGGCCAGCGAAGAGCTTTATGCCGATCAGGACAAGTTCAACGCCGCGCTGGGGGAATATAACGGCCTTAAGCAAGAGCTACCTAAGCTCGAGGACGAATGGCTCGAGCTTTCCACCCAAATCGAAGAGGAGACCGCGCGTGAACTCTCGTAAGGCCGCTGCCGTGGCGATGAGCATCATCGCCATCGCGTGCCGCATCTGCGGCATCTTTATGAGCGCGATGACCGTGCTGCTGTGCTTTAGCGGCCTGACCGCCAAGCTGCAGATCGTGGGCTTTGTCGTTGAGCTTTCGCGCGCACTGCCGAACGCCATCGCCGGCTACGGCGTCATCACGTCGCCCTTTGGCGGCGTGTTCCGCTTGGATTACGCCATCGTGGCCGTTATCCTATTTGTGGCCGACTACCTGCTCACGCGTGCCTCGCGCCGCGTCCGCTAGGGGAGTGACATGTCCAGCAGCTACCTCATGAACCTGCTCGCCAGCGCCGTCGCCGTCATCGTGGGTATCGTTATCCACGAGAGCGCACACGCCGCCGCTGCCTGGGCGCTCGGCGACAAGACGGCCCGTTCGCGCGGACGCGTCTCGCTCAACCCTCTCAACCATATCGACCCATTTGGCACCGTCCTCCTGCCGCTGCTCATGCTCGCCGCCGGCGGCCCGGTGTTCGCCTTCGCCAAGCCCGTGCCCGTCTACCTCAACAACCTCAAGCACCCCAAACGCGACGAGGTCCTGGTGAGCGTAGCCGGCCCCGCATCGAACATCGCACTCGCGTGTCTTGCTGCCGCCCTCATGCGCCTGACCTACGGCAACCTCTACACCAGTATGTCCTTTGCCGTGGCATCGCAGATCATGAACTTCGGCGCCACGTTCATCGTGGTCAACCTGTCGCTCGCGTTTTTTAACCTCATCCCGATTCCGCCGCTCGACGGCTCGTCAATCATCGTGCCCTTCCTCAAAGGCAAGGCGCTCAACAACTATTACCGCCTGCAGCAATACGCCATGCCGATCCTTATCATCGTGCTGTACCTGCTGCCCATGTGGACCGGCATCGATGTAATCGGCCGCTATTTCGACGTTACCGTGTATCCGCTTGCTGAGCAGCTGCTCAACTTCGCAATCGCCGGCATCTAAGGTAAACTTACAGGTCGACCGTGCAAAGCGGTCGTAACATGCACCCAAACCGCGCCGCGAAGGCGCCGTCAAAGGAGGTCGAAGATGTCGTATCGCGTGTCGACGCAGGTCTACAGCGGACCGTTCGACCTGCTGCTGCAGCTGGTAACCCGCCAAAAAGTAGATATCGGCGCCATCTCCATCAGCGAGGTGGCCGAACAGTACCTTGCCGAGGCTGAGCGCATCGAGGCGCTGGACCTAGACGTGGCGAGCGACTTTTTGCTGGTCGCGGCAACCCTTTTGGACATCAAGGCCGCATCGCTGGTACCGCAGGAGGCCCCGCGCAAAGCCGACGACGATGACGAATTCGACGAAGAGCTCGAGGAGCTCAGTACGCTCGACGGCGACGCCCTGCGCGAGGTCCTGATCCAGCGCCTGATTGCCTACAAGCAGTTTAAAGGCGCGGCTGCGGCCCTCGGTGCCCGCATGCAGGCCGAAAGCCGCATGCACCCGCGTGTGGCCGGCCCCGATCCCGAGTTCCTGGGGCTCATGCCCGACTACCTGGCCGGCATCACCCTGCGCGGTCTCGCCGTCATCTGCGCCGACCTGGACGGCAAGCGACAGACCTTCCTGCTGGAGGCCGAGCACGTGGCGCCGCATCGCGTGCCGCTCGACCTGACCGTGGCCTCAGTCGACCGCTTTACCATGGCACACCAAACCTGCACCTTCCGCGAGCTGCTGGACGGCGACGCCACGACCGAGCAGCTCGTCGTCACCTTCCTGGCCATGCTTGAGCTTGCCAAGCGCGGCTCGCTCACGCTGAGCCAGGACGAGATCTTCGGAACCATCTGCATCAACCGCGTCGAGGGCGCCGAGGCATACGTGCCCGGCGAGGGCCCCGAGCTCACCGAATAGGAGCGACCAACCATGTCAACCCTTTCCACGCTGGAGGCAAACAGCCTCAAAGGCGCCCTCGAGGCGCTGCTGCTGGTGTCGAGCGACCCCGTGAGCGCACCCGCGCTGGCAGGTGCGTTGGATATCGCCCCGGGCGAGTGCGCGTCGCTGCTCGCCGAGCTCAAGGTTGAGTACGAGGAGGCTAACCGCGGCTTTCAGCTGCGCGAGGTCGCCGGCGGCTGGCGCCTGTTTACGCACCCCGCCTACCACGACGTGGTCGAGGCCTATGTGCTGAGCTGGGACACGCAAAAGCTGTCGCAGGCGGCGCTCGAGACCCTGGCCGTCATCGCCTACCACCAGCCCGTCACGCGCGAGGTGGTCAAGGGCATCCGCGGCGTCAACTCCGACGGCGTCATCGCGTCGCTCGTGGACAAGGGCCTGGTGCGCGAGCTCGGCCGCGACCCCGAGCGCGGTCAGGCCATCATCTACGGCACAACCAACGCCTTCTTGGAAAAGTTTGGCCTGCGCTCCACCCGCGACCTGCCCGATCTGGAGCAGTTTGCCCCTGACGAGCAGTCGCGCCAGTTTATCCGCGAGCGCCTGAGCGGCCGCAGCATTCAATCCACGCTTGAGGAGCAGGCCGAGGACCTGGACGAAGAGCGCGAACTGATCGATACCGATGTTGAGGACGCCGATGACGAGGAGCTTCTGCCCACCGGCGATACCTCGGAGGACATGCATGACGAGGACTAACGAAGCAGGGGAGACGCGCATCGCAAACGCCATGGACACCGCAGCGCCCACGGGCGACATCCAGCCCGTCTATCCGCACACCATGCGCTTGCAGCGCTTTTTGGCGCGCGCGGGCGTGGCGAGCCGTCGCGGCTCGGAGGACCTGATGACCGCCGGCCGCGTGACCGTCAACGGCCAGGTCGCGACCGAGCTGGGCACCAAGGTCGATGTCGACCGAGATCACATCGAGGTCGACGGCATGCCCGTCAAGCTCAACCAGGGCGCCGTGTACCTGATGCTCTACAAGCCGACCGGCTACCTCACCACCATGAGCGACCCGCAGGAGCGCCCTTGCGTGGCCGATCTGGTCCCGCGCGACCGATTTCCGGGGCTTTTCCCGGTGGGCCGCCTGGACCGCGATACCACAGGCCTTTTGCTCTTTACCACCGACGGCGACCTGTCGCAGGACCTGCTGCACCCCAGCAAACACGTCTATAAGACCTACCAGGCGATCGTGGACGGGCGACTGACCGACCGCGATCTTGAGCCGCTGCGCCGCGGCATCGAGCTCGACGACGGCCTGTGCCAGCCGGCGATCTGCCGCGTCATCACCGCACGCGAGGCCGAGGCCGTAGCTCCGCAGGGCGTCAAGCCCAGCACCACCGCCGTGGAGGTCATCATCCGCGAGGGTCGTAAAAACCAGGTCAAGCGCATGCTGAGCAAGATTCACCATCCCGTGATCCGCCTGCACCGCTGCAACTTTGCCGGCCTGGAGCTCGAGGGCGTGGCCAAGGGCTCGTGGCGCGAACTCACCGATCGCGAGGTGCAGATCCTCAAAAGCGGTGGCATCCCGCCCAAGCAGGCGAGCTCCAAGCGCGGCGCCGCGCCGGCGACCAACACCGCCAGCCGCACGCGTCACCACGGCAGCCACGGCTCCGCACCCAAGCGCAACACCTACCGCGAGCGCTACACGGGCTAGGCAACCCGCCGCGCCCCAAAGCCCGCGAACCATACCAGCACGTCAAACATTGAAAGGAAGCATTGCATGATCGTCGCCATCGACGGCCCCGCCGGTTCTGGCAAGTCCACCATCGCCAAGGAGATCGCCCGCCAGCTGGGCTTTAACAAGCTCGATACGGGCGCCATGTATCGCGCCGTCACCTTCGCCGCGCTCGACCGCGGCATCGACCTGGACGACGAGGCGGCCATCGACGCCCTTGCCGAGCAGATCGAGATCCGCTTTACCAACGGCACCGGCGAGGACACGCGCCTGACCATCGACGGCCAGGACGCATCGGCCGCCATCCGCACCCCGCAGGTCGACGCCAACGTGTCCAAGGTCTCGGCCTATCCGGGCGTGCGCGCCGCCATGCTCATCCACCAGCGCCGCGCCGCCGAGGACCGCGATATCGTCGCCGAGGGTCGCGACATCGGAACCGTCGTGTTCCCCAACGCGCAGGTCAAGGTCTTCCTGACCGCCGACCCGCGCGAGCGCGCCCGCCGCCGCGTGCTTCAGCGCCACCAAAACGATGCCCAGCCGCTCACGTCCGAGCAGCTCGAGGCCGAGGTCGACGAGACCCTCGACGCCCTTAAGCAGCGCGACAAGCTCGACAGCAGCCGCGAGGTCGCGCCGCTTGTGCCCGCCGAGGACGCCGTGCATGTAGACTCCACCGCCCACACCATCGACGAGGTCGTCCACATTATCGAGGACCTCATCAATCAAAGGAGGTAGCCCATGCGCCTGTTTAAGCAGACGCCCGAGGATTATTACAGCGCCCCCTACGCCGAGTTCCCGGCGCTCATCCGCGGCACCGTCTTCGTGGTCATGGCCATCCTTTGGGCCTTCTCCAAGCTCATGTGGCGTTGGAAGGTCGAAGACGCCGATCTGCTGTTTGAGCGCCAGGAAGGCCGCGGCAGCGTGGTCATCTGCAATCACACCTCGATGGCCGAGCTCTTGGCCGTGGAGACGGCGCTGTTCTTTGGCGGCCGCCGCATTCGTCCCATCTTTAAGTCCGAGTTCGCCAAGAGCAAAATTGTACGCTGGGCCTTTAGCCGCGTTGGCGGCATCCCCGTGGAGCGT
The DNA here is from genome assembly GCA_902492935.1 of uncultured Collinsella sp. Lineage (GTDB taxonomy): Bacteria > Actinomycetota > Coriobacteriia > Coriobacteriales > Coriobacteriaceae > Collinsella. The sequence goes on along the minus strand of CABUNJ010000034.1, from coordinate 13,525 downwards.
GGTACTGCAGATATGAAGTGCCTGCGCGCCGCCCAGCATGCGCTACGGCGCGGCGAAGACGTCCTGATCTTCCCCGAGGGCACGCGCATCCGCTCGCGCGAGATCAAACCCGAGGTCCACGGCGGCTTTGCGCTCATCGCTCAGATGGGCAAGGCACCTGTGAACCCGCTCGCCATCTGCGGCTGGTCCGACATCACGCCCGCGGGCAAAAAGATCATGCGTCCCAAGAAGTGCTGGATCCGCGCCGGCAAGGCCGTCTCGCTTTCTGACGCACCGGCCGGGCTTAAGCGCACGGAGCGCCTGGAATGGTTTGAGTCCGAGGCCATGAACCGCGTCTACGCCATGCGAGACGATCTGTGCGCCGAGCATCCGGGCAGGTTCTAGCCATGAGCGAGAACGTGACGAACACCGCTGCGACTGCGTCCGACCAAGCAACCGCGCCTACCATCGAGATCGCCGCCCACGCCGGCACTTGCTACGGCGTACAGCGTGCGCTCGATATGGCGCTGGCCGCCGCGCCGCAGGCAGGGGAGTGCACTCAGGTCCATACGTTGGGTCCGCTCATCCATAACCCCATCGTGGTGCGCGAGCTCGCTGAGGCAGGCGTTGGCCTGGCCGAGAACCTGGACGACGCCGCAACCGGCACCGTGATCATCCGCGCCCACGGCGTGGTGCCGCAGGTAATCGATGCTGCCCGCACGTGCGGCCTCAACGTGGTCGACGCCACCTGCCCCTACGTAAAGAAGGTCCATATGGCAGCCGAGCGCCTGGTGCGCGAGGGCTACCGCGTGGTGGTCGTAGGCGAGCCGGGGCATCCCGAGGTCGAGGGCATTCTGGGTCACGCCGGCAATGATGCGCAAGTCGTGAGCTGTGCCGCCGACGCCAACGCCTTGTCGCTCAAGGGCAAGGTGGGCCTTGTCGTGCAGACCACCCAGACCGCGCAGAACCTCGCCGAGGTCGTGGCAGTCATCACCCCGCGCGTGCAGGAGCTGCATGTGATCAACACCATCTGCGCCGCCACGAGCGAGCGCCAGCAGGCAGCCGCATCACTTGCCAAACGCTGCGACTGCATGGTCGTCGTGGGCGGCAAGAACTCGGGCAACACCCGCCGCCTGGCGCAGATTTGCGCAGACGCCTGCGAGCGCACGTATCACATCGAGGAAGCTTCCGAGCTTCAGGCCGCGTGGTTTACCGATGCTCACCACATCGGCATCACCGCCGGAGCCTCCACCCCGCAAGAACACATCGAACTCGCTGTCACGCGCATCAAGGAGCTTTGCTGCTAACCATGGACCAGACCGTACCCGCATACGCCGCCGAGGTGGCCGATTACGGGCGCAGCCGCGACCCCGAGCCGGGTGAGGGCGCGCTCGTAAAGAACGTGCGTCCCGAATCGCCCGCCTGGGATGTGGGTATCGAGCCGGGCATGCGCGTGCTCGCGGTCAACGGCGAGCAGCTTACCGACATGATCGTATGGCTCTGGGAGGCAGACGACGACACGGTCGACCTCGAGGTTTTCGACCCGCGCGATGGCACCGTCACCCCCGTGGAGCTCGATCGCTTTCCCGGAGAGGATTGGGGTCTGGAGTTCGACGGCCCCATCTTCGACGGCATGCGTACCTGCGTCAACGCCTGCGTGTTCTGCTTTATGACCATGCTCCCCAAGGGCGGTCGCTCCACGCTCTACATCCGCGACGACGACTATCGTCTGAGCTTTTTGCAGGGCAACTTTGTCACGCTCACGAACCTCTCCGACGAGGACGTGCAAAACGTCATCGACCGCAACATGAGCCCCATGAACGTGTCGGTCCATGCCGTGAGCCCCGATGTCCGCCGCCGTATGATGGGCCGCAACGCCCAGCGCGGCATGGACGTGCTCGAGGCCATCATGGCCGCCGGCATAGAGATTCACGCGCAGATCGTGTTGTGCCCCGGCATGAACGACGGCGAGGAGCTGGAAAAGACCCTGCGCTTTTGCGAGGAGCACGAGCAAATCACAAGCCTGGGCATTGTGCCGCTCGGTTTTACCAAGCATCAGAACCGTTTTAGCTGGTCATACAGCGACAAGCCCGAACTGGCGCGCGAGACCATTGCCATGATCCGTCCCTACCAGGACCGCGCCTTCGAGCGTTTTGGCCGCCACACCTTCCAGATGAGCGACGAGTTCTACCTGGACGCCGGCATCGATCCGCCCGAGGCGGACTTTTACGACGGCTATCCGCAGTACTACGACGGTATCGGCATGATCCGCTCATACCTAGACGAGACGGACGATGTGCTTGCCGCCGATGCCGAGCGACTGGCCCGCGTCCGCGAGGCCATCGCCGCTCGCAGCCAGCACCTGCTGTGCCTCTCAGGCGCCAGCGCACGCGACACCGTGGCCCGCTTTGTGGAATCGCCGCAGGGGCTCGCCGGCACCGTCACGGCCATCAAGAATCGCTACTTTGGCGGCAACGTGGACGTGACCGGCCTCATCGTCGCCTGCGACATTCTGGAACAGCTGCCGCAGGACCTCTCGGGGGTTATGCTCTTTGTGCCTAAGCTCATGTTCAACGCTGACGGCATGACGCTTGACGAGTATCATCGTGACGATTTACTCGCAAGCCTTACCAGTCGCGGCGCCGAGGTTCATGTGGTGTCGACCATGCCGCATGAGCTGCTCGATACCCTGGAGCACATCCTTGGCATTGTGCCCGCGGACTCTAACATTTCCACTGATCCTACCCATTAAAGGAGTGCAGATGAAACCTATCGTCGCCGTCGTCGGACGCCCCAACGTGGGCAAGTCCACGCTCGTTAACCGCCTGGCCCAGACCTCGGACGCCATCGTCCACGAGTCTCGCGGCGTTACGCGCGACCGCTCGTATCACACGGCCGATTGGAACGGCCGCGAGTTCACAATCGTCGACACGGGCGGTATCGAGCCGCTCAAGAGCGATGACGTCTTCGCCACGTCCATTCGCGACCAGGCCCTCGCCGCCGCCGAGGAAGCCGCCGTCATCCTGTTTGTGGTCGACGGCCGCACCGGCGTCACCGAGGAGGACGAGTCGGTCGCCCGCATGCTCAAGCGCTGCGACAAGCCGGTCTTTCTGCTGGTGAACAAGCTCGACAACCCCGATCGCGAGAATGACAACATCTGGGAGTTCTATTCGCTCGGCATCGGCGAGCCCACGCCGCTTTCAGCCCTGCACGGCCACGGAACGGGCGACCTGCTCGACGATATCGTTGCCCTGTTGCCCGAGGAAGAGGACGAGGTCGCCGATGAGTTCCCCGACGCGCTGAACGTCGCCATCATCGGCCGCCCCAACGCCGGTAAGTCGTCGCTGTTCAACCGCATCTTGGGCGCCGACCGCTCTATCGTGTCCAACATTGCCGGCACGACGCGCGACGCCATCGACACGGTCGTCGAGCGCAACGGCAAGCACTACCGCATGGTCGACACTGCGGGTATTCGCAAGAAGAGCACCGTGTACGAGAACATCGAGTACTACTCCATGGTCCGCGGCCTGCGCGCCATCGACCGTGCCGACGTGGCGCTGCTCGTCGTCGACGCCTCCGTGGGCGTCACCGAGCAGGACCAGAAGGTCATGGGCTTGGCCATTGAGCGCGGCTGCGCCATCGTGGTGCTGCTCAACAAGTGGGACCTGCTCGACGACGATCGCAAGCGCGAAGCCTGTATGGAGACCATCGACCGCCGTCTGGGCGTCATGGCCCCCTGGGCCCAGTACCTACGCATCTCTGCCCTGACCGGCCGCAGCGTCGAGAAGATCTGGGCGATGGTCGACGCAGCCGAAAAGACGCGCTCGCAAAATATCACCACCTCGCGCCTCAACACGTTCCTCACCGACCTGCGCGAGTTCGGTCATACCGTGGTGGACGGCAAGCGCCGCCTGCGCATGCACTACGTGACCCAGACGGGCGTCAACCCGCCGACGTTCACATTCTTCGTCAACCACAGCGACCTGGTCAATGACACCTACCAGCGCTACGTGGAGAACCGCATGCGCTCGACCTTCGACTTTGCCGGCACGCCCATTCGACTCTTCTTTAGGAAGAAGGAGCAAAAGGATGCTTAATCCGATTCTGCTGACCGCCATCTGCGCCGTGGTCTCGTTCTTTATCGGGGCGATTCCGTTTGGCTTGATTCTGGGCCGTGTGTTCAACCACACCGACATCCGCAAGGCGGGCTCCGGCAACATCGGCACCACCAACGCCCTGCGCGTAGCCGGGCCCAAGGTGGCCGCGCTCACGCTGCTGCTCGACTGTCTTAAGGGCGCCATCTGCGTTGTCATCGCCCGTCCGCTCATCGCGAGCGTGGGCTATGGCTTTCCGCCAAACATTATGGCGCCCGGTGCCCCCGGCGACTGGATGCTCGGCGTCATCTGCCTGGCAGCCGTGTGGGGACACATCTTCTCGCCCTACCTCAACTTCCACGGCGGCAAGGGTATCGCCGTTGGTCTGGGTGTCATCCTCGCCTGGTACTGGCCTATTGGCCTGTCGCTGCTGGGCATGTTTATCGTGGCCGTCGCCATCACCAAGTTTGTGTCGGTAGGCTCGCTTGCCGCGGCCATCGGTCTTCCCATCGCTGCCTGCGCGGTCTTTCCGTACAGCAGCCTAGGCCTTAAGTTTTGCATGGCGCTGATCGGTATCACCGTGGTGTGGGCACATCGCGCGAACATCAAAAAGCTCATGACGGGTAAGGAGTCCAAGCTCTCGTTTACCAAGCGCGTCACCGAGCCCGACGATAAGTAGGAGAGAGTCATGAATGTTGCGCTGATTGGCTCCGGCTCCTGGGGAACCGCCGTCGCCGGCCTTGCTGCCGCGCGTGCCGAGCGCGTGACCATGTGGGCCCACAGCGAGCAGACGGCCGCCGGCATCAACGGCGAGCACCGTAACCCCCGGTATCTGGTGGGATATGAGCTGCCCGGCAACGTCGTCGCCACGACGGAGCTGGTACAGGCGCTCGACGGTGCCGAGGCCGTCATCTTTGCCGTGCCCTCCACACATCTGCGCAGCGTATGCCATCAGGCGGCACCCTTCATCGCCGCCGAGACCCCGGTTCTGTGCCTCACCAAGGGCATTGAGCCCGAGTCCGGCCTGCTCATGAGCGAGGTCATCGCCAGCGAGATCGGCAACGAGACGCGTGTGGCGGCACTCTCGGGCCCCAACCATGCCGAGGAGATCTGTCGCGGCGGGCTTTCTGCCGCCGTCATCGCCAGCGAAGACCCGCAGATAGGGGAGACCTTTAAGGACCTGCTCCTGTCCACGGCCTTTCGCATCTATCTGTCGCAAGACATGACCGGTGTCGAGGTCTGCGGCGCCATGAAAAATGTCATCGCCATCGTGTGCGGCATCTCCGCCGGCACCGGTGCGGGCGACAACACGCTCGCCCTCATCATGACGCGCGGCCTGGCCGAGATCAGCCGTCTGGTGCACGCCCGCGGCGGTCAAGCTATGACCTGCATGGGACTTGCCGGCATGGGTGACCTCATTGCCACCTGCACCTCGGAACATTCGCGCAACCGCACCTTTGGCTACGAGTTTGCCCACGGCGTGTCGCTCGACGAGTATCAGACGCGCACGCATATGGTGGTCGAGGGCGCCGTCGCGGCCCGCAGCGTCAGCGAGCTCGCCCGTTCACTGGGCGTAGACATTCCGCTCACCTTTGCCGTGGAGCAAACGCTCTACAACGGTGTTACTTTGGATAGGGCACTCGAGATTCTTACCGATCGCGTCCCTTCTCAAGAGTTTTACGGACTCACCGACTAACGCAGAAAGGCTTCTACCATGGGTTCCATTAAAATCGCTCCGTCCGTCCTTTCGGCCGACATGGCCAACCTCAAGGGCGAGCTCGACAAAATCGCCAACGCCGACTACGTGCACTTCGACGTTATGGACGGTCACTTTACCGGCAACCTCACCTTTGGCGTTGACATCCTCAAGGCCGTCAAGCGCTCCACCGATGTACCGGTCGACGCGCACCTGATGGTGTCGAACCCCGACGAAACGGTCGATTGGTACGCCGATGCCGGTGCCGATATGATCACCGTGCACTACGAGGCCTCCACGCACCTGCACCGCACACTCACGCATCTGCAGCAACGCGGCGTCAAGGCCGGTGTGGTGCTCAACCCCGCCACGCCCGTCTGCGTGCTCGAAAGCATCATCGACGTTGTCGACATGGTACTGCTCATGAGCGTGAATCCCGGCTTTGGCGGCCAGAGCTTTATCCCAGGCACTCTGCATAAGCTCCACGAGCTCAAAGCCATGTGCGAGCGCCACGGCGTGTCGCCCCTCATCGAGGTCGACGGCGGCATTTCTTCCAAGAACATTGCCGAGGTCGTCAAAGCCGGCGCCAACGTCCTCGTGGCCGGCTCCGCCGTATTTAAGTCCGAAGATCCCGCCGCCGAGGTTGCGCTGCTGCAGAAGCTGGGCAACGAGGCTGCACAGGAGGCATAAACCCTTATGACCGCAGGTCAAAACCGCATACCCGTGAATCTTGACTACGCCGCCTCGACGCCCATGCGCGCCGAGGCGCGTCTTGCGCAGCGTGAGTACGACGACAGCGAGCTTGCCGGCGTCAACCCCAACTCGCTGCACTCGCTTGGTCGCAAAGCTGCCGCGCGTCTAGAGGTTGCTCGCCGCGAGATCGCCCGCAGCTTTGGCGCGCGCGTCCGCCCATCCGAGATTGTCCTGACCAACGGCGGTACCGAGGCCAACCAGCTGGCGCTCCTCGGTCTTGCCGAGGGCGCCCGTCAGCGCGACCGCAAGCGCAACCGCGTGATCGTATCTGCCATCGAGCACGATTCGATTCTGGACAACCTGCCGCTGCTGCGTGCCGCCGGCTTTACCGTCGACCTGGTGCAGCCCTGCCGCGCGGGCTACATTGAGCCTGCCACGCTTGTCGAGCTGCTAGGCGACGACGTGGCGCTCGTGAGCATTATGGTCGCCAACAACGAGACCGGCGTGGTGCAGCCCATCCGCGAGCTTGCCGCTGCTGCACATGCCGCCGGCGCCCTGTTCCACACCGATGCCATCCAGGGCTATCTGCATATTCCGCTCGACGCCACCGAGCTGGGCGTCGATGCTATGTCCGTCGCGGCCCACAAAATTGGCGGTCCTGTGGCATCCGGCGCGCTCTACGTTAAGACCCGCACGCCACTGCGCCCCCGCATCTTTGGCGGCGGACAGGAAGCCGGACGTCGCGCCGGCACGCAGGACCTGCGCACGCAGCTGGCCTTTGCCGCTGCTGCCCGCACGCTGGCACCCCAAGTGGCTCAGGAGCGCGAAAAGCTGCAAGCCCTTTCCGACAAACTCTACGCCACGCTTACGGCCCATCCACGCATTCATGCCACCATGGGCGACTACGAGCAGGTCGACCGTCTGCCGGGTATGGTTTCGATCTACGTCGACGGCATGGACTCCGAGGAGCTCATCGTCAAGCTCGACGCCGCCGGCTTTGAGGTTTCGGCCGGATCGGCTTGCTCGAGCGGCAGCATGGACCCGAGCCACGTGCTCAGCGCCATGGGCATTGGTCGCGAGCAGGCTCTCGGCGCCCTTCGTATCTCGTTCGATGACCGCGTGAACCCGGCCGACCTGGACGACTTTGCCCAGGCGTTACTCTCGATCGTGGGTGCCGCATGATCGTCGCCGAGCTTGAGCGCGCGCTGCTGACGCGCTATCCCAAGAACGATGCCGAGAGTTGGGATCACGTAGGTCTCTCCGTTGGCGATCCAGCTGCCGAGATTACCGGCGTTGTCTGCGCGCTCGATGCGACCGAGGCTAATGTTCGCCGCGCCCAAGAAGCCGGCGCCAACGTGCTGCTGACGCATCATCCCATATACATCAAGGCGCCCGAGGCCTTTTGTCCGGCGGATGCCACACGCCCCCAATGCAGCGCGGCGCTCTACGAGGCGGCCCGTTGCGGCGTGAGCATTATCTCGCTCCACACCAACCTGGACCGCTCGCACGAGGCGCGTGTCTGTCTGAGCGAGCTGCTGGGTGCCGCACCCGTGAGCTCGCTGGAGCATGTGGACGACCCCGAGGCCACCGGTCTGGGCGCGCTTGCAACGCTCAACGACCCGTGCACGCTGCGCGATCTTGCCACCCGTGCTGCCACGGCCTTCGGCAGCGACCCGCGTGCGTGGGGCGAAGCCGATCACCCGTGCCGAACCGTCGCCATTTTGGGCGGCTCCCTGGGCGATTTTGGAGAACTCGCCATCGCCGCGGGCGCAGATGTTGTCGTGACGGGCGAGGCGGGCTACCACGTGGCGCAAGACCTTGCCTTACGCGGGCTGCCGGTGATCTTGCTCGGCCACGACCGCTCCGAGGAGCCGTTCGTTGATATATTGATGAACTCTGCAGTTGACGCCGGGGTCGACCCCCGTCATGCGATTAAAATACTGAACCCTTGCCAATGGTGGACTGTGACAAAAGGAGAGAACTTATGAGCGCCGGCGCTACGCTACTCAAGCTGCAACAGATCGATTTGGAGCTCGCCCGCAACAAGAGCGAACTTGCCAATATGCCGGAGCTCAAGGAGCTCGCTTCCAAGCGCAAGACCTATGTGAAGCTCAAGTCCGAGATGACCAAGCTTTACGCCCAGCGCAAGGATCTGGACATTGAGCTCGACGATCTCAACACCACCGAGATTCAGACCAACAACGCCATCGAGGCTGCCAAGAAGCGCCACGTCGACGGCTCCGACTACCGCGAGGTTCAGGACCTGGAGAATGAACTCGCCACCCTGGCCAAGCGTCTGGACAAGATTGAGCACACCCGCAAGGACGTCGTTGTCGCCCATAAGGAGGCGCTCGACCGCGAGACCCGCGCGCAGGCCATCATCGCCAAGTTCGAGGAGGGCGTGAAGGCCAACACCAAGGCCGCCCGCGCCAAGGCTGCCGATCTGCAGGCCCAGATTGACGCCGCCACTAAGGAACGCACCGCGCTTGCCGCCACGCTGCCGGCCGACGTGCTCACCGACTACGAGCGTCTGCTCAAGCAGTTCCGCGGCCTGGCCGTCGAGACCATCCAGGGCAACATCCCCACGGTCTGTCACACCGCGCTGCAGGCATCGTCCATGAGCGACCTCAACCACGACGGCAGCGAGATTACGCACTGCCCGTACTGCCACCGCCTCCTGGTACTCCCGAGCAAGGAAGCCTAGCGATGACGGCGGCATGCAACAATTCAATGCAACTTGAGGGAAAAACGATCCTGCTGGGCATTACCGGCGGGATCGCCGCCTATAAGTCGTGCAATATCGTGCGCCTGCTGCAAAAGCGCGGCGCGCGCGTCAAAGTCGTTATGAGCGAGCATGCCACCGAGTTTGTGGGCCCGCTCACCTTCCGTGCGCTCACCAACGAGCCCGTTGCCGTGGGCCTATTCGACGATCCCTCCGACCCCATCCACCACATTTCGCTGGCGCAGGAGCCCGATCTGGTGGTCGTGGCACCCGCGACGGCCAATATCATCGCCAAGATGGCCAACGGCATCGCCGATGACCTTATTTCCACCACGCTGCTTGCAACGCCGCGACCCATCGTGGTCGCACCCGCTATGAACAACGGCATGTGGAAGGCGCCGGCGACGCAGGCCAACATGGCCACGTTGCGCAACCGCGGCGTGCATGTGGTGGGACCCGGCAGCGGCTACCTTGCCTGCGGCGACGTGGACACAGGACGCATGAGCGAGCCCGAGGACATCGTCGAAGTCATCTGTGAGGTGCTCAACCCCGCGCCACAGGACCTGGCAGGTAAGCGCATCGTAATTACCGCCGGTCCCACGCACGAACCGATCGACCCGGTGCGCTTCATTGGCAACCGCTCTTCGGGCAAGATGGGCATCGCCCTGGCGGGGGAGGCCGCTCGTCGCGGTGCTGCGGTCACGCTCGTGTTGGGACCGACATCGCTCGATGTTCCCCGAGGCGTGGCGTGCGTACGCGTGCAGACCGCCGCAGAGATGCTCCAGGCGGCACTGAGCGCCTTCCAGACGGCCGACGCGGCCATTTGCGCGGCCGCCGTCGCCGACTACACCCCCGCGGCCCCTGCCGACCATAAGCTCAAAAAGGCCAACAAGTGCTTGGATCGTATCGAGCTTGTCGAAACGGTCGATATCTTGGCCGCGCTCTCGCACCAGAAGGGCGACCGATGCGTGATCGGATTTGCGGCCGAGACTGATAACGTCGTGGAGTACGCGCAGCGCAAACTCGCGCGCAAGGGTTGCGATGCCATTATCGCCAACGATGTCTCGCGCGCCGATTCGGGCTTTGGAACCGACACTAACAAGGCCTGGATCGTAAGCACAACGGGCACGCAAGAACTTCCCGTTCTAACAAAACCCCAGCTCGCAGATACAATTTTGGACTTGCTTCAAAATTTATAAAAAAGTTCTTGCACAAGTCTAAAGTTTCGGGTTAATATACTCCCTGTTGCGAGCGAGAGCAGAGCAACAAACAAAAGCTTCGGGACGTGGCGCAGCTTGGTAGCGCACTTGACTGGGGGTCAAGGGGTCGCTGGTTCGAATCCAGTCGTCCCGACCAGAAGTTTGCAGGTCAGGCACCTAGTGCCTGACCTTTTTTGTTTTAAGCAATTGCTTAATTTTGATTAAGCAACAGGGTGCCAATAATCTACCTACGCGATAATCGCCATTTGCGGCTACTTGCACGTTTTGCACACGCTTGAGCCGATTTATTAACGCGATACGAATCTACATACGCGTAGCTGGTATACAGCCGAGTACAGGCCGAATTTATCGCGGCGATTTACACAGATATAGCGACTGTAACGAACAAGCGTGTCGCTGTATTTATTCCAGTAGTTCACTTGACCGGTGGACAAGTGGGCTGTTGCAACGAAACGCCAAGCAGGACGGGCTCTAAACGAGGACGCCGCAGAGGTAATGGCGGAGGAGTGCGGCTGGCGCTCTGAGAGCCGCTGTATGACCCTATTTCTCCTCAACCCGAATACCTGTGCCGCGAACCTAAACCGTTCGTACACTTGCCAAAAGATAGGCCCGCGCGGAGTCACGCGGGCCTTGCACTAGAAAATCTAGAAGCACCAAGCGGGAAACACGTTGCCGGCACTGTTGGCACTACCGCTGCTCCAGCGACCGAAAGGGTCAACATAGATAAAGTCCGTTGAGTCACTCGGAGACACGGAACGAGTGCTGAAATAGCACACAATCTCAGGTCCAGAATACCTCGACGTCGCATAGTACTCGTACTGGGCGCCGTCAGACTGGAGGTCTCCGTAAATCTCGGTCGTCGAGAGGATGAAGACCTTGTCATTCGTTGCCGTCGGAGTGCCGGCGCTACCGCCGCCCTCGTTGTCCGTCATCTTCGTGACGGCCTTCGCCTTGGACCGGAGCTCGGCCGGCAGGAGCGCCCAGAGGTCACCGGAGTTCAGGCGGGCGCGGAGCTTAGAGGACCTCCAACCGCCGACATTGGTCTTTGTGTCGTTCCAGATGTGTTTGTATAGGACATCGTTGGTCGTCTCAAACGTCAGTCCCGCCTTGCCGCTACCGTCGGCGAGGTCGTCATGGTTGATACCGATGATGCGGTATCTGGGCATCGTGGTGTCAGCACTGCGAATCTCTCATAGAAGATATGCAACAACTTGATAATTTCGCAGCCTTAAGGAAGAACCTTTTCACTGTTTCCGAGGACAGCACAATTGAAGAAGCCTCGGTCCATGAAGGAGACTTTCCCATATACATAGATTAAGATAAGACCGTGTATGACCAATATGAACTTGAGCATATTCCGTCCGTATTCATACTGGATGATCAAGGAAACATCATCGGCTTATCCGAAGGAGAGGAAGAACCTCTTGCCTTATTAAAGAAATACGCCGAATACAACGGATATAAAGCGGAAGGAGGCGACATCGAGTAACTATCAAAGGCCAGATTAAGGAGCCAGCCATGAAGAAATGCCTGCCCTCCATCGTCTCAGCAGCTCTTTGCCTCTCCCTTGTCATGACACCATTTGTGCCCGTTGCGGCAGCCTATGCCGACGAGGGATCTCCCGCCGAGAGCAGCGAGATCTACGTCGGAGACAACTACGACGAAAATTACGATATATCCCTTTTGAGCGCGGACGCTGCACGGATTCATATTCCAAGGCGTGGTGCGATTCTCACGGATTTGCAAATAACCGCACCGTCCCTCACAAGGTCAAGCTGAACGCGAAGGAGGAGGCTTGCCTGCGCGATCCCTACCTTGCTGGCACCGCTGAAGTTATCGCCTGTCTCGTGACAACCGGTCCTAGCGGCGGCTTTTTTGCAACCGCAATGACATCGTACCGACTTTTCACTTGCCTGTTCTGAAAGGAAGTTGCCATGTTGTCGCAAAATCAATCGAGATACTTGAACACAATCGGCTTTGCCCTGCTTGCATTACTCTTTGCTAGCGACCTTTTGCTGAAACCGCCCAAGGAACTCGTTTCGCTTGCCATAGCCTGCATTTCCGCCCTTTACTTTACGGCAACCCTATTCGTCGGACTAAAGGAGAGGAAAAAAGGCGCAGTCGTTGCATCTGCCGTAGGCGTGATCACAGCCATTGCCTCATTCTTTATCTGACACATTGGTGATCTAGGGGCGATATCGTAGGAATACGACCGGGAGAGCCGGGACCAGATTGCCCGGGTTGCCCGGTCGGCTCGCGCGACGGCGCGGCGGTTCCACAGAAAGCTCTCCGGACTTCACGCCGTTTCTGATCGCATTGTAGACAGCCACCTCGTCTTCGCAGTCGGCGAGCACGCGGCGTGCGTCGTCGTTTTGGATGTCCAGTAAATCTCGAAGGTCCTCCATGCACCAGCGTCCGAGATTTGGCCATGCGCGTCGCGCGAGCTGATAAGTGTCGATTGCGATGTTGTAGTTAAAGTCCAGACCAAAGCCGTCCCAGGCAGAACGGCTTTGTTTCCTTGATTATCAACTTCATCCGGACACTTCCCGCATTCATCCGTGTGTGTACGGATGAATGCGGGGTTCGATACCCCGACGGCCTGATCGGCAGGCCGACGGGAACTCTCACTCCTCGATAAAAGCCGGCGCTCGGTTAGTCCTGCGCATCTTGAAATCGCCAGTCTCGTGGGAGACGTAGAGGATGCCGTCCATCCCGTCTCGCGATGCATATGAAAGGTGAACAGAACCGCAATCCGCTCCATCATCGTCGAGAAGATCGAACGAATTCGGATCGCTCGTTGCGGCCAAACGACCACTCAGACAAGAGCCATCGTCATTACAGATTTGCCATTCCATGTCTTCGCCTGCAAGAATCGCCATAGACGTCCTGGTCGCGCCATCGTTGGCATACATCCCGTCTATGCCAAACCCATTTTCAGCGCCATCGATGAACGACTGCTCGGCCCTATACTTCGCGAATGATGCGCATAGTGCCATTGCAAGACCGATTACAAGGCCAACAATCGCTATCTTTGCATAGCTCTTGCCTATCATGTCATTCACCTCCCTCGTATGTATCGAGGTATTCCTGCTTGAGCGTCTGCGAGGACGACTTGATCTTT
>CABUNJ010000033.1 GCA_902492935.1 uncultured Collinsella sp. | reverse complement strand
GCGAAGAGCGTTGCTGCCTAGGCTAGCCCCTTGTCACACAAACTACCGAAGCCTCCTTTTTTTCGTTTGTCGAGGAACGCGCCGACACCACGTCGCAGACCTTCGTGCGCCTGACGGTGCTCATCCTGGTCACGCTCGTGGCGTTCTCGGCCATCTTTGACCTCGACATCGTGTTGGGTTCTTTTGCCGCCGGCTTTGTCCTGCGCTATATCATCCCCGAGGGCAACCATACGCTCGAGACCAAGCTCGACGGCCTGGCCTACGGCTTTTTGATTCCGGTGTTCTTTACCGTATCGGGCGCAAAGATCGACCTGACGGCCGTGGCGTCGCGCCCGGGCTTGCTCGCGGGTTTTATCGTGGCGTTGCTGATTATTCGTGCCGTGCCCATTCTCATCTCTATGGGCATTTGTCCCGCGACGCGCGATGTGTCGGCGTATGGCCGCATTACCGTGGCCCTGTACTGCACCACGGCCCTGCCAATCATCGTTGCCGTGACAAGCGTTGCTGTCAACGCGGGCGCGCTGTCGCAAGATATTGCGTCGGTCATGGTTGCCGCCGGTGCCATCACGGTGTTCTTGATGCCATTGCTCGCGCAGCTCTTCTACCGTGTGGTCGACGCCGCGCCGGTTGCCGCCGTGGCAGAAGTTGCCGAGCATCCATCCGATGCGCTCGACATCCTGCGCGCTCATCACGATTTGGCAAGCCTGCTCGCACGCGAGCACGAGCTGCTGACATCGCATGGCCATGGTCGCGTATTCGAGGGCCTGCCTACGCTCGATACGATTGCCGAGCGTCTTTCCGCCGAGGCAGCGAGCGGCCACATCGATGCCCGCATCGTGGACGCGGCGCGTCTTCTTGCCGATAAGACCTATGGTGATGAGGTTGACCCGTCCGAGCTGACTCCGCGTGAGCGCCGCCGCCTGGAGCGCGCCAAGCTCGCCGTGCACGAATACCGCCGCCGCATGCTGGAGCTCTACGCGCGCGATGAAGCCCAGGACGACGACGGTAAGTAGTAAGGAATGCCGGGATACGGGTTCCGTCCAAATAATAGAAGGCGCGCTGCCTGCGGTTGATGCAGGCAGCGCGCCTTTTGCGTTGAGCTTCGTTGAGGTTCTAAGTAGTGGGCTAGTTCGCCATGACGTCTTCGGTCCAGGCCTCGACGTCCTCGATGCGCAGGACGTTGGCGACCTCGGCCACGCAGTCGACGCTGGCAAGCTCGGCGGCGGCAGCCTGGACGTCCTTCTCGAGCGCGCGGTGCGTCAGGAAGATGACCGAGCAGGCATCGCTGACGCCCGACTTGCCGTCCTCGACCTGGTTGATGAGCGAGATCGAGATGTTGTGCTTGGCAAAGATGTCGACCGTCTCGGACAGGGCGCCCACGCGGTCGGCGACCTTCAGGCGCACATAGTACTTGGTCTGGAGCTCGTCCATAGGCTTAAAGGCGAGATTGTGACCATAGGGCTCAATCTCGGGCAGCGGAGCCACGCCGCGGCTGATCTGCTCGGAGAGCGACAGGATATCGCCCACGACGGCGCTCGCGGTGGGGAAGGAGCCTGCGCCGGCACCGTAGAACATGGTCTCGCCCACGGCGTCGCCTACCACGTAGACAGCGTTCATGGCGCCGTTGACCTTGGCAAGCATGTGGTCGGCGGGGATCAGCGTGGGATGCACGCGGACGTCGACGCCGGCGTCGGTATTGCGGGCGATGCCGAGCAGCTTGATGGTGTAGCCGAGCTCGCGGGCCTGGGCAATGTCCTCGGCGCCGATGGTGCGGATACCCTGCTGGTAGACATCGTCGGTGGTCACGCGGGTGCCAAAGCCGATGGAAGCAAGGATTGCCGTCTTGCTGGCGGCGTCGAAGCCGTCGACGTCGGCGGACGGGTCGGCCTCGGCATAGCCCTTTGCCTGGGCGTCGGCGAGCACGTCGGCGTAATCGGCGCCCTCGGCGTCCATGCGCGACAGGATGTAGTTGGTGGTGCCGTTGAGAATGCCAGCGATGGTCAGGATCTTGTTGCCCACCAGGTCGTGCTCGAGCGTGCTCACGATGGGGATGCCACCGCCGCAGCTGGCCTCGCACTTAATTTGCACGCCGCACGCGCGCGCCTTCTCGGCAAGCGTCTCGACGTGACGGCCCAGCAGGGCCTTGTTGGCAGAGACGACGTGCTTGCCGTGCTCAAAGGCAGTGGTGAAGATCTCGGTCGCGGGATGCTCGCCGCCGATCAGCTCGACGACGATATCGACGGCGGGGTCGGTGACGACATCGTGCCAGTCGCTCGTAAAGGCCTCGCGCTCAATGCCGGCTGCTTCGGCCTGCTCCCAGGCAAGCGCGCAGGCGCGGGTCAGCTTAAGGTCGATGCCGTAGGCTGCCAGGTACTCATCGTGGTGGCTCTTGATCAGACGGGCCACGCCGCCGCCGACGGTTCCCAGACCGATCAGACCGACGTTCACGGTGCGCAGGGGTTCGCTCATAGATAGCTCCTTCGTGCATCTTATGGATGGATTAACCGCTTAAAGGTTGAGTGCATTCTAGCGTGAACCGAGGGCGCGTGCTCGTCAGGCAACAGGAGTCGCACAAAACGGCACCCCCGAAACGCTGCGGAAACATTGGAAACATGCTCGCTACAAACGGAACTCCGTAACAAACTGTCAACGTTTGCGCCATAAGGTTTGCCCCGTACCGCAAGACGGCCGCGCAGCGGCCAGCGAAAAAGGGGGACACCATGTTCAATATCAACAGTCCACTCAGCCGTAGGAACTTTCTCGCCGGTGCCGCGGCGCTCGGCAGCACCGCCGCGCTCGCCGGTTGCTCGTCGGGTGGCTCGGACGGCGGCTCCGCCGATGACGGCAAGACCTTCAAGATCGGTGTCATCGGCCCTCTGACCGGCGCCGCGGCAACCTATGGCGTATCGGCCGAGAAAGGTGCCAAGCTCGCCGCCAAGGATTTCTCGACCAAGGACCTCAAACTCTCGCTTAAGTCCGAGGATGACGTCGCCGACGGTGAGAAGGCTATCAACGCCTTCAATACCCTGTGCGACTGGGGCATGCAGGCGCTCGTCGGCCCCGTCACGACTGGTGCCGCCGTCGCCGTCTCGGGCGAGATCGCCGATGATATGCTCATGGTCACGCCCTCTGCTTCGTCCCTCGACGTCACCAAGGACAAGACCACGGTCTTTCAGGTTTGCTTCACCGATCCCACCATGGGCGCCAGCGCCGCGAAGTTCTTGGCCGAGAAGTACGCGGACGCCAAGATCGCCCTGTTCTACAACTCCGGCGATACGTACAGCTCGGGTGTTGCCGATGCCTTTGCCGAGCAGGCCAAGGAGTCCAAACTTGATATCGTCGATACCGAGACCTTTAAGGACGATTCCTCCACGAGCTTTACCAACCAGCTCACCAAGGCCAAGGAGGCCGGCGCCACGCTCATCTTTGCGCCGATCTACTACACGCCGGCGTCCGTTTTGCTCAAGAACGCCAAGGACATGGGCTACGACATGACGCTCATGGGTACCGACGGCATGGACGGCCTGCTCTCTGTGGAGGGCTTCGATACCTCTCTTGCCGAGGGCGTACTGCTTATGACCCCGTTCTCTGCCGACGACGAGAAGAATGCCGACTTCGTCAAGGCATATAAGGACGCCTACGACGAGACGCCTAACCAGTTTGCCGCCGACGCCTACGATTGCGTCCACGCCATCGCCGAGGCCATCGACAAGGCAGACATCGACATTACGGCCGACGGCGCCGACATTGCCGGCGACCTTGCCAAGGCCATGCGCAAGATCAAGATCGACGGCCTGACCGGCGAGCTAACGTGGAATGACGAAGGTCAGGTCGAAAAGCCTGCTACGGCCTATGTGATTCAGGACGGTAAGTACATCGCCGCCTAAGTGCATATACATCGAGACCGGCGGGCCGTTTCATTCAGGGCAAGGACGCCTGTAACAGAACGGAAACATTACTTTCACACAATAAAGTGGCTAAACTGCATAAACCGACAGGAATACGCAGAATTATGGATAAATGGGCAAAACAAAAGAAAAGTTGAAATAATCGCCACTTTTCTCAACTAAAGCGTCTACTATTTTGCGAACGCCGAACACGGCGAAGGATGGCCTGTCGGGTAACCGAAACCCGACGAGATTTGAGAGGAGAGCCGCATGTCGAGCCTCACCGGTAAGTCATTGAACCCTGTTATGAATCGCAGGAGCGTTATCGCGAGCGCAGCAGGTCTGGGGGCGATGTCCATTCTAGCTGGTTGCTCCTCCAACGGCGGCGACAGCGGTTCCGCTTCGAGCGACGCTTCGTTTAAGATCGGTACCATCGGCCCGCTGACCGGCGCCAACGCGTCCTACGGCAAGTCCGTTACACAGGCTGTCGAGCTTGGCTGCAAGGATTTCTCGACTAAGGAGCTGCCGCTTGTCAGCAAGGCCGAGGACGACCAGGCTGACGGCGAGAAGGCCGTCAACGCCTTCAACACCCTGCTCGACTGGGGCATGCAGGCCCTTGTCGGTCCGACCACCACGGGTGCGTCGGTCGCCGTTGCTGCTGAGTGCGGTAACGACCCCGAGACGTTCATGATTACCCCGTCCGCGTCCTCCGAGGACGTTACCAAGGGCAAGGATTGCGTCTTCCAGGTTTGCTTCACCGACCCCAACCAGGGTGTCAACGCTGCCAAGTTCCTGGCGCAGAAGTATGCGGACGAGAAGTTCGTGCTGTTCTATAACTCCGGCGACGCCTATTCTTCGGGCATCGCAGATTCCTTTAAGGCCCAGGCCGCTGAGTCCAAGCTCGAGATTGTTGACGAGGAGACCTTTAAGGACGACTCCGCCACGAGCTTTACCAACCAGCTGACCAAGGCCAAGCAGGCTGGCGCCACCATGATCTTTGCGCCGATCTACTACACACCGGCGTCCGTCCTGCTCAAGAACGCCAAGGACATGGGCTACGACGTCAAGATGATGGGCTGCGACGGCATGGACGGTATCCTGGGCGTTGAGGGCTTCGATACCTCTCTTGCCGAGGGTCTGCTGCTCATGACCCCGTTCTCCGCCGACGACGAGAAGAACGCCGACTTCGTCAACGCTTACAAAGATAAGTACGGCGATACCCCCGACCAGTTTGCCGCCGACGCCTACGACGGCGTGCATGCTGTGGTCGAGGCTCTCAAGGAGGCCGGCCTGGGTGTCGACGCCGACCCCACCGAGGTTGCCGAGAAGCTTCCCGAGGCTATGCGCAACATTACTGTTGACGGCCTGACTGGCAAGCTCTCCTGGAACGACAAGGGCCAGGTCCAGAAGGACCCGACGGCGTACGTCATTACCGACGGCAAGTACGTACAGGCCTAATAGGCCGCCTTACATAGAGCGGTTTTGATCCCAAGCAGGGGAGGTTTTGGCCTTCCCTGCTTGCTTGGTATCTAGGGACAGTGTAACGTCCCTGTTTCATACATTAACTGGAAACCTATTCGAAAGGGGGATGTGGAACATGACGGTCTTTATCCAATACCTGGTCAACGGCCTGTCCATGGGCAGCGTCTACGCCATCATCGCGTTGGGCTACACCATGGTCTACGGTATCGCCAAGATGCTGAACTTCGCTCACGGCGACGTCATCATGGTCGGTGCCTATGTCTCGTTCTGTGCCACGTCGTATTTCGGCCTCCCGGGCTGGGCATCTGTAATTCTTTCTTGTGTGGTCTGTACCGTTCTCGGTGTTCTCATCGAAGGTCTGGCATACAAGCCGCTGCGCCAGGCGGGTCCGCTGGCCGTTCTGATTACGGCTATCGGTGTGTCCTACTTCCTGCAGAATGCCGCACAGCTTCTGTGGGGCGCCACGCCCAAGAACTTTACTTCGCTCGTCACCTTCCAGGTGCCGGAGTTCTTGGCCAAGTTCAACGTAAGCGCCGTCTCGCTCGTCACCATCGTCGCCTGCCTTGTTATCATGGCCGGCCTGATGTTCTTTACAGGTAAGACCAAGATGGGCAAAGCCATGCGCGCCGTGTCCGAGGACAAGGCCGCCGCTCAGCTCATGGGAATCAACGTCAACCGCACCATCTCGATGACGTTCGCCATCGGCTCTGCCCTTGCCGCCATCGCCGGCGTGCTGCTGTGCTCCTACTCGCCGGTGCTGCAGCCCACGACGGGCGCTATGCCTGGCATCAAGGCTTTCGACGCCGCCGTTTTCGGCGGCATCGGCTCCATCCCCGGTGCCTTTGTCGGTGGCATTCTCATCGGCATCATCGAGGCGATGGCGCAGGCCTACATTTCCACGAGCCTTGCCAACTCCATTGTCTTTGGTGTTTTGATCATCGTCCTGCTCGTCAAGCCTGCCGGCCTCTTGGGCAAGTACGTCCCCGAGAAGGTGTAGGTGAGCGTTATGAAGTTTCTTAAAGACAAGCAGACGCGTCACGACTTTGTTACGTATGCCATGTGCATCGTGGCGTTCGCCATCGTGTTCTTTATGCAGTCTAACCACATGATTCCGCGCATGATCGCCGGTCAGCTGGTTCCCATTACGGCCTACATCGTCATGGCTATCTCCCTTAACCTCGTCGTCGGCATCGCGGGCGACTTGTCGCTGGGCCATGCGGGCTTTATGAGTGTCGGTGCCTACACGGGCATCGTCACCGCCGTCGCGCTGGAGAGCGCCGTTCCCTCCGATCCGGTGCGCCTTATCATCAGTATCGTGGTCGGCGCCATCGCTGCCGCTATCCTGGGCTTCTTGATTGGCATCCCGGTCCTTCGCCTGAGCGGCGATTACCTGGCTATCGTGACGCTGGCCTTTGGCGAGATTATCAAGGAGATCGTCACTTGCCTTATCGTGGGTGTCGACTCGCGCGGCCTGCACGTGATCTTTAACATCACGGGCAACTCTACGATCGACGACCTGCACCTGCTCGAGGATGGCACCGCCATCATCAAGGGCGCCCAGGGCGCCTCGGGCGTGTCGACGTACTCGACCTTCCTCGCCGGTGCCATCCTGGTCATGGTCGCACTCGTGATCGTGCTCAACCTGGTTCGCAGCCGTACCGGTCGTGCCATTATGGCCGTGCGCGACAACAAGATTGCAGCCGAGTCCGTGGGCATCTCCGTCACCCAGTACCGCATGATCGCGTTCGTGGTTTCCGCTGCCCTCGCCGGTGCTGCCGGAGCCCTCTTCGGCGGTAACTTCTCGCAGCTCTCCGCCACCAAGTTTGACTTCAACACGTCCATCCTTATCCTGGTGTTCGTGGTCCTGGGCGGTCTGGGCAATATGCGCGGCTCCGTTATCGCGGCGGCGTTGCTCACGGTACTTCCCGAGCTGCTCCGTCAGTTCTCGGACTACCGCATGCTCATCTACGCTATCGTGCTGATCCTGGTCATGATCTTTACCAACAACCCGCAGCTCAAGGCGTTCTTCGGTCGCGTCAAGGACCGCTTTGCTCCCAAGAAGGAGGTGGCAGCCGATGCCCAGTAAATTTGAGTTCAACAAGGGCAAGATGGTCCCGTATCCTTCTGGCGCCATCGTTCCCGATCGTGACCTGGGCGAGCGCCCGGCACTCGAGTGCATCCACCTGGGCATTGAATTCGGCGGCCTTAAGGCAGTCGACGACTTTAGCCTGACTATCGGCAAGACCGAGATTGCCGGTCTGATCGGTCCCAACGGCGCCGGTAAGACCACGGTTTTCAACCTGCTCACTAAGGTGTATCAGCCCACACACGGCACCATCCTGCTCGATGGCGAGGACACCTCGGGCAAGTCGGTCTATCAGGTCAACCGCATGGGTATTGCCCGTACGTTCCAGAACATCCGCCTGTTCAATACCATGACGGTGGAGGACAACGTTAAGGTCGGCCTGCACAATCAGGAGCGCTACTCCGGTTTTGAGGGCGTGCTGCGCCTGCCGACGTATTGGAAGCACGAGAAGGCCGCCCACGAGCGCGCCATGGAGCTGCTGTCCATTTTTGACATGGAGCACCTGGCAAATGAACAGGCCGGCTCGCTTCCTTACGGCGCTCAGCGTCGTCTGGAAATCGTCCGCGCGCTTGCCACCAACCCCAAGCTACTGCTGCTCGACGAGCCTGCCGCCGGCATGAACCCGTCCGAGACCGCAGAGCTCATGGAGAACATCGTCAAGATTCGCGACACCTTTGGCATTGCCATCATGCTTATCGAGCATGATATGTCGCTCGTTATGAACATCTGCGAGGGCATCTGCGTGCTCAACTTTGGTAAGGTCATCGCCAAGGGCACGGCCGAGGAAATCCAGAACAACGACGCCGTTATCGAGGCATATCTGGGCAAGCAGGATAAGGGGGAGAACTAAATGGCAGAGCCGATGCTTTCCGTCTACAACATCAACGTCTGGTACGGTGCCATCCACGCCATCAAGGACATCTCCTTTAACGTTAATGAGGGCGAGATCGTGGCCTTGATTGGTGCCAACGGTGCCGGCAAGTCCACAACGCTCAAGACCGTCTCGGGCCTGCTGCGCTCCAAGACCGGCTCCATCAAGTTTATGGGCGAGGACATTACCCATACGCCCGCTGATAAGCTGGTTGGTAAGGGCCTGGCTCAGGTTCCCGAGGGTCGTCGCGCCTTTTTGCAGATGACGGTTGAGGAGAACCTGGAGATGGGTGCCTATACGCAGCCCAAGTCCACGGTGGCTCCGGGCCTGGAGCGCGTCTACGAGCAGTTCCCGCGCCTGAAGGAACGTCGTCGCCAGGTCGCCGGCACCCTTTCAGGCGGCGAGCAGCAGATGCTCGTTATGGGCCGCGCCCTCATGAGCAACCCCAAGCTGCTTATGCTCGACGAGCCTTCTATGGGCCTGGCGCCAATTCTGATCGAGCGGATCTTCCAGATTGTCGAGGACCTGCACAAGGCCGGCACCACGGTGCTCCTGGTTGAGCAGAACGCTCAGATGGCGCTTTCGATCGCTACGCGCGGCTACGTGCTCGAGACCGGCAAGATCACCATGACCGGCACCGGCCAAGAGCTCCTGCACGACGACAACGTGCGCAAGGCTTACCTCGGAGGCTAGTCCATAAAATAAAGGGGGCGCTGACTATCCCAGTCAGCGCCCCCTTTTTAGTTGCGGTGAAATAGGGACTAAATGGGAGTCTCAGAGGCCAAAACAGTCCCTATTTCACCGCAACTTCATTGGGATGTGTGACAATGCCCGTCGGAAAACATCTGCTGTCTTTGGGGGTCTATCTATGCTGTACGAGTTTTGTGCCGAGAACTTTGAGCGGGTGCCGGCAGCTATCGATGCCGGTGCAAAGCGCATCGAGCTGTGCGACAACCTTACCGTCGGTGGCACTACACCCTCGGCCGGTGTTATCAGCGCTACAGTCAGCTATGCTCACGAGCATGACGCGCGAGTGATGTGCATGATTCGCCCGCGTGGCGGTGACTTTCATTACAACCAAGACGAGCTGCGCATGATGGAGATGGACCTGGGCCTTGCCGTAAGCGCCGGCGTTGACGGCTTGGTCTTTGGCTGCTGCAAGCCCTGCGCTGGCGGATGGGCGCTCGACGAGCTTACGTTGGGCGCCCTCGTGATGGCCGCGGGCTGCGCGACCGAGGAATGCAAGCGTGAGCCCATCGACATCACCTTCCACATGGCATTTGACCAGCTTTCGCCCGAGGCCCAGCTCGATGCGATTGATACGCTTGCCGACTGCGGCGTTACGCGCATCCTCACGCATGGCGGCGCGGCCGGTACGTCGATCGAGGATAATTTCGATCACCTGGCTCGTTTAATCGAGTATACGGGCGATCGTTTGACCATCCTTCCCGGCGGCGGCATCACTACGACAAATCGCGACGCGGTCACGACGGCGCTAGGCGTCTCCGAGCTCCATGGCACCAAGATCGTGCCGCTGGAGGTATAACCCGTGGCGCTCGTATTTGACGTTCAGCAGGCGAGCGGCAAGCCCGACGATAATCGTCGCCCTGGCACCGCGTGCCCTTTTTGCGACACGGAGGGGCTCGCCAACATCATCCAGCGCGATGGTGACTGCATCTGGCTCGAGAATAAGTTCAAGACCTTGCGGGCCACCCGTCAGACCGTATTGATCGAGTCGGCCAATCACGACGCCGACCTGGTGACCTATGAACCGGATGAGCTGCATCATGCGATGCGGTTTGCCCTGGGCTGTTGGCAGCAGATGATCGATTCCCAGCAGTACCGCAGTGTGCTCATGTACAAGAACAAAGGCCCGCTTTCGGGCGGCAGCCTCGTCCATCCGCATATGCAGATTGTGGGTCTGGAGCGGGAAGATGGTTATGCAGCACTAGCTCCCGCCAACTTCGAAGGCATCGATGTTTGGCGACGCGGGAGGGTTGCGGTCAACATCTCAACCGAGCCGATCATGGGGTTCTTTGAGGTCAACGTCTCGGCTCCACAGGGAATCGCCGCCAGCGACGACGCCCGCGACCAAGCCGAAGCGGACCTGTTTGCCGATGCGATTCAGGTGGCCCTGCGCTATATCCTGCACGAGCACCACGGCGGTCGCGCGGAGTCGTACAACTTGTTCTTCTACCACATGGACGGCCGGACCATTGCCAAGGCGCTGCCGCGTTGGGTGGTATCGCCCTACTTTGTGGGCTATCGTCTGGCCCAGGTCAATGCCGAGACGACGCTCGATATCGATGCCGAGCGCCTGCGCGCACGCCTGGAGGCGCTTGCATAGCCAAGGGCTCGGCCTCGCGCCTGTGGCTGGCTATTTCGCCATTGCGCTGCGGCCGGCCTCGACGCGCTTGCGCTGGGCGGCGCGCTCCTCGCCGGTCAGGCGCTCAAAGAGATGCCCGATAAGCGAGGCGAGTACCTGCTGAAACAGCGTGCCGCACATGACGGGAAACACGACCTCGCCGGGAAAATACTGTGTGGCGATGACGGCGCCCGAAGAGATATTGCGCATGCCGCAAGTAAAGCACATGGTGGTCGTCTCGCTATACGGCAGGTGCAACGCGCGGGCGACCAGAATGCCCACGACAAAACCGCTGATGGCGAAGACCAGAATAAAGAGGGCGACTTCCAGGCGCACCGCGTTCATGTGCAGCACGTACTCGCTCATGGCGGTGGAGTTGGACGCGATGACGCCCATCATCATGAACTTGCAGGCGGGCGAAAGCGCGGGGGAGAGCTTCTCGTGTCCCCATCCACGCGTGAGCTCGTTGATCACGATGCCGAGCACGGCGGGGATGGCGATCATAAAGGCCATGTCTTGCATCATGCTCGGCACATCGATCGAGACGGTGGCACCCAGCAAGAGCTTAAGCGTGAGCGGAATCGTCACAGGCGAGATAACCGAGGACGTCAGGATAATGGTGAGCGCGAGCGGGCCGTTGCCGCCGAACATGCTAATCCACATAAAGGCAGTGACCGCTACGGGTACGCTGTACTCGAGCACGATGCCGCAGACAAGGTTGGGATTGGAGCCAAAGAACAGCGATCCCATGGCATAGGCTGCTATGGGAATGAGCACCGCCGAGACGAGCAGCGCCAAAATCAGGTGCAGGGGACGGCGGAACACCTCAGCGACCTGGTGGAAGGTGTTGCTGAGCGCACCTTGGAACGTCATAAAGGCGAAGAGGGCGGGAACGATGGGCTTGAGTACGCCGATCTGCTGGGGAAAGAGCACACCGAGCGTTACGCAAATCGGAACGATGACCTGCATATGCCCCGCGAGGAACTTTCCCAGCCTAACCCATTGCTTCATATGCCCCGTGACTCCCTTTATCCCGAACTCGTTTGTATGGACATGCTAGACGCTCGCATGCGTCCGTGCGGCTGAAACGTTCGATTATTTCGAGGCTATTACCGCCCTCGTTTACCGAAACCACGACGTGCTGCGGCGATTGGCGTCCGCGCTGCACGGTATAATAAATCCGTTCAACAGATCTGCCTGCCGAAGCGGGCATACACAGAGGACTCATCGCTATGAACCGTGAGAGGTATCGCGGCGACCTGCCCCTATCGGGGGTGGGTGCCTATGTCATCGCTTAAGACGACGCATCGCTGGGCGGTCGCTCAGCAAAACCCCGAGCTCGAAAAGGAGCTTTCGGTTGGCCTGGGCATTCCAGGGCTGGTGGCGCGCATTATGGTTGCGCACGGCATTACATCCATCGAAGAAGGCCAGCTGTTTTTGACGCCTTCGCTCGATCGCGACTGGGCCGACCCACTCATTATCCCGGGCATGTCGGTCGTTGCCGACCGCGTCGAGCGTGCCATTCGCAACCACGAGCACATCGCGGTCTTTGGCGATTTTGACGTTGACGGTATTACGTCGACCTGCCTGTTGACCGAGGCGCTGCGCGCGTTTGGTGCCGATGTCACGCCGTTTATTCCACATCGCTTTGACGAGGGCTACGGTCTTTCGCGCGCGGCGCTCGACCGCGTTAACGAGCTCGCTCGCCCCCAGCTGATCGTGACCGTCGATAACGGCATTGCCGCCAAGGAAGAGGTCTCCTATCTGGAGAGCCTGGGGATCGATTTGGTGGTCACGGACCATCACGAGCCGTCCGACCAGGTGCCGCAGGGCGTGCCCCTGACCGACCCCAAGCTCGAGGACGAGGGTCCCTCGCGCGAGCTTGCCGGTGCCGGCGTGGCGCTCAAGCTGGTGCAAGTCCTGGGCGAGCGTTTGGACAAGCCGTCGTATTGGCGTTCGCTGATAGAGGTCGCGGCGCTGGGCACCGTGTCCGACATGATGCCGCTCACGCCCGAGAACCGCGCGCTGGTTGCCGAGGGCATCCAGCAGATGCGCGTAACCGCTCGCCCCGGCTATATCGCGCTTGCCGCGCTTGCCAAGGCGGACCTTTCGAGCATTACGGCGGATGGCCTGTCATTCTCGCTCATTCCCCGCTTAAACGCTGCCGGCCGCATGGCCGATCCCAAGCTGGCGCTCGACCTGCTGCTTGCCCGCAATCCTATCGAGGCAAGCGCGCTGGCGGCTGAGCTCGAGGAGATTAACCGCCAGCGCCGTGAGATCGAGGCGGAGCTCACGCGCGATGCCATGGCAAAGGTCGAGGAGACCTATGACGGCGGGCGCGCGATCGTCGTGGGCGGCGAAGGCTGGCACGAGGGTGTCAAGGGCATCGTGGCAAGCCGTCTGACCAACCGCTATCACGTGCCGGCGCTGCTGTTCTCGATCGAGGACGGTATCGCGCGCGGCTCTGGTCGCTCGGTGGGCAAAGTTAACCTGTTTGACGCCGTCGAGCGCTGTTCCGACCTGCTGATTCGTCGCGGCGGACATGCCGGTGCGGTGGGTGTGACCATCGAGGCATCCAAGCTCGACGAGTTCCGTCGTCGCCTTTCCGCCGTGCTATCGGAGATTCCCGCCGAGGACTTTGAAGACATCGACGAGGTTGCCGCCACGGTCGACCTTTCCGAGCTGAATATCGAGACTATAGAGCAGATTTCCCGTCTTGAGCCGTTTGGCCAGGGCAACAAGGTGCCGCTGCTGGCCGCCGAGGGCGTGACGATGTGCGATCGCGCCGTGGTGGGCAAAACCGGCGAGCACATGCGCTTTGTGGCGACCGATGGCGCCGCGAGCGTGCCGGCCATTATGTTCCGCGTGCCGCAAATCGATAAGCTCATCAACTGCGATAGCGCCGTCGATTTGGTGTTCGAGGCCGTGGCCGAGCATTGGCAGGGGCGTGTGAAGCCCAAGCTCATGATCAAGGATGTTCTGGTCCGCGATACCACGCTGCCCAGCGTCGACGATCCGGCATGTGAGCTTCGCCGTGGGGTGCAACCGACGGATTCTGGCCCGCGCCTGGAGTCGCGTAAACGCGAGACGCTCGCCCAGCTTTCTTATACCGAGCTCACGCGCTCGCTTATCCATAGCTTTATCGGCTCGAACCAGCCACATCGCGTGCAGGTCGAGGCACTCGACGCGCTCGCCGACCACCAGAGCGTTTTGGCCGTTATGGGAACGGGTCGCGGCAAGTCTCTGATTTTCCATGTACATGCCGCACGCGAGGCGGTTCTTCGCGGGCGCGCGAGCATTTTTGTTTATCCGCTGCGCGCACTCGTTGCCGACCAGGCCTATCACCTTTCATCGACGATGGCTGCGCTCGGCATTGGCGTGGGCGTGTTGACCGGCGAGACCGTGGAAGCAGCGCGCGATGACGTGTTTGCTGGCCTGGCTTCGGGCCGCACCGGCATCGTTCTCACGACGCCGGAGTTCCTGTCTATCCATCGCGATCGCTTTGCACGCTCGGGGCGTATCGGGTTTGTCGTTATCGATGAGGCGCACCATGCCGGTCTTGCCAAGGGCGGCGACCGAAGCGCATACCTCGACATGCCCGATATTCTCAAGGCCCTGGGCGATCCGGTCGTTCTGGCCACGACTGCCACCGCAACGGCTCCGGTCGTTGCGGAGCTTGCCCGCGTGCTGCCGATTACCCGTACGGTGGTCGACGAGACCGTGCGCGAGAACTTGCAGCTCGAGGACGACCGCGATCTTGCGAGCCGCGAAAACCGCCTGGTGTCCATCGTCGCGACGGGGGAGAAGACCGTCATCTACGTCAACTCGCGTGATCAGTCCGTGGCGCTTGCTAAGACGCTGCGCAAACGGGTACCCGATTGCGCGACCCGCATCGCGTTCTACAACGCGGGCCTTACGCGCGCCGACCGCCATCGCGTAGAGGAGGCGTTTCGTGACGGAAGCCTCAGCTGCATCGTCTCGACGTCTGCCTTTGGCGAGGGCGTTAACCTTCCCGATATTCGCCATGTCGTGCTCTATCACATGCCGTTTGGCGCGATTGAGTTTAACCAGATGAGCGGCCGCGCCGGTCGCGATGGACAGCCCGCCGTGATTCACCTGCTCTATTCGTCGCGTGACGCTCGCATTAACGAGCGCCTGCTCGACTGCTACGCGCCCGAGCGCGATGAACTCGTCACGCTCTATCGAGCGCTGCAGACTATGTGGCGCTCCAACCGCGGCAAGACCGGGGACGATTCCTTTAGCGCGAGCGATATCGACATCGCGCAGATGTGCCTTGCCATCGATGCTCGCACGCCGGTCGACGAGCGCTCGGTGGAAAGCGGGCTGGGAATCTTCGAAGAGCTTGGTTTCTGTCGCGTTTCGGGGTTTGACGACACCCGTCGCATCGCGATGGCCGAAAACCCCGGCCGCGTGCAATTGAGCAGGTCAATCCGCTATTTGGAGGGCTTGCGCTCGCGCATGGAGTTCTCGGCTTTCCGGAGTTGGGCGCTCGATTCGTGCGCTTCTGATATGCTAGCCAAAGTTAACCGCCCGATCGTACCGCGGGCCTAGGGGAAGGGGACCTCGATGGATGCCGCAGCCCGTACCGCCCATGATTCCACCCTCCAGCCTTTTTCGGAGATGGAGCACTATAAGCATGCCGATGAGCTGCCACCCGAGATTATGGCGGACAGCTACGACAAGCTGGAGCGCCTGTGCCTCAAATATATGAATGAGGACGACTTCTCTAAGGTGGAGCAGGCCTACTGCTTTGCCGCCGAGAAGCACTGCAACCAAAAGCGCCGCTCGGGCGAGATGTACATTAACCATCCCGTCGAGGTTGCCATCATTTTGGCCGATCTCAAGATGGACTGCGATGTGGTGTGCGCCGCGCTGCTGCACGATACCGTCGAGGATACCGAGACCTCGCTTGCCGATGTTTCCGGCCTGTTTGGCGATACGGTGGCCGAGCTCGTCGATGGCGTGACCAAGCTCACCAACATCGAAGTCGACAGCATGGACGAGAAGCAGGCCCTCACGCTGCGCAAGATGTTTCTCGCCATGTCCAAGGACATCCGCGTCATCATCGTTAAGCTTGCCGACCGTTTGCACAACATGCGCACCCTTGCAGCCCTGCGTGAAGACCGTCGCCTGTTTAAAGCTCGCGAGACCATGGACGTGTATGCGCCCCTGGCCGACCGTCTGGGCATGAGCTCCATTAAGTGGGAGCTCGAGGACCTGTCCTTCTTCTACCTTGAGCCCGACGCCTACCAGCGCATCGCGCGCATGGTGGCGGAGTCGCGTGAGGTCCGTGAGCGCTATCTGGCCGAGACCATCAAGACGCTCACCGATGAACTCAACCGCATCGGCCTGGAGGACTTCCAGATCAACGGCCGTTCCAAGCACTATTGGTCTATCTACCAAAAGATGAAGCGCAAGGGCAAAGAGTTCTCCGAGATCTACGACCTGGTGGCACTGCGCGTCATCACGCATTCGGTGCGCGATTGCTACTCCACGCTCGGCGCGGTGCATACGCTGTGGCACCCCATGCCCGGTCGCTTTAAAGACTATATCGCCATGCCCAAGGTCAATAACTACCAATCGCTTCATACGACGGTTATCGGCCCCACGGCCCGCCCGCTCGAGATTCAGATTCGAACCTACGAGATGCATGAGCAGGCCGAGTACGGCATTGCCGCCCACTGGCTCTATAAGAAGTCGGGCGGATCGTCTGCGTCTAAGACCAATGATGCCCAGCGTCTGGACGACCAGATTAACTGGCTCAAACATTCGCTCGATTGGGCTGCGTCTGATGAGATCACCGACGCCAAGGAATACCTGCATTCGCTGAAGGTCGACCTCTTCGATCAGGAGATCTTCGTCTTTACGCCCAAGGGCGAGGTCATGGCGCTTCGTGCCGGCTCCACGCCGCTCGACTTTGCCTACGCCGTTCACACCGAGGTGGGCAACCACTGCGTCGGCGCTAAGATCAACGGTGCGGTGGCTCCGCTCACGCACGAGATTAAGACGGGCGACCGCGTTGAAATTCTGACGAACAAGAGCTCCAAGCCATCGCGCGAT
Source organism: uncultured Collinsella sp. (assembly GCA_902492935.1). Lineage (GTDB taxonomy): Bacteria > Actinomycetota > Coriobacteriia > Coriobacteriales > Coriobacteriaceae > Collinsella. The sequence goes on along the minus strand of CABUNJ010000033.1, from coordinate 6,594 downwards.
TGGCTCAAGATCGTCAAGACACCTTCGGCCAAGTCAAAGATCCGCCGTTATTTCGCCGCCGCGACCAAAGACGATGACGCTGCTGCCGGCCGCGATATACTGGCCAAGGACCTGCGTAAGCGTGGCTATGGCATTTCTACGCCGCGTTCGACGCGTGCACTCAACGCCGTGGCGGAGCAGTTTAACTTCAAGCAGCTCGAGGACCTGTTTGCCGCCGTCGGCGCCGGCAAGGTTGCCCCGCGCGCTGTGGGCAATAAGGTCGAGCAAATCTTGGACCCCAAGCCCGAGGAACAGCTCACCAAGGCCGAGGCTATCGCCGAGGTCGTGAAACAGCCGGCCCGAGGCTCCAACCGCAAGCCGCAAAAGCGCGGCAAGAGCGCCAGCAACGGCATTATCGTCAAGGGCGAGAGCAACAGCGGCCTGCTGGTCCGTCTGGCTCATTGCTGCAACCCCGTGACGGGCGACGACATCGTCGGCTTCATTACGCGCGGTCGTGGCGTTTCGGTGCATCGCGCCAACTGCCCTAACGTCAAGGGTCTTATGGAACATCCCGAGCGCATGATCGATGTGGAGTGGGACGGCGCTGCCGACACCCTCTTCCAGGTCGAGATCGTGGTCGAGTGCCTGGACCGCATGGGCCTGCTCAAGGATGTCACCATTGCCATTGGCGATGCGGGCGGCAATATCCTTTCTGCCGCCACGTCGACCAACCGCGAGGGTATTGCAACCCTGCGCTTTATGGTCGAGATCTCGGACGCGAGTGGTCTGGATCCGTTGCTGGCTTCCATCAGCAGTGTCGATTCGGTCTACGACGCTCGCCGTCTTATGCCCGGCGAAGGCGGAGCTCAGCTCAAGCGCCGTGTGTAGGTGCGAGAGCCTCTCAGCATCATAGATATTGGTTACGTTCGAGGCATCGTTTGGTGCCTCGAACGTATTTTAGAAGGAGGGTATGCGCATGGGCGATATGACTTTGGACCTGACACCCCGAGGTGCGGCTTCGATTGAGGCGCTCGTCAACGGCCCCATTCAGACCAACAGTTACGCCGTGATTTCGAATGACGAGTGCTTAATCGTCGATCCGGCGTGGGAGGGCGAGCGCCTTGTGGAGCATATCCGCACTGCGCATCCTGAGGTGCGCGTACTCGGCTCTGTCTGCACGCACGGTCATGCCGACCATGTTGGCGGGGTTGCCGGGGTTCGAGCTGTCGTTGGCGACGGAGCGCTATATGAGTTGTGCGCTAAGGACGTGAAGGTACCTCGCGCAAATATCGAGGAGCAGCGCACCATGTGGGGTATCGAGACGCCCGATCCGGGTGAGCCGACGCGCTTGCTTGCCGAGGGCGATACAATCGAGGTGGGCGACGTCTGTCTGCAGGTGATCGAGACGCCGGGGCATACGCCGGGCGGGATCGTCTTGTTTGCTGCCACCGAGCAGGGGAGCATCGCCTTTGTGGGCGACACGCTTTTCCCGGGCAGCCACGGTCGTACCGATCTTTCCGGCGGTGACGAGGCGGCGATTATGCGCTCGCTCTCCAAACTTGCCAAGACGCTTCCGCCCGATACCGTTTGCTTGACGGGCCATGGCGATTCGACCACGATGGCGCGCGAACTTATGCAGAATCCGTTTATGCAGATGTAGGTTCGAAACCGTCTTTCGAACCACGAAGACCGCTCAATCGTCAAGCTATTTTCCCCAGTGGGTCGATTCTGTGGGGCAAACGGTCAAAATTTGTCCAATCGGATGGTATTCGTGAACAAACGAACGTTTATGCTCGGGTATGTCGTGGTAAAATCTCAGGCGTTATCGGAGCAACCTTACAGGAGGTTTCTTTTATGCTCGTCAACGCAGCAGACATGCTCAAGAAGGCCGAGGCCGGCAAGTACGGTCTCGGTGCCTTCAACACCAACAACCTCGAGTGGACCCTGGCTATTCTCCAGGCCGCCGAGGAGGCCAAGTCTCCGCTGATCCTTCAGTGCACCGCTGGTGCCGCTAAGTGGATGGGCGGTTTCAAGGTCTGCGCCGACATGGTCAAGGCTGCCGTCGAGGCCACGGGCGTTACCGTTCCCGTCGCCCTTCACCTCGATCACGGTTCTTACGAGGACTGCTTCAAGTGCATCGAGGCCGGCTTCACGTCCATCATGTATGACGGCTCTCACGAGGAGACCTTCCAGCTTAACCTCGACCGCACCAAGGAGCTCGTTGAGCTTGCCCACTCCAAGGGCATGTCCATCGAGGCCGAGGTCGGCGGCATCGGCGGCACCGAGGACGGCGTGACCTCCAGCGGCGAGCTCGCTGATCCTGCTGAGTGCAAGCAGATTGCTGACCTGGGCGTCGACTTCCTCGCCTGCGGCATCGGCAACATCCACGGCGTGTACCCTGCCGACTGGGCTGGCCTTTCCTTCGAGCGCCTGGGCGAGATTAAGGCTCAGACCGGCGACCTGCCCCTCGTCCTGCACGGTGGCACCGGCATCCCCGAGGATCAGATCAAGAAGGCCATCTCCCTGGGTATCTCCAAGATCAACGTCAACACCGACCTGCAGCTCGTCTTCGCCAAGGGCGTTCGCGAGTACATCGAGGCTGGCAAGGATCAGCAGGGCAAGGGCTTTGACCCCCGCAAGCTCCTCAAGCCTGGTCGCGACAACATCGTTGCCCGCACCAAGGAGCTCATGGAGGAGTTTGGCTCCGTCAACAAGGCGTAAGCGTCGCTAAACTTCCCGCCGGAAGCCCCGTCCCCCTACACTGTTTCCTTTGCGCTCACCTGGCTTCGCCAGAAGTCGCGCCAAGAAAACAGTTCCGGGGGACGGGGCTTCCTTCGTTTAACGCCGCAGGGTTACGAGTCTGAACTAAGGTGGCTACTGGCTTCGCCAGAAGTCGCGCGACGGAATCAGCTCCGGGGAAACGGGGCCTCCTTCGTTAACTCGCTACAGGGTTACTGGGCTGAATTCATTTTTAGAGGTACCGTTTATCGGTATTGAGAGTCCCTTTGCTGGGGCTTTCTTTTTTATCTCGCTACAATGGGCTTTAGAGTTCTAATGACTTGGAGTTTGGTATGGCTGTTATTAATGTGCTGCCTTCGGATGGGAAGGTTATTGACGAGGGTCCTGTTGGTTGCTCTATTGATGTTTGCTGTGATGACTTTCGTCATCTCGATATTGGACTGCCGCCCGAGATTCTTCGACTCAAGGATGCCGGATATTTGACGCAGGCTGTTGCGGCTTGTGATCGTCTTTTGAGGCAGAATCCTGAGCCTTCCCTGGCAGCCTGCGTTCGTGCCGAGCGGTATCGCATGCTCGAGACGCCGCTTCATTTTTCGGTGCCGCGCGATCGAGCTATTGCGATGATTCGCGAGGAGTGGCCTGAGTTTACCGAGGAGCAGTTTGACGATCTGATTGACCGTAAGCGTATTGACTGGCGCTTTATCGATGGCGAGCTGTTCGTTCTCGACAACTTCCTCGATTCGCTTCGCGTATATCCCAAAGAGGTCCCCGGCATGCGTCCCGATCCTACGGACGGAATTGCACTGCGCAACGAGATGCTCAAGGAGGTGGAGTCGCAAAACGGATTGGCTCGCGTCATTACGCTTAAAGCGTCTGTGTCTGTCCCGGGCGCTCTAGAGGGGGAGACCGTTCGCGCTTGGCTTCCCGTTGCCGCCACCTGCCGCCAGCAGTCTCGGGTCGAGATTCTCGACATGACGCCGGAGGGTGCTGTTGCTCCCGCGAATGCTTCGGCGCGTACCGTCTCGTGGTCTTCTTCGAGTGAGCGCTCATTCTCGGTGACTTATCGTTATCACATCGATGCTGCTTATTGTGATGTCTACGGTGGCACACTTCCGGTTCATCCGCGTATGGACGCGCCTCTGCCCGAGGATATTTCCGAGGACCGCCCGCACATTGCATACACGCCGTATCTGCTGCAGCTGACGGCCGGTGTTGTTGACGGACTCGAGGATCCGCTCGATCGCGCCCGTGCTATCTATGATTACCTGACGCAGCATATCGACTATCGCTATCAGCCGCCGTACTTGCTTTTGGGATCTATTGCCGATGACTGCGCGCATTCGCTCCGCGGCGATTGCGGCGTTATGGCGCTCACGTTTATCACCATGTGCCGTATCGCGGGCGTGCCTGCCCGTTGGCAGAGCGGCCTGTACGTTGCGCCCGATTCGGTGGGGTCGCACGACTGGGCAGAGTTCTATACACCGCAGACCGGTTGGCTCAACGCCGACGTGTCATTTGGATCTTCTGCTCGCAGGATGGGGGAGGAGTGGCGCCGCCGTCACTACTTTGGCAATCTCGACCCGTGGCGTATGGTGGCCAACAATCGATTCCAGGCAGAGTTTGAGCCCTCTTTCGACGGCATGCGCGAGGACCCTTACGATAACCAGATGGGCGAGGCTTCGGTCGACGGTCGCGGATGCCGTCAGCGCGAGATGCTCCGCACGGTCGAACTCATCGAAATGCTCGAAGTTCCATTTTCGGACTAATCGGTAGAAAGCTGTGATAAACTAACTCACGCATTACGTGCCCGAGTGGCGGAATTGGCAGACGCAGTGGACTCAAAATCCACCGTTGGCAACAACGTGCGAGTTCGAGTCTCGCCTCGGGCACCATACATGCAAGCGAGCGTTCAAGGGGGGGGTTGCGGCCCCCTTTTTCGTGCCGAACTCGCGTGAGCGCGCGAAGCGTTAAGCAAACAGGCCTGTGGCCTGTTTGTAGCGGAGCGTGGCGAGGGCGCCATGCGCCCGAAGCCCGGGGCTTCGCGAAGCGAAGGCCCTTTGAGTCTCGCCTCGGGCACCATACATGCAAGCGAGCGTTCAAGGGGGTCAAGGCCCCTTTTTCGTGTACGTAATGTGATAACGCGCTGTACGTGTTATTATTCGCAAGGCGTTGTTCCCGCAATGCCCTAAAGAGGAACCCGAGGGTTCCCACCTTTTGGCGCCAATGAGCAGCTGACTGGTCATACAAATTAGATTCTCTTCCTCAAATCGAGGATGTCTATGTGTACGACCTGGTTGCTGAGAAGCGCCGGGTTATTTTTTTATGAATGGAGGTAGGGAAAATAGCTAAGTCTGATGACACCCGCATCAACGACGAGATTACTGCATCTTCGTGCCGTTTGATTGGCGTCGATGGCTCTCAGCTCGGCCTGTTCGCCATCCGCGATGCCCAGCGCGTCGCCGACGATCAGGGTCTCGACCTGGTCGAGATCGCTCCCAACGCGGAGCCGCCGGTCTGCAAGGTCATGGACTACGGTAAGTTCAAGTACCAGCAGGCCATGAAGGCCAAGGCTGCTCGTAAGAACCAGTCCAAGGTCGAGGTCAAGGAAATGAAGTTCCGACCCAAGATCGATGTTGGCGACTACGAGACCAAGAAGGGCCACGTTCTGCGTTTCCTCAAGAAGGGCGCACGCGTTAAGATCACCATCATGTTCCGCGGCCGTGAGATGGCTCACCCGGAGCAGGGCCTTAACGTTCTCGAGCGTCTCGCCGAGGATCTCAAGCCTTACGCTACGGTCGAGTCCAAGCCTAAGATGGAAGGCCGTAACATGCTTATGCTGCTCGCCCCGATTAAGGGCGCCTTCGATGAGGATAAAGCGGCAAGCGATACCAAGTAACTAGTGTTCTGTAACCGATTAAGGAGTATTTCATGCCTAAGATGAAGTCCCACAGCGGCACCAAGAAGCGTTTCCGCAAGACTGGTACCGGCAAGCTTATGCGCGCCAAGGCTTTCAAGAGCCACATCCTGAGCAAGAAGTCCACCAAGCGTAAGCGTGGCTTCCGTCAGGAGACCGAGATCGCCGCTGCCGACCGCAAGGTCATCAAGTCGCGTCTCGCCTAAGTTCGCGTTCCCGTTTTTCGTTTTACCGTCTAGGAGTTGATAGAACATGGCACGTATTAAGCGCGCTGTTGCCGCCAAGAAGAAGCGCCGTACCGTTATGCACCGTGCGAAGGGTTACTACGGTGCCGCTTCGCGTACTTACAAGCATGCTAAAGAGCAGGTCCAGCACTCCCTGCAGTATCAGTATCGTGATCGCCGCAACAAGAAGCGCGAGATCCGTTCTCTCTGGATCACTCGTATCAACGCTGCTGCTCGCCTGAACGACATCTCTTACTCTCAGTTCATGCACGGCCTGAAGGTTGCCGGCATCGAGCTCGACCGCAAGGTCCTGGCTCAGATGGCTTACGAGGACATCGAGTCCTTCAACGAGCTGGCCACCATCGCCAAGAAGGCTCTCGAGGCCTAATAGATTCTCTTGAATCGCTAGGGGAGTGTCGCGTTATGCGCGGCGCTCCCTCTTTTTATCTGAAGCGCTGGTTTATATAGCAAAAGCGCGGGTAGATAGACACTTACAGGTGACCGATCTTTATATATCTCTTAACCGAAGGGTCATCATCTGATACGTGCAGTATTTCTGCACCAGCCTTTCTATGACTTATATAGGAAGCAATATATTGTGTAGGACTTGTGAAGAGTGGAATTGACGTCCCACAGGGCTTCGCGGTCTGGCAATATATCTCCTTGCCGCGCGGCCCGGTCGGACCGGATCAGCCGCGGGGCGTGCACCTTGAGAACCGGATACTGCGAGGATGGACA
>CABUNJ010000032.1 GCA_902492935.1 uncultured Collinsella sp. | reverse complement strand
GCGCAACGCGTTGCGCTGAGTCCTGAGGCTGTTGCAATGAAAATGACAATCAAGGCCCAATGATTAGGTCGGAAAATTTCTTAAAAAAGTTCTTGCCCTAAGCTGATTCGTCCGTATAATAAACTTCGTTGCTTGAGAGCACGCACCTATTCCTCGGTAGCTCAATGGTAGAGCACGCGGCTGTTAACCGCGCTGTTGTAGGTTCGAGTCCTACCCGGGGAGCCAGAATTTTCCAGCCCTTTCCGTTGGGCTTTAAATTCCTCGGTAGCTCAATGGTAGAGCACGCGGCTGTTAACCGCGCTGTTGTAGGTTCGAGTCCTACCCGGGGAGCCAGGTTGTATAACCCGTCGCTTATGCGGCGGGTTTTTTCATGACGCGATCGCCGTTCGCGAACGTTACCGTATCAACATTTCGTGTCGAGGATGTAATCCCGAGGCCCGCCACCTCAACATGGCGCGGTCGTTGTAGAATATTGCAATGATTGCTCCCACGACATGGTGCCGCGAGCACCAAGAAAAGGAGATTCTTGTGTCTGAGACCATTAACGGCAGCCTGAGCGTCTCGAACGACGTTATTGCCGATATTGCCGGTTATGCCGCGATGACGTGCTATGGCGTCGTCGGTATGGCCGAGCAGCTCCAGGGCGCCGAGAGCGTGCGCCTGCTTGCCGGTCAGCGCCTCCGCAAGGGCGTGCTTGTCTCCGCCGACGAGGACGGCCTTACGGTCGATCTTCACGTCGTGCTCGAGAACGGCGTCAACATGAAATCCGTCTGCCACAATCTTTCGAGCTCCGTTGCCTTCACTCTGCAGGAGATCGCCCAGATCGATCCCGCCAGCCTTAAGATCGGCATCCATATCGACGCGCTCAAGAGCCGTCTGAACTAGCATCCGAAAACGGAGATTCAAATACCCATGATTGCAAAGACCATTCGCACCTGTTTTCCGATCGCTGCGGCTGCCGTTTCCGACAAGGCCGAGGAGATCAACAAGCTCAACGTCTTCCCCGTACCCGACGGCGATACCGGCACCAACATGTCGCTCACGCTCGCCTCGGTGACCAAGGAGCTCTCCGCCCTTCCTGCCGACGCCGACATGGAAGCCATCGCCGGCGCCATCACTCACGGCTCCCTGATGGGCGCCCGCGGTAACTCCGGCGTCATCACGTCGCAGATTCTGCGCGGCGTGGCCGAGGGCCTCGTCTCTGCCGATGAGCCTATTACGGCTGCCAACATCGCCTTCGCTTTTCGTCGCGCCGTCAAGGTCGCCTTCCAGGCCGTCCGCAAGCCCATCGAGGGCACGATCCTCACGGTGCTGCGCGATGTCTCGACCAAGGCCGACGAGTGCGAGAAGAAGAAGTTCTCGGCCGAGGACGCGCTCGACGCCATCGTCGTCGAGGCATATCAGTCCGTCGCTCGCACGCCCGACCTGCTGCCCGTTCTGAAGGAGAACGGCGTGGTTGACTCCGGCGCCTTCGGCTTTGCTATTTTCCTTGAGAACTTTGTTGCCGCCGCGCTTGGCCGCAGCACCGTTGTCGAGGATTTCTCCGCCACGTTTGATTCCGCTGGCTCTGCCCGCGACGCGGCCCTTGGTCGCGTTGAGATCGAGGCCAACGACGATTGGGAGGGCTCGGAGTTCCGCTACTGCAACGAGTTCCTGTTTAAGGCCGACGCCCCGTTTGACGAGGACGAGTGCCTTAAGTTCCTGGGTTCCATGGGCGACTGCGAGCTACTCGTGGGCGCCTATCCCGACTACAAGATCCATGTGCACTCCAACACCCCCAACCTGGTGCTCGAGCACATGCTGCAGCTCGGTCAGATCTATGAGGTCTTTATCCACAACATGGAGATGGAGGCCCACGACCGTACCGCCAAGATCCACGAGGATCAGGAAAAGGCGGCCGAGCCCGCCAAGGCGCTGGGGTTTGTCGCCGTTGCCGCCGGTTCCGGCGAGGCCGACATCCTCAAGTCCCTCGGCGTCGACGTGATCGTGTCGGGTGGCCAGACCATGAACCCCTCGACCGCCGACCTGCTGGGCGCGGTAGACCAGGTTAACGCGACCTCGGTCATCATTCTGCCCAACAACGGTAACATCCGCATGGCCGCCGAGGCCGCTGCCTCAGCCTGTACCGACAAGAAGGTTGCCGTCGTTCCCACCAAGACCGTTCCCCAGGCCTTCTCCGCGCTGTTCGCCGTACTGCCCGATTCCGAGCTTGAGGATGCCGTCGCCGCCATGGTCGACGCCATCAGTGAGGTTCGCGATGGCGAGGTCACCCGTGCCGTGCGCGATTCCAGCGCCTCTGACGGCTCGCCGATTCACTCCGGTGACGTCATGGGTATCATTGCCGGCTCCATCGACGTGGTCGGCTCCGACGTGAAGCAGGTCACGCTCGACTGCATCAACCGCATGCAGGAGGAAGAGGAGGGTGACGCGCTGACGATTCTGGCCGGCGAGGAGCTGTCCGATGAGGCCTTCCAGGAGATCGTCGACGCTATCGAGGAGGCTCAGCCCGACCTGGAGATCGACGCCCATCGTGGCGAGCAGCCACTCTATCCCGTGATCTTCTCGATCGAGTAGGCAACTGCCCATGTCCGAGCTGTGCTCCGTGCCGCGCGTCTCGGAGCGCTTTGCCCAGAGCAATGCGCTCGACGAGGATATCGCGCGACTCAAATATGTTTCGGGTAAACGTGAGGAGGCCCTTCGCCGGCTGGGAATTCGGACGGTGGGGGACCTCCTTCTCCATATTCCTCATCGATACCTCGACTTTACCCGTTCGTGGTCCATCGAGATGGCGCCCATCGGTACCGTGTGCACCATCATCGCTACGGTCGACCGTATCGTCCAAAAGCAGCCGCGTCCGCGCATGCAGGTGACCGAGGTCTCACTCGTTGACGAGACGGGCGTGCTGCAGGTCGCCTTTTTCCGCCAGCCCTGGATTGCCCAGCAGCTTAAGCAGGGCGACCGCCTGGCCGTGATGGGCAAGGTTGAATTTGCCTACGGTTTTAAGCAGATGGCCTCGCCGCACTTTGAAAAGCTCGAGGATGGGCGTGCCGCAGGTACCATCCTGCCGGTCCATTATGTGAGTGACGGCGTGAGCCAGGCGTGGATGCGCCGCATCGTAAGCGGCGCGCTCGAGGTCGTCGGCAATCCCTTCGACCCGATTCCCGCACGCTTGCGCGTCAAGCGCCGCCTGATGAGCAATGCCCGCGCGCTTCGATCGATCCACTTTCCCTCGAGTATGGCTGAGCGGGATATCGCGCGACGTCGCCTTGCTTATGAGGAGTGCCTTTACCTTCAGCTGGCGCTGCGCCTGCGCAACGATGGCGGCCTAGTCGATGTGGTGCCCTATGCCCACACCGCGGGCGAGCACCTGGCCGCACTCAAGCAAGCCCTGCCGTTTTCGCTGAGCGACGAGCAGGAGGCCGCATTCCAAGATATCCTGCGCGATATGTGCGATGGCGGGCGCGTGATGAACCGCCTGCTGCTGGGCGATGTCGGTACCGGTAAGACCGCCGTTGCCGCCTGCGCGCTGGCTGTGGCTGCCGATAGCGGCACGCAGGCCTGTGTTATGGCGCCCACGGGCGTGCTGGCGCGCCAATATGCCGATAAGACCGGCCCTCTGCTCTCTCAGGCCGGCATGTCCTGGGCGCTTCTGACGGGTGCCACGCCGGCCGCAGAGCGCGAGCGCATCCATGCACAGCTGGAATCGGGCGAGCTTGACGTGCTCTTTGGCACCCATGCGGTGCTTTCGGATGACGTTGCGTTCAAGCATCTGTCGCTTGTTGTCATCGACGAGCAGCACCGGTTTGGCGTCGGCCAACGCAACGCCCTACGCGCGAAGGGCCCCGGTGCCGATCTGCTCGTTATGACGGCAACGCCCATCCCGCGTACGCTGGCGCTTTCGGTCTACGGCGATCTGGACACGAGCATCATCCGCCATCGGCCCGTTCCTGGCGCTGGCGTGACGACACGCGTGCTCACCGAGTCGAGCCGCGACCTCGCCTATGGCGCCATCCGCGAGGCACATGCAAAGGGCCAGCAGGCCTACGTGATTTGCCCGCTCGTGGAGCCGAGTGACTCGGCCGATGAGCTGGAGGATGTGCCCGGTATCGCCCGCGACGACGAGGGCCGCGTGACGGTCCCTGTGCCGCTGCACGATACGGCGACCGAGCTCGATCGCCTGCGTCTGGCGTTGCCGGGTCTTGCCATCGAGCGCCTTCACGGCCGCATGCCGGCGGGGGAGAAGGATCGCGTGATCGACGCCTTTAAACGTGGCGAGATCGATGTGCTCGTCTCGACTACGGTGGTCGAGGTGGGCGTCGACGTGCCTAACGCCACCGTCATGGTCATCGAGAACGGCGAGCGCTTTGGTTTGGCTGCCCTGCACCAGCTGCGCGGTCGCGTGGGCCGCGGCAGTGTGTCGGGCACGTGCCTGGTCATGACGCACTCCAAGGGCAACGGCGGCGCGTCGGCGGCGCAAGACCGTCTCCAGTCGCTCGAAAAAACTTCGGATGGTTTTACACTCGCCCAGATGGACCTGCGCCTGCGCCATGAGGGCGAAATCCTGGGGTACCGCCAGCACGGCGGTGTGACCCTGCGCTTTGTCGACCTGGATGCCGACGAGGAGCTGATCGAGTGGGCCCATTTGGACGCGGTCGAGCTCTTGCGGTATGCTTGCACTCTTGACTCCGTGGCGACGCGCCCCCTGCGCGATGCGGTTGCCATGCGATATCGACACATTTTTAAGGAGGTCAGCGGAGGATGAGAATCATCGGCGGCGAATGGCGCGGTCGTAAGATCGAGGAGCCCCGTGGTCGCGATGTCACCCGCCCCACGACTGATCGCGTACGCGAGGCGTGCGCATCTATGGTCATGTCGGTATTCGACTTCGATTTGGACGAGGTCCGTGTGCTGGACGCCTTTGGCGGCTCCGGTGCCTTAGGGTTAGAGATGCTCTCACGTGGTGCCCGCTCGCTCACGACGTTCGAGATCGATCGCAACGCCGCGCGGCTCATTACCAAGAATATCGAGTCGCTCTGCCGTGACCGTGCGCGCTGGCGCGTGGTGACGGGTGACGTGCTGGCGAGCGCCTCGCGCGGCCGGGTGCCGGGCAGCCCCTTTGATCTGGTCCTGCTCGACCCGCCCTATGCTTTTGGTGCCGAGCCGGTCGAGGAGCTGCTGCAAAATCTTTCCCAGCAGGGACTGCTGGCGCCCGGGGCCTTTGCCCTGTTTGAGCATGCCGCAGCCGATGCGGGCGCTCATCCGGCTGGTTTTGAGACCGTGCGAGAGAAGCGCTACGGCATTACCTCGGTTGACTTGCTACGCTGGGTGGCCGAGGACGAGAACGACCATGCTGTCGAGAACGAAAATGACGAGGATGTGCCATCGGAGGACGCCCATGAGTGACACCATCAACCGCGTGATCGTCCCGGGCACCTTCGATCCCATCACGTTTGGCCATATCGACGTCATCCGCCGCGCCCGCCGCATCTTTCCCAGCGTGATCGTCGCTGTCGCCGAGTCGCAGGGTAAAAACGGTGTGGGCACCACGTTTATGCTGGATGAGCGCGTGGCGCTGGCTCGCGAGGCGCTCGGTGATATCGACGGCGTCGATGTCCTGCCCTTTACCGGCCTCTTGGTCGACTTCGCTCGCGAGCAGGGGGCGGGGGCCGTGGTCAAGGGTCTGCGCGCCATGACCGACTTTGAGTATGAGCTGCAGCAGGCCGACCTCAATTATCGCTTGGATAGCGAGCTGGAGTCCATCTTTGTCATGAGTGCGCCGCAGTACGGCTATATCTCGAGCTCGGTCGTTCGCCAGATCGCTTCGCTCGGCAGCGACGTATCGACGTTTGTGCCGCCCAACGTGGTCGAAGCGCTCAGACATCGCTTTTCGTGACGTTTCTTATTGCCTGGTGGCATGTGGTAAACTAGCACGATGATATGTTACCTATGAAAGGAGACCGGATGCCGGGCGAGAATTTTCCTGGCGATAGGATCGTCAGCTTGGTCGATGAGCTCGAAGGGCTGATCGAGGAAGCCAAGCCGCCTTTCGGCAAGAACGCTCAGTTCAAGGTCATCGACGCCGACGTGTTCTTCAACATCCTCGACGAGATCCGCATGAGCTATCCCGAGGAGTGGCAGAAGTCCCGCCGTATCCTTAAGGAGCGCGAGGAGCTTATGGCTTCCGCCGCCGCTCAGGCCGATTCCATCATCGCTGACGCTCAGCAGCAGGCCCTCACCATTGCCGGTGAGCAGGAGATCGTCCGCCTTGCGCAGCAGCAGGCCGACGACATCCGCGATCGTGCCCAGCAGTACGAGCGCGAGACGCGTTATGCTGCCGAGGACTACGCAGAGCAGGTCTTTACGCACCTGGAGGAGAACCTCAAGAGCCTGACCGGCACCGTTACCCGTTGCCGTCAGCAGCTCAACGAGGGTGCCGCCCAACAGAATGGTCAGTGGTAATGGCTGAGTTCCCGAGCGTTACCGTCGATCTTTCCGAGCAGCTCGAGTTTCCTGGAGATTCGTATCCGCTGACCGGTAAGGTCGATGTTGCCACCTACACGGTGGGCGAGAAGGAGTACCAGCTTCAGGACGGCATCGACTACGACGTTGTCTTTACCAATGCCGGTACCGGTGTCTTGCTCACGGGCATGGTCCGCGCGCACGCCACCGGTGAGTGCGACCGTTGCCTGGAGCCCGCCTCGTTTGATATCGCCGGCGAGATCGAGGAGTTCTACCTCTTTGAGGAGCCCGAGGATCCCGAGGCTTACGAGGACGGCTACGAGCTCCTGGGTGAGGACCGTCTCGTCGATCTGGGCGAGCCCATCAATGACGCGGTCGTCATGGACACGCCGTTTGTGGTGCTCTGCAAGCCCGATTGCCGTGGTCTGTGCCCCACTTGCGGTTGCAATCTCAATGTGGAGCAATGCGATTGCGCCGCCCAGGCAGAGGCGGAATGGGCCGCTGCCACGGAAAATCCATTTGCAGCATTGAAGAATCTCAAGCTCGATGAGTAAAACTGTGGTAGTATCGCTACTTGCGCGTAATCGCCACACTGGATAGTTCATAAGGAAGGTCACTATGCCCGTACCTAAACAAAAGCAGGGTCGTATCCGCACTCACACCCGTCGTTCCGCCAACATGAAGATCTCGGCTGCGGCTCAGTCCACGTGCCCCCGTTGCGGCGCTGTCAAGCTTCCGCACCACGTGTGCCCCAGCTGCGGTTTCTACAAGGACCGCGAGGTTATCGTTACCGAGTAACGGTATACTCTGGATGCGATGCCGTTCCAAATGGAACCACAATGGCCGGCTCAATGAGTCGGCCATTTTTGTATAAGGAGCATGTATATGAGTAACGTTCGCGTTTGTGTAGACGTTGTGGGCGGAGACGAGAAACCTCAGGTCGTTCTCGATGGTATCGAGGCTGCGCTTGCCGCCGATCCCGATATCGAGGTCTTGGCAGCTGGCCCGGCCGAAATCGTCAATCCCTTTGCAGCTTCCCATGCACGTGTTGAGGCCCTTGAGGCACCCGACGTTATCGCCATGGATGACGATCCCATCCGCGCCGTGATGACCAAGCGTAAGTCGTCGATCGTGCTTTCTTGCCGCGCCATTAAGAAGGGCAACGCGGATGCGTTCTTCTCCGCCGGCTCCACCGGCGCCATGACCGCCGCTGCGACCGCCTACGTGACGCCGTTTAGGTATCAGGCCGAAGGCAAGAAGCAGCCGGTGCGCCCCTGTCTGACCAATGCGCTGCCCAATCGCGCCGGCGGTCTGACGGTGCTGTGCGACATGGGTGCCAACCCCGATGTCGAGGTCGATGACATGGTGCGTTTTGCTCAGATGGGTAGCGCCTATGCCCGCGTCGTCCTGGGCATCGAGCATCCCCGCGTGGGCCTGCTTGCCAACGGCACCGAGGATGAGAAGGGCTCCAACTTTACCAAGGCCTGCTTCCCGGCCATGAAAGCCGCCGTTCCCGGCTTTGTTGGTAACTGCGAGGGGACGGACATCACCTCAGGTAACTTCGATGTCGTCGTTGCCGATGGCATGTCGGGCAATATTGCGCTCAAGGCCACCGAGGGCGCTGCCAAGTTTTTGCTGCAGGAGCTCAAGGGTGTCTTTATGTCTTCGCTCGGCACCAAGATTGCCGCGCTGCTCATCAAAAAGCAAATGCGCGAGATTAAGGCCAAGCTCTCTGGCGACGCCAAGGGCGGCGCGATTCTTTTGGGCCTGCGCGGCGTGGTCCTGATCGGCCATGGCGCCACCTCGGTCGAGGCTGTTAAAAACGGTACGCTCGCGGCGGCCGAAGCCGTGCGCGCCGGGCTGGTCGAGAATGTCGCCAACTCTATGGACGGTATCGTTTTATAACAGCGACGTTATGCGTCTTGGGGCGCACGTCGTGGGGTAGAATCAGAACCGTGTCTTGGTACCGCCCGGGCGGTACCATTCTTTTGGTATTCATGCACTATGAGAGGAAGCGCTATGGACCGCTCCGAAATCTTCGACAAGATCGCCGAGGTCGCTGCTGACGTTCTGGGCGTCGATGTTGCCGAAATTAGCGATGAGACCACCTTTGACGACCTCGATGCCAACTCGCTCGAGCGCCTGCAGCTGGTTACGGCTATCGAGGACGAGTTCAACCTCGAGATCGATGATGAGACCCTGCTCTCGCTCAACTCTGTCGCCGACGCCGTCGACGCTATCGAAGCTGCCAAGGAGGCCTAAGTCTTGGCTTTATCCGAACGACTTACGCGCGCCCAGGAGATTCTGGGCCACGAGTTCAATGACAAGGTGCTGCTGCGCGCGGCCCTCACGCATCCTTCGGCTGTCGAAGGCCAGCCAGTCTCGGCAAGCTACGAGCGCCTTGAGTTCTTGGGCGATTCCATTTTGGGCGCTGTGGTCGCACGCTCCCTGTTTGAGTCCTATCCGGAGTTTGACGAGGGCAAGCTCACACGCCTGAAGGTGTCGCTTGTCTCGGGCGCTACGCTGTCCGAGGTTTCTCACGAGCTGGGCATCGACGACATCATCATCTTTGGTGCCTCCGAGACCGGTACCGGTGCGCGCGGCCTGCATTCGGCCCTCGAGAACGTCTACGAGTCGCTCGTGGGCGCACTGTACCTGGATGCCGGCTGGGATACCGCAGCGGAGTTTATCCATCGTACGCTTAAGCCGCATTTGGCTTCCGAGCGTGCCGAGCATCCTGCAAACCCCAAGTCGTTTTTGCAGGAGTGCGTGCAAGCCGACGGTCACGAACCCCCGGCGTATAAGCTCGTTGGCTCCGAGGGCCCGGCGCATGCGCCCACCTTTACCGCCGTGGTTCTGATCGATGGTATTCGCCAGGGTCGCGGCTCCGGCTCCTCAAAGAAGGAAGCCGAGGGAGCCGCCGCGCTCGAAGCGCTCGACCGCATGGGTTACACCACCAACGGCGTGATTCTGAACAAGAAGCACGTGTAAGCGAGGAACCGTGTATCTCAAGTCCCTCACGCTCAAAGGGTTCAAGTCGTTTGCCGACCGCGCCCATATGACGTTTGAGCCGGGCCTGACCGTCATCGTCGGTCCCAACGGCTCGGGAAAATCGAACATCTCCGACTCGATTCTGTGGGTCCTGGGCGAGCAGAGCGCCAAGCAGCTGCGCGGCCAGGCCATGGAGGATGTCATCTTCTCGGGCTCGTCAGCGCGCAAGCCGGTGGGTGTCGCCGAGGTCACGTTGGTGCTCGATAACTCGGACCATATGCTGCCCGTCGATTTTGACGAGGTCGCCATCACCCGTCGTATGTATCGCTCGGGCGAAAGCGAGTACCTCATCAACTCGAGTCCGTGCCGCCTGATGGACATTCAGGACATCCTGCACGATTCGGGCCTGGGCAAGGATACGCATTCCATCATCAGCCAGGGCAAGCTCGACGCCATTTTGCAGAGCCGCCCCGAGGAGCGCCGCGCCCTCATCGAGGAGGCCGCCGGCATCTCCAAGCACAAGCGCCGCAAGGAGCGTGCGCTCAAAAAGATTAAGTCAATGGACGAGCACCTGACGCGTGCCCGCGACATCAATAAGGAAATCGCCCGTCAGCTGCGACCGCTGGAGCGTCAGGTCGACCGCGCGCGCAAGTACAAAGAGCTGTCCTCGCGCGCGAACGAGCTTACGCAGATGCTGGCCGTCGACGAGCTGCGTTCGCTGCAGTCGCAGTGGAACGATCTGGAGAGCCGCTCCAAGGAGGGCGCTGCCGAGCTGGAGCTTGCGCAGTACCGCTTGGGCGAAAAGGAGCGTGAGCTCGAGAAGCTCCAGGTTATGCTCGAGGAAAAGGGCTTGTTTGTGGGCGACCTGGGCGAGCAACGCCGTCATATGCAAGATGTGGTCGGTCGCATTAACTCCGACATGCGCCTGCTTGAGGAAAAGGGCCACAACATGGTGTCGCGCCTGTCTGACATGCGCGGGCAGATTTCGAGCTCCGAGCACCAGCGTCGTCGCGTGGTCGAGGAGCTCGAGGACGCGCGTGCGCAGCTTGAGGAAGTGACCGGTGCGCATATGCAGGCCCAGGAGGACGTTGACGCCGCCGGTCCTGCCGCCGCTGAGCTCCACGAGCGGCGCGTGGCGCTCGACAATCAGATTTCGCAGCTTACGCGTGAGCAACGCGATGTGCAGCGCGTGGCCGATAACGCCGCGCTCGAGCTCGCCAAGGTGAAGGACTCGCTGAGCAACGCTGAGGTCGAGGACAACATGTATGTCTCGCGCCTGGAGCAGGTTGACGAGCAGCTCGAGGAGGTCACGGCCTCGCTTGAGAGCCGTCGCAACCGCGCAGAGGAGCTTGAGGGTGCTCTTGAGGAAGCGCGCCAGGCCCAGGCCGATGCGCGTGAGGCCACCGAGACGGCCCGCGCGGCCCTGAAGGACTTGCGTGCCCGCGAGAGCGAGGCGCGCAACAAGCTGTCCGAGGTGCGCTCGGAGCTTGCCAGCCAAATGAAGCTTGATGCTCGCATGGCCGACAGCTCGCCGCTCGTGAGCCGTCTGGTGGGTGCGCTGGGCGACGATGTCTCGGGTCGTCTGGGCGACGTGCTCGAGGCCCCGCACGAGCTTGAGGGCTTGGTTGAGCAATTGCTCGCCGGCGATATCGATGCACTGCTGTTCGACGATACGTCCGCGCTTGAGCGTGCCGGTCGTGCGGCTCTGGACCAGAAGAAGGCCTCGGGCGAGGCGCTGCTGGTGGCGCGCGGCGTGAGCGGCTCTACCGCCGCTGAGGGCGCTGCCGGTACCCGTCTGGTTGATCGTCTGTCCGTACGCGCAGGCTACGGTCCCGTCGTCGAGGCGTTGCTCGGCGGCTATTACGTCGTGGACGATCTTGCTGCCGCGCTGTCGGCGCCGGTCGTTGACGGCGTGACTTACGTGACTCCCGATGGCGCTCGCGTAAGCTGCGGCGGCCTGGTGCGCGTGGGCCTCGATGCCGGCGAGGCCTCGGGTGCTCTGGAGCGCAAGCGCCGTATCCGCGAGCTGGAGGGGCTTGAGCCCGATTTGGCCGCTGTGTTTGAACATGTGTCAGGCCAGGTCGTTGAGGCCAATGCGGCCGTTGAGGAGGCGCGTGCCGCTGAGGGCGATGCCGCCGGCGAGATCGCCCGTCTTGAGGGCGAGCGCCGCTCGCTGCTCTCCGAGATCGGCCGCTTGGAGCAAAGCGCCAACAATGCCGAGGTCGAGCGCGTGCGCATCTCCAAGCGCCGCGAGCAGGCCTCCGAAGCCGTTCGCGCTGCGCGCCCGCGCGTTGACGAGCTCACCCGTTCGCGTGACGAGGCTCGCGCGCAGGCAAGCAATCTGGGGTTGCAGATTGCCGAGGCCAACGACGAACTCGACCGCGTTCGCCGTGACGATTCCGAGGCTGCCGGCAAGCTCGCCGACGCCAAGGTTCGCCTAGCCCAGACGAGCGAACGTCTGCGTTCGCTGAAGGGCCGCGTGCCCGATCTGGAGCATCGTCTTGAGGGCATCGACCGTCGTATCCGCGGAACACGCCAGGCTTCGCGCTCGCTCGAGCTGCTGCGCCTGCGCGTCGACCCCATGCACGAACGCTATTCTGCCCTGTTGGAACGCGCGTCGGATTGGGCAGCGCGCCTGCGTGACCAGGCCTCTCTGGAGGAGGCGGACTCCGCTTCGCTCAAGAAGACCATCGAGGATGCCAAGGCAGAGGTTGCCCGCGCTAAGGAGCGAGTCGATACCGCCTCCGCCGCGCAAAACGAGTTCAAGGTCGCGCGTGGCAAGCTCGAGGTGCAGGTAGAGGCCGCCATTAAGGCCATTACCGCCGATGGCACCACGGTACTCGAGGAAGCGCTCATGCTTCCGGCGCCCACGGACCGCGATGCCGCCGAGCGCGAACTCAACCAGCTTGTGCGCCAGATCAACAACCTTGGTCCCGTTAACCAAGTTGCCATGGAGGAGTACGTGCAGCTCAAGCGCCGCGCCGATTACATCGAAGAGCAGCTGGCCGATCTGGAGAGCGCGCGAAAGGCGCTCACCAAGATCACCGTGGCTATCGACCGTAAGATGCGCAAGGCGTTCCTGGTGACGTTTGAGAAGGTCGATGCGAACTTCCGCGAGATCTTCGCCATGCTCTTCCCGGGCGGTCAGGCTCATCTGGAGATGACCGATCCCGAGCATCCTGCCGAGACGGGTATCGAGGTCGTAGCGCAGCCGCGCGGCAAGCGCATCACCAAGATGATGCTCATGTCGGGTGGCGAGAAGAGCCTGACGGCGCTCGCCCTGCTCTTTGCCGTGTACCGCACGCGCACGGTGCCGTTCTATGTGCTGGACGAGGTCGAGGCGGCGCTCGACGACGCCAACTTGTCCAAGCTTATCGGCGCGCTCGACGTGTTGCGTTCCGATACGCAGCTCTTGGTCATTTCACATCAGCGCCGTACTATGGAGGATGCTGACGTTCTCTACGGCGTCTCGATGCAAGCTGACGGCGTCAGTCGCGTCGTCTCGCAAAAACTCGATCGCGAAACCGGAAAGGTCGTGAATGCATAATGGGATTCTTCGATGCTCTCTCGCGCGGACTTGAGCGCAGCCGCGAGGCCCTCAACGAGGTCTTTTACTTTGGCGGCGAGGTCGACGAGGATTTTTGGGAGGACTTAGAGGACACCCTCGTCATGGGTGACATGGGCGCCGAGGTCGCTATCAAGGTCTCCGATGACCTGCGCGACGCCGCGGCCAAGAAGAACCTCAAGACCGCTCCGCAGCTTCGTCGTGCCCTGGCCGAGCAGCTCGAGCAGCACTTTGTGCCCATCGAGCGCGATCCGTTCTCCGATACGCCGAGCTGCGTGCTGTTTGTGGGCATTAACGGCGCCGGCAAGACCACGACGGTCGGTAAGATCGCGAGCGCCATGGCCGCCCGCGGCAAGAACGTCGTGATCGGCTCTGCCGATACGTTCCGCGCTGCCGCTATCGAGCAGCTCGATGTGTGGGGCCAGCGCGCTGGCGTCCCCGTCATCAAGCGCGACCGCGGCTCCGACCCGGCGAGCGTGTGCTACGACGTGCTCGACGAGGCCGATAAGCGCGGCAGCGACCTGGTGCTCATCGATACCGCCGGCCGTCTGCACACGAGCCCCGAGCTCATGCGCGAGCTTGCCAAGGTGGTCAATGTGACCCGTAAGCGCGCCGCCAATATGGCCGCCGGCCCCATGCCCGTCTCAGTCGTGCTCGTGATCGATGCCGCCACCGGCCAGAACGGTCTGAACCAGGCGCTCGAGTTTAACGAGGCGCTGGGCCTGGACGGTATTATCATGACTAAGCTCGACGGCACGGCTAAGGGTGGTATCGCCATGGCTGTCGCCGAGAAGCTCAAGCTCCCGATCCTGCGCATCGGCGTGGGCGAGCAGGTCGATGACCTGCAGGAGTTTAACGCCAAAGATTTCTGCCGCGCCCTGGTGGGCGAGTCCAACTAAGGAGTAACCAGTGTTTGATTCCCTGAGCGATCGCCTCAACGACACATTTGACCGCTTGCGCGGCAAGGGTAAGCTGACCGAGGCCGATATCACTTCTGCCATGCGCGACATTCGCATGGCGCTGCTCGAGGCCGACGTCAACTTTAAGGTCGTCAAGGAGTTCGTTGCCAAGACCAAGGAGCGCTGCATGACCGCCGAGGTCATGGAGTCGCTGTCGCCGGCGCAAAACGTCGTCAAGATCGTGCTCGACGAGCTCACCGAGATGCTCGGCTCCACCGAGAGCAAGCTCGTCTTTAGTAACCGCATTCCCAATGTCATCATGCTCGTGGGCCTGCAGGGCTCCGGTAAGACCACGGCGGCCGTAAAGTTGGCCTACCTGCTCAAGAAGCAGGGCCGCTCGCCGCTGCTCGCCGCGTGCGACGTCTATCGTCCCGCCGCTGCAGACCAGCTGGCCACGCTCGGTGGCGAGATCGGCGTTCCGGTCTTCCGCGGTGACGGCGCGCACCCGGTTGACATTGCCAAGGGTGCCATCCAGGAGGCCGTCGACCACCTGCGCGATGTGGTCATCGTCGATACCGCCGGTCGTCTGCAGATTGATGAGCAGATGATGCAGGAGGCCGTGGACATCAAGAAGGCCGTCAAGCCCGATCAGGTGCTGATGGTCGTCGATGCCATGACCGGCCAGGATATCGTCAACGTCGTCTCGACCTTCGCCGAGCGCACCGACTTTGACGGCGTGATCATCTCCAAGCTCGACGGCGACGCCCGTGGCGGCGGCGCGCTTTCCGTGCGCCAGGTGACCGGCAAGCCCATCAAGTTCGTGAGCATGGGCGAGAAACCCGATTCGCTGGAGCCGTTCTATCCCGATCGTATGGCCAAGCGAATCTTGGGCATGGGCGATGTTGTCGGCATCATCGAGAAGGCCCAAGAGGCGGCTGACGCAGAGCAGCTCGAGGCCGCCGAGCGCATGCTTCGCGAGGGCTTCACCATGAACGACATGCTCGACCAGATGAAGGCCGTCAAGAAGATGGGCGGCATGAAGGGCATTCTGGGCATGCTCCCCGGTGGCCAGCGTGCGCTTAACCAGATGGGTGGCAACCTGGACGAAGGTATCTTCGATAAGAACGAGGCCATCATCATGTCGATGACCAAGGAGGAGCGCCTTCGCCCCTCCATCATCAACGGCCAGCGCCGTGCCCGCATTGCCAAGGGCGCCGGCGTGACCCCCACCGAGGTCAATAGCCTTATGAAGCAGTGGGGCGAGATGAATAAGATGATGGGCCGCATGCGCACGATGGCCAATCAGGCACAGGCTGGTGGCAAGAAGGGCAAAAAGGGTAAGAAGGGCAAGAAGATGCGCATGCCCAATATTCCCGGCCTGGATGCCATGGGGCTGGGCGGCCTGGGCGGCTTGGGAACGGGCGGCCCCAAGTCTGATATGGATCTGCTGCGCCAGATGGAAGCGCAGATGCGCAATAAGAAGTAACGACTGGTTGAGTCGTGTATGGCGAAGGCCGCCTGGATGGTACTCCAGGCGGCCTTCGCCGTTGTGTGGTTTGTTGCGCGAATGGCACGTCTTGGCGCCAGAGCATTTGCCGCTAGTGGCAGCCACAGCCCTCGTGGCCCTCGTTCTCGTGATGGCCGTGGCAACCGCAGGATTCGCCGTGCTCATGGGTGTGCTCGTGGTCATGGCCGTGGCAGCCGCACGTGGCCTCGCCGGTCTGTGCGAGCGTGCCGGCAATGAGTGCCTCGACGCAGACGTCGCAGCTGCCCTGGGCGCCTGCATAGACCGTGATGCCGGCCTGGGTAAGTGCGTTGATGGCGCCGCCGCCGATACCGCCGCAGATGAGCGTGTCAACGCCACTGTTGGCAAGCAGACCCGCCAATGCACCGTGACCAGTGCCGCCGGTGCCCACGACCTGCTCGTTGAGCACCTTGCCATCCTGGATGTCGTAGATCTTGAACTGTTCGCTGCGGCCAAAGTGCATAAAGATGTTGCCGTTGTCGTACGTCGTTGCCACCCTCACGGTGTCGACCTCCTTTGCTGGCCATGCGGCCGTTGTCGTGGTGATGGGGGAGTACGCGATGTTGCCGCCTTCGATGACGATCGCCCGTCCATTGACCAGCGCGTTTGCCACCTTGCGATGCGCGCGGCTGCAGATTGCCGCCACCGTGGCGCGGGCAATGCCCATGTGCTGGGCGACTGCCTCTTGGTTAAGGCCTTCCAAGTCGCACAGGCGCAGCACTTCGAGCTCGTCGACTGTCATATCGATGGCATCGCCGCTCGCCAGGCCATCGGGGGTAAAACCGCGATATTCGGGGATGATCCCGACGCGGCGCAGTTTCTCGCGTCTTCCTGCCATGTGCACTCCTTATCTGACATATGTCAACAATAGAATAGCGAACGTTCAGATTTGCGCAATGAATTTCTGGCATATGTCAGAAAATGAGGGCTTATGTTTGGGCTGTAGGGTTGCGTGCGCCTGGGCTACAATGAATCTCGCTTGTAGGCGACTGACAGGAGGGTCAATGAGCAAGGCTGATCAACAGTTTGTAACCATGTGCCGCGATATTCTGGACCATGGCACCACCACCGAGGGCCAAAAGGTCCGTCCGGTGTGGGAGGATGGCACCCCTGCCTATACCATTAAAAACTTTGGCGTCACGGCGCGCTACGACCTGTGCGAGGAGTTCCCCGCGCTTACACTGCGCCGCACGGCGCTTAAGTCTGCCATGGACGAGATTCTGTGGATCTATCAAAAGAAGTCCAATAACGTCCATGACCTCAACAGCCATATTTGGGACGAGTGGGCCGACGAGACCGGCTCCATCGGCAAGGCCTACGGGTATCAGATTGGCCAGAAGAGCCATTATGCCGAGGGCGATTTCGACCAGATGGACCGCGTGCTGTACGATCTTAAGCACACGCCGTACAGCCGCCGCATTATGACCAATACGTATGTGTTTAGCGATCTGTCCGAGATGCACCTTTATCCGTGCGCCTATAGCGTGACCTATAACGTGACGCAGCGTCCTCAGGACGACAAGCCGACGCTCAACATGATTCTCAACCAGCGCAGCCAGGACATTTTGGCCGCGAACAACTGGAACGTGTGCCAGTACGCCATTTTGCTGATGATGGTCGCGCAGTCGGTCGATATGATTCCCGGTGAGCTGCTGCACGTGATCGCCGACGCCCATATCTATGATCGGCATGTCGATATCGTCCGCGAGCTTATCGAGCGTCCGCAGTTTGCGGCACCCAAGGTAACGCTCAACCCCGATGTGCATGACTTCTATGCGTTTACGACCGATGACCTGATCGTCGAGGGCTATGAGCACGGCCCGCAGGTCAAGAACATCCCCATTGCGGTGTAGGTGGTGCTCATGACGTGTAAGCTATCTGCTATCGTCGCCGTGTGTGACGATTGGGGCATTGGGTGCGAGGGCGACATGGTGGTGTCCAATCGCGCCGATATGCGCCATTTTGTGGCCTGCACCAAGGGCTGCCCGGTTATCATGGGACGCAAGACGCTGCTGAGTTTTCCCGGCGGGCGTCCGCTCAAGAACCGCCGCAATATCGTGCTTACGCGCGATATGGGCTTTACCCGCGAGGGCGTCGACGTGGTGCATAGCGTTGACGAAGCGCTCGCTGCGGTTGCCGATGAGCTCGTTGCCTGGGTGATCGGTGGCGGCGAAGTGTATCGGCAATTTTTGCCGTACTGCGTGGAGGCCGAGGTCACTCATAACCACTGCGTCCATCCCGTGGACACGTACTTTCCCGACTTGGAAGCCGATCCCGCGTGGGAGATTGCGCAGCGTAGCGGGGTCGCGACGATTGCCGCCGGTGAGGGTGACGAGGGCGTCAATTATGAGTTCGTGACGTATCGTCGCATTGAGGCGTAAAACCGATTATCCCTTCGGTATTATCGGGTTGAAATGAATGACGGGGCGGCGCATGGCGTTGCCCCGATATTTGTATAGGTGCTGCAAAGAAAGGTGCGGGCTGGCTGCTATGACTGATGCCGTTGAGGTGCTGCGAATCGATTCGCTTACGGATGAGCGGCTCGACGCCTACGTGCGACTGACCGAGCGCGAGCTGCGCTGCGTGCTGGAGCCGCAAAAGGGCATCTTTATCGCCGAGAGTGCCAAGGTTATCGAGCGCGCGGTGCGTGCCGGATACGAGCCGGTGAGCTTTCTTTTGGGCGAACGCTGGCTCGACCAGATGATGCCGCTGTTCGAGCGCTTGGTTGTGCGCGAGGGCGCGGGCCCGGTTCCTGTGTTCGTGGCCTCCATGGAGCTCATGGAGCAGTTGACGGGCTTTAACGTGACGCGCGGTGCGCTCGCGGCGTTCCGTCGCCCGCGTCAGATTCCGGTTGATGAGTTCTTGGGCGGCGTCGTTGAGGCGGCGGGTGAGCGCCCGGTACGCGTATGTGTGCTCGAGGGTATTGTCGACCACACGAACGTGGGCGCGATTTTCCGCTCGGCGGCCGCCTTGAACGTTGACGGTATTTTGGTCAGCCCTACGTGTTGCGACCCTCTGTATCGTCGCTCTGCCCGCGTGAGCATGGGCACGGTGTTTCAGGTGCCGTGGACGCGTATTGGCAGCGAGGCGCGCGTATGGCCGCACGACGGCCTGGCGGCGCTGCACAATGCCGGGTTCTCCTGTGCCGCTATGGCGTTGACGGACGATTCGGTGTCGTTGGACGATCCCGTGCTACAGGAGATTGACCGCCTGGCAATCTTTATGGGCACCGAGGGTGCCGGACTTGGCGCCAAGACCATCGCGGGCTGCGACCGGGCCGTGCGCATTCCGATGGCGCACGGGGTCGATTCGCTCAACGTGGCCGCGGCGAGTGCCGTCGCCTTTTGGCAGCTGTGTCCGCACGTGAGCAACGAGTATCACTACCAGCCGGGTTTGTATCACTAGGCAGTTTTCCGCACCGCGCTCTAATTCGGGGTGTTTCGGTCGCCGCCAGTCGGTGCTAAGCTAGTATTGGCTTTGGTCTTAAATTGCCGTTATGTTGTTTGACGTACGCTGGCGGGGAGGGCGTGTGGCTAAGAAATCTACGGCTATCGATGTAACGCAGGGTGTCATTTGGCAACAGCTGCTGTCGCTGTGCGTTCCCATCTTTTTTAGTTCGTTTTTTCAGCAGGCTTACACGCTTATCGGCACCTATATCGTCGGTCAGTTTGGCGGCAAGCTCGCGCTGGGTGGCATTCAAGCCACGATGGTGCTCACCGAGCTCTGCATTGGCTTTTGCGTTGGCGTTGGCGCCGGCTGCGCGGTCATTACCGGTCAGTATTTTGGCCAGCACGATGATGAACGACTGAGTCGTTCGGTTCACACGGCCATGACGCTCGCGCTGGTGGGCGGTATCGTCTTCTCCATTCTCGGCATAGTGTTCGTTGAGCCCATGCTGGTGCTTATGAACACGCCGCATGAACTATTGGCCGAGGGCGTGGCCTATGCTCGCTGTTATTTTGCCGCGATGGTTGCGGCACTGCTGCTGAATATGGGAACCGCACTGCTGCGTGCCGTGGGCGACACGCGCGGGCCCGCCGTGATCATTGCCTCTGGCTGCCTTGTTAACGTGGTGCTGGATATCATCTTTGTCGCTGTGTTGCATATGGAGGCGCTGGGCTGCGGCATCGCAGTGGCGCTGACCATTTGCTCTAATGCAACGATGATCGTGTTGCGCATGATGCGCGCTCCGGGTGCATGGCGTCTTTCGCTGTCTAAGCTCGGTATCGATCGCGGTATTTGCAAGAGTATGATCTCGTGTGGTCTGCCACTCGGTTTTCAATCGGCTGCCTATTCGATCTCGAACGTGCTGATCCAGGTGTCGGTTAATTCGTTTGGCGCCGATGTCACGACTGCTTGGGGTCTATCTGGGCGCCTGGATGGCATTATCTGGATGGTGACCGAGGCGCTCGGCGTATCGATCACTACGTTCTCGGCGCAGAACTTTGGCGCGCGCAACTACGAGCGCATGCGCAAGGGCTACCATACGTCGCTCGTGCTGTCGTTTATGCTCATTGGTGGCCTGTCTGCCGTGCTGCTGGTGTTCTCGGGTCCGTTGTCGCGTCTGTTTGTCGACGATGCTTCGATTTCAGCGTACACCACGACGATTCTTCATTTCATCGCGCCGTTTTACGCGATCTTCTCGATTATCGAAAACGCGTCGGGCTCCATTCGCGGCGCCGGCGTGAGCTTGCAGCCTATGATGCTCACCATCTTTGGCACCGTTGTCTTGAGGGTGATCTGGGTGTTTGCAATCATGCCCTTCGATCCGTCGCTTGAGCATCTACTGCTGGTCTACCCCGTAACCTGGCTCATCACGGCCACGCTGTTCACCATCTACCACCACAGCGGCAACTGGCTAGGTCGCGCCACCGCCTAGCTCATCCGTCGGATACCCCTGATAAGTTGCGGTGAAATAGTTCCTGAAAAGCCCTTGCGGACCGTCAAACAAGTACTATTCCACCGCAACTTCCTTATGAGCTGTAGGTGTTGGCGGAAAACGAATCAATTAGTATTCGATGCCTTGGCGGGCTAGGAGGCCTTCGTCGAAGTAGTGTTTGACGGGGCGCATTTCGGTGACTAGGTCGGCAAGGTCGGCGAGGGGCAGCAAGCCGCGGCCGGGGAGCACGAGCTCCGTGGTGGCGGGCTTTATCGCAATCAGTTCCTCGACATCCTCTCGCGCCCCAAAGCAGCCGTCGTCTTGCCCTTGCCGTCGCCTGTATAGATTTGAACCTTGCCGACTTACAGTGATGCCATCTCTGTCCTTTCGTGCCCGGCGTCGGTTTATCGCCGTCCGGGTTGGGTATTCTAGAAAGCATTATCAACCCCAGTAGATGGAGTTTAAGCAGATGGAGATGGATGACAACAAACGTAGACGGAATATGATCCTCTACGTGCTCATCGCCTTCGTCGTCTACCTCGTGCTCTCGACCGTTCTGTTCCCTAACATCGGTCACACGCAGCAGATTACGAAGACCGATTACTCGACGTTTGTCAAGGCGCTCGATAAGAAGAGTGTCGACAAGGTCGAGTACAACACGGACGATTACTCGATTTATTACACCAAGAAGGGCGAGGACGAGAACATCGCCTATAAGACGACCGGTGTGCCGAACGATGCGGGCTTTACCGATCGCGTGCTTGAGTCTGGCGCTTCGCTGGAGTCGGTCGTTCCCGATAAGAACTCGGGTTTGATGACCTACTACCTGCTCACACTCATTCTTCCCATGGCGATTTTCTTCCTCATCGGTTGGTGGCTCAACCGCCGCATGAAGAAGGCTATGGGCGATGACGGCCCGTCGATGAACTTTGGCGGCGGCGGTTTTGGCGGCGGCGGACTGGGTAAGTCCGGCGCGCGTGTGATCGCCTCCAAGGACGTGGGCGTGACCTTTAAGGACGTCGCCGGCCAGGAAGAGGCCAAGGAGTCTCTCAAGGAGGTCGTCGACTTTCTGGAGAAGCCGCAGCGCTACGAGGAGATCGGCGCCAAGCTGCCGCGCGGTGCTCTCCTTGTTGGCCCTCCGGGTACCGGTAAGACCCTGCTTGCCAAGGCTGTTGCCGGCGAGGCCGGTGTTCCGTTCTTTAGCATTTCGGGCTCTGAGTTCGTTGAGATGTTTGTTGGTCGCGGCGCTGCAAAGGTTCGTGACCTGTTTAAGCAGGCCAAGGAAAAGGCCCCGTGTATCGTCTTTATCGATGAGATCGATACCATCGGTAAGAAGCGCGATGGCGGCGGCTTTAGCGGCAACGACGAGCGCGAGCAGACGCTCAATCAGTTGCTGACCGAGATGGATGGCTTCGATAACCACAAGGGTATCGTTGTCCTTGCCGCAACCAACCGTCCCGACAGTCTCGATCCCGCTCTACTGCGCCCCGGTCGTTTTGACCGCCGCATCCCCGTTGAGCTGCCCGATCTGACCGGCCGCAAGAACATCCTCGAGCTGCATGCCAAGAGCGTGAAGACCGAGCCGCCGATCGACCTGACCGCGATTGCCCGCGCCACGCCCGGTGCCTCGGGCGCCGACCTGGCCAATATCATCAATGAGGGCGCCCTGCGCGCCGTTCGCGAGGGTCGCAAGCGTGCAACCCAGGACGACTTCGAGGAGTCGGTGGAGGTCGTCATTGCCGGCCAACAGCGTAAGTCCACGGTGCTTTCCGACCATGAGAAGCAGGTCGTTTCCTACCACGAGATCGGCCATGCCATCGTCGCTGCCCGCCAAAAGGGTTCCGCGCCGGTTACCAAGATCACCATCGTGCCGCGTACGAGCGGTGCTCTTGGCTATACCATGCAGGTCGAGGAGGACGAGCGCTTCCTGACGACACGCCAGGAGGTCTTGGACAAGCTTGCCGTCTACTGCGGCGGCCGTGCGGCCGAGGAACTCATCTTTGGCGAGATGACGACCGGTGCCGCCAACGATATCGAACAGGCCACCAAGCTCGCCCGTAACATGGTGACGCGCTTTGGTATGTCCGACGAGTTTGGCATGATGGCGCTCGGTACCGTGCAGAACGCGTATCTCAATCAGGATACGTCGCTCACCTGCGCCCCTGGTACGGCCGAGCGTGTGGACGCGATTGTCGCTAAGCTGATCGAGGATGCGCACGATCGCGCCCTGCAGATCCTCAAGGAGAACAAGTTCAAGCTCCATGAGCTGGCTCGTTATCTGTACAAGAAGGAGACCATCACGGGCGAGGAGTTTATGAATCTCCTCACGCGCGAGAATCCGCTGATGCCAAAGCAGCAGTAAAGCCGCGGTCGAGCCAGTAAACGCCGACGCCCCATTTGAGCAGCTTTCTCAAATGGGGCGTTTTGCTTGAGAGGGATGGAAATGAAGATCGTGGTGAGCGCCTGCTTGATGGGCGAGAGCTGCAAGTATAACGGGCTCGACAACTATCATCGGGAGCTGGTCGAGGCTTGCGAGCGCACGGGGACCGAGGTCCTCTTGGTGTGCCCTGAGGTCTTTGGCGGCCTGCCCACGCCGCGCAAGCCGTCCGAGATTGTGAACGGCGAGGTCCGTACCTGCGAGGGTACCTCAGTCGATCGCGAGTTTCGCCAGGGTGCTCAGCGCGCGCTTGATATGTGCGAGCAGGCAGGCGGACCTGAAGAGATAGTCGCGTGCATCCTTCAGGACCGCAGCCCCTCTTGCGGTGCGGGTCACATCTACGACGGCACCTTTAGCGGTACGCTCACCGCGGGCAACGGTGTTTTCGTCGACCTGCTGCTGCGTCACGGGTACCGCGTGATTCCGGCTAGTGAGTTCGATCCCAGCATGTTGGAACATTGTCCACAGCACTCGAACCGAACACTTCCTCACGGGTGACCGTTTTGGCATCATCCGTGAAGTTGATATTGAGTACGACCCGGTTATCAAAGACGTAGACCGAGTTGACAGGCGCCGTACCCAGGCAGTCCCTCCCCGCGGCCCTCGCGCAGGAACGCGTACAAGGCCCTCCCGTCTCTTGCGCCCTTCCCGGAACTGTCCACATCAGTGTGGCCAATCCAGTCCGCCAAGGGCTGCAGCCCGGACAACGCGGCGATGGAGGGCTTCTTCGGCCTGCTCAAGAAGGAGCCCTGGCACGGCAGGGACTGTCGGACTGGACCCCCGCCCGCTTCATCGAGGAGCTCGGGGGCTGGATTGGTCGATACAATACGGAGAGGCGCAGCGATGCGCTCGGTGGCCGCACGCCGGCCGAGTTCCGCTCCGCGCTGGGAAGGGCCGCGTAACGGTCCAAGAAATCGTCCGCAGTCCCCATTCTTGCCCCTTTGGGACAGCTTCTTGTTGGGGCGTGCCTGCCCCAAACCCTGCTAGGAACGAGTACAGCAAACTGAAATATTCAAATTAGTCTTTACAAATTACCTTTGAACCTTCACCATCAATTACAATTCCCTGACGGTTGTTAATTGGGCATAGATTCAAATC
>CABUNJ010000031.1 GCA_902492935.1 uncultured Collinsella sp. | reverse complement strand
GCCCGCTGAGCTGGGCCTATGCCGGAATCTCTCCCACAGAAACCACCGAAGAGCCAAATATATGGGTGAAAAGGAGCTCAGGGTTCTTTCATGTCCAGCTGGTCATCAATCTGTTGACGCTATGACCATTCGTGAGTTACTGGGCGGCAGGCTCGCTGTTCCCATTAATTTGTCACCCTGTCTCAATGCAATCAATCAATGTCCCGAAGCTCAGCTGGTTAATTTCCGCTTTCGCGATGTCGAATACGGAAACAGGGCGCAGGCTGAGTTTCTTCAAGCCGGGGGATTGATATTGAGTTTTTCTGGCTCTTCTCTCGCATCAAATGGATTGGAAGTAAGCGAGTGCTCCATCGAAGGCTCGCATGACGTAGCCTTGCCTATCTACTTTTGCTATCGGCAAAATGCCTGGACCGATCGACACCAGACGGTATTTCTTCACCTATTGCGTCATCTCGCTTCGTGAGGCCATTTGGCCTCAAGGCGTCAAGTGAATGTTGACGCCTTGTAACACATGACTGACGGCTTTGCCCTCATGCTTTTCCAAGATTCCGATTTAGATTGCTGACTCTTGGAGGGCGGAGCATGAAAAACCGTACGGTTTTGCTTTATATGATGTTCGTTTTCCTGTCGAACTTCAGCACCATCTTGTATTTTCTAACCGTCTACCTTGAGTTCGTCGGGCTTTCGATGGTAGCGATTTCTAGCATGATGGTTGCATATCAAGTGAGCAAGTTCATCCTTGAAGTTCCCACTGGCTATATTGCTGATAGGTTTGGACGAAAGACAAGTGGTCTCGTTGGCGTCGTGGGAATGCTTGGATACTACGCCGCCCTGCTTTTCATCCGTTCTCCTCTGCTTTTAATCGGCGCGTTTGCTCTCAAAGGTTTTGCCGTTGCATGTGTGAGCGGATCCATAGAAGCAATTTACATTGACAGCGTCTCTCAGGACCAGCTCGTAAGACTTAATGTCGTTGAGCGATTTGTTTTCTATGCCTCTTATGCCATCTCCGCTTGCGTTGGCGGTTTCATTTCGTCTGTCGGTGCATATCTCATTGGTCTTTCGGCAGATATCATCGCAATGGTGTTGGCGTTGGTTGTCGTTGTCTGCATTCCTGAGATGCGAAGAGGGGACACTACAGCGACACCTGAGCGTGGAATTAGCCCGAAGATGATCGGTGCCGCTATTGCGCGTAACGGCATTCTTCGTTCAGCGTTCATCATGGACTGTTCTCAGGCATTTGCTTTTGTCGCCCTGGAAGACTTTTTCTCACTGCTGCTTGCGGGCCGCGGAATGAATTCCGTCGCTTCGGGTGTGACCATTGCGGTCCAGCTCCTTGCCTCGGCCTCCATGGGGCTTATTGTGCCCAGTGTGATTGCTCTTGTCGACAAGGGCCGTTTTGCGCGTATTTGCGGCATCATTCGCTTAGTATTGACAGCTTTGTTTTTGATCCCCCTTACTCCGGCTAATTTGCTGCCCGTGTTCTATGTGCTGCAGACGGTTGCGTACTCGTTGTTTGCTCCAATTAAATACTCAATTTTTCAAAATGCTGCTGATTCTTCGATGCGCTGTTCACTGATTTCGGTTCAAAGCCAGATGGTGGCGGTGGGTGCTGTTCTTTTCTATCTGCTCAACGCTGTGTTGAGCAGCGCTGCGGGCATTCGAGTCGTATTGCTTGTCGCGCTCGGGATTTCTTCTTTGGTGTATATCCCCGCGCTATTTCGTCTTACAAGCCAAAGGACATGAGTATTTAGACACCGATAACTTATATATCAACGCCAATAAACCCGAGCGCGAGGGCGTTTGGGTTTATTATTGAAGCGTATGTAACCTGGCGGCGCCACACCGCCTGTTAGTAGGGAGACACATGAACGTTCTGGTCGTCAACGCGGGATCTTCGACCCTTAAGTATCAGGTCATCGACACCAAGTCCCACAAGGTGTCCGCAAAGGGCTCCTGCGAGCGCGTCTGCTTTACCGGCGGTACCTTCACCCACGCTGCTAACGGTTCCAAGAAGGTGACCGAGAACATCGAGTTCCCCGACCACAAGGTCGCCATCGAGGTCGTCCTGAAGGACCTCGAGGCCAACGGCGTCAAGATCGAGGGCATCGGCCATCGCATCGTTCAGGGCGGTTGGTACTTTGGCGATTCCTCCCTCGTCGACGAGGACGTTCTCGCTAAGATCCGCGAGGTCGCCCCGCTGGCGCCGCTCCACAACAACCCCGAGGCCAACGTTATCGAGTTCTGCCTGGAGCAGTATCCCGACCTGCCCAACGTCACGGTCTATGACACCGCTTTCCACTTCAACATGCCCGAGGTCGCCAAGACTTACGCTCTACCCAAGGACGTTTGCGACAAGCTGCACATCCGTAAGTACGGCGCCCACGGCACCAGCTACCGTTACATCTCCAAGAAGGTCGCCGAGATGACCAACGGCGAGGCCCGCAAGGTCGTCGTGTGCCATATCGGCTCCGGCGCTTCCCTGTGCGCTATCGAGGACGGCAAGTGCATGGACACCACCATGGGCCTCACCCCGCTCGATGGTGTCATGATGGGCACCCGCTGCGGCTCCATCGACCCGGCTACCGTGTGCTACCTGCAGCGCGAGGGCGGCTATACCTTCGACGAGGTCGACGAGATGATGAACAAGAAGTCCGGCCTTTTGGCTGTGACCGGCGGCAAGACCAACGACTGCCGCAACGTCGAGGAGCTCGCCGCCGCTGGTGACCCCGATGCTCAGCTCGCCTTCGACATGTTTGTCTACAAGATTGCCGCCAAGGCTGCCGAGATGGCTACTTCCATGTGCGGCATGGACACGCTGGTCTTCACCGCTGGCATCGGTGAGCACGCTCCGGCCGTTCGTGCCGGCGTTGCCGACCGTCTGGCCTTTATGGGCGTCAAGATGGATCATGCCCGCAACGCCCTGCGTGGTGACGGCGCTTGGTGCCTGTCTGCCAAGGATTCCAAGGTCAAGATCTTCGTCATCCCCACGGACGAGGAGTTCATGATCGCTTCCGACGTCGAGCGCATCGTCAACGGCAAGTAATTGCAAGAGGGGAGGGGCTGGACGACCGAGCGCCGTTCGGCCCCTCTTTTGCGCTCGTTGGGCGATATGCTGATAGCTATTTATCAAGATATGATAACTTCTTATTAAAATGCGGCCGCCTTAAGGGGTCTGCGTCGACCGTATTGCACTGCAAAGGAGTCTCATGAACGTACTTGTTGTCAACGCCGGCAGCTCAAGCCTTAAATATCAGCTTTTGGATACCGATACCCGCGAGGTTTTCGCCAAGGGCAACTGCGAACGTATCGGTTCGGACATGGGCATCTTTGGCCACTCCGAGAACGGTGGCGCCAAGCAGACCGAGGAGGTCCCTTTCCCCGATCATCGCTCTGCTATCGCTCGTGTGCTCGAGGAGCTCGAGAAGACCGACTTTACGATTGATGGCATTGGTCATCGTATCGTTCAGGGCGGCTGGCACTTCGATGATTCCGCAGTTGTCGACGACGAGGTTATGGCCAAGATTCTCGAGGTGGCCCCGCTCGCCCCACTGCACAACTACGGCGAGGCCGCGGCGATTGAGTATTGCCGTGAGAAGTATCCGGAGCTGCCCAACGTGGCGGTCTTCGACACCTCGTTCCACATGACCATGCCCGAGGTCGCCTATACCTACGCGCTGCCCAAGGACGTGTGCGACAAGTACCACGTGCGCAAGTACGGCGCCCACGGCACGAGCCACCGCTATGAGTGGATGATGGCCAAGGAGATCCTGGGTTCGCGCTGCCACCGTCTGCTTTCGTGCCATTTGGGTAACGGTGCTTCGCTCGCTGCTATCGAGGACGGCGTGTGCCGCGACACCACGATGGGCCTCACGCCGCTCGACGGTTTGATGATGGGTACCCGTTGCGGTTCCATCGACCCGGCTACCGTGTGTTACCTGCAGCGCGAGGGCGGCTACAGCTACCAGGAAGTCGACGACATGATGAACAAGCAGTCCGGCCTGCTTGCCATCTCGGGTATCTCCAACGATGCCCGTGACATCCGTACACGCGCCTCCGAGGGTGACGAGCGCTGCCTGCTCGCCTTCGATATGTTCGCATACAAGGCCATGCAGCAGGCCGGTTCCATGATCGCTTCCATGGCGGGCGTGGACACCATCACCTTTACCGCCGGCATCGGCGAGAACGATTGGTCGATCCGCAAGGCCTTCTGCGACTGCTTTGAGTGGCTGGGCGTACGCATCGACAACAACAAGAACCGCGAGGCCGTGGGCAACGGCCCGCAGGTCATCAGCGCTGCCGGTTCCGCCGTCACGGTCATGGTCATCCCCACCGACGAGGAATACATGATCGCCCACGACGTCGAGCGCCTGACCAAGAACAACTAACGCGCGTATTTGCAAGTAAACGAAAGGCCTCCAGAGCAACAGCTCCGGAGGCCTTTTTACTAGCAGGCGGAAATTTCAGTCCCAAAGTGATCATCATCAGCAATGCCTGTGCTCCCAGCAACGGCACCCGATCATTCAGATCCTCAGCTCCAGCTCGTAGCCAAGCCGCCGTCCACCCCAGATACCCTGATTGCTACGTGGCGGTAGAAGGCCGTACGGGCTAACCCCTGAAAACAATCCGCAGACCAGAAACGCCCCCGTTCGTAGCTCCGGAGGAGCAGAACGGGGGCGTTTCATTGGTCGAGGACGTTTTCAGGGGTTAGCCCGTACGGCCTTCGGGCGAGTGCGTGCGCTACTCAGCCATCTGAGCCTGGACGGCGGTGATGGCCACGACACCCACGATGTCATCGGCAGAGCAGCCGCGCGAAAGGTCGTTAACCGGCTTGGCGATGCCCTGCAGGATGGGGCCGTAGGCGTCGGCGCCAGCGAAGCGCTGGACCAGCTTGTAGCCGATGTTGCCTGCCTCGAGGTCGGGGAACACGAGCACGTTGGCCTTACCGGCGACGGAGGAGCCGGGAGCCTTGAGCTGGGCGACGGTGGGGACGATAGCGGCGTCGAGCTGCAGGTCGCCGTCGATGGCGAGCTCGGGAGCCTTCTCCTTGCAGAACTTCACGGCCTCTTGGACCTTCTTGGCGACCTCGCCGCCGGCAGAGCCCATGGTGGAGTAGGAGAGCATGGCCACGTGCGGCTCAACATTGCCCATGAAGGTGGACCAGGAGTGAGCGGAGGCGATGGCGATCTCGGAGAGCTCGTCGGAGGACGGGTTGATGTTGAGACCGCAGTCGGCGAAGATCAGAGTGCCGTCGGTGCCGAACTGCGGGGTGTCGGTGCACATCACGAAGAAGGCCGAGACCAGCTTGGTGCCCGGGGCGGTCTTGAGGATCTGAAGCGCGGGGCGCAGGGTGTCGGCGGTGGAGTGGCAGGCGCCGGAGACCAGGCCGTCGGCGTCGCCCATCTTGACCATCATGGTGCCAAAGTAGGTGGCGTCCATCACCTGGGCGCGAGCCTGCTCGATGGTAACGCCCTTCTTGGCGCGGAGCTCGGCAAACTTCTTTGCGTACTCCTCGTGCTTCTCGGCATTGCGCGGGTCGATGACGGTAGCGCCGGGAACGTTGATCTCGTCGGGGTTGCCCAGGATGACGATCTTTGCCAGGCCCTCCTCGATGATTTTGGTGGCCGCGACGATAGTGCGCGGATCCTCGCCCTCGGGCAGGACGATCGTCTTAAGGTCGGCCTTGGCGGCAGACTTCATACGGTTTAGGAAATCGCTCATGTTACTCCTTACAAGCGTTTCGCTAAGCTCCAGGCGCCCGGCTGTTCACGAATAAACCCGCTGCTAGCGGGTTTACCTTTCAATTATGTTCGCCGCGGTGCTTGAGCTTTCCTTGTGTGGCAAGCTCATTATAGGACGCATTAGCGCTATAATCGCTCTGATAAATATGTCTCGAAGAATGTTCGAGAAAAGCCCAGCTAACGAGCCCGTGGCTTTTGACAAGGAGTATCGATGCAGATTACCTCAGGCCTGCCTGAAGGCTTTAACGCCGGCGCGTACGACATGATTGTCGTCGGTGCTGGATATGCCGGTGCCGTTTGCGCCCGCCGTCTTGCCGAGACCATCGGCTATCGTGTTGCCGTTTTGGAGCGCCGTAGCCACATTGCGGGCAATGCCTATGACTGCACTGACGAGGCCGGAATCCTGATCCACGAGTACGGTCCGCATATCTATCACACCTTTAACGAGCGCGTGCACAATTTCCTGTCGCGCTTTACCAAGTGGACGGATTATCAGCACAAGGTGCTCGCTAACATCAACGGTACCCTTATGCCCGTGCCCTTCAACCATGCGAGTCTCAAGCTCGCCTTTGGTGACGAGCGTGGCGAGGAGCTGTATCAGAAGCTCGTGGAGACCTTTGGCAAGGATGTCAAGGTGCCCATTATGGAGCTGCGCAAGAAGAACGACCCCGACCTGGCCGAGGTCGCTGATTACGTCTATGAGAACGTCTTTTTGCATTACACCATGAAGCAGTGGGGCCAGACGCCCGATCAGATCGACCCCTCGATCACCGGCCGCGTTCCCGTCTTTGTGGGCGATGATGACCGCTACTTCCCGCAAGCTCCCTTCCAGGGCATGCCGCAGGAGGGCTACACGGCGCTCTTTGAGCACATGCTCGACCACGACCTGATTGACGTGTTCTGCGACGTGGACGCCCGCGATCTTTTTGAGATCGACGAGACCACCGTCAAGGTCGACGGTAAGGTCTACGGCGGCGAGATTGTCTATACAGGTCCGCTCGATGAGCTGTTCAACCTCGACTTGGGCGCGTTGCCGTACCGCACGCTCGATATGAAGTTCGAGACGCTCGATATGGACCAGTTCCAGCCCGTGGGCACCGTCAACTACACCACGAGCGAGGACTACACGCGCATCACCGAGTTCAAGAACATGACCGGTCAGGTCCTGCCCGGCAAGACCACCATCATGAAGGAGTACTCCAAGGCCTATACGCCCGGCTCGGGCGAGACGCCGTACTACGCCATTCTTGAGCCCGAGAACCGTGAGCTCTATGAGCGCTATCTTGAGCGCGTCCAGAACCTGACGAACTTCCACCCGGTGGGTCGTCTGGCCGAGTATCGTTACTACGATATGGACGCTGTGACCAATTCCGCCCTCGATCTTTCGGATGAGATTATCGCCTGCCATGCATAAAGTCATAACATTCGGTATTCCCTCGTATAACGCCGCCAAGGACATGGACCATTGCATCACCTCCATCTTGGAGGGGAGCAATTACGCCACCGATATCGAGATTATCGTGGTGGACGACGGCTCCAAGGACGAGACGGCCGCCAAGGCTGACGAGTGGGAGGCCCGTTATCCTGGAATCATCCGCGCGGTGCACCAGGAGAATGGCGGTCACGGTATTGCCGTCCTTTCGGGTCTGCGCGAGGCGCAGGGCACCTACTACAAGGTTGTCGACTCGGACGACTGGCTTGACGGCGCTGCCCTTTCGACCATGCTGTCGATTCTGCGTGGCTTTGAGGAGCGCGACCAACGCGTTGACCTGTTTATCTCGAACTATGTGTACGAGAAGGTTTACGAGGGCACGCATACTGCTATTGGCTACAAATTTGCCCTGCCGCGCAAAAAGATCTTTTCCTGGGATCAGATCGGTCATTTCCGCCTGGACCAGAACCTGCTCATGCACAGCCTGTGCTATCGCACGGATGTGCTGCGCGAGTCCAACCTTCCCATGCCGCCGCACACGTTCTATGTGGACAACATCTACGCCTACGTGCCACTGCCGCGTTGCAAGACCATGTACTACGCCGACATCGACCTCTACCGCTACTTTATCGGTCGCGAAGGTCAGAGCGTCAACGAGGCAACGATGGTCAAGCGTCTGGACCAGCAGTTCCGTGTTACGCGTATCATGATGGAGTCGTACCACCTGCACAGCGATGTCGAGTCGTCGCGCCTGCGTTCGTACATGATGGGCTACTTCACCATGATGATGGCGATCTGCTCGGTGCTCACCAAGCTTTCTGAGGAAGATTGCGCCGACGAGCGCCTAAAGACGCTGTGGAATGATTTGAAGGCCTACGACGAGCGCATGTATCGTCGTGCCCGTTACGGCGTGGTCGGGTTCTTCACCAATCTGCGCGGACGGGCCGGAGACAAAACCACACTCGGCCTATACCGTCTTGCTTCAAAGATCTTCAAATTCAACTAGCTGCTGAGTAATCGCTGCTGATAGGTTGACTGGGCCCCTTGGCCTTTAGTTTGCTACTGCGAACAGTCCTGCTCGCACGGAAAGCACATTAAGTGCTTTCCGGCTCGTGCGGAACTTGTATCAAACTAAAGGCCAAGGGGCCTCTGCTATAAATCGATTGTCAGGTTATTTGAATTTGAAGATCTTCGACGCGCGGTACACATGGGCCTGGGCTGAAAAGACTTGGATGGTAGGTTGCCCGGTGGGGCTTGGTTATGTTTGTCGCGAGTTCCGCACGAGCCGAAGAGCACTTAATGTGCTCTTCGTGCGAGCCAGGACTGTAGAGCAGCAAACATAACCAAGCCCCACCGGGCAACCGGTTAGGTTAGGCTACTTCGCGGCGCCGGGGATGCCGTGGGAGGTTTTGGCGGTTTTGGCTCCGTTTATGATGGCAGTTTCCAAGGCCCTTACTGCGAGCATGCCCAGCAGGTCTAGGGGAACGGCGGCGCTTGCCTGGGCGCCCAGTTTGCCGCTGGCGAGGGTGTAGATGGTGTCGCCGTCGTTGGTGGTGTGTGTGGGGCGGATGGCGTGTGCGTAGGCGTCTGCGGCCATCTGGGAGACCTTGGTGGCTTGTGCCTTAGTGAGTTCCACGTTGGTGACGATGCAGCTGATGGTGGTGTTGGTGCGGTCGAGCGGCATCTGCATGGATCCGGCGGCGGCAAAGGCTGCGAGCTCCATGTCAACGATCTGGTCGCTATCTGCTGCGGCACGCATGCCGGCGACCCACTCGCCGGTGAAGGGGTCGACCACGTTGCCGCAGGCGTTGACCGAAACCACGGCGCCTACCTTAACGGGACCGAGCGCCACGGCGGCAGCGCCAAGGCCGGTCTTCATGCAGGTGGTGGGCCCCATGAGCTTTCCGACGGTGGCACCCGTGCCGGCACCTACATTGCCCTGTTCAAGCGTGGTGGGGGTGTTGTCGAGTGCCTCGCGCACGGCTGCGATGCCGGCCTCAATGTCGGGGCGAACGGTGGGGTCGCCAAAGGCAAGGTCGAAGATGCAGCTGGAGCACACGATGGGCACCTGCGTGGGGCCGACGGGAAGGCCGATGCCGCGGCCCTCAAGCTCGCGAGCGACGCCGCTTGCAGCCTCGAGACCAAAGGCCGATCCGCCCGAAAGGCAGACGGCGTGGACCTTGTCGACGGTGTTCTCGGGTCGCAGCAGGTCGGTCTCGCGCGATGCCGGGGCACCGCCGCGAACGTCAACGCCGCCGGTGGCGCCCTCGGGTGCCACGATTACGGTGCAACCGGTGCCGGCCTCCTCGTCCGTATAGTTGCCATAGCAAAAGCCATCGACATCGCAGACGTCAATGGCCTCGAGCAGTGTATCCATGTTTAACTCCTATCGGTTTTCCGCCGCGCCTTGTGCCCGGTCGGGATCCGTACGGTACGCCAAAATTGTAGGCGCCGGGGGATACCCAGCGCCAGATGCAATTACGAGAGTTTTTGAATCGCGCGCGCGACGCGGGCGATGGGTAGGCCCACCACGTTATAGAAGTCGCCCGAAATATCGTGCACGAGCATGCGTCCTCCTGTGCCCTGAATGCCGTAGGCGCCGGCTTTGTCCATGGGCTCACCCGAGGCGACGTAGTGCTCGATCTGCTCGTCGGTGAGCTCGTAGAACGTCACGTCGGTCACATCGACAAAGGACAGGCTCTCGGCGGCATGCGGGGCGGCCGTATCGCCTGCCTTAACGATGCAGACGCCGGTTGCGACCTGGTGCGTGCGGCCCGAAAGCTCACGGAGCATGGTGCGCGCCTCGTCCTCGGTTGCCGGCTTGCCCAGAATCTTGCCGTCAAAGGTGACGATGGTGTCGGCCGCGACCGTCAGCTCATTGGGCTCGGCATACTCGGCAGCAACGGCAGCCGCCTTGGCGCGTGCCAAGCGCTCGACAAGCGTGAGCGGGGCCTCGCCATCAAACGGCGTTTCGTCGATATCGGCAGGAATGATGCGAATGTCATAGCCCGCCTCGCGCATCAACTCGATGCGTCGCGGTGATTGCGAAGCCAAAATCATAGTTGAATGCCCTCGGCGACCTTCTCGACGGCCTTGTCGCCGGCGAGCGTGCGCAGCAGCTCAAGCGCAAAGGGGAGCGACTGGGCCATGCCGCTGGCGGTGATGATGTTGCCGTCTTGCGTAACCTTCTCGCCGGTATAGGCGCCTTCGGGGAAGCTTTTCTCAAAGCCGGGGAAGCACGTGGCGCGGCGTCCCTCGAGCAGGCCAAGCTCGCCCAGGACAAACGGGGCGGCGCAGATGGCGGCAACGTGCTTGGTCGCGGCGAACTCGCAGACCACATTGCAGACGCGCTGGTCGGCGCGCAAGTTGGTGGCACCGGGCAGGCCGCCGGGCAGCACGACGCAGTCGTACTCATCAAAGTTGATCTCATCAAAGAGCGCATCGCAGGTCACGGGGATCTGCAGCGAGCTTACGACCTCACGCGTGGGCATGATCGAGACGAGCGTGGCACGCACGCCGCCGCGACGCATGACATCGACCATGGTCAAGCATTCAATAGTTTCAAAGCCATCGGCGGCGAGAACGGCAACGCTGGGCATGAGGGTTCCTTTCATAGGCGGCATACAATTAGCCGTCTTATACCCCGAAGACATATGCTTGCCACGCTCGATTTCCCAATGTTTAAAATAGCCCTGTCCGAATTAGCTACCCTCACCCATCCTCAACAATCTCAATCTGTAACATCCATCGACCTAAACTAGCCCCAACTGTTACAGATCGAGACAGTCCCCAACAGCACCGCCCCGTTCGGGGAACGACCGCCACAGGTACGGCGGGCAGAGGCTCACTTTTTCCTCGGTTTTTTCTTGACGGAATCTCACCTGTTGTAGTACTTTGTCCCAGTCTAAAAACGCGTGGACTTTTCTGGGCGCTAGCCACCTTTTTGCCACGCAACCGAGCAGTCGGTTGCGTGGCTTTTTTCGTCTTGGCAGCAGGTACCACATGCACCGCCAGAAGACCGCACGAGCCCACCTTCCGACTGCAGGGAACAGACGCACGAGACGTGCATCTGCAAGGCAGCAGACGGAAGGGAGCCTAATGGCAGGAACAAACACAATCAAGCAACAGGCCGCCGGGGCAGGAGTCACGGGCGCGGGACAGGCCAAGGCGGCGCTCCAGGTCTTTGCGGGCGGCGCCTGCTACGGCGCGATGGCCACGACCTACAAGCTCGCCTACGCCGCGGGCTTCACCTCGGCACAGGTGGTGGCGAGCCAGGCGTGGTTCGGCTGCCTCTTCTTCGCCCTCGCTACGCTCGCAGGGCACGCACTCGGGCACCGCTGGCAGCGCGTGGGCTGGAAGCTCGCCCTCAAGCTCATGGGCCTGGGAGCCCTCACCTGCCTCACCTCAATCCTCTACTGCTACGCCATGAGCGTGCTGCCCGCCCCGGTGGCGCTCACGCTCCTCTTCCAGTTCACGTGGCTGGGGCTCGTGTGGCAGACCGTCATGACGCGCCGACCGCCGAGGGTCTTCCAAGTGGCCTCCGCCCTGGTCATCGTCTTCGGAACGGTGTTCGCCAGCGGCGTCTACAAGACCGGCATCACCGGGTACGACCCCGTGGCCCTGCTCTGCGCGCTGGGGGCGGCCGTGTCCTGCTCCCTCTTTGTCACCCTCTCCGGCAAGGTCGAGGCCCCCTGCTCGTCCGAGCAGCGCGGCGTCATCGTGTGCGCGGGCTCCGTGATCATGTCACTCACGGTGTGCCCGGACTATGTCGTCTCGGGCGTCCTCGCCCAGGGCATCCTGCCCTTTGCCGTCATCGCCGGCTTCTTTGGCATGCTCTGCCCGGTCCTGCTCTTCGGCATGGGCTCTCCGCACCTGCCTGCGGGCCTCTCCACTGTCATGGCCGCCGCGGAACTCCCCGCCGGCCTGCTCATCGCCATGATCGTCCTCGGCGAGCCGTTCGGCGTCGTCGAGTGGCTGGGCGTCGCCATCATCCTCGCCGGCGTGTGCCTGGCACAGGTCCCCTCCCTGCTTGGAGGCCGGGAGGCACGTCGCGCCGCCGCAGGACAAGCCGTCAGCTAGTCATCCCTTCACAGGCGGCCCGCGCGCATCAGGGAAAGGGCCACGGGCCCGGCGCGCGAGGCCGCAAGGACGTTATAAAGCGTCCCCCGCAGAGATGGGGGCGCCAGAGAGAAGGAGGCACCATGCCATTTCCAAAAGGGTTCCTTTGGGGAGGAGCCACCGCCGCCAACCAATGCGAGGGAGGTTATGACGAGGGCGGCCGCGGCCTTGCCAACGTCGACGTCATCCCACACGGGCCGGAACGCAACGACGTAAGCCGCGGCCTGAGGCGCATGCTCGACTTTGAGCCCGGGTACTACTACCCGGCCCAGACGGGCATCGACTTCTACCACCACTACCGCGAGGACATAGCCCTCTTCGCGGAGATGGGCTTTAAGGTCTTTCGCCTCTCCATCGCCTGGAGCCGCATCTTCCCCAATGGCGACGAGGAGGAGCCCAACGAGGCCGGGCTCGCCTTCTACGAGGACGTGTTCCGCTGCTGCCGCGAGCACGGGATCGAGCCCCTCGTGACCATCACGCACTTCGACTGCCCCATCCACCTCGTCAAGAAGTACGGCGCCTGGCGAAACCGCGCCCTTATCGAGCTCTACAAGCGGCTTGTGACGGTGCTCTTCAACCGCTACCGCGGCCTCGTGCGCTGGTGGATCACGTTCAACGAGATGAACATGATCTTGCACCGTCCCTTCATGGGTGCCGGCATCGTCCTCGAGCCCGGGGAGAATGCCCGCGAGGCCGAGTACCGCGCCGCGCACAACGAGCTCGTGGCGAGCGCCTGGGCCACCAAGATCGCCCACGAGGTCGATCCGGAGAACAAGGTGGGCTGCATGCTCGCCGCGGGAAGCTACTACCCCTACTCCTGCCGCCCCGAGGACGTCCGCGCGGCGCAGGTCAAAAACCAGGAGGACCTCTTCTTCGTGGACGT
Organism: uncultured Collinsella sp.; assembly: GCA_902492935.1. Taxonomy (GTDB): domain Bacteria; phylum Actinomycetota; class Coriobacteriia; order Coriobacteriales; family Coriobacteriaceae; genus Collinsella. The sequence goes on along the minus strand of CABUNJ010000031.1, from coordinate 11,568 downwards.
GCAGGCACGCGGGCGCTACCCCGGCTACGCGCTCAAGATGCTCGAGCGCGAGGGCATCGACGTGGGCATGACCGCCGAGGACGAGCGCATCCTTGCGGAGAACACCGTCGACTTCATCTCGTTTAGCTACTACTCCTCGCGCTGCACCGCGGGCGACCCCGATTCCGTGGGCGGCGTCGCCGAGGGCAACGCCTTCGCCGGCGTGGAGAACCCCTACGTGCGCACGAGCGACTGGGGCTGGGTCATCGACCCGCTGGGGTTCCGCATCACGATCAACGACCTCTGGGACCGCTACCAGAAGCCGCTCTTTGTGGTGGAGAACGGCCTCGGCGCCTATGACGAGGTGCTTCCCGACGGCACGATCGAGGACGACTACCGCATCGCCTACCTGCGCGAGCACATCGAGGCCATGCGCGACGCCATCGAGCAGGACGGCGTCGAGATGCTCGGCTACACCACCTGGGGGCCGATCGACCTCGTGAGCGCGGGCTCCGGCGAGATGGAGAAGCGCTACGGCTTCATCTACGTGGACCGCGACAACCTGGGCAACGGCACGCTCGAGCGCAGGCGCAAGAAGAGCTTCTGCTGGTACCAACAGGCCATCGCCACCAACGGAGGCGACCTGGGCTAGCCGCCCGGGCAATATCGCTAAGGAGAAAATAATGGCTGAAAAATACGACGATCTGGCCAGATCCATACTCGAGAACGTAGGCGGCGCCGAGAACGTCGCCAGCGTCGCGCACTGCATCACGCGCGTGCGCTTCAAGCTCAAGGACGAGTCCCGCGCCAACACTGCCAAGATCGAGGCCCTCAAGGGTGTTATCCAGGTCATCCAGGCCAACGGCCAGTACCAGGTGGTCGTGGGTAACATCGTCGAGGACGTCTACGACGCGGTCCTGGAGGCCGGCAACTTCTCGGGCGGCGCAAGCGCCGACGACGAGCCCCAGGGCGATAAGACCGTTGCCTCCGTCGTCATCGACCTCATCTCTGGCATCTTCCAGCCCATCCTGGGACCGCTTGCCGCCGCAGGCATCATGAAGGGACTGCTTGCCCTCATCACCTACTTCGTCCCGGCCTTTGCAAACGACGGCCTCTACACGCTGCTCTACACCGTGGCTGACGGCTTCTTCTACTTCCTCCCCGTCGCCCTGGCGTTCAGTGCCGCGCGCAAGTTCCGCATGAACGAGTTCACCGGCGTGGCAATCGGCGTGGCGCTCCTCTACCCGACGATGGTCGCCCTGACCTCGGGTGAGGCGCTCGGCAGCATCGACCTCGGCGTGGCCGGCACGTTCTCGTGGTACGCCACCGCCCTCGGGCTCCCCATCATCATGCCCGTGTCCGGCTACGTGAGCTCGGTGATCCCCGTCCTTCTCATGGTGTGGTTCGGCTCTATCCTTGAGCGCTGGCTCAAGAGCTGGATGCCGACTGCACTCAAGATGTTCCTCGTCCCGCTCGCCACGATGACGGTCTCCATCGTCTTGGGCTACCTCGTCATCGGCCCGGTGGCCACCCTCATCACCAACCTGCTGAGCGCGGCGTTCTCGTTCATCTTCCAGCTTCCTGTGGTTGGTTCCGTCCTGGGCAGCGCCCTGGTCGGCGGACTGTGGATGTGTCTCGTCATCTTTGGCTTCCACTGGAGCCTCATCCCCATCTCCATCATGAACCTGAACACCCTCGGCCACGACAGCGTGCTCGCCGCCACCATCGGCCACGCGTTCGCGCTCGGAGCGGTCATCTTTGCCATGTACCTCAAAAACAAGGACGAGCGCTTCCGCGGCATCGCCCTTCCCGCGATGATCTCCGCCTTCTTCTTCGGCGTCACCGAGCCGGGCATCTACGGCATCGCCCTGCCCAACAAGCGCGCGTTCGTCGTGGCATGCCTGAGCTCCGCCGTGGGCGGCGCCATCGTGGGAATGACGGGCGCCCTCATGTACATCTCGGGCGGCCTCGGCGTCTTCAACCTGCTCAACTTCATCGACGCGACCCCTGGTGGCGCCGGGATCTCCCACATGATCTACGCGATCATCGCCTCACTCGTCTCTGCCGTTCTGGCCTTTGTTATCGAGTTCATCACCTACCGACCCAACGACGACGAGGAAGGCGCCCGCTAGCTTGCGCCCTTTTCGACCAGCTCTATGTAATTGAGGAGCAGTTGAGGTGGGTGAGGGCCGAGGTCGGTCGAGGCGGCCGCCCCGTGTCCGGGATAACCTGCCCGAAGGCGTCTAGCTTTCTCAAACGGCGCTGAAATGATCTTCGCCCCGATACTTGGACGGGTCAATTAGCGACCTATGTCACACATGGGGACTGATTCAGGAACTCCTCCGGGGTCAGTCCCTTTTGCTTAACCCGCCTCCTCTTGTTCCAGTGAACGGTATAGGCTTCGAGGTCCCGCTTGAACTCCTCGAAGCTCCGCCACGTCCGGTTCCTGTAGAACTCGTCCTTCAGGCGCCCGGGCAGCAGCTCTGTCGCATGAGCTTGCCCTCGCACGCCGCCGGCCCCGGCCGGGTCCGGGCACCCTTCGGCCTCCCGCCGGCCTTCGGCGCGCCCGTACCCCCTGTCGCAAAGCTCTGCTGCAAGAGTTCTCAGCGTGGCGTCGTGCCTGACTCTCCCGTCCATAAAGAAGCCCCCATTTCTAATGTTCAAGTAATAAGGGGGCGGTTCTATTTCGGGACGGGGATTAAATAATCATTCGGTACAAATTTATTTTCCCCGTCCTTGAAAAATCATCGGGCGTGGTCTTGGGCAAATAGTCTAGTTGCGCCTAAGGTGGACGACGGTCTCGCAGTGGAAGGTTTGCGGGAACAGGTCGACTGGCGTGATCTTTACGGGGGAGAAGGTGCCCTCCTCGACAAAGCGCTTGAGGTCACGGGCCAGAGTTGCCGGGTCGCAGCTCACGTAGGCGACATCGCGGGCACTCGTGCTCGCGATGAGGTCGATGGCCTCGGGGGCGAGGCCCGCACGCGGCGGATCGACTACCAGGACATCGGCGTCCTGGTCGGGGAACTCGCGCACGGCATCGCCGCCGATGACGTCGACGTTATCGAGCTTGTTGATCTCCAGGTTGCGACGCAGGTCGCGCACGGCCGGGCCGTAGGCCTCGACGGCGGCGACAAAATCACAGCGGCGCGCGAGCGGCAGGGTAAAGGTGCCGGCACCGCAGTACAGGTCCACGGCCAGTTCGTCTTCCTGCGGGTCGAGGGCGTTCATAACGAGCTCAATCAAAATCTCGGCGCCCTTGGTATTGACCTGGAAAAACGACGGGGCAGATAAGCGCATCTGGCCTTCGGCGATATTCTCGGTCCACGAGCCCTCGCCGGCGAGCATCTCGACTTTGGAGACACGGCGGGCTTTCTTTTCGCCCTTGCTCATCACGCGCACGATGCTCGTGGGATGAGCGGCGTCCGCCAGCACGCGGGAGACCTGCGAGCGCGGGAAGGAACCCGTGGGCGTCCAGAGTGCGACCTCGAGTGCCTTGGTGCGGCGCGATGCGCGAATGCCCACGCGTTCGAGCTCCAAATCATGGCTGCCGCTCAGATAGTTGAGCGCGCCGACGACCGATTTGAGCGCCTTGGGAAAACGCTTATCGAACAGCGGGCACGCATCGACGGTCACGATTTTGCTGGGGTCGACACCGTGCATGCCAAGGCGCACGCGACCGTTGACGACGGTCGGCTCCAGCTCGATTTTATTGCGGTAGCCCCAGTCGTCCTTGGTATGGCGGATGGGCTGCACCAGCTCATCGACCTGCTCAGGAGCGAACTTGCCGATGCGCTCGAGCGTGGAACGCAGGTTTTGCTCCTTGGCGGCGAGCTGTGCCGTGCGTGAGAGATTGCCCCACGAGCAGCCGCCGCAGATGCCCACGAAGGAGCAGGGAGGCTGAATGCGATCGGGGCTTGGCTCCAGAATCTCGGTGGTGCGGGCGCGCATGAACGACTTACCGTCCTGTACGACCTCGGCCTCGACGGTGTCGCCTGCCACGGCGCCCTGCACAAAGACGGCTTTACCGTTGTCGGCGTGCGCCAGACCGTCGGCGCCGTAGGTCATCGATTCTATAGTGAGCTTCATATCCCTGCCTGTCATTCGCGTTGTTGTTCGCACCATGGTAGCAGGGAAAAGCGCCCCGCATCCGAGGCTTTCCTCAAATGCGGGGCGCTTCTACAAACTGCTTCTACAAACGACTATTTCGTCTTGCCGGTAATGAGCGTCTTAAGACCCAGACCGATCAGGCCCAGGCCCATGCGCACGCGGCCGGGGCGATGGCGCTCGATGGCCTTGGTCTTGCCGGCGGGCTTATCGCGACGGGCGCTTGTCTCGGGTGCGGGCTTGGTGACCTGCGGCTCGGGCTGAGGTGCAGGTGCAGGTGCAGGCTCGGGCTCAATGACGGTCGCCTGGACCTTCTGAACCTCGGGCGCTTTCTCCACGGCGGGCTCTGCGGCAGCCTCGGGCTCATTCACCGGGGGAGCGGAAACCGCTTCCGGTTTGGCAACTGCCCCATGTTCAACCTCGGCCTGAATAGCTTCTTCGGCCACGCGTTCCTTCTCCTGTGCGCGCTGCTGCGCGGCGGACTCGGCGTTGCGATAGGCACGCTCCAGCAGAGCTTCCTGCGAGTTGAAGGGCTTCTCGTCCTCTTTGCGCTCCACGGGAACCCAGGTGCCGTCACTCGTCAGGCTGCGTGCCTTTACGTTGTCGCGCAGCTGCATGCCCATGTACTCGTGCACCAGGGCACGGCAGGTGGGGTCGAGCACGGGGAAGGCGATCTCCACGCGGTGCTCGGTGTTGCGCGTCATCATGTCGGCCGAGCTCAGATAGATCATGTCCGAGTCCACGCCAAAGGCGTAAACGCGCGCATGCTCCAAAAAGCGTCCGACGATAGAACGGACATGCACGTTCTCGGTCTTGCCCGGAACGCCCGGCTTGAGGCACGAAATGCCGCGGATGATCATGTCCACGCGGACTCCTGCGCACGATGCCTCGGCGATCTTGTCGATGACCTCGCGGTCGGTGAGCGAGTTGAGCTTAAAGAACACGCGGGCGGGCTCGCCAGCGAGGGCGCGCTGGATCTCGCGGTCCAGGCCGCGCATGATGAGCGGCTTCAGGCCGACCGGCGCCACGCCCAGGAAGCGGTAATCGCCGCGCAGGTTGCCCAGCGACAGGTTGCGGAAGAACAAGTTGGCGTCCTCGCCGATGCCGGGATGGGCGGTCATGAGCATAAAGTCGCTGTAGAGCTTGGCCGTCTTCTCGTTAAAGTTGCCGGTGCCCAACAGCGTCAGGCGTGTAAGCGCCATGCCCTCGCGATAGGTGAGCTGGCAGATCTTGGAGTGGCACTTAAAGCCTTCGGAGCCGTAGATGACGGTGCAGCCTGCCTCTTCCAGACGCTCGGCCCACTCGATGTTGTTCTGCTCGTCGAAGCGGGCGCGGAGCTCCATGAGCACCGTGACCTCTTTGCCGTTCTCGGCGGCATCGATCAGCGACTCGCACAGGCGGCTCTGCTTGGCCACGCGGTAGAGCGTGATGCGCAGCGAGATGCACTCGGGGTCGTAGGCGGCCTCGTGCACCAGATCCAGGAAGGGGTTCATGGCCTCATAGGGATAAAAGAGCAGCTTGTCGTGCTGAAGTACCTGCTCGCGGATGGAGCGGGTCATATCGATGGTGGGGTTGGGCTGCGGCTTAAACGGCGTAAAGAGCAGCTCGTTGCGCAGGTGCTCGGGAATCTTGCCCTCAATGCCAAAGACATAGCCCAGGTTGAGCGGGATGTCGCAGGTAAAGACCGAGCGACGCGAGAGCTCGAGCGCCTTGCGGATAGTCTTGAGCGTTGCTTTTTCGAGTGAGCCCGAGACGGCGAGCACTACCGGCTGCAGGCGCAGGCGCTTCTTGAGGATGCGCTTCATATGCTGGCGGTAGTCCTCTTCCTCCTCGACGCCCTCGCCGTCCGGATCGATATCGGCATTGCGGGTGACGCGGATGAGCGCGCGGTCGAGCGGCTTATAGGAGCCAAAGCAGCTGTCCAGGCAGGCGAGGATGACGTCCTCGAGCAGAATGTAGGAGTAGGTGCCGGTGGGCGAGGGGATCTCGACCACGCGGTTCATCGAGGCGGGAATCTCGATCAGGCCCAGCAAGCTTTCCTCGTCGGTGACGCCGTCCAGGCCGCAGGCCAGGTAAAGTGCGCCGTTGCGCAGGTTGGGGAAGGGGTGGCGCGGGTCGATCACCAGCGGTGAGATGACCGGCGACACGTAGGCCTGGAAGTAACGGGTTACAAAGGTGCGCTCCTCGGGCGTAAGCGAATCGATGCGGGCGCGGTGAACGCCCAGGGTGTCGAGCTTGCCCTCGATGTTCTTAAAGATGGACTCCCAACGGGTAAGGAGCCCGGGCATTTCGGCCATGACAGCATCGACCTGTTCGGAGGCGGTCATATTGCTCTTGTTGTCGACAGGCTGTTTTTTGAGCTCTGCCAGATCGGACAGGCCGCCCACACGCACCATGAGAAACTCGTCGAGGTTAGACTCGAAGATCGAGACGAACTTAAGGCGCTCGAACAGCGGCACGGACTCATCAAAAGCCTCGTCGAGCACACGGTTGTCAAAGCGTAGCCAGCTGAGCTCTCGGTTCTGCGTGTACGAGAAGTCGCGCGGCGGTTTGCGCAGCTTTGCGGCGGCTTGCTTTTTTTCGATTTTGCTCGGCATATGCATCTGTCCGTTCAGTCCCCGCAGGGGACGGTAGCCTAACTCTATCCACTATTGTCTCAATTTAGTCGACTTGTGGCACGGACGTATTGTGCGAACGGTATCTTAACCTACTTCTTACGCTGTCAAGGTATGCGACTAACTGCCCGACTCGTTTTGAAAACAATCTATATCCATACTCAATTGGTGAGGATGTATGAATAAGAATGATTGCCAGCTGAATATAATCGAATCCAAATTGAATCATGGACAGACGACATATATATGCAGAAAATAGTTTTAGCTATGCAATTCCTAAACATGAAGTTATTTGTGCAATCTTGCTCAATTCCTTAGAAAAAAGAACGATTACCTTTGAAAACCTGCTTTAGAGAACTGAAGTGCATCATGGGGGAATCATATGCGATATACCGTTCATCGCACTTTGCTGACCGTTCGGGGGCGAGGTGGAATTGCGGGTGGTTTTTGGATATAACTAGAGCTGTCAGCAAGCAGCGTCCCATACGGAGGGGCGCTGATACATTCGGCCAGTAAGGCCCGAAAGAAAGGTAGGAGGCCATGACGAAAGGTCTGCACGTGCCTTCCGAGATCGGCAAGCTCAGGAAGGTCTGCCTGCACCGTCCCGGCGACGAGCTCCTCAACCTGCCGCCCGACGAGCTCGAGCGACTCCTGTTCGACGACGTCCCGTTCCTGGAGGTCGCACAGCAGGAGCACGACACCTTCGCCCAGATCCTGAGGGACCAGGGCGTGGAGGTCCTCTACCTCGAGAACCTCGTCGCCGAGGTGTTCGACCAGGTCCCCGGCGCCCGCGCCGAGTTCACCGACCAGTACATCGCCGAGGCCGGCATCCGCGGCCAGCACATGCCGCAGATCGTCCGCGAGAAGCTGGACTCCATCGAGGACAACCTCGAGTTCGTCAAGAAGACCATGGCCGGCATGACCAAGGCCGAGATCGACATGCCCCTCACGGCGTCCACGACCCTCGACTCCCTGGTCAACTCCGAGTCCGAGTCCGACCTGATCATCGACCCGATGCCCAACCTCTACTTCACCCGCGACCCGTTCGCGGTCGTCGGCGAGGGCGTCAACCTCAACCGCATGTACTCGGTCACCCGCAACCGCGAGACCCTGTACGGCAAGTACGTCTTCAAGTACCACCCCGACTACAAGGACGTCTCCCTGTACTTCCGCCGCGACTGCCAGTTCCACACCGAGGGCGGCGACGTGCTGAACATCAACGAGAAGACCCTCGCCGTCGGCATCTCCCAGCGCACCCAGGCCGCGGCCATCGACGTCATGGCCCAGAACATCTTCTGGAACTCCGACTCCAAGGTCGAGCGCATCCTGGCCTTCGACATCCCGGTCTCGCGCGCCTTCATGCACCTCGACACGGTCTTCACCCAGATCGACGTCGATAAGTTCACGATCCACCCCGCCATCATGGGCACCCTGCGCGTCTACGAGCTGACCGCCGGCAAGAACCCGGGCGACGTGAACATCCGCCTGATCGAGGACACCCTCGAGCACGTCCTGGAGGACGCCACCGGCGTCGACCAGGTCAAGCTGATCCCCTGCGGCGGCGGCGACCCGATCGCGGCCTCCCGCGAGCAGTGGAACGACGGCTCCAACACCCTGTGCGTCGAGCCCGGCAAGATCTGCGTCTACGCCCGCAACACCGTCACCAACGACGTGCTGTACAAGGAGGGCCTGGACCTTCTCGTCGTGCCCTCCGCCGAGCTCTCCCGCGGCCGCGGCGGCCCGCGCTGCATGAGCATGCCCTTCTGGCGCGAGGACCTCTAAGGTCTTCAAGGACCCGTACAGGTCTTAATACATACATCTAGCTGCCATTAGATGTCTCCCATTGGGGCGGTGCGGGTATTCGCACCGCCCCATTCTTGTATGAGGAACGTCAACACGATTGGATGACAGCTTTTGTAAGGAGCTTGGCCATGGATATCAAGACAATCGGCGTTGAGGAGTGGCTTAACGTTTGGGAGAAGAGCGCCACGTGGGATATCGCCCAGTCGACGATTTCGTCGCTTACCATGGGCGAGCTGCGCGCGCTCGACGAGCAGGACGGTGCCACGTTCTATGAGCGCCTGGACCGCGAGAAGATGAACTACGGCTGGATCGAGGGTTCGCCTGACTTTAAGGCCGAGGTCGCCAAACTGTATCGCCGCGAGGTCAATCCCGACCACATCCTGCAAACCAACGGCTGTACGGGTGCGAACCTCAACGCCATCATGGCCGTGGTCGAGCCCGGCGACCATGTGATTGCCGAGTGGCCCACCTATGCGCCGCTCTACGAGATTCCGCGCACGCTGGGTGCCGAGGTCGAGTACTGGGAGCTTCGCGAGGAGCTCGGATGGAAGCCCGATATCGAGGAGCTCAAGCGCTTGGTGTGCCCCAACACCAAGCTCATCTGCATCAACAACGCATCGAACCCCATCGGTACGGTGCTTGATGCCGATATGCTCGGCCAGATTGCCGAGATTGCCCGTTCGGTGGGCGCCTACGTGCTGTGCGACGAGGTGTATCTGCCGCTCGAGAACACCGAGGACTTTTTGTCGATGGCCGATGTGTACGAGAAGGCCATCGTCACCAACTCGGTGTCCAAGACCTATTCGACGCCTGCGGCCCGCGTGGGCTGGGTTGTGGCCGACGAAGAGGTGTCCAACCGCATACGCACCTATCGCGATTACACCATGATCTGCGGCGGCGTGTTCAACGACACCTTGGCGACCTATGTGCTTGAGCACAAGGACAAGATCCTCAAGCGCAATCGCAAGATCGTGTTTGGAAACCGCGATATCGCGCAGGCTTGGATCGATACGCAGCACCGCGTTTCCTGGACGGCCCCGCAGGGCGTGTCCACCTCGTTTATCCAGCTTGATATTCCCGAGGATGACGAGGAGTTCTGCAAGCGCCTGCTGTCCGAGAGGGGGGTGCTGTTGGTTCCCGGCAGCCGCTTCGAGCTTCCCTGCGGCGCACGCCTGGGCTACTGCGCGAGCGAGGACGTTCTGCGCGAGGGTCTGAGGCTTCTGGGCGAGGCACTGGCGGAGTTCGATCGCTAGGATTCCGACGGCTCTCAAAGCCGCTCAAATCTATCTACGATTATCGATAACAGTCCCGTTTCCCATGAGGGGAGCGGGACTTTTTTCTATACCGAGAAGTCAAGTTGTTACAAATGAGGCCGTAAAGCGAGCCGGTATTCGCTGGGCCTTATACTGAGCTTCCGGTGAACGGTATCCAACGTCTGGTAAACGGTAATCTGTTTACCAAAAATGAATAGGAAGCACTATTTTCTGAATAAAAATTAAAATGGTTGAGACATAGCAAGAATTGCGAATTCTATTCATATCATCGTGTGAAATATGCAATTTGAGGGTGGTTTAACAAAGATTAGTTTCAATTGATTTCTCGGTTAAAAAAGCGTTTAAGCACGTAAATACACTTTATTAAATCAAAGTGTGCCATGCGTGAAGTATATGTGTATGCCGTTCACCCCTCATATAAAACCGTTCGGGGGCGAGGTGGAAGTATGGACTGATTTTGGATATAAATATGTCGTCAGCAATAACGCCTCACACGGAGGGGCGCTAACGAATCGGCCCTGACAGGGGCCCGAAAGAAAGGTAGGAGGCCATGACGAAAGGTCTGCACGTGCCTTCCGAGATCGGCAAGCTCAGGAAGGTCTGCCTGCACCGTCCCGGCGACGAGCTCCTCAACCTGCCGCCCGACGAGCTCGAGCGACTCCTGTTCGACGACGTCCCGTTCCTGGAGGTCGCACAGCAGGAGCACGACACCTTCGCCCAGATCCTGAGGGACCAGGGCGTGGAGGTCCTCTACCTCGAGAACCTCGTCGCCGAGGTGTTCGACCAGGTCCCCGGCGCCCGCGCCGAGTTCACCGACCAGTACATCGCCGAGGCCGGCATCCGCGGCCAGCACATGCCGCAGATCGTCCGCGAGAAGCTGGACTCCATCGAGGACAACCTCGAGTTCGTCAAGAAGACCATGGCCGGCATGACCAAGGCCGAGATCGACATGCCCCTCACGGCGTCCACGACCCTCGACTCCCTGGTCAACTCCGAGTCCGAGTCCGACCTGATCATCGACCCGATGCCCAACCTCTACTTCACCCGCGACCCGTTCGCGGTCGTCGGCGAGGGCGTCAACCTCAACCGCATGTACTCGGTCACCCGCAACCGCGAGACCCTGTACGGCAAGTACGTCTTCAAGTACCACCCCGACTACAAGGACGTCTCCCTGTACTTCCGCCGCGACTGCCAGTTCCACACCGAGGGCGGCGACGTGCTGAACATCAACGAGAAGACCCTCGCCGTCGGCATCTCCCAGCGCACCCAGGCCGCGGCCATCGACGTCATGGCCCAGAACATCTTCTGGAACTCCGACTCCAAGGTCGAGCGCATCCTGGCCTTCGACATCCCGGTCTCGCGCGCCTTCATGCACCTCGACACGGTCTTCACCCAGATCGACGTCGATAAGTTCACGATCCACCCCGCCATCATGGGCACCCTGCGCGTCTACGAGCTGACCGCCGGCAAGAACCCGGGCGACGTGAACATCCGCCTGATCGAGGACACCCTCGAGCACGTCCTGGAGGACGCCACCGGCGTCGACCAGGTCAAGCTGATCCCCTGCGGCGGCGGCGACCCGATCGCGGCCTCCCGCGAGCAGTGGAACGACGGCTCCAACACCCTGTGCGTCGAGCCCGGCAAGATCTGCGTCTACGCCCGCAACACCGTCACCAACGACGTGCTGTACAAGGAGGGCCTGGACCTTCTCGTCGTGCCCTCCGCCGAGCTCTCCCGCGGCCGCGGCGGCCCGCGCTGCATGAGCATGCCCTTCTGGCGCGAGGACCTCTAAG
>CABUNJ010000030.1 GCA_902492935.1 uncultured Collinsella sp. | reverse complement strand
CCGGCTCGTGCGGAACTCGCGATAAACTTTACCCGCGGACCCCGCCGGGAATAGCAAAAGGGCTGGTGGGTACCGCTTGCGATTGTGTCAGATAGTCTATTCAGGTTTTCTTATTTTCTGAATTGCCGATAGCCGTGCTCTCGGTATATCCCCAGATAAAACCGACCAAAATAAACCTGTCCTTTTTGGCAGGTCTGGGCCATCGGGGGCCGGGGCGGGTTAAGTTTGTCGCGAGTTCCGCACGCAAAGGAAAGCACTTAATGTGCTTTCCGTCTTGCGCAGGACTGTAGAGCAGCAAACTTAACCCGCCCCGGCCCCCGATGGCCCAGACCGGCGGGATAGACCAGTTCAGATGGGGCTTTGATGCATGGGTGGTCTGTTGTTGTGCAAATGGGTATCATACTGTGGTTATTGCATCGACTCTGTGGTGCATGTTTGTACGTTCCCGGCGGTCGGTTTGCCAGAAGCGCCCCGTCGGTTGTTCCAGACCCGTTTCGAAGAAAGGAAACAACACTCACCTATGGCAGCTAAAAAATCATCTCCCTTGAAGATCATTCCGCTCGGCGGCCTTGACGGCATCGGCAAGAACATGACGGTCTTCGAGTGCGGCGACGACATGGTGCTCGTCGACGCCGGACTTATGTTCCCCGACGACTCCCAGCCCGGTATCGACCTGGTGCTTCCTGACTACACCTACGTTCTTGAAAACGAGGAGAAGCTCCGCGGTATCGTCGTCACCCACGGCCACGAGGACCACACCGGTTCGCTTCCGTACCTGCTTCAGGACCTCAACAACAAGGTGCCCATCTTCTCGAGCAAGCTGACGCTTGGCTTTATCGAGGGCAAGCTTTCTGAGTTCCGCATCCGCGCACCCAAGTTCCGCGAGGTCAAGGGCGGCAGCCATGTCAACCTCGGCGGCATCTCGCTCGACTTCTTCTCGATGACGCACTCCATTCCGGGTGCTCTGGGCGTGTTCATCCGCACCAATCAGGGCACCGTTATGCACACCGGTGACTTTAAGCTCGACCAGACGCCCATCGACGGCGTCACGCCCGACTACGCTGCTATCAGCCGCTTTGCCAAGCAGGGTATCGACCTGCTGCTTTCCGACTCCACCAACGCCACGGTTCCGGGCTTTACCAAGTCCGAGGCCGAGGTTGGTCCCAACCTGCTGCACGCCATCAAGAACGCGCCGGGTCGCGTGTTCGTCGCGTCGTTCTCGAGCCACATCCATCGTCTGCAGCAGATCTGCGATGCCGCCCGCAAGTGCGGCCGTAAGGTCGTCGTGACCGGTCGCTCCATGCTCACTAACACCCGCGTGGCGCGCGAGCTTGGCTACCTCAACATCGACGACGCCGATATCATCGATGCCTTCGATATCGATAACCTGCCCGACGACAAGATCGTCGTCATGTGCACCGGTTCGCAGGGCGAGCCGCTGTCGGCCCTGTCCCGCATGGCCAACGGAGAGCACAAGACGCTCTCCATCCACGAGGGCGATACCGTCATCCTCTCGGCAACTCCTGTTCCTGGCAATGAGAAAGCCGTCCAGCAGGTCGTCAACAGCCTGGCTAAGCTTGGCTGCGACGTGTGGGACAAGAACCGCGCCCTCGTCCACGTCTCGGGTCACGGCAGCCAGGAGGAGCTCAAGCTCCTGATGGCTATGGCCAAGCCCACGTACTTTATGCCGGTTCACGGCGAGGCCGTTCACCTGCGCGCCCATGCCCAGCTCGCTCGTAAGATGGGCATCAAGGATGATCACATCTTTATCCTCGACAACGGCGACACGCTCGAGATGCGCGGCGGTATCGTTAAGCGCGGTACGCCCGTCGAGTCCGGCGTCGTTTACGTCGACGGCCTGCGCATCGGCGATACCGACCCCATCGTCTTGCGTGATCGTCAGAAGCTCGCCAACGACGGTATGGTTACCGCTGTTGCCATCGTCTCGCTCAAGCACAAGAAGATCGAGGCCATCGAGTTCTCGGGCCGCGGCGTCTCGTTTGCCATCGACGACCAGTTCTCCGAGGATGCCTCCGCGTCCATTATGAAGACGATCGAGAAGGGCAAGTTCAGCTTTACGAGCAGCGGTTCCGATGCCATTCGCAAGGCCGTGCGCGACTCGCTCTCCAACTTTATCTGGAGCCGTACGCGCACTCGTCCGATGATCATCCCGGTCGTCATGGAGGTTTAGTTTGGCGCGCGGATCTGCACAAAACGCCAAAGGCAATAAGGCCAACAACCAACCGGCATCTGCTAAGGGTGCCGGTTCCCATCTGCGTGCCAATAAGGGCCACGAGTCCGAGTTCGATGATTTCGAGCCCTTGGTCGAGCCCTCGGCCAACCGCGATATCGCCGGCGTGGTCATTGCCGTTTTGGCGATTGCGTCCTTTATTGCCGTGATTTCGCCGGCGACTGCGCCCGTTACGGCTGCGGTTGCCGGTTTCTACCACTTGGGCTTTGGTCTGGGCGCCTACGTGCTGCCGATCGTCATTTTGCTGTTTGCCGCCACGCTCTTTTTAGGCGAGGACTCGCCGCTCAACGCGCGCTCTGTTGCGGGCGGCGCCGTGGTCTTTATCGCCGTCGTCTCCATTCTTTCGCTGATGGTGCCAGGTACGAGCGACTCGTGCGACCTTATGTTCACGCCGCAAAATCTGTCCGCCTCGGGTGGCTACATCGGTGCGTTTATTGCGAGTGCGCTGCAGAATGCCCTGGGTAAGCCTATCGCGATGGTGGTCCTGTTGGGCCTTGTCGTCGTGGGCCTGGTCATCATCGGCTTTTCGGTGGGCGGCGTTTTGCGCTCTGCTCGCGACCGTGCGGCCGATTTTGCCGAGCGCCGTCGTGCCGATGTTAACGCGAGTCCGTGGGGTGACGATGAGGCCCTGTCGGTGCCCGGCGTTGCCCGTCCTCACCTGAGCATTCTTCGTCAAAAGGGCTCCGATGTTGCCGTGACCACGGTCATGGGCAACGATGTGGACCCGGTTTTGGACGATGACGACGAGGACGAGGATCCGTTTGTCGACGTGTCCGATGCCGTGGAAGCTGAGCGCGCTAAGACGACGCTGTTGCCGCGCCGCCATGCCAAGAAGGGCAAGGCTGCGCCCAAACTCAATACGAGTGAGCCCGACCCGTCTTGGTCCGAGAGCGAGATTGAGCTCACCGAGGGCGATGACGAGGACGACGAGGCTCCGATTGAGACCGCAAAGACAACTTTGCTGCCGCGTCGCCATGCAAAGCGCGACCAGGTAACCGGTCAGCTTTCGATGGAAGACGACCCCGATAAGATCGACGAGTCCGAGCCGCCGTTTGCCGTGAATCCTGTCTCGGCAGCACCTCAGATCCCCGACTTCTTGAAGCATCCCAAGGTTGCCGATGCGCCTGCCTCGAGTGCTGTCGAATCGGCTGCGGCTAGCGATGGGGGAGCAGACGGCGACGCCGCGGATTACGAGGGTGAAGAAGGGGACGGCCTCAAGCTTCCGCCGCTCGAAATCCTGCATGCCAACCCACAGTCGGCGTCCTCCGCGTCTTCTGACAAGGAGCTGGAACAGACTGCCGAGTCGCTGCAGTCCACCTTACTTGAGTTTGGTCGTAGCGCTCGCGTTGTCGGCTGGATCGCCGGTCCCACGGTCACGACCTTTAAGCTGCAGCCCGGCGAGGGCGAGCGCGTGAGCAAGATCTCGAGCCTCGAGGACGACATCGCGCTTTCGCTCGCTGCCCAGTCGGTGCGCATCTTTGCCCCGATCCCTGGTACCTCGCTTGTGGGTATCGAGATCCCCAATCGCAAGCGCCAGAACGTCAACCTGGGCGACGTGCTTCCCTATGTGAAGGGCGGTCCGCTCGAGCTGGCCATCGGTCGCGATGCCGAGGGTACGCCGGTCGTCGCCGACCTTGCCAAGATGCCCCACCTGCTGATCGCCGGCACGACTGGTTCTGGTAAGTCGGTGATGATCAACTCCATCATCACGACCCTGCTCATGCGCGCGCTTCCCGAGGACGTTCGCCTGATCATGGTCGACCCCAAGCGCGTCGAGCTTGCGGGCTATAACGGTCTGCCGCATCTTTACGTGCCTGTAGTGACCGAGCCCAAGCAGGCCGCGAGCGCTCTGCAATGGGCCGTGTCCGAGATGGAGCGTCGCCTGAAGGTCTTCGAGCGTCTCAACGTGCGTAAGATCTCGACCTACAACGAAAAGCAGGCCGCCGGCGAGTTTGAGCATTACGACAACCCGCCCCAGAAGATGCCCTACCTGGTCATCATCATCGACGAGCTCTCGGACCTGATGATGGTCGCCGGTAAGGATGTCGAGGCCTCGATCGTGCGTATTGCTCAGCTGGGCCGTGCCGCCGGTATCCACCTTATCGTGGCCACGCAGCGCCCGAGCTCCAACGTGGTGACGGGCCTCATCAAGGCCAACATCACCAACCGCATCGCCTTTAACGTCGCCACGGGCATCGACTCGCGCGTCATCATCGACCAGATGGGTGCCGAAAAGCTCACCGGTTTGGGCGACATGCTGTTCTCTAAGGTCGACTGGGGCAAGCCCCGCCGTATCCAGGGCTGCTTTGTCTCGGATGATGAAATCAACGAGATCGTCGAGTTCGTCAAGTCGCAGAGCGAGCCCGACTACCACGAGGAGATCCTGTCTGCCGTGGCGCCCGCTTCCATGTCCATGGCGGGTGGCGGCGGCATTGTCCGTACCGGAGTCGCCGAGCCGCAAGACGATGATCCGCTCATTTGGGAAGCCGCCCATATTGTGGTGGAATCGCAGCTTGGCTCCACATCTGGCCTGCAACGTCGTCTGAAGGTTGGCTATGCGCGTGCCGGGCGTATTATGGACATGCTGGAAGAAAAGGGTGTCGTCGGCCCGCCCGACGGTTCCAAGCCGCGCGAGGTCCTGTTGGACGAGGAGGGGCTTGCCGCGCTGGAATCTGTCGACGCCGAGATGGCACGTGAAGATCGTGAGTTTGGAGGATTCTGATGGCTGCACGCTTTGGTGACATGCTGCTCGAGCAGCGTCGCCGAATGGGCCTTTCCATTCAGCAAGTCGCCAACACCATCAAAATCAGGCCGCAGATCATCGAGTTTTTCGAGACCGGTAACTTTGCTTCGATGCCGCCGCGCGGCTATGCGCAGGGCATGATTTCGAGCTATGCTCGCTTTTTGGGCCTCAATCCGCGCGAGGTCGTCAATGCCTACTTTGACGATCTGATGGCATATGAGCGCGAGACGTCGCAGCAGGGCGGTCGTTTTCAGGACGCCGCTGGCTACGTCAATTCGCGTTCCTCGGTCGATAACGGGCGCTTCCTGATGGTTCAGGGCGGTCGTTCGACGCGCTATGGACAGCGTCCTCAGCAGGCCGGTTATATTACCGAGACGGGTTCGGGCGAGGAAATTCGCTCACAGCGTGACCGGTTCCGCAGTACGCCGATGCCCGAGGACCGTGCGCTTCCCGCTGCTCGCGGCGTGGCGCGTGACCCTCGTGCCGGCTACGGCGACGGCGGCTATTCCGATCGCGGTTACCGTGGTGCCTCTACGGGACGCTCTCGCGGTGGCTATGCGGATGCCGATACCACGCAGGTGACGCCGCGTCTTCGCTCTCAATCACAGCCGTATGGCCAGCGCTCCTCGGCTCCGCGTTCGGGCCAGCGTGGCTATCAAGGCCGCGGTGAACTTGCGCCCCGTTCGGGTCAGCGCAGCCTTCAGGGCCAGGGTGGCTATCGCGGCCGTTCCGATAGCAATCGTGGTCGTATGCCTCAGGGAGGCGGCCGCAGCAGTTCCAGTCGTGGACGCGGCGGATCACGTACTCCTCAAAACAACGGGCTCGATCCGCGTATCGTCTACGCCGGCATCGGCGCCGTGGCGCTGCTGCTGATCGTGCTCATCGTGGTGCTCCTGCGTGGCTGCGGCTCCTCGGCGCCCGAGTCGACGCCCGAGACGCCCGTTGCCACCAAGACGACGACCAAGAAGTCTTCTAAGAAGACCGAAACGGTCGACGAGGACGAAGATACCGATGAGGCGACGGATGAGTCGACCGATTCGGACGCCACCAAGACGGCCAAGAAGGAAGAGAACGAGGTCACGAAGGTCAAGGTCTCCGTTGCCAAGGGAAAGACCGCGTGGATTGAGGTCAAGGTCGACGGCAAGTCGGTCTATGGCGCCCAGGCGACTGGCCCCTTTGAGCAGGAGTACACGCCCGAGTCCTCAATCGAGATTACCACGTCCAAGCCTTCCGATGTCACCGTTACCAAGAACGGTGAAAAGGTCCGTTACGATACCAAGACTTCGGGCGTGGCGCGCGTGACGATCACCGTTCCCAAGAAGGAGACGTCTGATTCCGAGAATGGTGAAAGTTCTGATGGTACCGACGCCACAGATGGTACCGATACCACCGACGGTACCGATGCCCAGTCCACGGATGGCGCCGATGCCGCAACTGACGGTCAGACACCCACCGATTCTACCGACAATTCGTACGATAGCTACTAGGCCGCTCGTACGCGAAAGGAAACATCATGGCTAAAGATTCCAGCTTCGACGTCGTGTCCGAGGTCAACATGCAAGAGGTCGACAACGCCTTCCAGCAGACCACGCGCGAGATTTCCCAGCGCTATGACCTTAAGGATTCCGGCGCCACGATCGAGCTTTCGAAGGGCGAGAAGCTCTTTACGATCAACGCCCCGGCCGACTTTGTCTCCAAGCAGATTATCGACGTGCTGAGCTCCAAGCTCATCAAGCGCGGCATCGACCTCAAGGCTGTCTCGTGGGATGCTCCGCAGGCGGCGTCGGGCGGCACCGTGCGCGTGCTCGGCCATATCGTCGAGGGTATCGACCAGGCGACCGCCAAGAAGATCAACAAGGACATCAAGGACCAAAAGCTCAAGGTCAAGGTGACCATCGAGGCCGACAAGCTGCGTGTTTCCTCTGCTTCGAAGGACGCGTTGCAGACCGTGATCCAGTTTCTGCGCGACCAGGACTACGGTCAGCCGCTGCAGTTCACCAACTACCGCTAATATCATTCGAAAGGACCGCTCTCCAACATGGATACACCGTTGGGCTCCGTGCTCTACATCACCCTCGGGTGCGCTAAGAACGAGGTTGACACCGACCGCATGCGTTCTCTTTTGACCGCCGCAGGCTACGAGGAAGCATTCGACCCGCAGGATGCCGATATCGCCATCGTCAATACATGCTCGTTCCTCGCCTCCGCAACGTCCGAGAGCATCGAGACCACGCTCGAGCTCGCCAACGAGGTTCAGGACGGCGTTCGTTCTTGCCCCATCGTCATGTGCGGCTGTGTGCCGTCGCGCTATGGCGACGACCTGCCTGACGAGCTGCCCGAGGTCGCTGCCTTTGTGAAGGCCGACGAGGAGGACGGCATCGTGGCGGTCATCGATGGCGTACTGGGTGTCGAGCGTGAGATCGCAGCCTATATTCCGCAGGTCAAGCGCACTGTCGAGGGCGCTGTCGCCTACGTCAAGATTTCCGATGGCTGCAACCGCTTCTGCAGCTTCTGCATGATCCCCTATATTCGCGGTCGCTATCATTCGCGCAATGCCGAGAGCATTATCTCCGAGGTGCGCGACCTGGTTGCCGGTGGTGTGCGCGAGATCGTGCTGATCGGCCAGGACACGGGTATTTGGGGCACCGACTTTGCTGACGAGGATGTCGCCGAGGGCTCGCCGCGCAATCTGGCGCAGCTGCTGCGTGCCGTCGCCGAGGCCGTGCGCCCGCACAACGTCTGGGTCCGCGTGCTCTATCTGCAGCCCGAGGGCATGACCGACGAGCTTATCGAGACGATTCGCGATACGCCCGAGGTGCTGCCCTATATCGATATCCCCGTGCAGCACTGCGACGCGCGCATTCTCAAGGCCATGCGTCGCTCCGGTTCGCGCCAGGAGCTCGAGGACCTGTTCTGCGATCTGCGTGAGCGCATTCCCGGCATCGTGATTCGTTCCACGGCCATGGTCGGCTTCCCGACCGAGACCGACGACGAGTTCCGCGACCTTATCGACTTTATGGACACCGTCGGCTTTGACTACACGAGTGTCTTTGCCTACTCGCGTGAGGAAGGCAGCCTGGCCGCCAAGATGGAGGGCCAGGTCGATGAGGAGGTTAAGCTCGAGCGCGCCCAGGAGGCCATGGACCTGGCCGAGTCGCTCGGTTTTGCCGCCACCGCCGCACATGTGGGCGAGCGCGCCCAGGTAATCGTCGACGGTATCGAAGAGACCGAGGATGGCGCCGAGCTGATCGGCCATGCCTGGTTCCAGGCGCCCGATTCCGATGGCGCGGTGCATCTGGACGCTAGCGAGGCGTCCGTGGGCGATATTCTGACCGTCGAGTTTACCGATAGCTTCTGCTATGAGCTTATCGGTCATGTTGTGGAGTAGGAGAGCGTCGTGGCTAACGAGAGCAATAAGGAACTGACGAGTGTCTGGACGCCCGCCAACATCGTGACGTGCGTTCGCATCGTCTTTATCCCGGTGTTCATGATCGTGTCGGCGCTTTCTCACACGAGTGTTGCCGGTACGGATTGGAGCACCTTCGACGGCCCGCTCGCCGCCGCTGCCTTCATTCTGTATGTGATCCTGTCGTGCACCGATAAGGTCGACGGTTATCTGGCGCGTTCGCGCAACGAGATCACCGACTTCGGTAAGTTCTTGGATCCCATCGCCGATAAGCTGCTGGTGTTCTCGGCCCTGCTGCTGTTCTTGGATTTTGGCGCGGTGACCGTGTGGTCCGTGTTCATCATCCTGTTCCGTGAGCTGCTGGTGAGCGCCCTACGCATGGTCGCGAGTGCGGCCGGTGTGGTCGTTGCGGCCGATAAGCTCGGCAAGTACAAGACGGCAACCACGATGGTCTCCATCTGCGGTTACCTGTGCGTATTTGCTATGGCCGGCTTGCACCTTGGCCCGGTGGCGCTGACGCTCGGCATCTACTCGGTGTCGCGCTTCCTGTACGCCGTCGCCGTTGTCTTGACCGTTATCTCGGGCGCCCAGTACTTCTGGAACTGCCGCAAGATCGTCTTTTCGGTCTAGGTCCTGGTGGGTATGACCGACTCTTTTGAACAGATTTCCGCACATAACGAGGAGCTGGCGCGCGATATCGTCGAGCGCGCGAGCGCTCGGGGCATGACGGTTTCGACGGCTGAGTCGCTGACGGCGGGTATGATCGCCTCGACGATTGCGGATATCCCTGGCGCCTCGGCGGTGCTGCGTGGCGGTGCGGTGACCTACTGCGATGAGATCAAACATCGCGTGCTGGGTGTTGTGCAGGAGACGCTCGACCGCTATACCGCGGTGTCGCATCAGACCGCGCGCGAGATGGCGGTGGGTTCGCTGGAGCTGTACCAGAGCGATATTGCCGTGAGCGCCACGGGTTATGCCGGTCCCGGCGGCGGCACTGAGGACGATCCGGCTGGCACTTTCTATATTGGCTGGGCGTATCGCGCGGCTGATGGGGGAGTGCCGGTCGTGGACTCTGTGCGCTGCCACTATGAGGGCGACCGTTCGTGTGTTCGTGCCCATGCGGTCGCGGAGGCATTGGGACGCATTGCCCTTGTGCTCAACTCTATGGAATAGACGTGTTTTAAGGGGCCTCCGGGCCCCTTAATTGTGGAGATAGGGACCTTAGGCTCATTTGGCGTTTGTGCTGGCTGTAGACGTATTCTTGCCTTCCTTGCTCTTATTTGGCCCTTTGTGGTCAAGCATTTGGTCAGTGTTTGGTCGGCGTTTGGTTGGGTTTTGGAAAGACTGCCTGTATATGATTGGCCTGAACGGTTGACCACGAACAGCCGTTCGTTTATTATCGATTCAGGTTGTTAAGAGGAGGGCTATTCATGGCCAAGAATTCAGGTCCCGTACGTACCGTTCATGCTCGCACGACGGGTAAAGAGCGCGATGAGATGATCGCCACCACCAAGGCCGAGATCGAGAAGAAATTCGGCCAGGGTTCCATCATGAGGTACGGCGACGGTGGTCCCGAGCTCGAGGTCGAGGCCATTCCCACGGGCGCTCTGGCCCTCGATGCCGCGCTGGGTATCGGCGGCGTGCCGCGCGGCCGTATCGTCGAGATTTACGGTCCCGAGTCCTCCGGTAAGACGACGCTTTCGCTCGAGATCCTGGCCGAGGCCCAGGCAATGGGTGGTGTTGTGGCATTTATCGATGCCGAGCATGCGCTCGATCCCACGTATGCCGCGCGCATCGGCGTGGATATCGACGAGGTGCTCATTTCTCAGCCCGATACGGGCGAGCAGGCGCTCGAGATTGTTGACATGCTCGTGCGTTCCGGCGCCATCGATGCCATTGTCGTCGACTCCGTCGCCGCTCTGACCCCGCGTGCCGAGATCGAGGGAGAAATCGGCGATACTACGGTCGGTCTTCAGGCTCGCCTGATGAGCCAGGCGCTCCGCAAGCTCGCCGGCTCGCTGTCCAAGTCCAACACGACGTGCATCTTCATTAACCAGCTGCGTGAGAAGATCGGCGTCATGTTCGGCAACCCCGAGACTACGACGGGCGGCCGCGCCCTTAAGTTCTTCTCTTCGGTGCGTATCGACATTCGCCGCATCGACAGCATTAAGCTTAAGGACGAGGTTATCGGTAACCGCGTGCGCGCCAAGGTCGTTAAGAACAAGGTGGCAGCTCCGTTCCGTTCTGCTGAGTTCGACATCATGTACGGTACGGGCATCTCTAAGGAGGGCTCGATTCTGGACATGGCTGTCGAGTGCGGCATCTGCAAGAAGATGGGCTCCTGGTTTGCCTATGGCGAGGACAAGCTCGGCAACGGTCGCGAGGCCGCCAAGGCGTTCCTGCGCGAACACCCCGATTGCGCCGACGAGATTGAGCATAAGGTCCGTCTTGCCTGCGGGCTTGAGTTTGATGACGATGCTCCGTCCGAGGTAGAGCTGACCGATCAGCCAGCGCCTGAGGAGTTTGACGAGCTTTACGCCATCGATGGTTCCGCCATGCTCGATGATGATGACGAGTAGCGGTTACGCTCATGTCGTATACGGTGACCGAGGCCACGGTCGTCTTTCCCGATAAGAAGGCGGCCTCCTCGTTCTCGAGCGGGTATGCGTCCAAAAAGCCTTGCGCACATATCGATTGTGAGCTTGAGGGCGGTTTTGAGCGGTCCATTTGGATTCCCGTGCGGGTTGCGCGCCTGTATGTCAAAAACCGCCCCGATCTTCCCTGTGATTGGGATAACTTTCGTGAGGCTGTGCAGCTCGTCGAGCGTAAATGTGCACTTACCATGGTGACTGAGATGTTATCGCGCCGCGACCATGCGACGGGTGAGGTCCGTGACAAGCTGGCTCGCTACGGCTTTCACCAGCCCTCGATCGATTTCGCCGTCGAGCGCGCCACCGAGTATCGCTTTTTAGACGAGAACCGCTTTTGCTCGTACTTTATCGAGGAACGCAAGCGGCGCGGTTGGGGACAGCGCAAAATCGAGACCGAGCTCAAGCGACGTCATGTTGTGCTCGATGACATTCCCGGTTATCCCGAGGATTATTTTGCCGTCGAAGACGATTTGGCGCGTGCGTCAGCCCTGCTCGCCAAGCGGCGTGTTCCAGAGACGCGCGGATTCGAAAAACTGGTTCGGTTTTTGATGGGCAAGGGCTTCTCGTATCACATCGCCGCCGATGCCGTTAAGGCACGTCTCGATGCCGAATGCGAGGAATGTGCGGTTTAGGCGTATGCGTTTTGTGGTCCTGCCGTTCACCGCGTTTTAGCCGCCGTACTGGGGCCATTTATTTGACAGTTGTTGTGGTTCAACGTACGATAAACACTGTCATTTGCTTTGTGATATGTGCTCATCTGTGATGAGTTTGTTTATATGTTTATCTGTATCCGACCCGCATAAGCTGCGCCCATATTACTCAAATGTCGCGAGCCGTTCGTAAGGACGGTTCGCTTTGTTGTGTAACGAATCCATAAAAAGGAGTGAGCATGCCTATCATCGCAGCGCTCGTTGGCATCGTTTTAGGTGCCATCGCCGCCATTGCCTACATGCGCACCGCCAAGCAGGGTAGTCTTCATGAGGCCGACGAAAAGATCCAGTCGGCACACGCACAGGCTGAGTCCCTGATCGGCGATGCAAAGCGTCAGGCCGAGACCCTCAAAAAAGAGGCTCTGCTCGAGGCTAAAGAGGAGATCATCAAGAACAAGCAGGCCGCCGAGGCCGAGGACAAGCAGCGTAAGAGCGAGATTCGTACGCTCGAGAACCGCGTGATGCAGCGCGAGGAATCCCTTGATCGCCGCAACGACGCTCTCGACAAGCGCGAGCATCAGCTGTCCAGTCAGGCCGGTCAGGTCGAGAAGCGCTCCCGTGAGCTCGAGGAGCTCTGCGCAAAGCAGACCTCCGAGCTCGAGCGTATCGCCGACCTTACCCGCGAGGATGCCCACAAGGAGCTCCTCGATAAGGTTCGCGGCGAGGTCACCCACGAGGCCGCCACGATCATTCGCGAGTCCGAGCAGCAGGTTCGCGCCGAGTGCCACAAGACCGCCCAGGAGATTCTGTCCCTGGCGATTCAGCGCTGCGCTGCCGACCACACTGCCGAGGTCACCGTTACCTCCGTGCACATTCCCTCTGATGACCTCAAGGGCCGTATTATCGGTCGCGAGGGTCGCAACATCCGCACCTTCGAGCAGGTTTCCGGCGTCAACCTCGTGATCGACGACACGCCCGAGACCGTCGTTCTTTCGAGCTTCGACCCGGTCCGTCGTGAGACCGCCCGTGTCGCCCTCGAGAACCTCATCGCCGACGGCCGCATTCACCCTGCCCGCATCGAGGAGATGTATCACAAGGCTGCCGACCTGGTTCAGCAGCGCGTGCGCGAGGCTGGCGAGCAGGCTGCCTTCGATACTGGCATCCACGACCTGCACCCCGAGATCGTCAAGACCCTTGGTGCCTTGCGCTACCGTACCTCGTTTGGTCAGAACGTGCTTCAGCACTCCCTCGAGGTCTCTGATCTCTGCGGCGTGATGGCTTCCGAGCTTGGCCTGGACGTTGTGACCGCCAAGCGCGCCGGTCTGCTTCACGACCTGGGCAAGGCAATTGACCACGACGTCGAGGGCCCGCATGCCGTCATCGGCGCCGAGCTCGCCCGTCGTTATGGCGAGAAGCCCGTTATCGTCCACGCTATCGAGGCTCACCATGCCGATGTCGACCCCAACACGGTGCTCGATGTCCTGGTGCAGGCCGCCGATGCTGTCTCAGC
Source organism: uncultured Collinsella sp. (assembly GCA_902492935.1). Lineage (GTDB taxonomy): Bacteria > Actinomycetota > Coriobacteriia > Coriobacteriales > Coriobacteriaceae > Collinsella. The sequence continues at coordinate 17,159 of CABUNJ010000030.1, read as the reverse complement.
CTCTCGCCCCGGTGCCCGTCGCGAGTCTGCCGAGAACTACATCAAGCGCCTTGAGAAGCTCGAGGAGATCGCCAACTCCCATGACGGCGTCGAGCGTACCTATGCCATGCAGGCTGGTCGCGAGGTCCATGTCATGGTTCAGCCGGACAAGATCTCCGATGCCCAGTCCACGGTTCTGGCTCACGATATCGCCCATCAGATCGAGGAAGAGATGGAGTATCCCGGTCAGGTGCGCGTCGTCGTGATTCGCGAGAGCCGCGCTGTCGATATCGCTAAATAATATGAGCGACGCGAACGAGCTCATCTCATTTATCGCGTCGATGTCGGGGGAGGGCAACCTTCGCGTCGAGGAGAACCTTGGCGAGGGGTATGTCCGCCTCCGCGTTTCGGAGGCCGAGCGGCGCCAGGCAAAGCACGACATTCAGCATGTCGAGGATATCGTCATCGAAATGCTCCGTAATGCTCGCGATGCCGGCGCCGACAAGGTCTATCTCGCCACGACCAAGGAAGATGGCGTCCGCACGCTTGTCTTTCTGGATAACGGCTCGGGTGTTCCGCAGGATATGCAAGAGCGAATCTTCGATGCTCGCGTTACCTCAAAGCTCGAGAGCATGAAGATGGACCGTTGGGGCGTTCACGGTCGTGGCATGGCATTGTTTTCGATCAAGCAGAACACCGACGAGGCCCGCGTGGTCACGTCTGGTGTCGATCTTGGCTCAGCCTTTAAGGTGAGCGTTGCGGCCGACCGCCTCAGCGAGCGTGCCGATCAGTCCAGCTGGCCCCAGGCCGTCAAGGATGAGGACGGACGTTATGTCTGTGCTCGCGGTCCGCATAATATTATTCGCGCTGCCTGTGAGTTTGCGCTCGAGGAGTTGCGTGGTTGCGATGTCTATCTTGGTTCTCCGTCTGAGATTGCCGCGACCCTTTATGCTCAGGCGTCAAGTCGGCTCGATACGTCTCGTCTCCTGTTTATTGATGATGAGAGCGAGCTTCCGGTTGTCGATCGTTTAGGCCTTGCCTCTGATGCCGAGGACTTTATTCGTATTTGTTCGGGTTTGGGTCTTGAGATGTCCGAGCGCACGGCCCATCGCATTTTGGCAGGGCAGATTAAGCCCGTTCGCGGTGTGACTGCGCGTCTGCTGCGCGAGCGTGACTCATCCTCGCATGCGCCGGCTCCTGTCGATCTCGCGAAGGATCGTCGTGGGCTGCGTATTGCCAAGGATGACATGGCACAGTTTTCGCGTGCTGTGGAGCGCGACTTTAATGACCTTGCCGCCCGGTACTATCTCAATCTTTGCGGCGACCCAAAGATCCGTGTTTCGCGTGATCGAATCACCGTGACCTTCGATCTTGCCAAAGAGGAATAGTGCCTTTACCGAGTCCACTCGGTACGATAAAGTTATTGCAGTTAAAACGTACTTTTAAACGCAGGAGTTTCTTCATGGATTGCCTGAAGGTATCAAGCAAATCATCGCCCGCGTCCGTTGCCGGCGCCATCGCCGGCATGGTCAAGGATGGTGTACCCGTCAACATCCAGTGTGTCGGTGCCGGTGCTGTCAACCAGGCCATTAAGGCCGTTGCTATCGCGCGCGGTTTTTTGATTCCAACCGGTTTTGATATTTCCTGCGCGCCTGTGTTCTCCGACATCCTCATTAACGGGGAGTCGCGCACGGCCATCCGCCTTTCTATCTACGTTCACCAGATCAATCGAGCTGCTATGGATAACGTCGTCATGGATGATGTTAAGCCTGTGGCATAGCTTCTGCTTGCCTCGTTTCGCTCCCCATCGTTAGGACTTATGCACATGGACCAGCGTTCCGTACGCGATATTCTTGCCGGTAAAACCTACTTTATCCGCACCTTTGGCTGTCAGATGAATCAGCACGACTCCGAGCGTGTGAGCGGTCTGCTTGATTCGTATGGCTGCCTCATGGCGCTCGATCCCGAGCATGCCGATATCGTTGTCTTCATGACATGCTGTGTGCGTGAGGCCGCCGATACTCGCCTGTACGGTCAGTGCAATTCCTGCAAAAGCCTGCCGCCTTCGCCTTCGGGCAAGCGTGTGGTTGCCGTGGGCGGCTGCATCGCGCAGCGTGATGGAGAGGGCCTGCTCACCAACGTCGATAACGTTAATGTCATCTTTGGTACGCATTCCATCGCACATGTGGCCGAGCTCATTGCCGAGGCGTTCCTTGATGGCAAGCGTCATATCCGCATCAATGAGCATGAGGATACGGATGCCATGAGCATGCCGTGGCATCGCGAGACCCAGTATCACGCCTGGGTGCCCATCATGACGGGCTGCAATAATTTCTGTACCTATTGCATCGTGCCGTACGTGCGCGGTCGCGAAAAGAGCCGCCCCTTCGAGGAGATTGTCGACGAGGTGACCGGTTTGGTGCGCCAGGGCGTGCGTGAGATTACGCTGCTGGGCCAAAACGTTAACTCATATGGTCGCGATCTGTTTGGCAAGCCACGTTTTGCCGATTTGCTGCGCGCGGTGGGCGATACGGGCGTCGAGCGCATCTTCTTTACCTCTTCTCATCCTAAGGATCTGCTGCCCGAGACCATCGACGCCATGGCCGAGACGCCTGCCGTTATGCCGCAGCTGCACCTGGCCGTCCAGTCAGGTTCGACACGGATCCTCAAAGAGATGAATCGCCGTTATACACGCGAGGACTATCTGGGCCTGGTCGATCGCATTCGCAACCGCATGCCTGACATCGCGCTCTCGACCGACATTATCGTTGGCTTCCCGGGCGAGACTGAAGAAGACTTTGAGCAGACGCTCTCACTTGCCGAGACGGTCCGCTATGCTCAGGCCTATACCTTCATCTATTCCAAGCGCGCCGGTACCCCGGCCGCAGAGATTGACGATCCTACGCCGCATGAGGTTATTCTCGAGCGTTTCAACCGCCTGGTTAAGGTTATCGAGACCACGGCACACGAGTATAACCAGGGTGAGCTTCATACTGTGGTGCCGGCGCTCATTGAGGGAACGAGCAAAAAGAATGACGCGGTGCTACTGGGCAAGAGTCCCAAGAATCAGACCGTGCATGCGCCTATCCCAGAGGGTTACAGCATCGACCAGCTTGTTGGCAAGATCGTTGATGTTGACGTTGACGTTGCCAAGACCTGGTATTTGTCTGGCTCCGTTGTGGGCGAGCCGCGCTAATGGTTGCTCCCGGGGCAGGTCTTTCCGCCGTTGCGATCGTCGGTCCGACGGCGGTTGGTAAGAGTGATGTTGCCGATCGTTTGGCAGCTCGTCTTTCGTCCGAAGTGCTGTCGTGCGATGCGATGCAAATCTATCGCGGCATGGATATCGGTACCGCAAAGATGGCGCCCGATGAGTGTAGGGCGCCGCTGCGTCTCGTCGACATTGTAGAGCCGGGTGTGGCATATTCTGCTGCGCTTTATCAGGCTGACGCTCGCACGCATGTTGAGCGCTTGCTTGGCGAGGGCCGCCTGCCGGTGTTTTGCGGGGGTACGGGGCTGTATCTCAAGGCCGCCCTCGATGAGATGGACTTTCCCTCGGGTGAACTTGAGGACGATCGCCGTGCGGGCTATCAGGAGCTTGCCGAGCGTATTGGCGAGGAGGGACTGCATGCCCTGCTTGCCGAGCGCGACCCAGAATCTGCTGCTGTTATTCATCCCCATAACGTGCGCCGTGTGATTCGTGCGCTCGAGATGCATGATGATGGTATCTCCTATGCGCAGCAAAAAAGTCAGTTTAGTGTTCCGCGCGAGCATTATCATGCTCTTTGGTTAGGTCTGACGCGTAATCGCGAGGTTCTCTACGAGCGCATTAACCTGCGCGTCGACCTGATGTTTGAGCAGGGCCTTGTCGATGAGGTTCGCGGTCTTATGGACCAGGGGCTGGGAGATGCCCTGACTTCGATGCAGGCAATTGGCTATAAAGAGATCATCGATGCTTTCAATGGCGTTACGAGCATGGATGAGGCTCGCGAACTCATTAAGATGCGTTCGCGTCGCTATGCCAAACGTCAGCTTTCGTGGTTTAAGCGCGATGACCGTATCGCGTGGTTTGATATGGATGAATGTACGATCGATGAGGTCGTTGCCGATATCCTGTATCGTATTGAGGCTGCCTAATGGCTCGTTTCCCCCTTGTTCCCACGGCACCCGAGCCCGAGCGTGCCATTTTGGTTGGTGTTGAGTGGCGCGACAATGCATGGCCACTCGATCGATCGCTCGATGAGCTGGAGTGCCTTGCCCACACGGCTGGTGCCCAGTGCGTGGCTCGCTTGTCTCAGCGTTTGGTAAAGCCGTATCCCAAATCATTTATCGGTTCCGGTAAGGTAGAGGAGCTGTGCGGTCTGGTACATCGCATGGATGCCGATGTCGTTATTTTTGACGACGACCTGACGCCCTCGCAGCAATCCTATTTGGAGAAAGCCGTGGGCGAGCCGGTAAAGATTATCGATCGTACGGCACTGATCTTGGATATCTTTGGCCTGCATGCTCAGACGCGTGAGGGACGCCTACAGGTACAGCTGGCGCAGCTTCAATATCTGTTGCCTCGTCTGCGCGGCATGTGGAGCCATCTCGCCAAGGAACAGACGCGCGGCGGTATCGGCTCACGCTTTGGTCAGGGCGAAAGTCAGCTCGAGGTCGACCGTCGCCTCATTCGTAATAAGATCGCTGCGCTTCGACGTGAGATCAAGCAGGTTGAACAGCGTCGTGATGTTCAATCCAAGAGTCGTATTGAGTCACCGGCGTTTCGCGTCGCGTTAGCCGGTTATACCAATGCCGGTAAATCGACGTTGCTCAATCGTCTGACCGGTTCTACGGTACTTTCGCAGGACAAGCTGTTTGCTACGCTCGACCCGACGACGCGTTCATATCGCCTGCCTGGCGGTCGCGGCATGACGATTACCGATACCGTCGGCTTTATTCAAAAGCTGCCGCATGGTCTGGTCGATGCCTTTAAATCGACACTGTCCGAGGTGTTGGGTGCCGATCTAATTCTCAAAGTCGTAGATGCGTCTGACGAGGACTATGAGCGGCAGCTGGAGGCTGTCGACCGCGTGCTTGATGAGATCGGCGCCGGAGAGCGTTTAACGCTGACCGTATTCAATAAAATCGATCTTCTCGATAGTGTTGATCGATTGAGCTTCCGTCGTCGCTATCCCGAGGCCGTGCTGTTCTCGGCCCAGACAGGCGAGGGACTCGACGATCTCGTCGACCGTATTGCTCGTGAGGCAGCTGCTACCGATGTGTTGCTCTCTGCTGATATCCCGTATCGTGAGGGCGCCCTCATCACGCTGGTGCATGAGCAGGGAACCCTTTTGCACGAGGAATATCTTGAGGACGGCGTTCGTATTGTGGCGAAGCTGCCGGTTCGTATCGCGCCGCGGCTCAAGCGTTATCGCACCGAGTAGACGAGCTCCAAAAAGCCCAGAATAATGGGCTGATGCAGCAGATAAAAGGGGAGTGCGTGACGTCCAAGGCTGGCGAGCGCCGGGATGGGATTGGCGTAGGCCCAGCTTGGGATGGTCTTATCGATTCCCTGCGCTATGTGTGCGGCGAAGTATCCTGCAAGATACATAAAGATAAACGGGATGATGGGGTAGTAATCACCTGAGACAAACCCAGGGCTTGGAAATCCCAGCCACGCCAGGTAGGGGACAGGGTAGATCGTTTTGGGGATGCTCCAGGTGAGGGCGAACAACACAAGGCATAGGGACATGCCCCATCTCGCCGATATCTTCTTAAGGACGGGATCGGTCAACGCCACGATGCCGGTACATGCGGCCATGCAGTAGATGATGCCAAAATTAACCGAATCGTCGACTGAGACAAGTGTTGTTGCCAGCCAGACGACGAGTGCTGCTAAGGCGTATTTGGCGGCACGTTTGATATTGTTGCGCGAAAGGGTGCACATCCAACCCGCGATAAACAAAAATACCCAGCTGATGCTGGCGCGCCAGATGTCTTGAAAGACGGTCTGGGTAAACCAGGGCATATCCCAGCCGTACAGGTAGGCGAGATCGTAGCAAGCGTGAAAACCTGCCATTGAAATCATCGTAAACCCGCGGACGGTATCAAAGATGGTGATGCGTTTTTGCATTACGAGAACCGGCGCATCAAGCCGACGACTTTGCCCAAGATAGCGGGATTCGTTGCATAGATAGGCTCCATGGTGTCATTCTCGGGCTGCAGGCGTACGCGTCCCTGCTCCTTGTAGAACGTCTTGACGGTCGCTGAACCATCAATCATGGCCACGACAATTTCGCCGTTCATGGCACTCTTTTGTTCACGGACGATGATGTAATCGCCATTGAAGATGCCGACATTGATCATTGAGCTCCCATGCACCTCAAGGATAAAGGAACCCTGATCGGTGGCGATTTCGGTCGGGATAGTAAAAGTGTCTTCGATATTCTGCTCGGCCAGAATGGGAATCCCAGCCGCGACGCGACCAACGAGCGGTAGCGAGACCGTTCCGCGAGGTGCGGTGGGCTCGTCAGATTTAGAAATTGAGACAGAGGAACCGTCCTCGTTAAAGAGTTCCAGGGCGCGCGGTTTGGTGGCATCGCGCTTGAGTAGCCCGCGCGCCTCCAGGGCAGATAGATGGGCATGCACGGTGCTGGGGGAGGAAAGGCCCACGGCAGAAGCCATCTCGCGCACGCTGGGCGGATAACCCTTCTCCTGCTGATATTCCTTGATGAAGTCGTAAATTTGCTGCTGACGCTTGGTAATTTTGCGAGCCATCAGGGCATCCTCTCTACCCATGTCAAACAAATGTTCGAATTTTGCTTGACAGGAACAACTGTTCGAAGATAATAATAACCGAACATTCGTTCTCGCGCTAGACATTTTTGTCCGCGCGGCTTGATAAAACTGTTCTCAGCAAAACACGCGAGAGGAGAACATGATGAACGCAATGAATATGGTCCAGGGAAACCTCGCCCTTAAGCTCGAGACGCCTGCAGAACCCACTTTTACGGTTGTTCGGGGTGGCCGCTCCGGCTTTCAGCCTTTGACCGTAAAGTCTGCTCGCAATCAGCAGGCTATAGTCGCGCCGGCCCGCGTTGCCCTGAAGGTTCCGACGATTGTCGCCGTTGCCGCTGCGTTTACGCTCTTCTTTGTCCTCGCTACGTCGGTCTTTAGCGCTCGTCACGCCGCGTATGCCGAGTCCGTTTCCAACGTTACCTACGAGACCATTCGCGTTCAGTCTGGTGATTCTCTTTGGTCGCTTGCCGAGGAATATCCAATCGAAGGCCTTTCCACGCAAGAGACTTCCGACATGATCCGTAACGTCAATCATCTGGAGCATGGTTCGCTCGCCGCCGGTGCGCATCTTAAGGTTCCTGCTCGTTCGTAATCATTATCGCGCTGCGCATGGTACCCTTGTTATCGTTTAAGAGGAGGTACCATGCGCTGTCCCAAATGCGGCAAGGCACATACCCGCGTCGTTGATTCCCGTATGCAGGAGTCAAATAACACCATTAAGCGCCGTCGCGAATGTTGCTCGTGTAACTACCGCTTTACAACGTTCGAGCGATGCGAAGACCCAATCGAGGTCATTAAGTCAGACGGAACCAAGCAGCGGTTCGATCGCAATAAGCTGCTCGTCGGCTTGATGCGCGCCACCATCAAGCGCGATATCGACACTAAGAAGCTCAATGAGATTATCGACGACATCGAGGTCGAGCTGCGCTCTCGCACGCTGACGGCCGTTACGTCCCATGAGTTGGGTGACATGGTTCTCAAGCGCTTGGCCAAGATCGACAAGGTGGCGTACATCCGCTTTGCCTCGGTCTACCGCGATTTCAAAGACGTCGATGAGTTTCTGCAAGAGCTCGACAAGCTAAGGTGATTCCATGTCCAACATTACCGTCAATATAAAGCGTCTCGACCCCACCGTCGAGCTTCCCAAATACGCCCATCCCACCGATGCCGGCTTGGATCTGCGCTCCAACGAGGACTGCGTCCTGAAGCCCTTCGAACGTCGTCTGGTCTCTACTGGGCTGGCCATCGCCCTGCCCGATGGCTACGCCGGCTTCGTCCAGCCCCGCAGCGGCTTGGCCATCAAGCAGGGCCTGTCTATAGTCAACACGCCGGGCCTCATCGACGCCCACTACCGAGGAGAACTCAAGGTTATCCTCATCAACCTGGATCCCTCCAACAACATTCAAATCAACAAAGGCGACCGCATAGCCCAACTCGTCATCCAAGAAGTCCCCACGGTCAATCTCATAGAAGTAGAAGAACTAGACAAAACCGACCGAGGCAACGGAGGCTTCGGCTCCAGCGGCGTCGCCTAGGGCGCTCGTATCCCTCCCGCCCGGGGCTTACCTATATCATTCCATGCTCAAACATTCTCGCGTCGCTTCGCTCGCTGCGAAACTGCGCGTGGAACGATATAGGTAAGCCCCGGGCGGGCGGCTACTCGCTTGAAACAATATTTACTTTTCTAGTAAGCCGATGCGACAAAGGGGCTGTCCCTTTGTCGCATCGGCTTACTGTATTTATATTTTCCTGTTTTACCTTTGCAGGTTCTAATGGAGGGGATACCGAAGTAGCTGCTAGTAAGTAAACGCAGCCGCTCTGCCGGAGCCGCCCTTATATCGTTCCACGCGCAGTTTCGCAGCGAAGCGAGAATGTTTGAGCATGGAATGATATAAGGGCGGCTCCGGCAGAGCGGCGGACATTCGACTAGCGGATATGCGCGGGCTTTCCGCCCCAGTAGAAGCGGCAGAAGGCTCGTTTGCGCTTTTGGGGTTTGCCTACGAGCTCCATGGTTGCGATGGCTATATCTTCGGCTGCGTGGGGGCGGCGTAGTACTTCGCCGTTGATGAGTAGGGCTTTGAGTGATTCGGGATGATCGTGCAGATGGCGCAGGGTTACGATGAGTTCTCGTGCGGTGGTGACATGCATGCTGGCGCCCATTCCGGTGAGCATGGTGGTGTTGGCCTTTTCTTGACCATATGATTTGCCCAGCAGGATCATCGGCAGATGCGCGCATAGGCATTCGGTGACGGTGAGTCCGCCCGATTTGAGGATTGCCAGGTCGCAGCCGTGCATGAGGGCTGCCATATCGTCCACGTAGTCCAGAACCGTGACGTTTTCGAGCTTCATGGCGTCGAAGAGCGTCTTGAGGCGGGTGGCGTATTCCTCATCCTTGCCCGGCAAAAAGACAAAGTGCATGTCCTCGAAGCTGCGCAGGAAGGGGAGTGTGCGGTCCATCTCCGCGCGAAAGCGAACGTACGGTTGAGGCAAACTGGCACCGGCCATCACCAACACAACGGTCTTGTCAGCGGGGAGATTGAACTTCTCGAGTTCTTCCTCGCGATTGTAGTCCGTATCAAACCCGGCGCGAATGGGGATGCCTGTAATGCGGATTTTGGTCTCGGGAACTTTACGGGGGCGAAGTGTCTCGGCCATAAATTCGTTGGCTACGCAGAACAGATCGGTGTCCTTGTGGGGCCAAAAGCCTTCGACTTCATAGTCTGTTGGTACGCAGATGACCGGGTAATCGATAGCCGTGATGACGCGGGCGCCCACAGCAACATTGGCTGCCGTAATGTGTGTTGCAACCACGGCCATGGGCCTGCGGGTGCGGACATAATCGTTGAAGGCGGGGAACATAATTCGCGACCATGCCGTGCCTCCGCCCCAGAGCAGATGTCCCGTAAACGTGTATCGCCAGGTTAGGTCATATATGGGACGCGTGGCGCCGGTAAACGACGCTGCTGTTTTATTACCATCGAACCTAATGCGTCCAAAATCGAGGATATCCAGGACTTCGATCTCAACATCCTCAGGGATTCCCTTGGTGCCGCTGATAAGGTCAAATGCTTGTGCAATCGCGTTGGCGGCGGCTTTGTGGCCCGATCCAACCGATGCGTGCACGATGGTTACTAGGGGTTTTTGTGCAGGTGAAACGGTCATTTGCTCCGGTTGGGGAGTAGCTTGCATGGGCAGGGGAGCGCTATTGCTCGTCTGCATTTGATCCATCGATAACTCCCCTTCAGCTTTGTTACGCGATTTATCATTGTAGTGCATGAGTGTCATGTTCACGTAAATTTGGGTATGAGCGCAAAGAACGCCAATCTTTCGACAGGAGGTCTCTTCATGACTACCCATCAGCCGATCGATGTTGCTATTATCGGCGGCGGCCCTGCGGGCTATGCTGCAGCCATTTACGCGGCGCGCGCCAACCTAACGACGACCGTGATTGAGCAGGGCATGTCGGGAGGACAGATCGCCACAACCAATGAGGTCGAGAACTATCCGGGCATTCCGCTACTGAGCGGCGCTGAACTCGGTGAGCGATTCCAACAACATGCAGAAGGCCTAGGGGCTCAGGTTGAATGGAGCATGGTGACGGGTGTCGATTACGATGCCGGCTCCAAATTGTTTACCGTTCATCACGATGTTGGTGATACGACGGCTAGGAGTGTTATCGCTTGCATGGGTGCCACGCCGCGTCCGGCAGGTTTCGCTGGCGAGGATACGTATCGCGGTCGTGGCGTTTCGTATTGCGCGACGTGTGACGGCATGTTCTTCCGTGGCAAACAGGTCTTTGTAATCGGTGGTGGCAATTCGGCATGCGAGGAAGCTCTGTTCTTGTCAGAAATCGCCAGCAGCGTGACCATCGTTTTGCGCCGCGATCAGTTCCGTGCCCCCGATGGTGTGGTTCAAAAAGTTCTTGCAAAAGATAATATTTCAGTTAGGTACCAAACTAGTATTGTGGAGCTCTCGGGCGAAGCCATGCCAACGACGATCGCCTTTAAGGACAATGCATCCGGTGAGACTCATACCGAGTCATTTGAGCCCGGTTCGTTTGGCATCTTTGTCTTTACCGGAACGCAACCCCATACCGAACTTGTCGAGCATTTAGTCGATCTGGCGCCTGATGGCGGCGTTCTGACTGATGAATCCATGGCGACCCGTACGCCAGGTCTATTTGCTGCTGGCGATATCCGTTCCAAGCGCTTACGTCAGGTTGTGACCGCCGTTTCTGATGGAGCCATAGCGGCAACCAGAGCATACGCATTTCTCTACGGATAAGTACGATAATATATCTTATGTTAGGTTGCTATCTTTAAACAAAGTGGTTGGACTGTGCATCAATGTGCTGTCCAACCACTTTTACTTTCCGGCTATATGGTATGCATAACTAGATAACCTAGAATACAATATAGAAAATGAACGGAGGACCTTTATGAACCACGTTAAACACGTTATTCCGATGTCCGATTCGTCGGTCAGCATTAAGCCTGAGGATATTCAGCCCACTGTGCTGCCCGATGCATTTATTCAGTCCGATATCGTGCGCAAACTCAATACGTTGAGTCTGCCGCGCTATGACCAGTTGCCCAATGTGACGCTCTACCGCGACCAGGTTATTGAGTATGTTGCGCTGTGGATGGAGCCGCTATCCATTTGCGTTGAGCAGCCTGTCATTACGCCATCGATGATCAATAACTACGTGAAGGTCGGCCTGGTGCCTGCTCCGGTCAAAAAGCAGTATGGTCGCGAGCAGATTGCCCGCCTGATCGCTATCTGCATCTTTAAGCAGGTGCTACCTATTGCTGCGGTGCAGGCGCTCTTTAACATTCAGCGTTTGAGCTACGATGCCCCGACGGCCTTCGACTATGTGGTCGATCAGCTCGAGGCATCGATTCGTTCGGCGTTTTCTGTCGAGCAGACGCCGGTTCCCGATACGGCGCATCAGGTAACGCGTGAGTCGCTGCTTGTGCGCAGCGCGGTTTCATCCTTTGTTTCGAAAGCGTACCTGATGAGCTATCTCAAGTTCAACGGGTTTAATAGCTAGCCGACGTATAAAACGGGCGGGACAAAGAGCCATCTGTCGCTTTGTCCCGCCCCTATTTTGCTGGTTGGACTTTATTTGCCCGAAGCTACGCCCATGCCATAGCCGATGATGAGGCCGTGCATCTCGGCGTAATAGGAATCCAGGCCATTGCAGGGCATAATGATGGTCTTGGAGTCGGGCCAATGCTCGACTATGCGATCAGTAAGCGCCTGGGCTCCAGCTTCGTTCTCAACGTGATCGATGACGACCTCACCGCCCGTAAAGCCCTCGGCTTCCATAGTGTCGATGATTTTGTTGAGCATCTTCTTTTCGCCACGCGTGTGCCCGACGAGTTCGATTTTACCGGCTTCACTCGCCGTGCCCAAAATGCGGATATTGAGCTTGTTGGCAATGACGCCGGCTGCCTTAGGGATACGTCCGGCTTTGGCGAGGTTTTCGTAATTGCACAAACTGAAGAGGATTTTGCTGTTCTGTTCAAGGCTATCGAAGTATGCGCAAGCATCCTCGAATGAGACATTCGGATTGCTTGCAAGATAGCGGTCGAACAGCAAGAAAATGAGGTCCATTTTGCCGCCAGCTGCGCGTGAATTGACTAGATGAATCTGTCGGTCGGGCTCCTCGGCAAGAACCATATCGCGAGCCGTGGCTGCCGCGTTGTAGCTGCCCGACACGCCCTCAGAGATCGGCATGCAGATGGTCATGTCTGCCAATTTGAAGAGCTCGGCCCACTCCCCTACGCTGGGACAAGCGCTCGAAGAAGCGTTCGTCTCCGCCTGAACAGCGCAGTTGAGCTCATGAACATCGAGCGAAAGGTCATCAACGAATTCACGCTCCCCCACTCGAATTTTGAGGGGCGCAAATGCAAAGGTGGTATGGGGTGCGGTCGGTTGCCAATCGCGGAGGTTACAGCTTGAATCTGAGATAAGTGCCCAGCTCATAGAGGGTCCTTTCTAATTGTTCTTCAACAATTATAGCCATCTTGCAAACTGAATGTACGGCTATCTAGTTTTGAATACTAGATAGCCGTACAAGATTAGAGAAAAAAGAATGGACCTCGCGACTTAAAGCCACGAGGTCCACATTCACACGCTGTGTAAGATGACTTAGTAACGCACGAAGATATAGTTGTTGTTCATGCCGGCGGCAACGGAGCTGATGATAACACCCGTGTTGTAGTCGGAAGCATGAATCATCTGGCCACCACCGATGTAGATGCCGGTGTGGTACGAGTTGACCACAACGTCACCGGGCTGCGGATCGGACACACGCGTCCAGCCCATAAAGGTGCCCGTGTTGCCCAGGCGGCAATAGCGACCAGTGAGGCAATAGCTAACAAAACCAGAGCAGTCGAAGCTGTTCGGGCCAATTCCGCCCCAGGAATAGGCGCAACCAAGCTTGCTGTATGCACGCGAGACAACAGAACCGCCGTCGACGGACTGGCTCGGAGCAGAAGGCGTCGGAGCCGGAGCAGGCGTGGAGGGCTGCGGCGTCGGAGCAGGTGCCGGCGTAGGAGCCGGAGTGTTGCCGCCCTGGTTGTTGTTATTGCTGGTCTGGCCACCGTTGTTGGTGTTCTCGGTCGTACCGGCAGTCTCGTTGCTCACCGTGGCCTTCTCGGCGGTGCTGGCGTTGATGCCGGCCTGCAGCGCGGCGTTGGCCTCGGCCTCGGCGGCAAGCTCGGCCTGCAGCTGCGAATCCAGGGAGTTTACGACGTTCTGGGCTTCAGCCTGCTGAGCGTTAAGCTCGTCGACCTTCTTTTGCGTGGCGGCGACGTTCTTCTCCTGCTCGGCCTGCTTATCGGTGAGCTGCTGCTTAAGCTCCTTGACCTCTTGAATGGTCTGAGCCTGCTTATCGGAAACTTTGCCGTAGTAGAACAGACGGTTGAGCATATCGCTCAGGTCATCGACGCCCGTCAGAACCTGAAGCAGGCTCAGACCGCCAGTTTTGTACTCGCCGGCGACATAGGTCGAGAGCTTGGCCTGACCATCGGCGATCTCCTGCTGCTTCTGCGTGATCTCGCCAGCAGTCTGATCGAGCGCCTGCGTCTGTGTGGCGAGCTCATCGTAAATCTGCTGGGTTTGGGTACCGATCTGCTCGAGCTTCGTACGAGCAGCGGCAAGGTCGGATGCGGTATCGGCGTAGGCAGGAGCAGCGAGGCCCAAGCCCAAAACACAAGCGAGGGTTGCCGTAGCAGCGCAGCGTGCCATGTTTTTGTGCGTGTTTGCTGTGCGCATGTAGCTTCCTTTCCAGTAACTAAGGGTAACGGCTAGTCAACCGTTACCAGGCTAAAGAGCTCGACGTCCTCGTTAGAAGGCGTGAGCTTCTCGCGCGGGGTGAGAAACGCAAGCTCAAGGATACAACCGTAACCGATAAGCTTTGCGCCCATATCTCGCACCAGTTTACCTGTTGCCTCGACGGTTCCGCCCGTCGCGATCAAGTCGTCCAGAATCAACACGGTATCTTTAGAGCTGATAGCGTCGGCATGGATCTCAATTGAATCGGTGCCGTACTCGAGCTCGTAGCTCTGGCTTACGGTCTCGCGCGGCAGCTTGCCCGGTTTACGTGCGGGAACAAAGCCGGCGCCAAGGGCTACAGCCACCGGTACGCCAACCATAAAGCCGCGAGCCTCGGGACCCACGACCTTGGTGATTCCCATGCCGGCAAAGTGCTCGGCGAGGGCATCGGTCATGGCTTTGAGCGCCTCGGGATTGCCAAAGAGTGGCGTGATGTCCTTAAAGATGACTCCGGGCTCGGGATAGTCGGGGATATCGACGATTTGAGATTCGAAGTCGTACATTGCATGACCTTTCAATGGGTTGCCGAAATTTCAGCAGCGGTTATATGCCCGCGGTGGCGGTGCCGGATTGCGAAGGGGCGACGACCTTGAGCGGCTTTACGAGAGAATCCTCGTGCGAAGCCGGCGCGGCTGTCTCTTCGTTTTTGGCCTTGGTGGACTCGCAGCGAGTGATTTCCTCATCGAGTGCATCGATGTCGGCGTCCTCGACCACGGCGTTGAGCGACTCAAAAACGCGGTTCTTGAGCAACGCAGTGTGCACACCCTCGGTCAGGTCGTGAAGCTTCTTAAACGCACGCTCGAGCTTGGCGTCGCGCTCGTCATCGGAGGTATCCATTCCGAGCATGCTCACGAGCACCTGCTCAAACATCGAGGACTCGCGGTTGGCGGAAGACACGTACTGACGCAGGTTGCGCGGCTCGATATGGAAGCGTGACAGCTCGGAGCAGTAGCGGATGATCGGGAAATCGCGACCATCGACGAGCTCACGATTCTGCGGACTCTTGATGATGCGAATGAGGTCGTTCTCGGCGAGCGAGCGGATAAACGAAATCTCGACGCCCAGCATATCGGGAATGGTCTCAATGGGATGCAGCTTTTGCTTAGTCTCTTTGGGCTCCGTCTTGAGCGGAACATCGGACAGCAAGCCCACCTCGTAAGCGAGCGTTGACAGGTCCGTGGCGTTTTCCAAACGCTGCTTAATCACGTTGAGCGGCATGTAGCGGGTCTTCTGCAAGTGCAGGATGACCTCTAGGCGATCAACGTCCTCCTTAGAGTACTGACGGTATCCCTTAGGCGTACGATGAGGGGTAATGAGCCCCTCATCCTCTAGAAATCTAATTTTTGAGTTCGAAAGATCGGGGTATGCGCCTCGAAGTAGGTTGACGACTTGGCCGATACTCAGATAGTTGCGTTCGGCCATGCCCTACTCACCGGTTTCGATGCGCTCCGGCGTGCTCTCGTGGTAGATGAGCGTAAACGTACCGATCTGGACGGAAGAACCGTCGTGCAGCGGGGCTGCATTGACGATGGCACCGTCGACCCAGGTGCCATTGAGCGATCCCAAGTCCTCGATGCGAGCGCCGAGGCCCTCGCGAATAATGCGCGCGTGGCTGCGCGAAACAGTCATGTCATTGAGGAAGATGCCGTTTGCAGGATCGCGGCCGATGGTGGTCACGTCGTCCTCGAGCTCAAAGGCGGCGCCGGTCTGCGGACCCTTGACGATGGACAGAACGGGGGCGGTGATGCGCACGTTGGCCATAAGGTCGGGAACGGTGACGTCGCTTGAAGGCACGCGGAATACGCAGGTAGCGTCAGCAGTCTTATCATTCTGAGGCATATTGTTAACCATGTTGTCCATGACAACCCCTAACTTATCGCGGACGTTCCGCAAATAATGAACCGTACGTAATCATACCCCAACGAATCAGTCTTCGATTTCAGGGTTCAGAAAGTCGATGTCCTCGTCCTCGGGATGCGCGAGAGCCTGTTTAATGGCCGCTCCGCCCTTAATGGAGTAGATGACAGCCGTGAGCATGGAAAAGATCACGCCGCCGTACACAAAGAAGATGCCGAGGGGCACCGAGCTTCCGTTGAGACCCGGGAAGGCCGTAAGGGTTGAAGGCAAAAGATGCAGCCCGTCAATAACGGGGAAACCGAGCAGCATGAGCGAGAAGCCGGTCATGAGCAGCGCTGTCGCAATCTTTCCGGGGAAGACGACGTCGATGGGGCGAGGGTGGTAATGGCGCACGATGAGCGACCCGATACCCAGATAGATATCGCGACCGATGATGAGTACGCAGACCCAGATGGGCAACTCGCCGCGCACCACCAGACCCAGAACGCCCGTAAACAAGAGCGCGCGGTCGCAGATGGGGTCCATGACTTTGCCGAGCCACGAGACCGTCTTGGTCATGCGGGCGATCTGTCCGTCCATCCAGTCGGTGGAGGCGGCGATGGCATAGATCACGATGGCGACGACGCGGTTGTTGTCCGTCACAAACAGGTACAAGAAAACGAGCGTGAGGACCAGGCGCGTAAAGGTAATGAAATTGGAGATCGTAAAGATCTTATTCGACGGGTAATCGGAAGTGCCGATAAGCTCCTTTTTGATCTTCTTTTTGATGCCCACAGGACTCCCCCGCTGGTAAACGACAAAACTTTCGATACTATACCCGTTCCGGCGATGTCTATCCAGCGTAAGCATAGAGAGTCCAGACATGTGGAGGGCGCTATTAGGCGGGGGATTTCGCATTCGTGTACATCTGCCTCCAAACATGTCGAAAAATGTCGATTTTGGTGGCTGATGTACACGTTTTTGTTGCGCGTGTGCATCATCTCATATGTTGCCAACGCTAACGGTGAACCTGAGCGCCCGGGCACATTCTTTGTTGGCTGAAACCGGCATAGCAACTAGCGGAAGGCATCATCGAAGGAGTGTGCTGGAAAGCACCCGTCTCCTTAACTGTTAGAAATGCAAGTTAATAATCTATGCGGTCAATATAATAGAGGCTTCGGTAGTTTGTGTGACAAGGGGCTAGCCTAGGCAGCAACGCTCTTCGC
>CABUNJ010000029.1 GCA_902492935.1 uncultured Collinsella sp. | reverse complement strand
GCCCGCTGAGCTGGGCCTATGCCGGAATCTCTCCCACAGAAACCACCGAAGAGCCAAAAATGGGGATAGAGTAGGACAAACGCGTCGAATACGAACGGCGGGGGAGAGCGGGCGAGTGCGCCCGCGTGGGAGAGGTTGCCGTCCATGTTGGAGCTCAAAGGTATTTGCAAAAGGTACGTTACGCAGTCGTTTACGCAGGTGGCGCTCGATAACGTGAGCCTGGCTTTTCGCGATAACGAGTTCGTGGCCATTCTGGGTCCCTCGGGCTCGGGTAAAACTACGATGCTCAACGTTATCGGTGGGCTCGATCACTTTGATTCTGGTGACCTGTTGATCGACGGCATCTCGACCAAGGACTTTCACGATCGCGATTGGGACGCCTATCGCAACAACCGCATCGGCTTTGTGTTCCAAAGCTATAACCTCATTCCGCATCAGACCATTTTGGAAAACGTGGAGCTGGCACTCACGCTCACGGGCGTGGGACATGCCGAGCGCCGCCAGCGTGCGCGCGAGGCGTTGGAGAAAGTCGGCCTGGGCGAGCACGTTAACAAGCGCCCGAGCCAGCTTTCGGGCGGGCAGATGCAGCGTGTAGCCATCGCCCGCGCCCTAATCAACGATCCCGAGATTGTGCTGGCAGACGAGCCGACCGGCGCCTTGGATTCCGCAACGTCCGTGCAGGTCATGGATTTGCTCAAGGACGTGGCGCGCGACCGCCTGGTTATCATGGTCACGCACAATCCCGAGCTGGCGTACCAGTACGCCACGCGCATCGTCAACCTGGCGGACGGCAAGATCACCGACGATTCCGATCCTTTCGATGTCGCTGACGCCACGCGCCGCGAGGCCAAGCCTACGCGCAAAACCTCGATGAGCTTTGTGACGGCGCTGGGACTTTCTGCCCGCAACCTCATGACCAAAAAGGGCCGTACGGCCATGACGGCCTTTGCGGGCTCGATTGGCATTATCGGCATCGCGGCGATCCTGGCGCTCTCCAATGGCGTAAACGGCTACATCAAAAAGGTCGAGGAGGACACGCTCTCGAGCTACCCGCTTACCATTTCCAAGCAGGATTACGACCTGTCGTCCATGATGGGCGGGCAGGGGGCTGCGGATGATGAGACGTCCAAGAACGAGGGCTCGTCCGATGACGGCACCGACGGCAAAATTAAGGGGACCGATAAGATTCCCGTGGTCACGGCCGTAAAGGATATGTTTGCAAGTGTTAAGTCCAACGACATGACGAGCTTTAAGGCATGGCTCGATGCCGGTGGCGACGGCATCGACAAAGAGGTCAACGCTATTCAGTACGGCTATGGCGTAACGCCGGTTGTCTATCGCGCGGGCAAGGGAGACGAGAAGCCCGTGCGTCTGGTGCCCAATGCCATGACCGAGGCCATGAGCGGCGGCGCGAGCTCGGCAGCAACGGTGAGCATGGAGTCCATGGGAACCTCGGTCTTTAACGAGATGATCGACGACCAGAGCCTGCTCGACAGCCAGTACGATGTCGTCGCCGGTCATTGGCCCACGTCCGCCAACGAAGCCGTGATGGTGCTTTCGAGTCGTGGCACGGTGGGCGACTACACGCTCTACAGCATCGGCGCGCTGGATATCGATGAGCTCAACGACCTGGTTAACAGTGCTATGACGGCCGATGGTGGGGTCGAAACGCCCGAGACCGGCGCCGACTTTACCTACGACGATGCGCTGTCCACGACGTTTAAGGTGCTGTCGCCGGCCGATGCGTATCGCAAAAACGAAGAGACCGGCATGTGGACCGATATGTCTGGCGACACCGACTTTATGGCCGCCAAGGTTGCCGACGGTATCGACGTGCACATTGTGGGCGTGGTGCGACCCAACGAGACCGCCAACGCGAGCGCGTTGTCCCCGGGCATTGCCTACACGCATGCGCTGACTCGCCAGCTTATGGAACGCGCCGCCGATTCGCAGATTGTGCAGGAGCAACTCGCCCGCCCCGAGACGGATGTCTTTACGGGCAAGTCTTTCGATGAGCTGCAAGGCGAGGCCAAGCAAGGTGTGGATCTGGGCAGCATGTTCAGTGTGGACGAGGCGGCGCTCAAGAGCGCGTTCTCGTTCGATACGTCTGCGCTCTCGGGTGCGGCTGGCGGTATGGACCTGTCTGGTCTTGACTTGTCCGGGCTGGACATTGACCTTTCGGGCGTTGGTAAGGACATCGACTTCAGCGACATCATGGCCAAAGCGCCAGCCCCAGATTTCTCGGGCATCTTTGACGGTCTGGAACTCACGCCCGAGCAAATGCAGCAGGTGGGAACACTAGCCAACCGGCTGTTTGAGGGATTTTTGCAGTCTGATCAGTTTAAGGCGTTGACGCCCGATGATCTTAAGGGCGTGTCAAAGCTTGCTTCCGCGTTCTCGGCGTATCTTGAGAATGATGCCGCAGCCCAGCAAATCCTGGCTCAGCTCAAGGCCCTCGGCGGCGACGTCCTGGCAGAGCGCCTACAGCAGGCGATGGCCGACTATGTGCAAAAGCAACTGGCTCCGTATCTGCAGCAGGCTATGGATCAGGTGATGAAGGCAATCAGCGAGCAGGTAGCGTCGACGGTATCGTCCCAGCTCAAGGCGGGCGCAGCGGGGCTTATGGACCAGATGGCGACGCAGATGTCTTCGAGTTTTGCCAACCTGGCGAGCGCCATGCACGTGGATGCGAGCGCCTTTGCTCGTGCCATCCATTTCAACATGGACGCCGAGGACCTGAGTTCGCTCATGATGAGCTATGCCAAGGCTTCGAAGCTCACCTACGACAACAATCTGACCACGTTGGGCTATGCGGATGAGGCAGACCCCATCTCGGTTAAGATTTTCCCGCGCGACTTTGAGGCCAAGGAGCGCGTACTCGATCACATCGATGCGTACAACAAGCAGGTTAAAGCGGCCGGCCACGATGAGCAGGCAATCTCGTACACCGACTACATGGGCATCATCATGGGCTCGGTGACTGATATCGTGAATACCATCAGCTTGGTGCTCATCGCGTTCGTGAGCATCAGCCTGGTCGTGAGCTCCATCATGATCGGCATCATCACCTACATCAGCGTACTGGAGCGCAAGAAGGAGATCGGCATCCTACGCGCAATTGGTGCGTCGAAGCGCAACGTGGCAAACGTGTTCAACGCCGAGACCTTTATCGAGGGCCTCATCGCCGGCGTCTTTGCCATTGTCGTTGTGGTGCTCGTGAGCTTTCCGGTTAATACCTGGGCGCTTGCTGCCAAACAAGTACCCAACCTGATGAGTCTGCCCGTGCAGGATGCGCTGGTGCTCATCGCGATTTCGGTGCTGCTGACGGTTGTTGCCGGCCTGCTGCCGGCCCGTAGCGCATCCAGGAAGGACCCCGTCGAAGCCCTGCGCTCCGAATAATGTGACAAAAGGGTTGTTCCTTTGTCACGTTCGTTGATATGAGAGAAGAGTAGATGATTCTATCGTTGGCCCCTATGGAGGGGATAACCGGGCATGTGTTCCGTCGCGTGCATGCGGAGTGCTTCGGTGCGCTCGATTGCTATTACACGCCGTTTTTGCCGCCGCCGCGGGTGGGAAACCGCTTTGGCGGCAAGGCGTTTAAGGAGATTGATCCTGCCAATAATCAGGGGCTCAACGTGGTGCCTCAGCTGATGTCCAAGAACGCGGACGAGTTTGTGTGGGCGGCGCAGGTGCTCGCCGACATGGGCTATCGCGAGGTCAATCTCAACTTGGGCTGCCCCTCGGGAACGGTTGTCGCCAAGGGCAAGGGCTCGGGCTTCTTGCGCAATCTCGACGAGCTCGAGGTGTTCTTGAGCGATGTGTGTGGGCGGTCGCCGTTGCCGGTATCGGTAAAGACCAGGCTGGGGTTGGAACGCGATGACGAGTACGAGCGTGTGCTCGATCTGTATTGCCGCATGCCGTTGGCAGAGCTGATCGTGCACCCGCGCGTGCAAAAGGACCGCTATACGGGCTCGCCGCGCAAAGAGTTTTACGGCGAGACGCTGGAGCGTGCGCCGTTCCCCGTGGCCTATAACGGCGACATTTTCGATCTTGAGGATATGGACGCGCTGGTGGGGGCCTATCCCGGCACGCGCCATGTGATGCTGGGGCGTGGCCTGCTCGCGAACCCCGCTTTGGCTCGCATGGTCAACGGCGGCCCTGCTGCCACGGCAGCCGAACTGCAGCGTTTCCACGACACGCTGTTTGCGGCCTATGCAGAAGAGATTGGCGGCAACGCGGTCTTTCGTATGAAGGAGTGGTGGTTCTACGCCAAGTGCGCTTTCGCTGATCCCGCTACCGTCCACAAGATCGTACGCAAGACCAAAAAGGTCGACGAATACCGCGCTGCCGTCGAGCGCGTCTTTCGCGAGCAGCCACTTGCACCCATAGCCCGCTTCCACGGCTAACTAGTCATCGGGGGGCGTTCTTTAACGACTGGTCATTTAAGGACGTCCTCAACGACTATGTAGCAAAAAGCTGTACACCAGCATCCAAAGATGTCGAAAAATGTCGACTTTGGATGCTGGTGTACATGTTTGGGTCCGACGGGGGAGCGGGCCTAGGCAATCAGTGCATCAAGTGTAATGAGCTCTCTGAGCCGCTCCGTGCGTGTTTGCCCATGGCGTTTGGCTTTTTCGTCAAACGCCTCAAGAATCGATTCGCCCACACGTGCTGATATAACGACGCTCGGCTCATCAGAGATCGACGGCCTTCCCAGCTTGATGGTGCGACCCTTCGGCCACTCATCTTTTTCGTAGGCTTCCGCGGCTTTCTTCAACTCTCCGGGAGCAAACCCCATCATCTTTTCGAGCTGCTTAGCATCCATGGCGCCTCCTATCGATCGACATAATGTCGAGCGCCGGTTCTCGGATTCTCTTTTTGTATACAATTTTGTAGACAAAAATACAAGCAGTTCATCGGGCTAATTAGCTTGTTTTGCCCCGCCTGTTCGATAGAAAATGAGCATTGACGGCTTCGATACTCCTTTGCTTTTCAGCTTGGAATTTGGATGCTCATTGAACTTCCGGAGGGGAGCCCTTTATTAAGCTATCGAGATTCTGGGCAGGAGCTCTCACTGGTCTTCGGTAATGGGGCCAGCTTAATTCGCGACACAGTGTGTCGCGAATGGGAGTAGTCGTTAGGTGTCCTTCAATGGCTACTCATATAAGAACGTCCAAGTGTCGGATTTTGTCATTTAGTGTCGTTCTCAGCGACTATTCTGGAGGGTCGTGGTCAAAAAAGGGCAAATATGAGTACTGTTGCCATTATGGTTGCATTTATTTTGCTATAAATAGTAGCTCCTGATGAGATTTGTTCCCATTAGGAGCTACTTTTATTGAACATATGAGGAGAAATAACGTCGTCTGCGGACGAGTGGAACGTTGAATGGTTCCTGAAGTGATCAAAATCGCTGCTACTAAACAGGTAGCAGTACTCATATTTGCCTTTTTTTGACCACAGCCCTCTCGGAAACCTTTCCAGAGGCGTCAAACAGCCATAATCCAAAGGTCGCCTCAAACAATTAGCCGGCTAAGAGCGTCCATGACTACCCAAAAGCTGTACGCCAGCATCCAAAGATGTCGAAAAATGTCGACTTTGGATGCTGGTGTACATGTTTGGGTCGTATGGGTTGGGGCCCTGGACGGACAGAGCGTGCGTACTAGAGCAGATTCTCCTGCACCCATGCGATGATGTCGCTTGACTCGTAGAGCGGTTCGCCGTCGATGAACAGGCAGGGAACCTGGCGTTTTCCGCCGACGGCGATGAGTGTCTGTTCGGCATCGGAGTCGGTTGAGATGTTGCGCTCGGGGATGGTCACACCGTTATCGGCAAGGAATCGTTTGACTTTTATGCAATACGGGCAGCCGGTCATAACGTACAGCGTGAGCTCATGATTAGTAGCCATGGGTCTCCAATCGGTTGAGGTTTCGATTGAAATACCCAAAGCCGCCGCAGTCTATGCGCACGTCAACGACGACTCGATGGCCTGTACCAGAAACGCCGTGGCTCCGGTGCCGCAGGGCTTGTCGTAGTAGTCGATAAAGCGCTGATCGGCAAGATAGCCGTGGGCGAGGCCCAGGTATGCTTCGTCTTGGGGCCCGTGTCCCCAATTAAGGCCAATCCATCGACGGTGCATTGCGACAAGTTTGTGGGCCTCGTTGCTCTCTGGGTCGCCAATGCCCATGGCAATCGAAAGCTGGCCCAGAACAGCGCGTTCAAGTTCTTTCATGTCGTTCCACGTCCGAGGGTCCATGTCCAGCAGCGCTTCGTTTGCTGCATCGATAGCCTCATCGCCATAGCGCGCCCGCGCTTCGGCGCCGTAGCGTTCCTCGTTTTCCTGCACGGTGCGCCAGCGCTCCAGTTGCGGCAGGACAGCGCCCATGAGCGAGACGGCTTCGTCGAGCGACATGCCGGTGTTTTGCGCCAGCCGCGGGGCACAATCCTCGATCATCGCCTCCATGGTGGTGTCGTAGGTGTACTTGCCGCGGTCGTAGCACCACTTGCAGTAATGGTCGGTCGTGGCGCCCGTGGCATCGGTGCCGCAGTCGTCGGGCGTGAGTATCATGCCGCAGCTTTGGCAATAATGCTCGGGCATTTCGAGCAGGTGAGACAGCGGCTCGCCGGTTACGGCGGCAATGAGCTTCATCATGTCGATGCCCGGGGTGACCTCGTCGCGCTCCCAACGGCTGACGGCTTGGCGCGTGACGTAGAGCTTGGCGGCGAGCTGTTCTTGGGTGAGATTGTTGGCGCGGCGGACGGCGATGAGTTTTTCTGCAAAGGCCATGACGGCTCCTTTCTTCCGGTTGATGGCTTAAGCATACGCGGCGGCCAGTGCCCTTCCAAGCAACCGTTGGTTGCACGACGGGGGACCGCGGCGAAGAATTGCGCGCAACGCCCCACGCCTCCATGCCGTACAATGACCGGCATGGAACCTATTGCACACATACATACCGACCTGCCGCAGAAGTTCGGCATTCCGCGCAACAGCTTTTTGGCGCCTCATCTGCAGGGACGCATCGTTTTTGAGCCGGAATTTGCCTCCAGTGCAGCGGTTGAGGGTCTGGACTCCTTCTCTCACCTGTGGCTGCTGTGGCGCTTCGAAAACGGAACGCCCGGCGGCACGGCTAAGGACATAGCTGCCGATGCCAAGGCGCAGGACAGGTTCGGCACCAATGCCAAGTGGTCGAAGACCGTGCGCCCGCCGCGTCTAGGCGGGGCCGAGCGTGTGGGCGTCTTTGCCACGCGCAGTCCGTTTCGCCCTAATCCCATCGGGCTCACCTGCGTCAAGCTTGATTGTGTCGAGCTCACCGACGATGGCCCCATCATCCATGTGCTGGGGGCCGACCTGCGCGATGGTACGCCCATCTACGACATTAAGCCCTACATTCCGTTTGCGGACTGCCACCCGGATGCGACCGGAGGCTGGATCGAGGATGCTCCGTGGCAAGAGCTCGATGTTGAGTTTCCGCAAGCACTGCAGGATATGGTCCCGCCCGCAAAGCTCCCCGGCTTGATAGAGGTGCTCCGCCAAGATCCGCGCCGTGCAGGCAGCAAACACGAGCCAAACCGCGTCTATCACCTGGCCTACGCCGGGCTCGATATATCTTTTACGGTCGACGAAACCCAGCTAATCGTAGTCGCCGTCAACGACGCACGAGACTAACCAGCCATTCGTCCGCGCCCGTCAAATTAAGCGCCAAACCCCGCGCCAAAACCGCCCACGCTGGTGGACAATAACGCCTACCAAAACAATCACTTTGCACGGGGGCTCAGCATGAAATACGACTTTAGCTCGCTTATCGATCGCCACGGCATGGACTCCATCGCCGTTGACTCTTGGGGTGAGATCCCAGGTATGGCTCCGAACGCACCCGACGAGGGCTTCGACCGCATTCCCATGTGGGTGGCCGACATGAATTTTGCCACGGTGCCCACGGTCCAGGAGCGCATCATTCAGCGTGCCCAGCACCCCATGTTTGGCTATTTCGATCCGCGCCCCGAGTATTTCGACCGCATCATCGAATGGCAGAGCCGCCGCAATGGCGTCGAGGGCCTGCGCCCTGAACATATCGGCTACGAAAATGGCGTGCTGGGCGGTGTCGTGTCGACGCTGCGTGCGTATGTTCAGCCGGGCGATGCGGTGCTGGTCCACAGCCCTACCTACATCGGCTTTACCAAGTCCATTGAGGCCGCGGGCTATCATATTGTCCACAGCCCGCTTAAGCTCGACGACCAGGGCGTGTGGCGTATGGACTTTGAGGACATGGAGCACAAGCTCGCCCAAAACCACATCCATGCCGCGGTGTTCTGCTCGCCGCACAATCCCTGCGGCCGCGTATGGGAACGCGACGAGATCGAGCGCGCCATGGACATCTATCGCCAGCACGATTGCGTGGTGATCTCGGACGAGATTTGGTCCGATATCATCCTGCCGGGGCACAAGCACATCCCGACGCAGTCGGTGAGCGAGGATGCCCGCATGCGCACGGTTGCCCTCTACGCGCCCAGCAAGACGTTCAACCTGGCGGGTCTGGTCGGCAGCTACCACATTATCTACAACGAGACGCTGCGCGACCGCATGTGCGCCGTGTCCAACAAGACCCACTACAACGAAATGAATGTCCTCTCCATGCATGCGCTTATCGGTGCCTACCAGCCGCAGGGCTACGAGTGGGTGGACGAGCTCAACCAGGTGCTTGCCGGCAATATCGAGTACTTCTGCACGTATGCAGAAAAACACTGGAAGGGCGTCGCGTTTTCACGTCCGCAGGGCACGTACATGGTGTTTATTGACTGCACCGAGTGGTGCCGCGAACATGGCCGCGATATTCAGTGGCTGCTCGACGAGGGGGCGCGCGTGGGCGTGGGGTATCAGGACGGCCGCCCGTTCCATGGACCCTGCCACATTCGTGTGAATCTGGCGCTGCCGCTTTCGCGCGTAAGGGAAGCGTGCGACCGCCTGGACCGCTACGTTTTTAATGCGCGGTAAGTGTGCACTGCATGCGGGGCCTTCTGCCAAGTCGGCTGGAAGGCCCGCATGGTAAAACGTCTGTAACCATTGGACGCTCGAGTGGTTTCGTTTGCTATTATCTTTAGCCATTTCAGTCTGTAAACAGGATCTTCTGGAGCTCGATGAAAAGACCTCGCCGCTCGGTGTCCATATCGTTGTTTGCCGCGCTTGCGGTAGCGTGTGCCTTTGTCGTAGCGATAGCCGGCTGTTCCGGGTCGAATGACAGAGCCTCGACGTCTGCATTAGAAGGTCTGGACGCCTCGCAGGCCAAAGACGACAGCCTTAAGACGCTCAACGTTGGCAGCGACCTCTATCCGCCGTTTGTGTATACCGACGAGTACGGCGATATCGTTGGCCTGGATGTCGAGATACTAACCGAGGCTTTGGCCAGCATTGGTTACAAGCCAAAGTACCAGCTGATCGATTGGGAAAAGAAGAAAGAGCTGCTGGCGAGCGGCGAGCTCGATTGCGTCATGGGCAGCTTTAGCATGACGGGTCGCGAAAACGAGTATCGTTGGGCCGGCCCGTACCTTGCGAGCCGCCAGGTGGTCGCGGTCGATCCCCAGAGCGATATCTACACGCTTGCCGATCTTGAGGACAAGGTCGTGGCGGTCCAGTCCACCACCAAGCCCGAGGGCATTTTGCTCAATCGTACAAATGAAAACGTTCCGCAGATCAAAGAGCTCTACAGCTTTTCGGACCGCTCATACCTGAACCCAGCGCTTGTCGAGGGTCTGGTCGACGCCATCGCCGCGCATGAGTCCTCGCTGCTCACCTACGAAAAAGACTATGGTGTGACGTATCGCATTTTGGATGAGCCGCTGCTAGAGGTCGGTTTGGGCACCGCTTTTGATATCAACGATACGCGTGGCATCGACGTCAAGCTCACCCATGCCTACCAAGAAATGCTTGCCGATGGCACCATGGAACGTCTGGTGTCAAAGTACTTTGATGAACCTTCGCCATTTTTGAATATGGAGGGCCTGTCATGATTGATGCGCCCGACCACGCCGCTCAGGAGCGGGGCAATCGTTCGGCAGGGGCATGGCTCCTTGTCGCTCTGCTGGGGATAGCGCTCTCGGTTGTTGCCGGCATGATGAGCTACGGTTACACGACGGCCCAAGCCGAGCAGCGCTTTGCCGACGTTGTCGATTACGTGGCGACGCAGAGCCTTTCCTACGATGCATTCAATAGCGCCTATACGACCAAAAACCTGATTCGCGTTATGGAGATCGCCGGAGAGACGGCGCGCGATATGGAGCGCGACGGTTCGGTGGATAACGCTACGCTGGAGCAATATGCCGACCAGTTCAACGTGAGCGCACTGATCGTGACGGACGCATCGGGCAATTTGGTGTCCGAGTCCTCGACGGATGGCGTGGGCTACGAGCCGATCGCTGCGTACCTCAAGGAAGCGCCCGTGCTGGAGGTGGCAGCCTATCCGCTTAAGTCCTATACCGCCCGCATCACACTTGCGGATGACTCGGTCGCAGACATTGGCTGCGTGACCCGGCAGGATGACGAGGGCATCGTTGTCGCAGTAAGGCATCAGAGCGCGAAGGCAGTTGCAAGCAATACGCTCAAACTGCAGAGCCTGCTTGATGGTTATGAAACCATCGATAACGGCAATATCGTGATCGAAAACGATGGCAAGGTCGTTGCGACCAATGCCGTTGAACCCACCATATTGGGCGAATTCGATCTGCCTGCGACGGATGTCTTCATTGTCGACGGCATAAAGGATCGATGCCTGGCTGGTAAGGTCAGATTGGTTAACGTCAACGGCGAGTGGTATCTGGGCACATTCGGTAAAGCGCAAAAATTCTACGTGTACACCTATGCCTCGGCGCAGCGCTACTTTGAGGTCGCCGCGGCTGTTGCCGCCGGCGTGCTGGTGCTCTACGGCGGTGTTATAGCCGTTGTTGTGACGGTGCGTCGCCGCGCTGATCGTCGACGTTTGACGGACTTGCTGCAGCAGGAGCGCGACTATGGCGACAAGCTGGCAAAGGCGGCGCGTGAGGCCTCGTCCGCCAACTCGGCAAAGACGGAGTTTCTGCGTCGCATGAGCCACGATCTGCGCACGCCTATCAACGGCATTCGCGGCATGGTCGAGGTTGGCGATGCCAATGCGGACGATCTGCAAAAGCAGACCGAGTGCCGCTCAAAAATCTGGACGGCATCGGGACTGCTGCTCGACCTTGCCAACGAGGCACTCGATATGAGTCGCCTGGAGAGCGGGCAGGTCGACCTGAACCTCGTACCCACAAATTTGGTGGCACTCAACTGCGAAGTGCGCGATATTCTGGAGCGCCAGGCCGAGGAACGTCTGGTGACAATTATCTGCGACCAGCAGGCTCTTAATCATCCCTATGCGCGGGTGAGCGTGACGCACCTCAAGCGTTTGTTGCTCAATATTGCCGGCAATGCCGTCAAGTACAACCGCCAGGGCGGCTATGTTCGCCTGGTGTGCCGCGAGGTGGAGCCAGCGGATGGCGTCACCGTCTATGAATACACGGTCGCCGACAACGGTATTGGCATGAGCGAGGAGTTCCAACAGCACCTCTACGAGCCTTTTTGCCGCGAGGAACAACAGGTGGAAGGCGCTTCATCGGGAACTGGCCTGGGCGCGCCTATCGCAAAACAGTTGGTCGAGCTTATGGGCGGAACCATGAGCTTTACGAGTGTCTTGGGGCAGGGGACGACGTTTACCATCCGCCTGCCGTTCGAGAAGTGCGACCGCTCCGAGATTCCTCAGGCAGTTCGCGTAGATGCGGGCGACAGCGATGCGCTCCAGGGCTTGCGCGTTTTGCTCGTAGAGGATAACGACCTGAACGCCGAGATCGCGCAGTTTACGCTCAGCCGTGCCGGTGCCGTCGTGACGCATGCTAAGGATGGTGAGTCTGCCGTCGAGATGTTTGCCGCGAGCGCACTGCACGAGTACGACGTGGTGTTGATGGACATCATGATGCCGGGCATCGATGGCCTTGAGGCCACGCGTCGGATTCGAGCACTCGATCGCGAGGATGCCGCGACCACGCCGATTATCGCCGTGAGCGCCAACGCCTTTGCCGACGACCGCAGGCTTTCGCGCGAGGCGGGCATGAACGCGCACCTGAGTAAACCCGTGAGCTCGCAGGAGCTCGTTGAGGCGTTAGCGCACATAGCCGCTGACGCTCTATAAGCATATGGCCTGGTTCCAAGGTGGGTTGGAACCAGGCCATATTGTTATTGATGAGGTCTGCTGAGGGGGCTTACTTTTCCTGAATCTGCTTGCCGCAAAGATGCTCAATCGTAATCTCGTAGAGCTGGACGCCCTTAATGTCCTTGGCGATTTCCTCTTCGACTTCCTCGGCAGAAGGGTAGTACTTAAGCGCGAGCTGGCGGACTTTATCCTCGATAAACGCGGGAGTGTCATTTGCCAGGCGACAGCGGCCAAAGACCACGGTACTCATAACGTAGGGAGCCCAGTCACCGTCCTTGTGCCACTCGTTTCCGTAAACGGTAAAGCAGACCTTGTCATCGCGCTTGAGTGAATCGACCTTGTGGCCAGCCTTGGCGCCATGGAAATAAATCTTGTCGTGCTCGGTGTCAAAGAAGTAGTTGACGGGAATGGCGTACGGGTAGCCATCGTCGCCGTTGACGGCAAAGACGCCGCGCTTGCAGGTAGCGAGCAGTTCGCGCGCTTCCTCGTCAGTGATGGCGCGTTTCTTTCGACGTAAGGGCCTAAACATCGTTGGCTTCCTTTCTGGTCGTGCGTGGTGGTTGAGCACAAACTATAGCGAAACGGATCCGTTTTTCTTGATGCGGGCGAGTATGTTTTTGAGCTTGTTAAAGTCGAGCGGTTTGGACAGATGGGCGTTCATGCCGGCGTCGTGTGCCGCCTTGGCGTCCTCGGCGAAGGCATTGGCGGTGAGCGCGATGATGGGGATATCGGCTGCATCGGCCTTCTTGCTCAGGCGAATCGCGCGGGTTGCCTCATAGCCGTCCATGCCCGGCATCATGATGTCCATCAGGATCGCATCGAAGCTGCCGGCGGGACGGCCAACGTATAGGTCGACCGTTTCGTTGCCGTCGGCGGCGTGAGTTACGACGATGCCCTCGCTTTCGAGCAGAGCCTGGGCAATCTCGGCATTGAGCTCGTTATCTTCTGCCAAAAGGACGTTCATGTCGGCGAGCGAGCAGTCGAGCGCCATCTCGACCGTATCCGCCCGCGCCTGGGGGTTCTTGTCGATATCGAGCGGAATCTGGACGTTGAACGTACTCCCCACGCCAACCTCACTCGAAATCTCAATCGTGCCGCCCATCAGTTCAATAAGTGACTTGACGATTGGCATGCCCATGCCGGTTCCCTGGAACTTGCTGCGCGCATCGTCACCTTCCTGGGCAAACGGCTCATAGATATGCTTTAAAAACTCGGGAGCCATGCCAATGCCGGTGTCCGAAACGCTAAAGCAAAAGAGCGCGCGCCCGTTATCGAGTGGCTTGGTCTGTGAGCTAAAGGTGACGGAGCCGCCGTGCTTGTTGTACTTAATGCTGTTGTCTAGCAGGTTGATTATGATCCGTCGGATATGGGTGGGACTGCCGATCATGTATGGCCCCGTGGCGTACGGCAGGCTATTGTTCTGCATTGTGATGCCGTTACCGGACGCGCGGAGCTTGCACAGCACCAGCGCATCGTCACAGAGCTCTTTGAGGTTAAAAGGCGCATGTTCCAGCGTTAGCTTGCGGTCTTCGATTTTGCCCATCTCGAGGATGTCGTTGATCAGCGAGAGCAGGTGATTGGCGGCAACGCGCGCCTTGGCACGGCTCTCGCGGGCGACTTGCATATCGCCTTCCTTCAATTCCTCGATCTCGATAAGGCCCAGGATGCCGTTGAGCGGCGTGCGGATGTCGTGGCTCATGCGCGTGAGGAATGCCGTCTTAGCGGCGTTGGCGGCATCGGCTTTTTTGCGCTCGGTTCGAGCGCGCACGAGCGCCCAGATGAGCAGGACGATGCCGACCGACAACATACCGATGAGGGTAGCTGCAATGGCGGTGCGGTTGCGATAAAGGAATTGAAGCGTGTTGGATTCCTGGGCCGTGTACGACGTGGAGGAGAAATTGCTTGCGGAGAGCGATTCTCCGGCATTGATGATGCCCTTGTTGATGATTCCCAACAGCTCGGGCTTTCCGCGCGAAATCCAGCACGAGAGCTCGCAGGTGTCAGGGAGCTCGACCGTCTCGCAGTCCTCGAGATCATAACGATCGCCGAGGGTTTTTACGCGTGAACTGGGAGCGACGACGCAGCGCGCCGTTCCCCTCCTGAGGGCGTCGAACGCTTCATCGTCGGATCGGTATTCGGTCACGGTCGCTGTGGGGAACAGACTTTCAAGTACGTTTCGGTTGATAAACGATGATTTGGTGCAGGCGATGTTCTGAAGGTCTTTGTTCAGGTTGCTTCCGCTGTGGATGGCGGTGAGGGATATGGTCCCCAACGATACCGACTGCACAACGCCTGATTGCTCGGCAAACCAGTAATCTCGGTATACCGGCAGCGCGACGTCTATGCTTCCCTTTGACAGGGCCTTTGACATCATCTTGTAGCTATCAAAGGCGACGGTTTTGACCGTAATGCCAAATTTATCGTGCAACGTCGTCGCAAGCGATGCGAGCGAGCCTTCCATTTTGCCGTCTTCGTCTTCGTTGCAGTAGGGGAGTTTGCCCGTAATGTAGCCGAGCGTGATGGTGCTGTTGTTCGCCTTGAGCCAGGCGCGCTCATCGCCGGTGAGCGAGGATGATCCGCTGTTTTGCGCTGAATAGTTCGATTTGACCTCGTCGTTATAGCGGGGGTTGACGAGGTTGATTGCCGCCATTGCGGAGTTGATGTTGTCCATCAGGTCGGGGCGGCTTTTGGGAACGGCAAAGTAGTAGTCGCTCGAACCGACGTAGAACATGGGCGACGCCTCGGGCGACGAAATGGTGTCGTTCATGATGATGGCGTCGACCTCGCCGTTTGCGAGCGCGTCAAAGAGAACGGAGCCTCCGTCATACTCCCTGTATGTGCAGGCGATTCCCTCGTTGGCGAGCCACTGCTGGCCGACGATGGTTTGCATAACACCGGAGTTGTAACCGATGGTGAGACCCTGGAGTGCTTGAGGGTCACCCTTGGCCAGGTCGTCACGGTCGGGCCTGGCGTAGATGTAGTAGCGCTCGGTGCCCTCAGGGTTCGAGGAAAAGAGCAGCTTTTGGGCGCGTTCCTCGGAGTAGGAGATGTTGGGCATGAGGTCGATCTCGCCTGCCTCGAGCATGTCCATAAGCTCGGTGAAGGTGCCGGAGACGTATTCGTACCGCCAGCCGGGCGTGTAGTACGACAGGGTCTGGAGGTACTCGTAACCCCATCCCGAGAGACGCTCGCCGGGGGTGCCGTTCTGGAAGCCCTCGTTGTTGACGAGCCAGCCGACGCGGACCGTCTTGACTGGCTGACTAGAGTCATCGGCAAAAGCCTGGACAGGCGCGATGGAACTCAGTGCGGCAAGCGCGGCAAGTACAATGGCCAGGGCGCGACATATAACTGAACGAAGGACAGTGGCAGCTCTCACATGCAATCCTAACGAATCGAGACAATACCGCATAAGGATACCAGCTCAGCCTGCCCAGTCGGCAGCTGTACCGCTAAACGCTCCCGCCCGGCAGTCATCGGGGACGTTCTTAAACGACTAGTCATTGGGGACGTTCTTGTTTGACTAGTCATTTAAGAACGTCCCCAATGACTAGTTCCGTTTGCTGGGGAGGCGTGGGACAATACCGAGCGAACGTGATTGGTTGTCCGTGGAAGGGGTCGCGATGAAAAAGCTCAGGACGCTTGCCGATGTGCTGCGACAGGCTGGCTTTGCACGCATCACGGGCCTGTTTCTTATTTTCTATCTGCTTTGCTCGACGGCTGTCTGGCTGTCCGAGCCCACGACCCTCACGTTTGGCGATGGTCTCTGGTTTAGCTTTGAGACGGTCTCGACGATCGGCTTTGGCGATATCCCCGCTGAAACGCCGGTTGCCCGCGGCATTACCGTTATCCTAAGCGTCATCAGTATCTTCTATATCGCCATGCTTACGGGCGTGGCGGTGAACTACTGCAATACGCTCATCAAGCTGCGCCAAAAGGACACCATGGCGCGCTTTATGGACGATCTTGAGCATTTGGAAGAACTCGACCGCGATGAGCTCGCCGATTTGTCGCGCCGCGTGCGCGAATACCGTCGCCGGCAACGATAGAACGGGTGCCGCGCGTCACGACGAGGGGGATTGCATATGAACATCACCGTCTACCTGGGCGCGAGCGTCGGCAACGACCCGGCGTTTCTGCCCGCAGTGCAGGAGCTGGGCAATTGGATTGGCGCCAACGGACACGCGCTCGTATACGGCGGGTCCAAATCGGGACTGATGGGCGCGCTCGCCGATAGCGTACTCGAGGCAGGCGGACATGTGACGGGTGTGGAGCCGAGCTTTTTTATCGAGGCAGAGTTTCAACACGACGGAATCGACGACCTTATCGTGACGAGCGACATGGCCGAGCGCAAAGCCAAGATGATCGAGCTCGGCGATGCGTTCATCGCATTTCCGGGCGGCACGGGCACGCTCGAGGAGATTGCCGAGGTTATGTCCGCGGTGTCGTTGGGGCACCTGAGCTCTCCGTGCATCCTGTATAACCTGGACGGTTACTACAACGACCTCAAGGCGTTGCTCGGGCACATGATTGATAAGGGGCTTTCGAGCCCGAGGCGCCAGCACGGCATCTACTTTGCCGACGATTTGCGCGAGATTGCCTCGATTATCAACGGATAAGTCTTGAGCCTGCCCCACTATGGCTCCCAATGGTGCCGTTTGCGGCGCAGGTGGTTGGCTCGTTCGGGCAACGCTCGCTCTACAATAAAACGTATCTATGTCGACTTTGACCGCGGGAGGACCCGATGGATAACCTTGCCAAACCCACGAACCGAGCGCTGTTTTTGGTCAGCGTTGCCGTGACCGGTGCACTCGCGGGTGCCGCAGTCTGGCTGTTCTTTTTTGCGATGGAGCACGGTATCGACTATCTATGGACCGAGATTCCGCACGCGCTGGGCGTCGCTTCGCCCGAGCTTGCCAGCGGCCCGTTTGGCTTTCTGCCGTACCCGTTTTTTGTCTGCCTGCTGGGCGGCCTGTTAATCGGTCTGTACGAAAAGATGACAGGCACCAAGACCGATGACCTCAACCAGGTGATGGCTAAGGTTAAGCAAGACGGGCGCTACCCGTACGACAACCTGGGCAAGCTTTCGCTCGCGGCATTGCTGCCGCTGCTGTTTGGCGGAAGCATTGGACCGGAGGCCGGCCTGACCGGCGTTATCGCCGGTCTGTGCAGCTGGGTCGGCGACCGCATGCGTCGCTTTGGCGCCGAGTTTAGGGAGCTCACGTTGCTGGGCACCCAGGCTGCCCTGACGGCGCTCTTTACCGCGCCCGTCTTTGGCTTTGTGGCGCCGCTTGCCGGTAGCACCGACGGCCAGGGTGAAGACGCCGACGATGAGTCCGCGTCCGGCGAGATCACCATCAAGCTGCCCAAGGCGCAAAAGACGGTGGTCTACGGTATTGCGATTGCCGGCGGTCTGGGCACCTACCTGCTGCTTGGACAGCTTGTGGGCGGTGGCATGGGCATGCCCAGGTTCGAGTCCGCCGAGGTGGGCAACCTAGAGCTTACCTGGCTCGTCCCTCTGTCGTTGATCGGCACCGTCTGCGGCTGGCTGTACTTTGTCTCTGAGCATGCAAGCGAGGCACTGTCCCATGCAATAGGGGAGCGTCCTGTCGTCAAGGCCATGCTGGCCGGTTTGGCACTCGCCATCTGTGGCACGGTCCTGCCCTATACCATGTTTGCCGGCGAGACCCAGGCCGACGTGCTCATGGAAACCTATCTGACCATTCCCGCTGGCGTGCTTATCGCGACCGGTCTTGTTAAGGCCATGCTGACGCCCGCCCTCATCAACCT
The DNA here is from genome assembly GCA_902492935.1 of uncultured Collinsella sp. Lineage (GTDB taxonomy): Bacteria > Actinomycetota > Coriobacteriia > Coriobacteriales > Coriobacteriaceae > Collinsella. The sequence continues at coordinate 13,959 of CABUNJ010000029.1, read as the reverse complement.
TGGTTGGCGCGGCGGTCACTTCTTCCCGGTTATCTTCTCGGGCGTAAGCCTGGGCTATGGCCTTGCCATCCTCACCGGCGCAGATCCGGTTTTTTGCGTCGCCGTCTGCACGGCATCGACGATGGGTGCGGTCATGCGTCAGCCGGTCATGGTCGTGGGCCTGCTGCTCATGTGCTTCCCGCTCAAGGGTATCGTCTGCATGATCATCGCCGCCGTTATCGCCGCCGGCATTCCACTGCCCAAGCCGCTGCGCAAGTAGCACGGTAGCGCGCGCCGGGGACATGCCGTTTGCCACGGATTTGCTGGGAGGGGCGGAGATCGCGTCCTTCGTGGATTGAGGCTCGCATGACTACAGATCGCGTACTCGATAAACCTTGGTGCTGATGGTGTAGCTGATTGCACATAGTGCGAGCGCCAGTACTGCAATTCCTGTGCACAGACAGCCCAGAACAGCAGGATCGGGATTTGCCCCGGCAATCGACATGAGCCAGTTGCTAATGGGGTTGGAGGAGCTCAGCGTGGCCATGGCAAGGCACCCGAGCAGGGCAAACAGGCCAACGGATAGGCGCAGCGCCTCCATGTGTCCAAATCGAAAGAACAGTGGCTGCGCCAAAAACACCATCATGAGGGAGATGAGCATCGATGCTGCCGAGGCGATTGCGATTTCAAAGACCGTCTGTCCTGTCGAAGGAATGCCCGCGCTGTTGAAGAGCGGGATGGCGACGACACTCAAAAGCGTAGCTGCACATGCCATGACGGCGGAGAAGACAATAACGCTCAGGTAGCGTGCGCAGATGATGTCTTTGCGCGAGAAGGGCAGCGTTGCGCGATAGCGCTCCCAACCGTTTTGATTGTCGAAACCGGCCAGTGAGTTCATGACTATGATGGGTGACATGGCACTGACGGCGCAGGCGCCGGCGCTCATACCGGAATCGCCATCCGACGCGTTGGCGAGCGTCAGCACGACGAAGATGAACAGGCCGACGCCTGCAATGCTCGGAATAAGCGAGCGAGCGATGGCGAGCTCGGACATAAAGGCGCGTTTCATTTCGAAGCCCCTTTCAGCGTGAGGCGCAGGTAGTCATCAATGGTTGCCCGATCGCAGGGAATCTCGGGGAAGGCCTCGAGCGTTTCGCGACGGTTGGGCACGAGCACGTCCACGCTATAGGCGTGGTGGACGGCACGGGCGCCTTCGACGCAAGCCATAAGCTCGGCGGCCTGTGCTTGGGTGCAGTGGGCGATGCCGGCGCGGTCGGTAATGTCCTCGCGCGGCAGGTCAAAAATAATCGAGCCATTATCGATGCAGATGACGCGATCAGCGGTGCGATCGAGGTCGGACGTAATGTGGCTCGAGAGCAGCACGCTGCGCTGGCCGTCGGCGACAAAGGCAAGCAGCTCATCAAGCAGTTCCTCGCGTGCCATGGGATCGAGGCCCGCGGTGGCTTCGTCCAAAACGAGCAGCTTGGCCTTGTGGCTGAGTGCACAGGCAAGCTGCAGTTTCATGCCCATGCCGCGGGAGAGGTCCTTGACCTTTGTCTTGGGATCGAGACCAAATCGGTTGATGAATCCGGCGAACGTTTCGTGGTCCCACGTGGGGTACGCCGGGCCTACGAGTGACTCGATCTGGCCCACCTTGAGCGTGGAGGGGAAGGGGCATGTGTCCAGCACGAGGCCGACACGAGTGCGCAGACAACGCTGCGTCTCATCGGACGCGTCGGCGCCACAGCGCTGCCCAAACAGGTGCACCTCGCCGGCATCGAGTTTGATAAGCCCAAGCGCGGCGCGAATGGTCGTCGTCTTGCCGGCACCATTTGCGCCCACAAAGCCAACGATCTGGCCGGGCTCTACGGCAAGCGTGACGTCGCGCAGCGAAAAGCGGTCGCTTACAGTGCGTGAGATGCCTTTGAGTTCAAGCAAGTTTTGCATGGTATAGCCTTTCTTGCAGATGGCTACTGCATGGTTTCGGGGGCTACCAGGTCGAGCATCTCGTGCAGCTTGTCGCGCGTGACACCCAGGGTTTCGGCTTGGCTTGCCGCTTTCGCAAGCAGGTCTTCGATATGGCAGAGCTGGTTTTCGCGCAAAAGCTCCTGGTTGCCCTCGGCGACAAAGCAGCCCTTGCCCTGCGCGGTGCAGATAAACCCGAGCTGCTCCAGGTCGGCGTAGGCGCGCTTGGTGGTGATGACGCTCACGCCAAGATCGCTCGCGAGTGCACGGATGCTGGGGAGTTTGGCTCCCGCAGCGAGCGTGCCCGATAAGATCTGAGCTTTGACCTGCGAGGTTATCTGCTCGTAGATGGGCTTGTCGCTCGAATTGGATAGGATGATGTCCACAGCGGCTCCTTAGCTGTTGGGCTACACGTGTATATAACCGGTAAGCACAGTATATATACACTATGCACAGTTATGCAAGAGGCAAATAGGGATTGTCCGCCCGTTCATTCATCTCAATCTGTAACATCTGGAACCGATTTGGACGGCTACCTGTTACAGATTGAGATTTTGCTGGCGGGCCCCACCTGGTTGTCTCAATCTGTAACAACTGGAGAAGTTTTTGGCTGTTAGATGTTACAGATCGAGACATTGGCCACCCGTCTATCCTTATATCTCAATCTGTAACAGATAGACCCGTTTTGAATGGCTAGATGTTACAGATCGAGATCTTTCTGGGACGCCCACCTGTTTGTCTAAATCTGTAACAGGTAGAGGTTCAAAAACCGTCTAGATGTTACAGATCGAGACAAACTGCTGCGGAGTGCCGCCATCGACTGCTACCCTAGGCCCCAACTGATGAATTTGTCCTGATAGGTGCCCTATGGCGGAATTTCGCGGCTACAATAGTGCGGTTACAACGACGTAATGCACTCAATGCAAGAAAGGATCCGCATGGCAAGCCTGTCGGATGAAATCTCGTCGCGCCGCACATTCGCGATCATCAGCCACCCGGACGCCGGTAAGACCACGCTTACCGAGAAGCTGCTGCTCTATACCGGCAGCATCCAGACCGCCGGCTCGGTCAAGGGCAAGAGCTCGGCCAAGCATGCCGTCTCGGACTGGATGGACATCGAGAAGGAGCGCGGTATTTCCGTTACCTCCTCGGTGCTGCAGTTCACCTACAACGGCGCCTGCGTCAACATCCTCGATACCCCCGGCCACCAGGACTTCTCGGAGGATACCTACCGTACCCTTATGGCCGCCGACGCCGCTGTCATGGTCATCGACGGCGCCAAGGGCGTCGAGGCCCAGACCAAAAAGCTCTTTAAGGTCTGCACGCTGCGTCATATTCCCATCTTCACCTTTGTGAACAAGCTCGACCACGAGGCTCGCGACCCGTTTGAGCTCATGGAAGAGATCGAGAATGTCCTGGGTATCAATACGTATCCCATGAACTGGCCGATCGGCAGCGGCCGCAACTTCCGCGGTGTGTTCGATCGTCAGACCCGTCGCGTTATCGCCTTTGAGGGCGACGGCCACGCCAACGCCACCAAGAAGGTCGCTGAGGTCGAGGCCGAGCTGGGCGATCCTTCCATGGACGAGCTTATCGGCGAGGAGAACCATAAGAACCTGATGGACGACATCGAGCTGCTCGATGGTGCCGGCGACGAGCTCGACCTGGATGCCGTGGCCTGCGGCAAGCTGAGCCCGGCGTTCTTTGGCTCGGCGCTCACCAACTTTGGCGTGGAGCCCTTCCTCAAGGAGTTCCTGCGTCTGGCCCCGACGCCGCGCGCCTACACCGACACGCTCACCAGCGAGCCGGTCGATCCTTGCCGCGACGACTTTAGCGGCTTCGTCTTTAAGATCCAGGCCAACATGGACAAGAACCACCGCGACCGCATCGCCTTTGTGCGCATCTGCTCGGGCAAGTTCGAGCGCGGCATGGACGCCTTCCATATGCAGGGCAACCGCAAGCTCAAGCTGGCCACGGGCACCTCGATGATGGCCGACGACCGCGCCATCGTGGACGAGGCGTACGCAGGCGATATCGTGGGCCTGTTCGACCCGGGCATCTTTAGCATCGGCGACACCGTGTGCTCCGGCAAGCATCACGTGCAGTACCCGCAGATCCCGACGTTCGCTCCCGAGATGTTCGCCCGCATTACGCAGGTCGACACGCTCAAGCGCAAGCAGTTCGTCAAGGGCATGGAGGAGCTTGCCCAGGAGGGCGCCATCCAGATCTTCCGCGAGCTGGGTGCCGGCATGGAGAGCGTCATCGTGGGCGTGGTCGGCGTGCTGCAGTTTGAGGTGCTCGAGCGCCGTCTCAAGGCCGAGTACCGTGTTGAGGTTCGTCGCCAGCCGCTGCCCTATACGGACATCCGCTGGATTCAGAACGACCCCGACACCATCGATATCCCGGGCCTTTCGCTCACGCGCGACACGCTGCGCGTCGAGGACATGCGTGGCGGCAAGCTGCTGCTGTTCACGAGCCCGTGGAACGTGGATTGGGCAACCGACCACAACCCCGACCTTATCCTGTCGGAGTTTGGCAACGTAGCGTTTTAGTGCATCGGCGTGGTGGCCCTGCGGGGCTGCCGCGCCGTTTGCTTGCCTGATGCCGTGTGAGCGGCTATCATACCCACCGTCGTCTCAAGACCGGGGCGTCCGAGCAGTTCGGGTCCGATATCCTGCTCGTTAAACCTAAAACCAAAGGAGTACATAATGATCAAGAAGGTCATGGAGGACTACAAGGTCCTGTTGCGGAGCATTCCCGCGGCAACGGTTTCGCTGTTTTTCGTGAGCGTCATCATGATGAACCTGCTGGCCAACAAAGAGCTCATCAGCCTGCCGTATCTGGCACTCGATTGCGGCTTTGTGGTGAGCTGGGTTTCGTTTTTGTGCCAGGACATGATCTGCAAGCGCTTTGGCGCCAAGGCATCCATCAAAATCTCTATCCTCGCACTGGCGGTCAACCTCGCCGTGAGCCTGTGCTTTTGGGCATGCTCGCTCACGCCCGGCATGTGGGGCGCCTACTACGACACGGGCATGATCGAGGTCAACACCGCCCTTAACGCCACCATCGGCGGCACCTGGTACGTGGTGCTGGGCTCTTCGCTGGCAATGCTCGTTTCCGCCGTGGTTAACTCCACGCTCAACCAGTCGCTCGGCCGTATGCTCAAAAAGAATAACTTTGCGAGCTTCGCCTTCCGCTCCTATGTGTCCACGGGTGTTGGCCAGTTTATCGACAACCTGGTCTTTGCCATTGTGGTGAGCCACACGTTCTTTGGTTGGACCTGGGTGCAGGTCCTTATGTGCTCGCTGACCGGCGCTGTCGCCGAGCTGCTGTGCGAGGTCTTCCTGAGCCCCGTGGGCTACAAGGTCGTGCGTGGCTGGGAGCGTGAGAATGTGGGCGCCGAGTACCTCGAGCGCCACGCAACCGCCTAAGGAGCAAGTATGCGGGTTTTGATCACGGGTGCTTCGGGCGGTATCGGAGTCGCGTGCGTGCAGCGCTTTTTGGACGAGGGCCACGAGGTCGTGGGCTTTGATCTTATGCCGGCGGCGATCGAAGACGAGCGCTACCGCCATCTGATCGTTGATGTCCGCGAGCCGGGCTCGTTTCCAGACGATCTTGAACCCCAGGTAATCGTGAACGTTGCCGGTACGCAGGATTCCGCCGACGACATCGCCGCCAACCTGTGCGGCACCATCAACGTGACCGAGCGCTACGCCTTTGTGGGGGAGGGGCTCGCCGCCAAGCCGGCGCCGGCTATCAAATCCGTGGTCAATGTGGGGTCCGCGAGTGGGCATACGGGATCGGAGTTTCCCGCCTATGCCGCCAGCAAGGGCGGCGTTATCGCCTACACCAAGAACCTTGCAAACCGTCTGGCGCCGCAGGCCATCGCCAACAGTGTGGACCCGGGTGGCGTTATCACGCCGCTCAACCGTTGCGTGATGGAAGACGAACACCTGTGGAGCCAGATTATGGAGCTCACGCCGCTTAGGCGCTGGGCCACTGCCCAAGAGATTGCCGAGTGGATTTACTTTGTGGGCGTGACCAATCGGTTTATGACCGGGCAGAGCCTGTTGATCGATGGCGGCGAGGCCGGCCGCACGCAATTTATTTGGCCCGAATAGGAAACGCGCCCGATGGAAAGCCGTCGGGCGCGTTTTTGATGCATCGATTTTTAGCCGATGCAAGTCCAGTTGACGGGGGTCGAGCCGTGCTGTTCGAGTAGCCGATTGGCTGCCGAGAAGGGGCGCGATCCCATAAAGGCGGGGAGTTCTGCCGTGGCACGGTTGGCCGAAAGCGGCGAGGGGTGCGTGGATGCCAGGCAGAACTTGCCGGTTGCCTTGCCCGCACCGATCGCGGCGAGCTTGCCTTCGACCATCTGCTGGGCAAAGCGGCCCCATGCCAAAAAGACTACCGGTTGGGGCAGCTGGCAGCAGCGTTCGATAACATAGTCGGTCAGGGTGCTCCAGCCTAGTTTGGCGTGCGAGTTCGCGGCGTGTTCGCGCACGGTGAGCGTAGTGTTGAGAAGCAGGACGCCCTGTTGTGCCCATGGCGTTAGATCTCCTGTGGCGGGAATGGGGCAGCCCAGATCGGCATTGAGTTCCTTGTAGATGTTGCGCAGGCTCGGCGGCAACTTGGTTTGCGTCGCGGGGACCGAGAACGACAGCCCCATGGCCTGGTTGGGTCCGTGATAGGGGTCTTGACCCAAGATGACAACTTTGACCTGGTCGGCCGGCGTGTAGGCGAGGGCATTGAGGATGTCGTCCTGTGCCGGGTAGATGGTCTGCTCGGCACGTAAAAGGGCGATGCGTTCGAGCAGCTGGTTCGTAGCGTCACGTACCGGCTGTGGCGCATCGCCCAACCAAGTTGCTATGTTGCGGTCGCGGGTCGCGGCGTCCATGGGGCTCCTTTACGTCAGATGCTCTGTCGGTATCTATTGTAAAGGCGCACCGGTTGCCTTTATGCCACGGCCGTATGAAGAGTAGGGTCTACGAGACGTGCTCGGGCGCTCCTGCCATGCGAGCTTGTCCATGTGCGCGGAGGCGCGGAAGCTCGACGGTTGCCACCATGACGCCGGTGAGGATGAGAGCTGCACCCAGGAAGGCGATGGGGCTCAGGACCTCGCCGACCAGGAAGAACGAAAAGACGGCGGAGCAGACCGGCTCGAGCGAGAAGGCGAAGCCGGTGGTCTCGGCGGGCACGTGGGGCTGCACGAGCGTCTGGGTGATAAAGCCGTAGGCAGAGCAGATGAGTGCGAGCGCGACGACAACGACGATCTCGCTGGGCGTGCTGGGAAGCGTGAAGCCGCCAAAGACGCATGCGGCAATGCCCGAGAACAGGCCGCCGAAGCCCAGCTGCCAAACGCCCAGGGACAGCGGGTCGACTTCTTCGACAAAGCGCTTGGCCACGATAATGTGGCTGGCATAGATAAAGGCCGAGAGCAGCATGATGATCGCGCCGGGATTCAGGCTGGTGAAGTCGGCGCCCGAGAGCAGCAACATACCGCAGGTGACGATGGCGGTGCCGACGAGCACTTTGCGCTCGGGGGCGCGGCGCAGCAGGGCGGCATTGGCAAACGGCACGATCACGACCGTCAGGCTCTGCAAAAAGCCGGCGGTGGAGGCAGAGGTGAGGCTGGAGCCCAGACACATGCAGGTGAGCTCGGTTGCCATGATGGCGCCGATGATGGCGGCGCGGACCATAAGGTCGCGGTTGATGCGCAACGCGTGCTTGTGGAAGAGCAACAGGCAAGCCGCAAAGGCGATGATGCAGCGTAGCGCGACGATGCTCGTGGCGTTCATGCTGTCCATACCGATCTTCATGAGGGGGTACGAAAAGCCCCATGCGACGGGAACGGAAAATGAGAGCGCGATTGCTTTTTTGCGATCCATGGGACTCCTTTTGTTACAGAACGGTTTCATAAAAAGGATTCTGCTCCCAGATGTGGATGTAGTAAAGCGAATGTATCTTCAGTATGATTAAGAAATGCTAATGTTGGTGGGAAAAGCCCTGACAAAACGTTTTACAGCTACACCGATGTGGAGGCACGATGGCATCGCGGTATCAGATTGTTTGTATGGTGGTCGATCGCGGCAGCCTTAAAGGCGCAGCGGACGAGCTGGGCTATACGCAAAGTGCGGTGAGCCAGGCCGTTAAGGCGCTCGAGCGCGAGCTGGGTACCACGCTTATCGAGCGCGGTAAGCAGGGCGTTTCGCTTACGCGCGACGGCAAACAATATCTGCCGTACCTGCGCCAGATCGTGACCGCCGAGGCCGAGCTCGAGGGCAAGCGCCAGGAGCTGCTGGGGCTTTCGTCGACCGATATTCGCATCGCGACGTTTACCAACGTGAGTCGTACCGTGCTGCCGCGTGTGATCCGCGACTTTGGGGCCCTGCACCCGGGGGTGCACTTTACCCTCAAGCAGGGCGATTACACGCGCAACGCTCAATGGGTGCACGACGGCGTGGTGGATTTTTGCTTTACGGCGCGTGGGTTTACCGCAGGGCTCGAGAAGCGCGTGGTCTATCACGATGAGTTGGTAGCATTGTTGCCGGCCGCGCATCCGCTGACGGCAAAGGAAAAGGTGACACTCGCCGACCTGGCGTCCGAGCCGTTTGTGCTGCTGGATGAGGGCGAACAGAGCCTGGTGCTCGATGCATTCGCGGCGCATGGGCTGTCGCCGCACGTGACGAGCGAGGTGACCGACGACTACACCATCATGGCGATGGTGGAGGAGGGCCTAGGTGTGAGTATGCTCTACCGTCGTACTGTGGAGGGCATGCGTGCCGATATCCGTGTGCGGCCTATCGTGCATGCCCCCTCGCGCGACGTGGTGGCCGCCTGGCGCAGCTGGGACACCATGCCTATCGCCACCAGGCGCTTTATCGACTATATGAGCTCGCATATTGTCAATTAATGACTGGCGTGGCGTTGAGTGCGGTGTTTAGCGGGCTGTCGCTTTGGCTTGGGCGGCGCGATAGGTGCGTGCCGGGTGGCAGAGTAATACCGCCACGACCATAAAGAACGCCGTGGTGCCCAGGCTGATGGGGTAGACCATCATGATGTTCGCAAAGGTGCGGAAGTGCGGGAACACGCAGAACACCCAATAGAAGCGGATGCCGCAGACGCAGATCATGGTGATGAGGGCGGGCATGAGTGAGATACCAAAGCCGCGCAGGTAGCCGGACATGTTTTCGTAGAACATACTAAAGGCGTACGCCGGGAAGATCGAGCACACGCGGATATAGCCAATCGAGACGATGTTGGGATCGCTGTTGAACAGCGACAAGATCTCGCGCCCCAGACCGACAATAACGATAATCGTGGTGAGTGCGACGATACCGCCTTCGACCAGGCAGACCTTGAGCGTTTTGGTACAGCGATCAATCTGGCGGGCACCGTGGTTTTGTCCCACAAAGGTGGTGCACGCCTGGCTAAAGCTGTTGAGCAGGTTGTAGCACACGTACTCCAGGCTCATGGCGGCGCTCGATGCCGCCATGACCTCGGTGCCCAGGCTGTTAATGGCGGACTGGATGATGATGTTGGCGACGGCAAAGACGGCACTTTGGATGCCGGCGGGCAGGCCGATCTTGACGATGCGCTTGAGGGCGACGGGGTCGATAGCCAAGTCGCGTGGGGTGACGCGGACGACGGAGTCGGTCTTGAGCAGGCGGATAAAGAGTGTGGTGGCGCTGACGGTGTAGGCGATGGCGGTGGCGATGGCGACGCCCGCGACACCCCAGTGGAGTATGGGGACAAAGATGAGATCCAGGCCAATGTTGAGGACGGTGGACACGGCAAGCGCCTGCAGCGGCATGCGGGTGATGCCGACGGAGCGGAAGATCGCGGCCTCAAAGTTGTAGAGCAAGATCGAGGGCATGCTGAGCAAAAAGACGCGCAGGTAGAGCGAAGCGAGCGGCATGGTTTCGGCAGGAACGTTGAGCGCGGCGAGCATGGGCTCGGCAAAGATCTCGCCCAGCGCGATGACGACAAAGCCCACGAGCGCCATTAAAATCGAGGTATGGACGGCGCGTTTGACCATGTTCTGATCGTTGCGGCCGATAGCGTTGGCGATGACCACGTTGGAGCCAAGCGACATGCCAATAAACAGGTTGAGCATAAGACTGGTAAGCGGAACATTGGAGCCGACCGCCGCCATGGCGAGGGTTCCCTGGTCGCCCGAGAAGTTACCGATGATGACCGTGGCGATGAGGTTCGACAACTGCTCCAAGATGCTCGTGGCGGCCACGGGGAAGGCGAACAGGGGAACATTGCGCCACAGCGATCCGGTGGTCATGTCAATGTGCTTAGATGCGGTATCAGCCATACGCTCTCAATCTCTAACATGCTCTTTCGTGCTTATTTGCGCAGACGATGATACTCCTAATGCAACCATCCGGCACTTAGGGACGTACCTTTTCTGTCGACAGCTGGGGACACTCCTTATCTCTTCTAACTAGTCATTCAAGAACGTCCCCAATGACTAGGTGGGGAAGGCGTGCGACAATGGTGGGCGTTGTGTTGTTCGCGCTAAGGAGTTGCCATGTTGTTGTGTCCCGTTTGCCATGAGCCGTTGGTGGATGACGAACGCGGTGCTGCATGCGCGGGCGGGCATCGGTTTGACCGTGCGCGCGAGGGTTATCTGTACCTACTGCGCTCGTCCAAGAGCGGCGACTCCATGGGCGATCCCAAGTCGCAGGCGCGCAGTCGTCGCGACTTTCTAAACCGTGGCTACTATGCGCCGTTGCGCGATGCAATGGTCGAGCTCGTGCGCGAGCGGGCGTCTGGGCATGCCGCGTCTGCGATCGGCCCCATGACGCTGCTCGATATTTGCTGTGGCGAGGGCTACTACACCAGCGCCATGGGCGCGGTGCCGGGCGTGGATGCTTACGGTTTCGACCTGGGCAAAGAGATGGTGCGCCTGGCCGCCAAGCGCGGCGATGCGACCTACTTCGTGGCCAACATGAAGGACATCCCCGTGGCCGATAGCGCCTTCGATATGGTGACCGAGCTCTTTGCTCCCTTTAACGAGCGCGAGTTTGCCCGCGTGTTGGCACCCGAAGGCTTGCTCTTCACCGTGGTGCCGGGTGCCCGTCATCTGTTTGGGCTCAAGGAGGTGCTCTACGACACGCCGTATCTCAATGACGAGAAGCTGCCGAAGACCACCGAGCTCGAGTTGGTTGGAACGCAGCGGGTGTCTGCGAACATTACGCTCCAGACCCAGGCTGACATCGAGGCGGTGTTCCAGATGACGCCGTACTACTACCGCACGCGCCCTGCCGACAAAGAGCGCCTGGCAAACTTGGACACCCTTCAAACCGATATTGACTTCATCATCGCCGAGTACCGCCACAGCTAACCTGCCAAAAAGGGACAGGTTTATTTTGGCAGGTTTTATCTGGGTAAACGTAAAGGGCCGACCGCGGAGATGCGCGATCGGCCCTTTTTAGTTGCTTGGCTGCAGAGGTTATGAGAAGCGAGCGCTTATAGGCGGTCCTTGTTCTCGGCCTTAACGGCGTGTGCCTGCTGAACAAAGAACAGGTCGTACACCACGATGACAAAGGCGCCAAAGTTGATGGCGTCGCCGCCAAACGCGGGAAGCGTGAGCACCGCTTGGGCAAGCGTGGCGACCGCGGCAACAATACCGAGCTTAAACGCGCCGTCCACCTGCGAAGGCTTGTTGGCGCCCTTGATACCGGCGACGCCTGCGGCAAGGTCGACGAGACCCTTGGCGATAAGCACGACCGCTGCGAGCGTGGCGTACGAACCGTACGTGGAATCGAGACCGCCCGTGGCGATACCGACGCCGGCGGTGACGAGGCTGGCGATACCCAAAACAAAGTAGATGAGAGCAAGGATTTTGAGAGTCTTGCGAGTGAAGCTCATGGCTGGTCCTTTCGATACGAGTACGCCAACTTGGCGCACCCAATGTACTGCACATATGGTGAAGCACATTGTAGTTCAACGCAGCGATGCATGCGCCTGAAAGCGCATTGAGCCCGCGCAGCCAAACCCAACCTTTCAAAAAAGAAAGCTGGGCGTAAGTCAAATCGATGGCAGCGTATGCGCGGCGCTGCGATGATGGGTCCATGGTAAGAGCTGGCCTCAAGGAGGAGCCATGATGTACGGAGCAGGGCAAGTGCGTGAGCCGCGGTCGTTGGGAAGGCGCATGGGTGATTCTGTGATCGCTGCCGTGTGCACGGGATTGATGGCGGTGCTTTGCATTGGGATGCTGTGGGCCATGTCGCATGTGGGACAATAGCGGACGGTTGGGTGCCGGCATAAACGGCGCTCACGTATTCGTTTTGCTTGTTAAGGAGTACCCATGGGCGTCGTCGATCCCTTTTCTGTTGCTCGGGCCGCGGGGCTTGAGCTGACCGGGAAGCCCGAGGGCCTCACGCTCACCGACGGCACGATGGAGCTGCGCGCCGATTTCGGCCGCATGCTTCCACGGCTCAAGCAGGGCCGTCTGCAGCAAGAGCTGCTGGTAAAGGCTGCGCGCGCAAAAGGCATCGAGCGTCCATGGGCGATTGATGCCACGGCAGGCTTTGGCGAGGATTCGCTGCTGTTGGCGGCCGCGGGTTTTACCGTCGATCTGTATGAGCAGGATTGCGTGATCGCGGCGCTCCTCAAGGATGCCCTGGAGCGCGCGGCGGATGATCCGGTGCTTGCGGCTGCCGTGGCTCGCATGCGCCTTCATGCGGGCGAGGACAGCATTGCCGGCCTTCGCCATACAGCTGGGCTGATCGGGCAGGGCGAGCTTGCCGCTCCCGACGTGGTGTATCTGGACCCCATGTTTCCCGAGCGCACCAAGAGCGCGGCGGTGAAAAAGAAGTTCCAACTCTTGCACCATTTGGAACAGCCGTGTGCCGATGAGGAGGCGCTGGTCCAGGCAGCGCTTGCGGCGCGCCCCCGCAAGGTCGTTATCAAGCGACCGGTGAAGGGGCCACTGCTTGCCGGCGTTAAGCCGAGCTATCAACTTGCGGGCAAGGCCGTTCGCTACGATGTTTTGGTGCCGCCGCGCCCGTAGCTTGCGCGCGATAGCTGGTGCTCCGTCAGTGCCGTGCCGATGCGATGCTTATTTCCATGGGTGCGATGTCAGGTGCCAGCCACCGCAGTATTCGCATTTGTAGCAGGCAAGCCCGCGGCGTCCGCGGTTTTCGCAGTCGGCCATAACGGCCTCGGCCTCGGCACGCGTGTCGTAACGGTTTTTGCGCTCGCACGACTTGTAGCGCCAGGCTTCATCGCGCTCGGCGTCCAGGGCGTCGCGGCGCTCGTCCTCGCGTGCAAACAGGTCGCTCATATCGCCGCCGGTAGCAGCGCCCAAAAACTCGCTTTTGGCCTTTGACCAGGCGGCTCGCTTTTTGCTTCCCATCTGCTTCGCGCCCTTCTCAAAACGTTGGTATCATTGCTCAATCAAAGTGATACCAATAAACGTGAGGTCGCTGCGTGATGATCAGAAAAACCCTCGATACCGACATTCCCGCTGTCATGGCTATCTATGACGCCGCCCGCGCCTTTATGCGCGCGCATGGCAACGCCACGCAGTGGCCCGAGGGCACGCCTTCGGCCGAGCAGCTGGCTGCCGATATCGCCGCCGATGGCAGCTATGTGTGCGAAGTCGACGGCCGCGTGGTGGCGACGTTTGCCTTTTTGCCGGGCCCGGACGAGTGCTATGACGTCATTGAGGATGGTCAATGGCGCAGCGACGCTCCGTACGCCGTGCTGCATCGCGTGGCGTCCGATGGCACCGTGCACGGTATCGCGGCTGCGATGTTTGCCTTTGCCAAGGAGCGTGCCGATCACCTGCGCATCGACACGCATCAGGACAACCTGCCCATGCAGGGAGCCATCGCCAAGGCCGGGTTTAAGCGCGCCGGTATCGTATATGTGTCGGACGGTACGCCGCGCGTCGCGTTTGATTGGCTGCGCGAGGCGTAAGAGCGACGCCTCATATCAATAATGGCTCTTCGGTGGTTTCTGTGGGAGAGATTCCGGCATAGGCCCAGCTCAGCGGGC
>CABUNJ010000028.1 GCA_902492935.1 uncultured Collinsella sp. | reverse complement strand
TGGTGAGCACCAGGCGGCCGAGCATGGCGAAGCCCATGGCCGGCAGGATGTTGGCGGCAACGCCAAAGCCAGCAAGGACAAAGGGCGGGATGAAGTCGAGCATGCCCTGGATGGCGTCAGCACCCAGATAGAACGACAGCGAGCACAGCAGGAACGCCATGATGATAGCGGTGAAACCGATCAGGAAGTGCATCGTATAGACACCCTTAAGGTTGCCCTGGCCGGCGAAGACATCGGCGCGGTCAACCAGGATCGGCAGGGCGGCGTTGAGGATGTTCTTGATGGCAAGGCACAGCGTGGCGATGGGCATGGCAAGCGCGATGGCTGCCTCGGTGCTCTGGCCCAGCTGGATAGCGAAGGCACAGGCGAGCACGCCGCCGATCGTCTCATCAGGCGGCACGTAGGCGCCGATGGAGATCGAGCCCATGAACAGCAGCTCCAGACTCGCACCGATCGCGAGGCCGGACTGCAGGTCCCCCAGCACCAGGCCCACGAGCGGGCACAGGACGATGGGGCGGAACGCATAGAGCGTACCGAGCTGGAAGTCGAACTTACCAAATGCGGCGATAAGTCCGATGAGGATTGCTTGGGTAAGCATATATCCCCCTTTCCTAATAGGACACTACGAAGAGCTCAGACTCTTCGAAATTGAACGCCTAGAGCACGCTGGCGCAGTCAACCTTGGGGTCATCGGCCAGGGGTCGAATCTCGACCTCAACGCCACGATCCAGCATCTCGCGCACATCGGCTTCCTCGGCCGCGGTCAGGAAGATCTGACGAGAGACCTGACGCGCATCGGGACGCTTCTCGTCCTTGGGCTTGGTGTTGCCCAGGTTGACCGACTTGATCTGCGGGCAGCCCTCAACAAGCTGCTTTGCCTCAGCAATAGTGGCGACACAGATGATCATCTTGTACTTGTCGGTCACGCCCGAGTTGATAGCTTCGATTGCATGCTCCATATCTTTGATGACGAGCTTGCAGCCGGCAGGCTTGCCCATCTTGAGCGTCGTCTTCCACACCGGGTCGTTAGCGACCTTATCGCCCACGCAGAAGATGCAGTTGGAGCCAAGGCCCTGAACCCAGGAAACTGCGACCTGGCCATGAAGCAGGCGATGGTCAACGCGAAGTAGCTGAATCATAATGTGACCCCCCAAAGGTCTTGTGCCGTCTTACGGCGTGTCAGTAGGTGCTGCGGATTAGAACTCTTCTTCCTCGTCGTCATCGACCAAAAGATCGTTGACAAACTTCACGCGCGTATCGTCCGCAGCGACGATGGCGCGAATCGTCTCCTCAACCGGCGCCGACTCGTCGGAGAACAGCAACTGGATGAGGAGAGGAAGGTTCATGTTGGTAACGAGGTACGTGCGGGGACGCGTCTGGACGATCTTGGTGAACTCGTTGTTGACGCTGCCGCCAAAGAGGTCGGTGCAGACAACGACATCATCGTCAGCAGACATGCCTGCCAGCAGTTTTTGGGCCTCCTCGGCCACGTCCATGCGGCCATCGACGAACATCGAAAGATCGTGGACGTTGTCGCGAGCGCCCGAGAGCAGCTCGACGCTCTCCTTGATGCCGGTAGCGAAGTGCGCATGGCTGGCGATGATGTACTGTCTCATTCTGTGTTCCTCTCAATAGCCCGGCACGTTCCCGCACCCGTTTTCTTTAGTAGTCGAACTGGTGATAGTAGCGACGATACTTGAGGTTGTGCTTGGTGACCGTCTCGTAGTAGCGAGCCAGGCGGTCGGTCACGAGCACCGTCAGAATCCACGGGGAGACGATGACGCGGAACTCGTCGTCAAGGCCGGGGATCGCGAACTCGGCGGTGTCGATGACGTTGATGTCGGTGTCGCCGGTCACGCCGCGGGTCAGGAAGGCGCGGACGCGCTCGTCGAGCTTGCGGTTCTCGTCCTCGCCCATGAACAGGAACACGGGGACGCCGGGCTCCACGAGCTCGAGGGTGCCGTGGAAGAAGTCGGCCGAGGTGATGTAGCGGGTGCGCTTCCACTGCATCTCCTCGAGGATGCACATCGAGAACAGGATGGTCTCGCCCCACAGGGCGCCGGAGCCGATGAACATGGTGTAGGGGGCCAGGGCGTACTTCTTGGCGAGCTCCTCGGCGCGCGGCTCGAAGCGCTTGCGGATATCGAGCATGTCCTTCCAGATATCCTTGGTCTGCTCGATAAACAGATCGAACTTGGGGAAGCAGCCGCGGCGGTTGAGCAGGCGCAGGCCGAAGCAGTCGGCGAGGTAGTAGCCCATCTCGCAGCCGCCGTTACCATGATCGGAAGCCATCTTGACGCAATTCTCGGCGCCGACAGCCTGGCCGATGAGCCCCTCGGGCTTGGTCATGGCGTAGACACGAATGCCCTTTTCCTTCATCTTCTTGACGGCCTCGAGGACCTCGGGGGTGGTGCCGGACTCGGAGGCGGTGAGCACGACGGACTTCTCGGTCATGCGCTTGTGGCCCATGGCGTTCCACTCGGCGGCGTGGATCAGGTAGACCTCGAGGTCGCGGTCGCCGAACTTGTTCATGAGGTACTCGAGCTGCATGAGCTCGTCCCAGGTGCCGCCGACGCCCATCAGGAACACGGCGTCGTAGCCCTCGTCGGCGACCTTGTCGGCGAGCGCGGTCATCTTCTTGCCGGTCTCGTAGAGCGCCTTGCCGTCCTCGAGATAGCCCTCCTGGTCGAAATGCATGATCTCGATCTTCTCGGTTTCCTTCATTTGTCTCTCCTTTCTGGGGTTGTTTCCACATCCCCCATGCCAACGGGCTTCAAAACCCGCTTACATTCCGTAACACTCGGCCGCTTTGGCCTTAAGCGCATTGACTGATTCTTCGTAGCCCTCTGCCTTGACCTCCATTTGCTTGGAGACGGCATCAAGATACGGGTGCACGTCCCATGACTTCAGACGCTCGGCGATTATGGCCGCAATCGTCTGGAAGAACACAAGATTGGGAATTGCGCTGAGCAGCGGAGCCACCTGAGGCACCGCAACCTCGTGAGCCCTACCCTTGGGATGGACCGTGAGCAGCACCGTTTTTGTCGTAACGTTC
The DNA here is from genome assembly GCA_902492935.1 of uncultured Collinsella sp. Lineage (GTDB taxonomy): Bacteria > Actinomycetota > Coriobacteriia > Coriobacteriales > Coriobacteriaceae > Collinsella. Next base: position 28,998 of record CABUNJ010000028.1, on the reverse strand, counting down.
GATAGCGCATCAGCGATATTCGCAAGACGCTCCGACCCCTGCGGATCGTCGACGATAAACACCAGATAGCCCGGAACGATCTGCATCTCGGGACCGTGGACGAACTCCTCGCCTTCGTGATGCATGGCAGGAATCTTGATGGTCTCGCTCAGCTTGAGGGCCGCCTCTTCGGCAACGCCATAGTTGGGGCCGTTGCCGACGACCATGGCGGGCGTGTGCTCAGAAAGCTCGAGCATGTGGTCTTGGACATATGCCTCGGCGGTCTTGCACATTACGGCATTGGCCTGGATGGCCTCGCGCAGGTCGTCAAGACGCTGGGCAACGCCCTTGGCGTCAATCGTTCCGCGCGCCTGACCGCCGTAAATACCAAAGAGCACCAGGTACTCAACGAGCACCTCGACGCCCAGAGTCACAAAGTCCACCGACTCGACGCCCACACCGTAGTCAAGAACGATGTCAGTGTGCTCCTTGATGGGCGCCTCGACGTTTGCCGTGAGCGCAACTGCAGCCATATCGTGTGCGCGCATGTAATCGAGCGCCGCAATCGTATTGGTCGAATAGCCACTCTGCGAAACGGCAATGTTGAGCGCATGCTGCGGATAGGTGTGTTCAAAATCAACGAAGGCCTCGGGCGTCACAACGGACACCTGCATTTGCAGGGCATCTTGCAGGTAATCGCGGGCGCAATCGGCGGCATGACGCGACGAACCCGAAGCAACGATGCGCAGCGCGTCAAAAGAACCGGACTGGAAAATATCAACGAGCTGCGCTACCAGCTCAGACGAACGCTCGAGGTTCTCCCCCATACGCACATGGGCAAGCTGAACGTAATCGAGCATCTTCATCGTCTCACCTCGTTACAAATCATTAGTATTTGATACCAATCACAGTTACAGGTTACGGCTTTTTGATACCTCTCTGTCGATTAATTTATCCCCTTCGGCGAACGGTCGATTTTGGGCCCTGTAAGGTTGTATATACAGCTGACCCAACGATCAAAACTAGTTAGTTTCCCAGGCGTTATTCACAAAACACCAGCTAGTACGTATAGGTATATCCACCCGCATCACCGCGGTTAAACGATTTGACGTACTCGATCGCTTGGCCGCCCGCATCGAAGCTTACGCACTCCAGCGTCAAGGCAAGATCGCCCTGCTCCAGTCCAAGCAGGCCGGCATCTCGCGCGCCCAGCGCTTCGATATCGAGCTTTTCCTGTGCCATGACCGGCTTTCGGCCCAACATCTCATAGGTCTCGTACAAACTGAAGACCGACACGTCAATATTTTCGATTGTGGGAAACAGCAGGCACGGGATGAACGCCATCTCAATCGATACGGGATCGCCGTTGACGCAGTTCAAACGCCGAATCGAATACAGCAAATCGTCCTCGGCGATGCCAAACAGGTTGGCATAATATGGGCCCGCATAACGCTTGGAACGCGCGAGGATGCGGACGGACGGCTCGCCGCCCGAAGCACGAACCGATTCGCGAAAGCCTCCTGTTCGCTCGTACGCAACGGGCACTTTCTGCGCCACAAACGCGCCCTTTCCGCGGACGCGTCGAATCTGCCCGCGCCGAACCAGCTCATCGACAGCGCTTCGGATGGTCAAGCGTGTCGTACCAAATTCCTCGGCGAGGTCTTTTTCGGACGGAATCATGGAACCCGTGGGGTATATACCGCGCTCGATACGCTCCTCGATGCGGCGTCGAATGCGCATATAAACCGGAGTGGCATCTACTGTTTCAGCCATTGTTCACCTGCCACGCTCCTCATGCCGTTCTTTTCACCGTTATCGGCAAAGCGGAACTTTGTGGGCAAAATCACCGATTTGCAATGCTCCACAAAACGCATGTCCTTATCAAATTCGATCGTGCTCTCATAGAACACCGGCGTTCCCTCTTCTTGCTGGAGCAGCTCGGCCTCTTCGACGTTCAAACGCGAGATGGAGATATGCTCACGTCCATGCTCAACACGCACGCCACCTTCTTTGAGCAAGACATCGTAAAGGCTCTCACACTCAAAATCGTGCTCGGGAAGCGATGGGCACAGGGACAGGTTAACGTGAGCGGTCTCGATTGACGCCGGCTCGCCCTCAATAAGTCGAACGCGCTGCATGCGGAGCAAGGGAGCGCCTATAGCCACCCCAAGCTTGTCGGCAAGCGCCTCATCCGCCTCGATGGTCCCGGTGGAAACCAGACGAGAAGAGGGGTGCAGGCCGGCAGTCCGCACAGCATCGGAAAAGTTATACGTTTCCTGGAAGATATTCAGCGGCTTGGGAGGACACACATACGTGCCCGATCCGCGACGGCTCTCGAGCGTTCCACACGAGATAAGCCGCGTGATACCGGCACGCAACGCCGTACGCGAAACGCCAATCTCTTCGCACAGCACGCGCTCGGCCGGCAGGCGATCGCCGCCGGCAAGCTGATGGTGCTGGATATACCAAAGAATTCCCTCAACAGCACGATCTTTGGGGGGAATTGCATAAGATTCGCCTGCCATTGCACAGACTCCTCATTCAGACACGTATGCCGCCAAAATTAGGTCAGCCCTCCCATGGCATCAAATTCGGCCTTGATCTTCTCGGCGACATTCCGATACGACTTATATAGACTTGAATCGCGTTTGACCTCGTCGGTCATAACGGGAATCTCTAATTTGGAAACCTCGTCTTTTCCCGTCTGAACCGCCACAACAACGCCCATACCAAGACACATATTACGCTTGGCAGCATTTATTTTTGCTGCCTTGGCAGGATTTGCCAGGATACGCTGGGCAAATTCCTGTTTAGAGACCGCTTCTTCGGCCTCCGGATCGCCCGCCTCGGCCACTTCGCACTGCAACACGTCCGCATAGTCAAAAATCTTCGGCTCGCCGCCGCGCTGATGCACGGCCCACTTGCGGCGCGTGGCGTCCTGGTAGATAGCTGGCAAAAATGTAAACCGCGGCGGGTCCAAAATCGTATCCGTGATGGTAAACACATCGGGATCAAAGGCATCCTGCGGGTTTTTCTTCTTGAACAGCCCCATATCAGCCTCCCGTACTAGCATTAAACAACTCAAGCCGAATATAGCACCAATTTCAAGCCACCGCTTTACCGCATCGGTGCGCGGCGTCTATAGCTCGCCCAGCGGAAGAGTTCACGGACGAGGGCCGGGGTGCCTGCCTTGTTTTGAGAAGTGGGCTCCGCGAACTTCTCAAAACAAGGCAGGCACCCCGGCCCCGCCGGTAAATAGCGGACACTCCGCATGCAATCTATGCAAACAAACAAGTACGCTTAGCTACATTCGGTAAGATCGAGCACGCTGCCCTTCACGATAAGCGCCGGCTCCAGAACGACTTCTTCGGCACGTCTACCGCCCCTACCGGCAAGGCGTTTGGACATGCAGCCAAAAGCATACTCCGCGAGGATACCTGGATCCTGCTCAATCGCGGTCAGCGCCGGCTCAAAGAGAACGTCGGCGGCCGAGTTGTCGTAACTCACCACCGAGATGTCACCCGGGATGCTCTTCCCCATCTCGTGCAAGCGCTTGAGCAGACCGAGGGCGATGTTATCCGAGCTTGCGAACACAGCGGTAGCATCAGTTGCGAGCACCGCCTCCGAGGCCTCGTAGGCACTCGGGATGTAGTACTCGCTCTCAAACTCCAAACGCGCGTCGATAGGCAAGCCGACCTCGCGCAGTGCGCGCTCATAGCCGGCAAGTCGTTTGCGACCCGTATTGGAGCGGCGTGCGTTAACCAGACAGGCAATACGGCGGTGGCCCTGCTCGATCAGATAGCGGGTGGCCATGTAGCCACCCATCTCGTGGTCGAACATCACCTTGTCGCACTCAAGCCCTTCAATGGCACGGTCGACCATTACGGCCGGGATGGGCAGATGGCTCACCTCCTCGCGCAGGGCACGATCGTCGGAGAACTCGTCACCCACTACCAGAAAGACGCCGTCGACGCCGCGCGTCACCAGCTGGCGCAGCAGTTCCAAATCGTCATCGGCGCTTCCACCCGAGCTGGTAATGAAGAGCGCATAGCCATCCTCACGGCAGCGCTTTTCCAGGCTACCAGCGAGCGAGGCAAAAAAACGGCTCTCGATGTTAGGGACGATAAGGCCCAGCGTGCGCGACTCGCGCATGACCAGACTACGCGCAATCTGGTTAGGAACATAGTGGTTGCGCGCCGCGACCTCCTTGATGAGTTTGCGGTTTTCTTCCGAGATGCGACAGGGCCGATTATTGAGCACAAGCGAGACCGACGAGGGGGAAAGCCCCACCTCCTGGGCGATCTGCTTGAGGGTGACTTTGTTGGCCATCTCGCTCCTTCCGGGTTTACGCGCAATCTCTTGAAAGTATAGCGACTACCCCTCTACCTCGGTGATAAACACTTTACCAATCCGGTAGACGGCTGTTTTATCGCCGCCAGCGCACCAAATCCGTCCGGGTGGGGTATATTGCAATCGATTGATGACAACGACCACCAAAAGGCGGATATTCGTATGCACGAGAACGACTTTTTTAACGAGGACCTGCTGTGCGCGCTTGCTGGCGTTGCCGGCGAGGACAACGTGCTGATGAGCGAGCCCATGCGCGAGCACACCACGTTTAAGATCGGCGGCCCGGCCGACGTCTTTGTCACGCCCGATACCGAGCAGGACCTCGTCGCCACGCTCGACACCTGTTATCGCTGCGACCTGCCGCTCACCATCGTGGGCAACGGCTCCGACCTGCTCGTCGGCGACAAGGGTATCCGCGGCGTCGTCGTGGCGTTGGGCGAAGGCCTCTCCGACATTACGGTCGACGGTACGCACGTCACGGCGGCGGCCGGCGCCTTGCTTTCCGATGTCGCCGCGGCGGCAGCCGAGGCCGGTCTCACCGGCATGGAGCCCATCTCGGGCATCCCCGGATCGGTCGGCGGCGCCTGCTACATGAACGCCGGAGCTTACGGCGCCTGCATGGCCGATGTGCTGGAGTCCGTGCGCGTCTACAAACCCGCTCGCCAGCTCGACGACGGCACCCGCGGCAGCGGCAACATCATCGAGTTCGATGTCGACGAGCTCAACCTGGGCTATCGCAAGAGCCGCATTGCCGACGACGGCTTTATCGTTCTTTCTGCCACCTTCAACCTCGCACCGGGCAACGCCGCGATGATCAAGGCCGACATGAACGACTACCGCCAGCGCCGCGAGGACAAGCAGCCGCTCGACATGCCGAGTGCCGGCTCCACCTTCAAGCGCCCCGAGGGTTACTTTGCCGGCAAGCTCATCATGGATGCCGGCCTGCGCGGCCATGCTGTTGGCGGCGCGCAGGTAAGCGAAAAGCACTGCGGTTTTATCGTCAACGCCGACCACGCCACCGCCGCCGACGTCAACGAACTCATCCGCGACATCCAAGCCAAAGTTAAAGAGCAGTTCGACGTAGACCTAGAACCCGAAGTCCACCGAGTAGGCGAATTTTTATAAAAAGAAGGCCCCGAAAGGGGCCTTCACTTTCTTTAATTCAGATAAACCAGTCCGGTGTGTGACGTATTGGACCCGAGAGGTCCGTGGCTGCCCGAAAGGCATTAGGTTGATCGCGAGTTCCGCACGAGCCGGAGAGCACTTAATGTGCTCTCCGTGCGAGCAGGACTGTCCGAGCAGGCAACCTAATGCCTTTCGGGTAGCCACGGACCAACTTACTTCAAACCGCAGCTACGACAGCGCAATACCGCCAAGCCAGCCCCAGCGCACGCCAGAGCCAGTGCCGTAGAACCCAATGAACGAGTCAAGCGACTTAGACGTAATGGCGCCCTCATTGCTCATGACGATGCCGCCGCCAACATAGATGCCCACGTGGCCATAGATCAGACCCGGCATGCCGGTGCCGCTGTGCGAGGAATCGGCCACGATCATGCCCACCTGCAGCGCCGAGCGGTCGGAGCTATAGCACCATGCGTTAAACATATCGCACGCGTTACCGCCAAAGTAGCCAACGCCGGCGTTACGGAAGACATTGGTAACCCACGCCGCGCACCAGTTCTGACCCGGCGAAGGCGTGGAGTAGCACGCGTTGACGACGGCCTGCTGTTTGCCCGAGCCGGCATTCTGTTGCGGGGTTCCGGGCGCATACGATCCGCCACCCGAGCTTGAACCACCCGAGTAGGAATTGTTCTTGTTCGCGGCGGCAGCGGCAGCGGCGGCCTTCCTGGCAGCCTCCTCAGCCTGGGCGGCAGCGAGGATCTCGGAATCGCGCTGAGCCATGAGCTCCTTGACGTCGTCGGAAAGACCGTTCAGCACGGTCTGGACTTCTTGCTGCTTGGCCTGCATATCCTGCATCTGAGCCGTCTGCTGGTCCTTGAGCTTCTCTAAGTCGGCTTTCTGCGACTCAAGCTCGGTCTTTTGCGCATCGAGCTCTTCCTGGATAGTCTGAATGTCCTCGATGGCGTCGCGGTCGCTCTTGTTGATCTTCTCAACATAGTGCGCATTGGCGACGAGTTCCTCAAACGAGCCAGAGGCCAGCAGCAGCGACAGGATGTTCGTGCCGCCGGACTTGTAGCTGGCGGCCACGCGATCGGAAAGGTCATTGCGCTTCTTCTTGAGCTCGGCCTTCTTTTCATCGATCTGGGCCTGCGTGTCGTCAATCTTGCCCTGGACATTCTCGATGTCGTTGAGGGTCTGGGCATTCTTGTTGGCCAGCGCCGCATACTCATTTGCGATGCTGTCGAGCTGGGCCTGAACCTCGTCGAGCTGGGCCTGGGCAGCATTCAGTTTATCGGTGGTTTCTTTGGAAGCCTCCGCCGCACGGGCGCGAGCGGGCAGGCCAAAAAGAACTGCCGCAGAAGCGGCGCCGAACAGGGCCTTGAGGGCAGTGCGGCGCGAGAGCTCCTGGGAAAGGATGGAATCGCTGTTTGGTGACATATGTACTCCGTTACATGTTTATTTATATGTCGCTCAACTCATACATATTAGCGTACATATGGCGCGTCCCAACGATTTCCACGAACGGCAAGAAACTACAAGGTCAGCGGCTCGTAAGCAAATGCCAAAGATCAGGTTATGCGTACGCAAGCTCTTCTGATGAGTACGTTAGCACAATCCTCTGCTTTTCCTACAGCGCACGATTTGGGCGTCCCTGCCTGCGCTATACTCCCCTGAAGAAGTGTTCCTGATTCGATAGGAGACTACATGTCCAAAGCACTCGACCCCAAAGACACCTGCGTCCTCGTTACCGGTGGCGCCGGTTTTATCGGCTCGCACACCGTCGTTCAGCTGCTCGAGGGTGGCTACCAGGTCGTCATCGTCGATGATCTCTCCAACTCCAGCGCCGTCGCCGTCGACCGCGTCAAGACCATCGTGGGCGACGAGGCCGCCAAGAACCTCACCTTCTACGAGGCCAACGTGCTCGACCGCGATGCGATGAACAAGATCTTCGATACCCATCAGATCGACCGCGTCATCCACTTTGCCGGCTTTAAGGCCGTCGGCGAGTCGGTGAGCAAGCCCGTCGAGTACTACCACAACAACATCGAGAACACCCTGGTGCTCATCGACGTCATGCGCAACCATGGCTGCAAGTCCATCATCTTCTCGAGCTCCTCGACCGTCTACGGCGACCCGGACAACCCGCCCGTCACCGAGGAGGATCCTAAGAAGCCCGCGACCAACCCCTATGGTTGGACCAAGTGGATGATCGAGCAGATCCTTATGGACGTCCACACCGCCGACCCCGAGTGGGACGTCGTGCTGCTCCGTTACTTCAACCCCATCGGCGCTCATCCGTCGGGCCTGATCGGCGAGGACCCCAAGGGCATCCCCAACAACCTGGTGCCCTATGTCGCCCAGGTCGCCGTGGGCAAGCTCGAGGCCGTTCAGGTCTTTGGCAACGACTACCCCACCCCCGACGGCACCGGCGTGCGCGACTACATCCACGTGTGCGATCTGGCCTCTGGTCACGTTGCTGCCCTTAATTGGATGAACGGCAAGACCGGCGTCGAGATCTTTAACTTGGGCACCGGCACCGGCACCTCGGTACTCGAGGTCGTCGCCGCCTTCTCCAAGGCTTGTGGCAAGGAGCTGCCCTACGTGATCCGCGAGCGCCGCGCCGGCGACATCGCTGCCAACTGGTGCGATGCCTCCAAGGCCGAGCGCATGATGGGCTGGAAGGCCCAGTACGACATCGCGGACATGTGCCGAGATAGCTGGAACTGGCAGAGCCACAACCCCAACGGCTTCGCCGACGCCGAGTAGCAAAAACCTACATACTGCTCTTGCCCCGATCTCACGTTGTGAGGTCGGGGCTTTTTCATGGCATGTAACCATTCGCCGAAAATCGACCAACTTTTTTATCTTGCCTGTACATGTTTAAACAACATGTTTTACAATAGGCGTATCGAATCAGAACATCGGAGGCGGACTGCACACCCATCGGCAGGCCGACCCCACAACAAGAAGGTTGGTGAGCGCATTCATGGAGCGTGCAAGCGGCGTCCTCATGCCCGTCTCATCTCTGCCCGGACCATACGGAATCGGCGGCTTTGGCTGGAATGCCTACGACTTCGTCGATTTTCTCGCCTCGTGCAAACAACATTACTGGCAGATTCTGCCCCTTACGACGACCAGCTATGGCGATTCGCCCTATCAGTCATTCTCGGCCCGCGCAGGCAACCCCAACTTTATCGACTTTGCCGAGCTTATCGAGGCAGGGTATCTGGAGCAGCGCGATATCGATGGCGTGTATCTGGGATCCGACCCCAGCAATGTCGACTACGGTGCTATCTTTGGCGGCCGCCGTCAGATTCTCGACCGCGCCGCCGAGCGCTTTGCTGCCGACAAGCCGGCCGATTTCGATGACTTTATCCAGGCCAACGAGGACTGGCTCATCCCCTACTGTGAGTTCATGACCGTCAAAGAGGAGTGCGGTCTCAAGGCGTTTTGGGAGTGGCCCGCGGAGCTCCACACCCGCGGCGAGGCTTCCGCCAAGGTCTGCGCCGACCATCCGGCGCGTATGCTCTACCACCAGATGACGCAGTACTTCTTCGATCGCCAGTGGAGCCGCCTCAAGGCCTATGCCAACGAGCGCGACATTCTCATCATCGGCGACCTGCCCATCTATGTCTCGCGTGACTCCGTCGAGATGTGGGCGACGCCTGAGCTCTTTAAGATCGATGCCGCCGGCAATCCCGTGAGCGTCGCCGGAACGCCGCCCGACCAGTTCTCGGCCACCGGCCAGTACTGGGGCAACCCCATCTACGACTGGGACGCCATGGAGTCCGACGGCTTCTCCTGGTGGGAGAGCCGCATTCGCGCCGCCCTCGACATGTACGACGTCATCCGCCTGGATCACTTCCGCGGCTTCGAGGCCTATTGGGAGGTGCCGTTCTCCTCGCCCGATTCGTCCTACGGTTCGTGGACGCAGGGTCCCGGCCTCAAGTTCTTCAAGACGCTCGAGGAAAAGCTCGGCACGCTGCCCATCATCGCCGAGGACCTGGGCTTCCTCACCCCCGGCGTCATCGACATGCGCGACAACTCGGGCTTCCCCGGCATGAAGATCCTGCAGTTTGCCTTTGAGGGCACCAACTCGTACTACCTGCCGCATAACTACATCGCCAACACCGTCGCCTATGTGGGCACCCACGATAACGAGACGGCGCGCGGTTGGTTTGAGGGAACGGCCACCCCGCGTCAGCGCGAGCAGGCAGCCCTGTACACCCATCAGCAGGCCGGCGAACCCATGGCAGATGCACTCAATCGCACCATCGCCGCCAGCGTGAGCGACACGTGCATCTACACCATGCAGGACCTGCTCAACTTGGGCAACGAGGCGCGCATCAACACCCCTGCCACGCTGGGCGGCAACTGGACCTGGCGCATGCTCGACGGCGCCATCACCCGCGAGCTCGAGCACAAACTCACCGACTGGACCGAGACCTACTTCCGCATCCCGTCGGAAGCCGAAATCGAGCTTCCTCAATAGGAGCTACCGCGCCCGGCCCCTCCCCACCGTGCGGACGCGCTTGCTTTTCCCGCGCGAGGCCACCCCAATCCCCTCGCGCGGGCTTCTTATGAATTGCAGACATGAAACAACCCATCACAGGAGAAAACATGCCCCAAATTAACCTCATGGAACTCGCCGAGCAGTCTTTTGGCACCTCGCTCGAGCAGCTCGACGACCGTCGCATTTACAAGCTGCTGGTCAAACTCGTGCAAGAGCGCTCCGCCGCCTGCCCGCTCAACAACGGCAAGAAAAAGCTCTATTACATTTCCGCCGAGTTTTTGATCGGCAAGCTGCTCATCAACAATATGATCGACCTCGGCATCTACGACGAGGTTAAGGACCAGCTCACCGCCGCAGGCCACGACCTCAACAAGATCGAGGAATTCGAGGTCGAGCCGTCGCTCGGCAACGGTGGCCTGGGTCGCCTGGCCGCGTGCTTCTTGGATTCCATCGCCACGCTGGGCTTGACCGGCGATGGCGTGGGCCTCAACTATCACTACGGTCTGTTCCGTCAGCGCTTTGTCGACAACCAGCAGAAGGCCGTCCCCGACGAGTGGCTCGGTGAGCAGGACATCCTAGTCGACGATGGCCGCTCCTACACCGTCGAGTTCGGCGATTTTGCCGTTACCTCTAAGCTCGTCAACATCGATGTGCCCGGTTACGGCCAGCCCACCAAGAACCGCCTGCGCCTGTTCGACCTGGCGAGCGTCGACGACGGCCTGGTCCCCGGCAGCTCCATCGACTTCGACAAGACCGAGATCGCCAAGAACCTCACCTTGTTCCTCTACCCCGACGATTCCGACGAGCAGGGCCGCCTACTTCGCATCTATCAGGAGTACTTCATGGTGAGCAACGCCGCCCAGCTCCTGATCGACGAGGCCGTCGAGCGCGGCAGCAACCTGCACGATCTGGCCGATTACGCCGTTGTCCAGATCAACGACACGCACCCCACCATGGTCATCCCCGAACTCATTCGCTTGCTCACCACTGAGCATGGCATCGAGTTTGACGAGGCCGTGACCATCGTACGCTCCATGGTCGCTTACACTAACCACACGATTCTTGCCGAGGCGCTCGAGAAGTGGCCGCTCACCAGCCTGCGGAAGGTCTCCCCTGCCATCGCCGACATTATCGTCAAGCTCGATGAGATCGCGAAGGCCGAGCACGATGACCCGCGCGTCGCCATCATCGACGAGCACGACACCGTCCACATGGCCCACATGGACATCCACTTTGGCTTCTCCATCAACGGCGTAGCCGCCCTCCACACCAAGATCCTGGAGGACACCGAGCTTCATCCGTTCTACGAAATCTATCCCGAGAAGTTCTCCAACAAGACCAACGGCATCACCTTCCGCCGCTGGATCCATGGGGCCAACCCCGCGCTCGCCAGCCTGCTCGACGATGTGATCGGCACCGACTGGCGCAGCACCGGCGATCTGAGCAAACTCGCCAAGTTCGCCGACGACAAGGACGTTCTTGAGCGCCTGGCCGCCACCAAGGTCGAGGCCAAGGCCATCATGCGCCAGTTCATGGCGCTCGAGCAGGGCGTGACCATTCCCTCCAACGCCATCATCGACGTCCAGGTCAAGCGCATCCACGAGTACAAGCGCCAGCAGATGCTCGCGCTCTACATCATCTGGAAGTACCTCGATATCAAGAACGGCAACAGACCTAAGCACCCCGTCACCATCATCTTTGGCGGCAAGGCGGCGCCTGCCTACACTATCGCGCAGGACATCATCCATCTGATCTTGACGCTGTCGCAGTGGATTGCAAACGACCCCGACGTGGCTCCCTACCTGCAGGTTGTCATGATCGAGAACTACAACGTCACCGCCGCCGAGCGCGTGATCCCCGCCGCTGACATCTCCGAGCAGATCAGCCTGGCCTCCAAGGAGGCGAGCGGCACCTCCAACATGAAGTTCATGCTCAACGGCGCCCTAACCCTGTGCACGCTCGACGGTGCCAACGTGGAGATTGCCGAGCTCGTGGGCGACGAGAACATCTATACCTTTGGTGCCTCGTCCAAACAGGTCGAGCAGCTCTACGCCGACGGCACCTACAACGCCGGTGCGCTCTACCGCAAGCCCGGCATTAAACTGCTGGTGGACTTCATCACCAACCCGGCCTTTATGGCGACCGGCAACGCCGAGCGCTTGCAGCGCCTGCACGATGACATTAAGGGCAAGGATTGGTTTATGGCCCTGCTCGACATTGAGGAGTACATCCAGACCAAGGAGCGCGTGTTGGCCGACTACGAGGACCAGGACGCCTGGATGCGCAAGGCGCTGATCAATATCGCCAACGCCGGCACCTTCTCGTCCGACCGCACCATCTCCCAGTACAACGACGAGATCTGGCACCTGAACTAATTTCGCTTCCCTTACCCATCCTCTTGAGAAACGGAGCCGTGGCAACACGGCTCCGTTTTTGTGCCCGCACGTTACCCTGCAACCCGACTCGACCGAAGAATCTCGATCCGTAACAGCTACTCGGTAAAAACGGCCCCAGCTGTTACAGATTGAGACATACCGGCCCCTCCCCTTGGGTCTATCTCAATCTGTAACATCTAGCAGCTGAAATTCGCCTTTGGTGTTACAGATTTAGATGAAATGGTTAGCTCAGTGGAACCGTCTCGATCTGTAACATCTGGCACCAAAAATTGGCTCTTCCTGTTACAGGTCGAGACAAACGACCGGCCAGACAACCCCAACACAAAGAAAGGCTCCCCTCCCGCCTAGCGGACGGGAGGGGAGCCTTATATGTGACCACGGCAAAAGGATGGCAATACCGCAGTCGCCCAAAGGGAGGGCCTGGATGCACCGGGCCTAGATAAGGTTCTTGCCAGACACCTTATCGAAGAGATGGGTCGCGTTCTTCTCGAACTTGAACCAGATGGTGTCGCCCGCCTTGAGCGCACCCTTGGCCTCGAGGTCGACGACGGGGATGATCAGGACAAACTGGCCGTCGGGAGCGGTCACGTGGACATGCTCGGTCGAACCCATGAGCTCGGTCACCTCGACGGTACCCTGGAGCGCGCCCTCCTCGTCCTTGTCGGCAAGCAGAATCTGCTCGGGACGCACGCCGGCCGTGATCTCCTTCACGTCGCCGCCGTCCCAGTTGAGAGCAAGCTGAGCGCAGGTCTCGGGGGCGAGCGCCACGTTCATATCCTCGGTCTTGACGGTAAAGCCGTTGCCCGAGCGCACCAGCTGGGCATCGAAGAAGTTCATCTGCGGCACGCCGATAAAGCCGGCGACGAAGATGTTCGCGGGATGGTTGAAGACCTCCTGCGGCGTGGCGATCTGCTGGACAACGCCGTCCTTCATGACCACGATACGGTCACCGAGGGTCATAGCCTCGGTCTGGTCGTGGGTAACATAGATGAACGTACCTTTGATCTCGTGGCGCAGCTTGATGAGCTCGGCACGCATCTGGTTACGCAGCTTGGCGTCCAGGTTGGACAGCGGCTCGTCCATCAGGAAGACCTTAGGATCACGCACGATGGCGCGGCCGATGGCGACACGCTGGCGCTGGCCGCCCGAAAGCGCCTTGGGCTTACGGTCGAGGTATTCGGTAATGCCCAGGATCTCGGCAGCAGAGCGAACCTTACGGTCGATCTCGTCCTTGGGGACCTTCTTGAGCTCAAGCGTAAACGCCATGTTCTCGTACACCGTCATATTGGGGTACAGAGCATAGCTCTGGAACACCATGGCAATGTCGCGGTCCTTGGGCGCCACGTCGTTGACGCGCTTGCCGTCGATGAGCACGTCGCCCGAAGTGATGTCCTCCAGGCCAGCGACCATGCGCATCGTCGTGGACTTGCCGCAGCCAGACGGGCCAACGAGAACGACAAACTCCTGGTCATGCACGGTGAGATTAAAATCCTCCACCGCGAGCACGCCGTCCTCGGTAACCTTGAGGTTGTGCTTCTTCTCCTCGGTCTTCTTCTTTTTGCCAAAGAAGCCCTTCTTTTTGGACTCGTTGTTGGGATACACCTTCTGAACATGTTTGAGAACGATCTCGGCCATGTCTCTACCTTTCGATATGCGGCGCCACGCTGAGGGGCGCCGCAGAAACTTGCAAAACAGTTACGGCATCAGCCCTTGACGGCACCTGCCACCACGCCGTCGATGATGTACTTCTGGCAGAGGATGTACATGACGACGATGGGGACAACGACCATCATGATGCAAGCCATCATGGGGCCGAGCTCGACGTGGCCGTAGCCGCCGCGGAAGTACTGGATCAAGATAGGAATGGTCTTGTACTTGGTGGAGTCGAGCGTAAGGTAGGGCAGCAGGTAGTCGTTCCAGACCCACATGGTCTCGAGAATGCCGACCGAAAGATAGGTGGGCTTCATGATGGGAAGGACGATCTTAAAGAACACCTGGACCGGGTTGCAGCCGTCGATCATGGCCGCCTCCTCGATCTCGAGTGGGATGTTCTTTACAAAGCCGGCGAACATAAAGACCGCCAGGCCCGCGCCAAAGCCGAGGTAGATAAAGCAGATGTTGAACGGCGTGTTGAAGCCGATGCGGTCCGCCAAATTGGACAGCGTGAACATGAGCATCTGGAAGGGCACGACCATCGAGAAGACGAACAGGTAATAGAAGAAGTTCGAGATCTTGCTGTTGACGCGCACTACGTACCAAGCACACATGGAGCAGCACACCAGGATCAGCACGACCGACGTGACCGTGATGATGAGCGAGTACATAAATGCCGAGGCAAAGCCCTGCTCGTTAAGGGCATGCATGTAGTTTGCGAGGCCGTTGAACGTCTCGGGCGTGAGCAGATCGAATGCCGTGGTGGTGCTGATTGCAGTTGCCTTTTTAAAGGAATTGAGCGCGATCATGAACACGGGGTAGATCCACGCGAGCGACAGGATCGTAAAGAAAATCGAGAGCGCGCGGTTGATAACCTTATCGCGTTTCATTACTGCTGCACCTCCTTGGACCTCGTGGCCTTAAGCTGGATCATGGAGATGGCCACGACCAGGATGCAGAAGATAACCGCCTTGGCCTGACCAATGCCCTGCCATGCGATACCGGCACGCGAATAGAACGTGTTGTAGATGTTCAGGGCGAGCATCTCGGTGGAGTGCGCGGGGGCGCCGCCGGTAAGGGCGAGGTTCTGGTCGAACAGCTTAAAGCCGTTGGTGATGGACAGGAACAGGCAGATGGTGATGGTCGGCATCAGGTTAGGGATCTTAACCTTCCAAAACGTCTGCCATGCCGTGGCACCGTCGACCTTGGCGGCCTCGATGTAGTCGGACGGAATGGACTGCAGACCAGCGATGTAGATGATCATCATGTAGCCGACCTGCTGCCACAGGGTCAGGATGATAAGGCCCCAGAAGCCAGCAGCAGAGTTAAGGGCGATGAGCTGGGCGCCCACATTGGAGAGCAGGCAGTTGATCAGAATCTGCCAGATGTAGCCCAGCACGATGCCGCCGATCAGGTTAGGCATAAAGAAGATCGTACGGAAGATGTTGGTGCCCTTGAGCGCTTTGCGGGTGAGCGCCTGCGCAATGGCCAGGGCGATCACGTTGATGAGCACCGTCGACAGGAAGGCAAACGCCACGGTAAAGAAGAACGACGTGGAGAACTGTGGATCGGACAGTGCGCGCACGTAGTTCTCGATACCGACAAAGTGCGCATTGTTGATGGTAATAAACTGGCAGAACGAGAGATAGAAGCCCTGGATAAAGGGGATCACGAACCCGATCATAAACGCCAGGCACGTGGGCAGCATAAAGAGCGGCCACCAGCGCTTGAGTGCTTTGCCCATAAAAGGGTCCTTTCAATATGCAGGGGGCGGGCAAACCAACGTCTGCCCGCCCCCTGTCGCTAATCAGATAGCTTGGGCAGCAACTACTTACTCGGAAGCAGCCTTCTCGGTCTTCCAGCCATCGACGAAGGCGTTCTTGACGCCGTCCCACTTGCTGTTGTCGGCAGCATAGGCAATCAGAGCCTGCTTGAGGTTCTTCTTCCACTCCTCAGAGGGGATGTAGACGAAGTCCCAAGCGACGGTCTTCTTGCCGTCCTTGGCCATGGCAACGGCCTGCTGCGAGAAGACGTTGGTGGTCTCCTTGGCGCTCTTGAACGGAGCGGTCAGGCCCATCTTGTCGGCGATGATGCTGGTCGGGGTGTCAGCGGTGACGCACCAGTACATGAAGTCCTCGGTGGCCTTCTGAGCATCCTCGGAAGCCTGGGAGCTCACGCACCAGTAGTTCTCGCCGCCGGAGCACAGGCCCTGGTTCTCCTCGCCGTCAACGCCGATGTAGATCGGCAGCATGCCGAGCTGGTCGTCGGTCATACCGGCCTTGGTGAGGTCAGCGTATGCCCAAGAGCCGTTCTGATAGAAGACGGCCTTGCCGGTTGCGAACTCGTTGGTGGCGTCGTCACCGGTCTTGGAGGCAAGCTGCGAAGGATCGCAGGTGGAGTCGGTGATGTACAGGTCGAAGATCTGCTTGAAGTTGTCGAGATACTCGCCCTTGATCTCGTCGTCCTCCTGGTTGTGCTCCTTCTCGAACTCGTAGTAGAGCGGGAGGTTGGCGAGGTGGGTGGTGTAGCGCCAGCTGGAGGAGTCATCCATGCCAGCAGAAGTGAAGGCACCCTCAACGCCAAGCTCGTCCTTGCGGGCCTGGATGTCGTCGGCACAAGCCTTCAGCTTGTCGAAGGAGTTGATGTCCTCGGCCTTGTAGCCAGCCTTCTCGAGCAGCTGCTTGTTGTAGATGATGCCGTAGCTCTCCTGGACCCAGTCGATACCCAGATCCTTGCCGTCGGACTGCAGAGCCAGGGAATCGTCGATGAGCTCACCGCGGAGCTTGGTATCGGACAGGTCGGCGCAGTAATCCTTCCAGTTCTTAAGACCGGTGGGGCCGTTGACCTGGAACAGGGTCGGAGCGGAGCTCTTGGACATCTCGGACTTGAGCTTCTCCTCGTAGGTGTTGGAAGCAGCGGTCACGATCTTGACCTCGACGCCCTTCTCCTTCTTATAGGCCTTGGCGATCTCCTTCCACTCCTTGTCGACCTCAGGCTTGAATTGGAGGAAGTAGACCTCGGCAGCGTCACCAGAAGCAGAGGAGCCGGAGCCGGCAGAACCACCGCAGCCCACGAGACCCAGACCAAGAACCGCAGCCGCGGAACCAGCAAAGCCCAGGAACTGCCTTCTGCTCATTTCGTTCTTCATTACAATCCACCCTTTCACACCGTGGCGGCACCCTTTGCCGCCGCCTTCGGAGATTGGCTCGGGGACTTTGCCCCTTTTGCTGATTTGTACGATACGCTATTTGGCTAGTTGTTTGAACAAGTATTACTAGAGCGGTAGAAAAACTTCGGTGAACGGTAATTTCAACTTGATACTTGACAAGTTTTGTATAAACAATTATTTGTTATCGAATGCAGAGAAAACGCCCGGTCAAGCCGATGCATCGTCGGTTTGACCGGGCGTTTTCTCTTTGAGGGCATGAGTCTCGTCAGGCTGCGAGCTAGCCGGCTATCGCTTGGAATTGACGCGGTAATGGAAGATCTCGGGGTGTGTGCGAGTGTGCGTCACCTCAAACAAGATGCCATCCGAGGTGTACGACTGACTCTCCATGACGGCAACGCAGTTGTATTTGCCGAGGTCAAGATAGCTGCAGTCTTCATCGTTGGCGAGCTCGACACTCACCGTACGACGGCTCGCCATCACTTTGACACCGCGCTTGTGCTCCAGATAGCCGTAAATAGAATCTGCCGCGATCTCGGGGGTCAGGCCCTTGGCGATTGACGCCAAAAAATAGCCATGGTCCACTTGGCGCGCGTTGCCGTTGAGGCTTCGGACACGCACTACGCGAATAAGCTCCTCGCCCACCCTAAAGCCCAGGCGACGAGAGAGCTGCTCGGTGCAAATCAAATGTTCAAAGGACTTAACGTCCGTCGATGCAACGGCATTGTTGCGTTTTGCAAACTCGCCAAACGACTCAACCTCTTCGAGTGCGCCCAACATGTCGGTTTCGCCCTTAAGCCAAATAACGCGCACGCCCTTGCCGTGTATGGGCTGCACAAACATCCCGTCGGCCAGCATGCTCAAAGCGCGGCGGACGGTATTGCGCGTGCAGCCAAATTCCGCGGTCAGCTCGGCTTCGGTTGGCAGCATCTCCTGAAACGCATAGGTCCCATTAATGATGCGCGAGCGTATTTCTCGGTAGATTCCTTCGTATATCGCTTTTGGCATTGTTTCACCTCTACATTGTTCATTTCCGGCTAGGCACGATAGCATTTCTTAAAGTTGTTTAAACCGAATATCGGTAAAGCGACAGGATTTAACCGTTGACGGTTTCTGTCATGCCCAAATCGGTTTCGCTCAAAACTGCCGGTACGACAATCGTCCGGTCCTCTACAATGAATCCATTGTTTAAACGTTTCCCCACGCGCAACGCGCCTCGATATTCGGAAGGCAGAACATGCTGCAAAAAATCCAACGCTTTGGCGGGGCAATGTTCGCGCCCGCCATGCTGTTTTCTATATCAGGCCTCATGGTCGGCGTCTCCGCTCTCGCAACGACTGCGGACATCGTCGGCGATCTCGCCGTATACGGAACCCCTTGGTACGCTTTTTGGACCATCATCCAGCGCGGCTCGTGGACGGTCTTTAAACGCCTCCCGCTCCTTTTTGCCGTAGCGCTGCCCATCGGCCTTGCCCAAAAACAACCGGCTCGTTGCTGCCTCGAGGCTCTCGTCGCCTATTTTGCCTATTGCTTCTTTTTGAGCGAAATCATTAAGCTGAGCGGAGACAATCTTGGACTTAAGTACCCGTCGTCTTTGACCTCCGCTAGCGGCATCACCATCATCGACGGCATCAAGACGCTCGACACCGGCATTATCGGCCCGCTGGCGGTGTCGGCAACCGTCGTCGCCATCCATGACCGCTTCTACGATGCCAAGGTTCCCGATTGGCTCGGTACCTTCTCGGGCTCCTCGCTGGTCTACCTCATCAGCTTTTTTGCCGTGTTCGCCCTTGCCGCCATCTCGGCCGCCATCGTGCCCTTCGTATACGCTGTGACCGAAACGCTGCGCCATGCACTTACGAGCGTCGGCCCCTTTGGCGTGGGCATCTTTGTGCTTTTGGAGCGAGCGCTCGAGCCCATGGGGCTGCACCACCTGCTCTACATGCCGATCTACTACGACAACCTGGTCATTAACGACGGCATCTACGCCACGTGGAGCAGCTTGCTCCCCATCCTCTCCCATAGCACGCGCCCCCTTAATGAACTTGCGCCGTGGGCCGGTTTTACCGCCACCGGCTGGGTCAAGCTCTTTGGCCTTCCCGCCATCGCAGCCGCGTTCTACTCCACCGCAAAACCAGAGCGCCGCGCCGGCCTCAGGGTCATCCTTGTTCCCGCCATCATCGCCTCGGTGGTTTGCGGCGTTACCGAGCCACTCGAGTTTCTCTTTATGTTCACCCACCCCGGGCTCTTTTTTCTCTACGCCGTCTTATCGTCTTGCCTTGCCACAACCATGAATCTCTTTGGCATCGTCGGCATCTTCTCGGGCGGCCTCATGGAGATGGCAGCCTTCAACTTTATTCCGCTCATGCGCACGCATGACGGTGCCTATCTTTTGGCACTCGGTATCGGCCTTGCCTTTAGCCTCATCTTTTTTGTTAGTTTTCGAGCACTCATCTTGATCTATGACCTTAAGACACCGGGCCGCGAGGATCATGTCGCCAATCGCGCGGCAATCGATCATTTAACGGGAAGCGGCTTTGCCAAAGAGCAATCTCCCAATGACGAGGTCAATAGTCGATCCGATCAAGATCACGTCCTCGCTGAGCGGGCAATTCAGCTTTTAGGTGGCGTTGGCAATATTGTGGGCGCAACCAACTGCGCCACGCGCCTGCGCGTCGAGGTCGCAGACCCTTCCATCGTTGCAGATAACGCGGCGTTTGTCGCGGCGGGCGCCAAGGGCCTCATCATTACGGGCAAGACCGCCCAGGTGATCATCGGCATCTCCGTTCCCCGCGTTAAAGAGCATTTTGACCAGATCATGGGCCTCGAGCCGGGATTTGTGCCCACCACCTCGGCCTCCCCTGTCGCCAGCGCAGCCCATAAGCACGGCGATATCTGCTTCTTCGATATAGACGGAACGCTCGCCTGGCAAGACCCTCGAGTGGCACAAGAGCTTCCCGAGAGCGAGCGTGACCTGTCCCCCTATCCCAACGAGGCGGTCTCGCAGGCCATCCGCGATTTCGTTGCAAACGGCAACATGGCCTTCATCTGCACAGGACGCACCCTCAGCTGCATCCACCCCAAACTTCTTGAGCTGCCCTGGACCGGCATCGTCTGTCTTGCGGGCGGTTACGCCGAGATCAACGGAAACGCAATTCGCGATCTGTCGATGACGCCCAGTATGCTGCAGCGCCTTGCCCCCTATCTTGAGCAGTCGGGCGAGGTCATCCGCTTTGAGGGCCTCAACGGCGTCGTGCGCATGAGTGCCGATGCCCCCGATGCCCCCGGATACGCGCGCACCCTGGGCGACGCAGTCACGCAGCTGCAACATTACAGCGCCTACAAGATCTTGATGTCTACATCGCTCGCCAACCACATCGCTCAAGATAAGGCACTTGAGCCGCTGCTGTGCTTTAACGAGCTCGAACTCGAGGTAACCGAAATCTCGCCCCGCGAATGCACGAAGCGCGGGGGCATCCAGTCTGTACTCGACGCCCTCGACCCCCACCACGGAACCGTATACGGCATTGGCGACGCCAGCAATGACGTCTCGCTGATGAACGCCGTCGATGTCGGCATTGCGATGGGCAACGCACCGGACTATCTCAAAAAGCGCGCCGACTACATCACCGACTCGGTCGACAAAGATGGCGTCGTCAAGGCGCTCGAGCACTTTAGGCTTATATAAGCAGCCGGCACGCGCACGCGTCCCGTTTCCCCAAATCGCCAAAACAGACGCGCCGGCAACTCCAATGTGGCAATATGGTATCTGCACACCGCAACGATGTAACCCAAGAAAGAATGCGAGAACCCGTGTCCAGTCCGTTTACCAGCTTTTTAGCCCAGCACCTTGACCAGATTAACGACTATCTGGCCGCGTTCTTTGACGGACAGGCGACCTCTGCCGATATCGAGCGCTACCTGTATGCGCCGCTCTCGGCTTTTACGGCCAACGCCGGCAAGCGCCACCGCCCGCTTATCTGTATGCTCGCCGCAACCGCAGTGGGCGGCAGCTTTGAGAGCGCCCGCAGCGCCGCGGCAGCCATCGAGCATTTCCAGTCGGGCGCGCTGATCCACGACGACATCGCCGACAACGGCCAGCTGCGTCGCGGCAAGCCTTGCATGCACCTTACCGAGGGCACGGGCCTTGCCATCAACTGCGGCGACCTGGCGCTCACCATGGTCACCAAGACGGTTCTCGACGACCCCACGCTCGAGGCAGGCGTGAAACTCCGTGTGCTCCACGAGCTCACCGAGATGATCGTTCGTACCATCGAGGGCCAGGCTCTCGACTTGGGCTGGGTCCGCGATGGGCGCTTTGACATCTCGGTCGACGATTATCTGGACATGGCGACGCACAAGACCGCGTACTACAGCGGAGCCACGCCACTTGCCGCCGGAGCCATTATCGGCGGCGGCAGCGAGGAGCAGATTGAGGCGCTGCGCGCCTTTGGCCTGCACACGGGCCTTGCCTTCCAGATCCAAGATGACCTGCTCAACTTGATCGGTATCAAGGAGGCCGCCAACAAGGACTTCCGCACCGATATCACCGAGGGCAAGCGCACCCTCGTCGCCGTGCACGCCCTGTCAGACGAGCGTTATCACGACGAGGTCGAGGCAATCCTTTCCTCGGGCACCGAGGACCCCGCGCAACTTGCACGCGCCGTGGAGATCTTCCAGGAGACCGGCTCCATCGATTACGCCCACACTTACGCGCTCGACCTGACCGCTAAGGCCAAAGCGGCCATCGAGAACGTTGAGCTTGATCCGCACGCACGCGAGCTGTTCCTCTCCATGGCAGATTTCTTTGTGGAGCGCCTTAACTAACGGGGGTTATAAAACCTGTCAGCAGCGTATTTAGGCACAACTTGCTACACTGTTGAGTGCATGTTTATGCATCCCTTTGCGTTGTCTATCCGACAGACGCTCAAATAGTACGAATGGTACGCCGAAAGGGGTTCGTTCATGGAACCTATTACAACGGGCATGCAAGGAGCAGCCGTCGAGGACGTGCAGTCTCGTCTCCTGCAGCTCGGCTACACGATTGATACCGCCGAAGTCACCGATAAGTACTTTGGAGCCACCACTGAGCAGGCCGTCAGCACCTTCAGGCTCGACAGCGGCCTTGCTGCCGGTCATGCCGTCGATATCCCCTGTTGGAGCGCCCTTGTAGACGCTTCGTATAAGCTGGGCGACCGCACCCTCTATCTGCGCATGCCCAATTTCCATGGCGCCGATGTGCAGGCCCTGCAGCGCGCTCTCAACGTTTTGGGCTTTGCCTGTGGCGAAGACGACGGCTACTTTGGTCCGCATACCGAGGCCGCCCTGCAGCAGTTCCAGGAAAATGTCGGCCTGTTTGCCGACGGCATGGCCTTCCAGGACACCTACGCCTACATCAACCGCCTGCACCATGTGTGGGAGGGCAAGCCCTCGGTCACCGAAGCCGAGTCCCGCATCGGTTTTGCTCGCGCCGCCAATGTGCTCGAGCGTTTCCAGATTGCCGTTATCGGCGAGGACCCCATCGCACGCAGCGTTGCGTCGCGCATGTGGAATATCGCCACGGCAACGACCGACAACAGCGGCATGATGCTCTGCGACTCCGAGGTCCCAACCGACGTTGACCTGGTGCTCGAGATCGCAAGCGACGAGCTGCCCGCCGACGCCGCGCCACGCGCCACTATTGCCCTCGCCGAGTGCCACAACCTGGCCCAGCGCATCCGCACCGCCAATGTCGCCGCGCAGCAGAAGCCGGCTCGCATTCGCATTGAGCTCACGGGCATGACGCGCTACAACGGCACCTTCACGGCCAGCGACGCGCAGACGCTCGCCGTACGCCTACTCGACGGCGTTTGCGATGCCCTCGCAGATTAGGTAAACTAGACGAGTTGCTTTTGGGCAACACCACACATTGGGACGTAGTTCAACGGTAGAACTCCGGTTTTTGGTGCCGGCTGTTGGGGGTTCGAATCCCTCCGTCCCAGCCATTAAAATTGAGCGCCCTGAGTCCATAACGGCCCAGGGCGCTTTCTTGTGGGCGAGCGGAGGGATTCGAACCCGCAAGGAATCTACCTATATAAGACAGACGCCCCAGGCCCATAACGACCAAGAGCGCCTTGCATCTAGAATTATCAGCCCTGTTCCGAAAAGCGAGCCGCATGCAACAACCAAGTAACCACAGGCCCCGGGAGAGCGGGGACACCGGCTTAGGTTTATCGCGAGTTCCGCACGAACAGGAGGCCACTTAATGTGGCCTCCGTCGTGAGCAGGACTGTAGAGCAGGAAACCTAAGCCGGTGTCCCCGCTCTCCCGGGGCCGGCGGAATCTAGTTGTTCAGCATGCGGTCGAAGCTTCCCGAGTCGCCATCCCGATAGTCTGCGGTCATCAGGATCTCCTGCGGAATGCGCCCGCCTTCACGTAGCACGTTGCGGAACTGTACGCGCGTAACCATGGGCAGATCCTTGATCGTCGCTGCCAGGTTCTGCGGCACACCCTGGTTGGCAGCCGCGGGCTCGCACTCTCCGCCGGCCTTCACGCGACGCTTATGCTCGGCGAGCATAGCGCGATACATGCCGGCATGCAGGCGAATCTCAACCACATTGGCATTGCGAGTCTGCTCGACGATGCGCGCGCCCTCGCGATCGATATCGCCTACGTAGTAGACGTAGTTAAAGCGATAGCCAATCTCGGCCAGATAATCGTCCAGGGCATGCGAGACGCTCGCCTTGCAACCGCCGCCAAAAATCACGCCGCCCACTTTGATGCCAAAGAGCTTGGCGTGCTTGCGGCCACGCAGCAGCTTGACGATCTCGTCGTAGGTGTCCAGGTTCTCGACCATAATGAACGGCTTGTCGGCGCCCAGCGTAAAGAAGCCCGTAAAGTGCGCGGGGCGATTGGGGGCGACCTTGATCGCCTGCATGCTGATGCCCTTTTCGGTCATACGTCTGATCAGGCGCTCACCGTGCTTGCCGTCAAAAGCCTTCTCGTCGTTAAAGATCTGGTAGGCACGCTGGCGGCGCGAGGCAACCGGTGTATCGGCACCTCGGTTCTGCTCGATCCAAGCCTGGATGATTGCGATTTCCTCGGCAATCTTGCGGTTGGACATCTCGTTGTGCTGAGTGCGCTGCGGAGCCTTTTTGCCGTCCTTGCCCTCGACCTTTACGATCTGTGTCTGCTGCTCCTTGATCTTAGAGAGCGCCGTGGGCGTAGGGACAACTTTGAGCAGCTGCCTGCCTAAAACGCGGGCAAGGGCAAACGCCGAGACCTCGCCGTGGACTGCCGACTTGGGCTGCTGGGCAGCAGTATCTGCTGCGGTAGACTCCGGCTTCTTCTGAGACTTGCGCTTAGAATCGCCTTGGGAATTGCGCTCGCGCTTCGGCATAGGCGCCTGCTTCTGCGGACGATTGGACTTGCTCTCCTTCGCCGGCTGGCGCTTAGGCTGCCCCGAAGAAACCTCGACCTTCGCATCTTCGTCCTGCGGCGTGGTCTTCTCGGCCGCAGTCTCGGCATGGGAACTGCGGCCCCCACGATGGCGACGGCGGCGAGGCTTGCTCGACGCGCCCGGCTCCGTCTGCTCATCAGTAGACTGCTGGCCCTTGGCCTCGGCATCAACCTCAAGCTGCGGCTCAACAGGCTTCTGTTCGCGAGCCGCCGGCTCAACGGCCTTCTCGTCCTGGGTGGTCGAAACCGACTCGCCCTTCTCCTGACGCTTTACGGGATACGCGCGTCCCGCAAAACCGCGGCCGGGACGACACGAACTCGGAGCCTTCTTGGCAGACTCCTCAACATCGTCTGCAACCTCAGAAGACTCTTCAACCTCACGCGCGGCATCCTGCTGTGCAGCCTTAAAGTGAGCACCGCGACGGCGCTTGGGCTCTTGGGCCTCCACGGGCTTTTGCTCCTTCGTGGGCTTCTGCGACTCGGCAGCAACCTCGGTCTCAACAGCCTCGGCATCCGTCTCACCCTTTTGAGCAACGGCGCGACGGAAGCGCTCCTGCTGGGCGCGGCGCTGCGCATCGCGTTTGCCACCCCCGCCAAAACCGCCGCGTCCTGCCTTGGCCGTAAAGGCACGCACGACGTTCTCATCGAGCAACTCATCGGTATCGACATGCTCACGCGGGGCAGCTTCTTCCACAGCAGGCACGTCAGCGGAATCCTCGACGACAAAAACCTCGACGGACTCGGCAGGCTGCTCCTGGGCATCGCGGATCTCGGCATTGATGGTAT
Source organism: uncultured Collinsella sp. (assembly GCA_902492935.1). Taxonomy (GTDB): domain Bacteria; phylum Actinomycetota; class Coriobacteriia; order Coriobacteriales; family Coriobacteriaceae; genus Collinsella. The sequence continues at coordinate 3,596 of CABUNJ010000028.1, read as the reverse complement.
AGAACGCCGGGCGCCCGTTAATGCCGCTACCCTCGATCTTTGTCACGATATTTGCCGCGATAAGCTCATCGCGCATCGCCTTGGTGTCACATTCCTTATCGACGGAGCGGAAAATCTGCGCCAGCGCACTCGACTTAATCTTGAGCGCCTTGCGGCAGAGCAGGTCGTAGGCAACCAGCTTGGCACGCTCGGCAGAAAGCGACGTCTGGCTGCTCAGACGCTCAGCCAGGGCATCGACATTATTATGGTTATCGGAATATACCGTCTTGGCCACGGGGCCCCTTTCATATGCACACATATACGTCTATATGGTACAACGCGCGCCCTTATCCACGCAAAACATCTGCGACAACACTCGAGCGTCACCCGCTTTTGCATCAAAACCACCCCTAAAAGGGGTGGTTTGCTCTTAGGGTATAACCCTTGGATTTCCGGCGCGCGTCTAAAGGCGCCGGCCCTCACGGGGTTCGGGCCGCACTGCAGGTTGACCCGTGACGGGCCGGTCAAACCGGCGCTATTTGCGCCCCGGCCCCCTATCGAAGGGGTCCTCGTACTCCTTGACGCTCAGCCGGTCGAGCGCGATGTCGGCCTTCTCCTGCTCCCGGATGTACTTCGCGATCGTGGCCTCGTTCAGGCCGACGGTGGACACGTAGTAGCCCTCGGCCCAGAACTTCCTGTTGCCGAACTTGTACTTCATGTTCGCGTGCCTGTCGAATACCATCAGCGAGCTCTTCCCCTTCAGGTAGCCCATCACGCTCGACACGCTGTACTTCGGCGGTATCGCCAGCAGCATGTGGACGTGGTCGGGCATCAGGTGCCCCTCGATGATCTCTATCCCCTTGTACTGGCAGAGCTTCCTGAAGATCTCCCCAAGGTCGGACCTTATTTGGTTGTAGATGACTTTGCGCCTATACTTCGGCGTGAACACGACGTGGTACTTGCACATCCACTTCGTGTGCGACAGGCTGTAGGCCTTCTGGGCCATACGCCACCACCGCCCTCTCGACTCGGATTCCTTGCGGCCTGAACAATCGCAAGTGTCCGGCGAGGGGGCGGCTTTGTAAAGCCGGTTGTCCCCACCCGCATAGCGGGTGGTTTCTGATGCGGCGCGCTGCGCGCCCCGCACAGGCTAAAGCCTTTAATGAAAAAAAGACCGAGCCCGCGAAGCCGCGGACCCGGTCTTTCCGAGTCATATAGATGTGACGTCCAACTCGTCAGGTCGACTAAGCCTTGGCGGCCTCGGCGTCGGCAGGAGCCTCAGCGGCAGCAGCGCGGCCATACTCGGCCTTGCCCATCTCGGACCACTCAGGCTCCTCGTCGGGCATGGAACCGGCCTCCTTGCCGAAGAACTCCTTGAGGCAGTTAACGGCAACGATGAGGCCCAGGACCATCAGCAGGACGGCAAAGACGAGCTGCAGGCCCTTGGTGGCGGCGACGGAGACGGCGGCCGTGGTGGCGGTAGCCGGGATGGTACCGAAGAAACCGTAGGCCTGGACGGCGGTCATGCAGCCCATGGCACTCTGGACCAGCGAGGTGAAGGTGCAGCAGAGCAGGAAGGCGACGGGCACGTAGAGCATCCAGCCCTTGCGGCCGGTGCACTTGCAGAACACGGCGAGGGTGATCATGGTCATGCCACCGAGCAGCTGGTTGGAAGCACCAAAGAGCGGCCAGATGTTGGCATAGCCACCAAAAGCGAGGGCGAGACCAGGAAGCAGGGTGACGACCGTGGCGAACCAGGGGTTGCCGAGGACCTTCATATAGCCGGCCTTGGACTCGATGGCCAGAGCATCGTTGGTCTGGGCAAAGAACTCGGAGAACGAGGTGCGGGCGATGCGGGCGACGGCGTCGAGCGAGGTCAGGGCCAGAGCGGAGACGTTCATGGTCATGAAGACGGTAGCGAGCGTGCCGTCAACACCGAAGGCCTGCATACCGCGGGAGATGCCAGCGGCGAAGATCTGGAACGGGGTGGAAGCGACACCAGCGTTGAGGGCGCCGGTACCGGCGGTGTTCATGTCGGAGAACATGATGCCGGCGACGATGATGGCAAGGATGCCGACGAAGGACTCGACGATCATGGCGCCATAACCGACCTTGACGGCGTCCTGCTCCTTCTCGACCTGCTTAGAAGAGGTGCCGGAAGAAACGAGGCTGTGGAAACCGGAGAGAGCACCGCAAGCGACGGAGACGAACAGGACCGGGAACATCATGCCGGAGGCAGTGGAGAAGCCGGTGAAGACCGGAGCGGTCATCGTAGCCTGACCGTTGACGCCCAGGACGACGATGCCGAGGACAGCGCAGACGATCATGACGATCATCATGATGGAAGTGAGGTAGTCACGCGGGGTCTTGAGCATCTGGATGGGCATAGCGCCAGCGAAGACCAGGTAGACCATGACGACGGCGAACCACTGGAACTTATCCAGGTAGAGCGGGAACTGCATACCGACGGCGAACATGAGAACCATGAGGACAACGCCGGTGACGAATTCGGCAGCGCCGGTGAGGTTGAACTTCTTCTGGGCCCAACCAAAGGCGATAGCGACGAAGGTGAACAGGATGGAGATGGTACCAGCGCAGCCGGCGGCATAGGACTTGGTGAAGTCGATGGCACCGGTAGCACCAGAAGCGTCAACGGCCGGGGTGAACATGAACGTCTTGCAGACCATGTCGGTGAAGGCGGCGATGACGATGATGCAGAACAGCCAGCAGAACAGCAGGAACAGGCGACGGCCGGTCTTGCCGATGTACTTCTCGATGAGCTGAGCGAGCGACTTGCCGTTGTTCTTCATCGAAGCGTACAGGGCACCAAAGTCGTGGACGGCGCCAAAGAAGATGCCGCCGACGAGGACCCAGAGCACGACGGGCAGCCAGCCAAAGGCCATGGCGACGATCGTACCCGTGACAGGGCCAGCACCGCAGATCGAGCTGAACTGGTGCGAGAACGCGGTGAAGGCGGAGACGGGCGAGAAGCTGTTGCCGTCCTTCATGCGCTTGGCCGGCGTGAGGGCATCCTTGTCAACGCCCCACTTGTTGGCCAGCCAGCGGCCATAGCCCAGATAGCCGCAGGCGAGCACCGCCGCGGCCACAACCATGAGCAAAACTCCGTTCATTACATTTCCTCCTCTAAAAAGAACTTCCTAGACATAAAAAATGAGGGCCGTCGGTTGCGCTCGACGGCCCTCATCTTCATCAGCCGCCCGTTATCGTACGGGCTAGCTGTATGTGCTAACCCGCATCAGATAATTACTACGCTGATAATGTTTAGCTGATGCGTGAACATGTCTAAGAAATCCTCTTCAATCATGATGCGAACGATCCGTGCGTGTTCACATCCCCCAGTGGTTGAAAAGGAGTATGAAACTTTAGTTACCTAAAGTCAACGCAAATTTGTAATGAATTATCAACTTTTTTGAATTTCTCGGTATAAAACGCCATTGACCTCGGACTTTACCCCACGACAGTTTTTGCTTGAGAGATGCTCCTCGGGGGCGGGGCGGGCGCCTGCCGCCATATATGAACTTTCCTGCTCGGACAGTCCTGCTCACGACGGAGGCCACATTAAGTGGCCTCCTGTTCGTGCGGAACTCGCGATAAAC
>CABUNJ010000027.1 GCA_902492935.1 uncultured Collinsella sp. | reverse complement strand
GTAGAAGTCGCTTGCGGGGTCGGGGGAGAAGCGACCCTGAGCAGCCAGGAAATCGTCCCAGGGCACTTTGCCCTTGCCGTGCGTGCGGGTCTCGCCCTCAACCTGGTAAGCGGCGGTGGCGCCGCCAAACACAAAGCCGTCAGGGAACTGCATGGGGTTGGTCATGAGTCATCCTTTCTGTGGGATTCGAATAGGGAGAGGTGCCCGAACTGGGGATCCGGGCACCAACAGAGGGAGGAACTAGTCGAGGTTCTCGCGGAGCCACTTAATGGCGCCAGCGGGGTCGCGAGTAAGGTCGATATATTCCTTGCCGCGGGGAGCGAGCAGCTTGATGCCCAGGCGATCGGTGTCGGCCTTCATGTCGTTGTAGTAGCTACGAACCTGCGGGGCGAGCACGATAACGTCGTACTGATCCATGATGGCAGTGTGCTGGCCATAGGCGCCTGCGGAGGAAGCGATGTTCTCTCCGGTCTGCGCGGCACCTTCCTTGATGGCGTTGGCAAGCATGGCAGAGGTGCCGGCGCCGGCGCACAGGACGAGGACCTTCAGGCCATCGACGTCCTTCTTAGCGGATACGTCGGCGGCGGGCTCGGGCTGATCGGCGACAGGCTTGCTGTCGGCGGCAGCGGCGGTCGGCTCGACGGAAGCGGTAGCCTGCTCGACAGCGGGCGCAGGGGCGTTGGCGGCGATGGAAGCGGCACCATCGGACTCAAGACCCAGCTCGGCGGCGCGCTCGGCCTCCTGGTCGCAGAGCAGCTTATCGTATGCCTTCAAGAACGGCAGGTAGATGATGGCGTCCAGCAAGATGATGATCGCGACAAATACCAGGGCGATAAGCTGGAAGTTTGTAGTGATGAAGATGCCGATGGGGGCAGGGGTAGCCCAAGGCACCACGAAGGAGAAGCCGTTCATGCCCACGTTGTCGATAAAGAACTTGGCAACACTCACGTTGACGCAGCCGGCGGCAACAAAGGGGATGAGCATGTAGGGGTTAAGAATCATCGGCGCGCCAAAGAGCAGCGGCTCGTTGACAGCAAAGGCAACAGGAACAATCGAGGCCTTACCGACGGCCTTGAGCTGCTTGGACTTCATAAAGAGAATCAGCAGAAGCGGCACGATGAACGTGGCGCCGGTGCCGCCGAACTCACCCACGAGCGACATGTTAAAGGTGAGGGAGTGGGCGGGGTGGCCACCGGCCAGCAGAACCTGCAGGTTCTCGGCCTGGTTGGCAAGGCGGATGGGGTCGATGCCCGGCTGGACGATCGAGGGGCCGTGGACGCCGATGAACCAGAAGAACGCGGTGGCTGCCTGGATAAGGATAAGTCCGGGGTAGGTCTCTGCCGCGGTAAAGAGCGGGGAGAGCAGTTTGATAAGCAGCTCGGAGAACGGAACACCCATGAGGTTGCGCACGACGACATCGATGATGCCGCAGATGATGACGGCGCCGCCAAAGGGGATGATGTCGCGGAAGTTCTGAGCGATGGCGCCCGGAACCTCCTTGGGCAGCTTAATGGTCAGATCGCGCGAGACGCAGAACTTATAGACCCACACGGTAATGAACGCGGCGATATAGGCCGAGAACAGACCGCGCGTACCCATGCTGGTGCAATCGAAGACCGAAAGCTCGGAGCCGTTGAACTTGGTGGTGAACTGCGTAACAGCGAGCAGCAGCATGCTGCACTGGGCGGCCACCATGGTGGAGCCGTCGTTGAGCACCTTGCCGGCGGGCATGCGACGGTTCATGGAAGCCGTGAAGTTCTTGGCAGTGGTGCCGGCAACCATGATGCCCATGACGCCCATGGTGAAGTTGTAGAGCTTGTTGCACCAGTCGATGAGCGGCTGGGGCAGCGTGACGCCGACTACGCCGGGAAGGGTGGCAATGAGCAGAAAGATCGAAGAGGTGAGGACAATGGGCATGCACCCAAGGAATCCGTCCTTGATGGCCTGGAGGTATATGTTCCTCGAGATCTTCTCAAAGAACGGTTGATGCTTTTCGAGCATCTTTACGATGGCGTCCATAGAGCTCCTTTGCTACTTGATGCGCGATGCATGTGGATGGAACTGGTCGTCGATGGATGGTCAGGACTGCCCGGAAACCTTCCTGCCTAAGGAAGGCATTGCGAAATGACAACGTTGTCATTTCGTTAATGACAACGTTGTCATTTTTGGAAGAGCAACAAGGATATACGGGTGAGTGGTCGATATTGTTCGGTAAACGGTTGATTTATCAGTCAGGCAGGTAGTGTATGCTAGAACGCAAAAACAAGCGATGTAAAACCGACTGGAGAAGCAGTGGCAACGATGGACAAGAAAAATGTCTCAATGAATGATGTGGCGATTGCCGCTGGTGTTTCTCTCAAGACGGTTTCGCGCGTGATCAACGAGCCCGATAGCGTGCGAGAGTCGACACGCGATAAGGTCCATGCGGCCATGGAGGCGCTCGGGTTTCGAGCCAACTTTGCCGCGCGTTCGCTCAAGTTGGGCCGTTACGGGTGCATCGGCGTCGTGCTGTTCCACTTGTCGGGCGGTGCCGTGGACATGATCGACGGTATCGCCGATGCCGCCGAAGAGCGAGGCTTTGCTCTTACGATGATCAAAAAGCGGGCGGGGGAGAAGATGACCCTTGCCGAAGCGGCGCGTAGGATGTCGCAGCTTCCCGTCGACGGCATGATTTTCAACCTGCGCCAGATGGTCGATGACTTTGATACCTTTGAGGCGCCGAAAGACCTCAAGACGGTGATTATCACACCGATGGAACATCCTACCTGCTCCACCGTCAGTGACGACCAAGAGGGCGGCGCGCGCATGGCGTGCGAGTACTTCTTGGATCATGGTCACAAGAACGTGTATTTCGTTTCGGGTAAGAAAGAGTCGCTGTCGAGCCAGTGCCGTATGAAAGGTTGGCGAGCGGCACTCGAGGCACGTGGCATTGAGCCGCCTGAACCTCTGCAAGGCGATTGGAATGCGGATAGTGGCTACGCCGCGGGCCTTGTGCTTGCCGATAAACCCGATTGCACGGCGGTCCTCGCTGCTAACGACTGCATGGCAAACGGCGTGATGATGGCTCTACGTGACAAAGGGCTCAATGTGCCCGACGACGTGTCCGTGATCGGTTTCGACGATGAGCTCTACAAGACGATTCCCAACTCGATTCTGACGTCGGTGAAGTTTCGCCACCGCGAGCTGGGCATCCGTGCGCTTAACGAGGTCGTCGCAGGTCTGGAAGCCCCGAGCTCCAGAAGCCGTACGCTCGTCTCGGGTGTGTTGGTCGAGCGCGCGAGCGTGCGGGATTTGCGGGCGTAGACGTGCTCGGCCTGCTCGTCTAAGTCTGTAACAGGTGGGACCCAAAAACTCGGCTAGATGTTACAGATTAAGATGAACAGGAGGACGGGTGCGGTCTAAACAAAATGGCCCGCGCATCACACATCGATGCACGGGCCATTTATTGTCTGCGAGCGGCAGGTGGTGTCAGCGTCTTATGCCTCGAGGTTTTCCTCGATCCAGGCGACGGCACCCTTGGGATCCTTAGTGAGGTCGATGTACTGTTTGCCCTTGGGCGACAGCAGCGTGATGCCCAGGCGGTCGGTGTCGGCCTTCATCTCGTTGTAATAGGTGCGAACCTGCGGAGCCAGGACGATGACGTTGTACTGGTCCATGATGGCGTAGTGACTGCCGTAGGCACCGGCGTTGGCGGTAATGTCGATGCCCAGCTCGTCGGCGCCTTCCTTAAGCGCGTTGGCGAGCAGTGCAGAGGTGCCGGCGCCAGCGCACAGAACCAGAACCCTCAGATCCTTGCCCTTAAGGGCGGACGGAGCTGCGGAGGCCTCAGTGGCAGAAGCGGTCTCGACAACAGGAGCCTCAGCGGCGGGGACGGCAGCGGTCTTGACGGCCTTGGTCTCCTCGGCCTCTTCTTCGGCCAGGGTCTCGGCCTCCTGCTTGCACAGGACGTTGTCGTAGGCCTTGCAGAACGGGTAGTAGATCAAGAAGTCAACGACCAGCAGGATGACAACCAGGACCAGAGAGATCGGCTGGAAGTTGGTGTCGATGAAGGTACCGATCGGTCCGGGGAGTGCCCACGGCATGGCATAGATAAAGCCGTTCATGCCCAAAAAGTCGATGAAGAACTTACCAATGAGGACGTTGGCCACGGGGGCAAACAGGAACGGGATCAGGAAGTACGGGTTGAGGATGATGGGCGCGGCGAACAGCAGCGGCTCGTTGACGGCGAACATCACGGGTACGACAGAGGCTTTGCCGACGGCCTTGAGCTGTTTGGAGCGCATAAAGAGCAGGAAGATGATCGGGACAATGAACGTGGCGCCGGTGCCGCCGAGTTCGCCGATGTAGTTACCGAAGTTCTCGGTCAGGGCGAGGGCGGGGTGACCGCCGGCCTGCAGCGTGGCGAGGTTGGTGGTGATGTTGCCAAACAGCGCGGCGTTGAGGGCAGGCTTAACGACCGAGGGGCCGTGGATGCCCATGAACCAGAACAGAGGGATCATGAACCAGATGAGGGCGAGGCCGGCGTAGGAATCGGCAGCGGCGAACAGCGGGCTCACCAGCGTGGAGATGACGTTGGCAAACGGGACGGCCAAGCAGGTGCGGCAGATAACGTCGATGACGGCGACAAACAGGATGGAGAAGCTGAAGGCGAAGATGTCGCGGAAGTTCTGGGCGATGGCGCCGGGGACTTCTTTGGGCAGCTTGATGGTGATGTCTCGCTTAATGCAGAAGGCATAGATGTTGACCGTGGCAAATGCGGCGACAAAGGAGCTCAGCAGGCCCTTGGTGCCCATGTTGTCGGTAAAGAACACCGAGACGTCGGCGCCGTCGATCTTGGCACTCGTCTGGGTAACGGCCAAGATGAGCATAGCGCACATGGCGGCGACCATGGTGCTCGTGGCGTTGATGGCCTTGCCGGCAGGCATGCGGCGGTTCTTGGAGCCGGTCAGCGCGCTTGCGGTGGTGCCGGCGACCATGATGCCCACGACGCCCATCGTGAAGTTGTAAACCTTGTTGCAGAAGTTCACGACGTCGACGTTCCACCAGTCGGGCAGCGTAAAGCCGCCGACCGTGGCGACAACGCCCGGCAGGGTCGAAATAAGCAGGAAGACAGAAGAAGACAGGATGATGGGCATTGCTGCCAAAAAGCCGTCTTTAATGGCCTGAAGGTAGATGTTCTTAGAGACCTTGTCGAAGTACGGCTGACCTTTCTCCAAGAACTTAACGATCGATTCCATAGTTCACGCTCCTCTTTGCATGAAATCTTAATGGCATGGACGTTGAAAACCTATATGGTCTCCCGCTTGCTAAAAGCCCGGGTGCAGGCGGGGTCGGTCCCAGGGGGAGAGAGGGGAGCGGCTGGGTTTGTATCGCATGGGGCCGCTCCCCCTCGGGGGAAAGCGAGGCGATGCGCTACTGCGCGTCCGCCATAGTGTCGGCGAGCTCCTTGTACCAGAGTGCCGACTGCTTGATGTAGCGTTTTTGCGTGTCGAAGTCGATGTAGAACAGGCCGTAGCGCTTGTTATAGCCATTGGCCCACGAGAACTGGTCCTGCAGGCTCCAGATAAAGTAGCCCTGGACGTCGACGCCCTCGGCACGCGCCTGGAGCACCTTCTCCATGTGCTGGTCGACAAAGTCGATGCGCTCGGGATCGGCGACGATGCCGTTTGCGTTGGGCTCGGGGTCCTTGTGGCCCAGGCCGTTTTCGGTGATATAGATGACGGGGAGGTTGGGATAGGTGGCGCTGATGTGCTTGAGCGTGTCGTAGAGGCCTTGCGGGTAGATGAGCCAATCCCAGTCGGTGGTGGGGATACCCGGCATATCGACCTGCTGCCCGACGCCCTTAAACTTAAAGCACGAGGTGCCCTTGTCTCCGGTGCCGTTAAAGCTGTTGGTGGACTCGCCATCGTAGGCGGCGATAAACGCCGACTGATAGTAGTTGAGGCCGAACATATCGTTGCGGGGCGCCGCCTTGGCGAGCTCCTCCATGTCGCTGTCCTCAACCGTAAGTGTGGCGTTGTTGGCACGCAGAATCTCGTTGATGAGTGAGAGGGTGCGCGCGGAGTAGTGGCCCAGGAAGGCGCCGTCCATGATGAAGTCGGTGTAGAAGGCGTTGTACAGGTCGGCGGCGTGCTGGTCGGCGGGCGAGTCGGTGGCAGGATATGCCGGCGTCAGGACGTTGACCATGCCAATGCGGCCGCCCAGGTGCTCGGTCTCGTCAAGATCCTTATACAGGTTGACGGCGCGGGCGTGGGCAACGAGCAAGTTGTGCTGGCTCTGGATGCCGCTCGTCACATCAAAGTGATGGTTGGGCGGGAAGTTGCCTTGGATGTATTGGGAGTGCGAGAGGCTGATGAGCTCGTTGATGGTGAACCAATTCTTGACCTCGCGGAACTCGCGGAAGCAGAACTCGGCATAGCGCACATAGGCGTCGACGGTCTTGCGGTTGAGCCAGTCGCCCTGGTTGAACAGGGCGGCGGGGGAGTCAAAGTGATGCAGGGACACATAGGGCTCGACGCCATACTTTTTGCAGCAGGCGAACAGCTCGTGGTAGTGCTTAACGCCCTCGGCGAGGGGCTCGGCATCGTCGCCGTTGGGGAAGATGCGGGTCCAGGCGATGGACACACGGATGGCGTTGAGCCCATGCTCGGCAGAAAGGCGGATATCCTCCTCGTAGCGGTTGTAGAAATCACTGGCCGGGTCGGGCAAAAAGCGACCCTGGGCGACAAGGTAATCGTCCCACATGGTCTTACCCTTGCCTGCCACCTTCGTGGAACCTTCCGTTTGGTACGCGGCGGTTGCGGCGCCCCAAACAAAGCCCTTCGGCAGCTGCTGTACGCGGTTTAGCAAAGACATATGCATACACCCTCTCGTCTCGCTGTTCGATATTGTGCGTTTGCGCTCAGGAGGCTCCCTGGTTAGCGTTCAGCGGTGAAAAAGCCCGATAAACACTATCTTAAAATAATTAGAACCAAAATGAGCACGTGAACATTTGACAATGAGCACGTTAACATCCGGCTGGGATGTATAGAAACAAAACAACTTCAAACAGCCGCGAACGGTTGTATTTGTTCGGTAAGCGGTTTTGATTGACAGAAGTTTTCATGTTGTGGTATATGGCTCGGGTATCATGAGCACGTTATCGATGTATGTACGATGCGCCATGGGCGCGGGGAATAGTTGGGAAGCAGGTTAGCGTGGAAGGCATGGCTCAGCGGACAAGGAATGGTCGTTCGGCGAGCGCGGCAGAGGTTGCGGCGCTCGCTGGCGTGAGCCGCCAGACTGTGTCTCGCGTGGTCAACGGTATGCCCAACGTGACGGAAAAGACGCGCAAGCGTGTGCTGGCCGCCATGGAAGAGCTGGGCTTTCGTCCCAATTTTGCTGGAACGGCGTTGCGCGGCGGGTCGTATCGTTCTATTGGCCTGTGCATGTACAACATCACACGTGTCGGTAACCTGGCGACGCTCGAGGGTATCATGCAAGCGGCGCGCGAGCATGATTTTGCCGTCACTATGATCGAGATGGGCGGCGACAAGCCCTATACACTTGCCGATGCCTCGCGCCGCATGGTCGAGCGACCCGTCGACGGCATGATTCTCAACATGAACCGCATGGCTCCCGATTTTGAGGAGTTTGTTCCCCAGCCGGGAGTGCGAACGGTCATCCTGTCCATGTATGCGCATCCGCGCTGCACGACGATCGACTCCGACCAGTATGGTTCGTGCGAGCTGTTGACCAATTATCTGCTGGAACATGGTCACTCGAATATGCGGTTTGTGGCGGGTCCGGAAAACTCGATTTCCTCGCGTTTTCGTGAGGCCGGTTGGCGCGATACGCTGGGTCGTGCGCATGTCGATGCCGCTCCGATGCTGCGTGGCGATTGGAGTGCGGACAGTGGGTACGCCATGGGCGAGCGGATTGCGGCCGAGGTGCTTGCCGGCGGGTCGCAGGCGCCGACTGCCGTGCTTGCGGCAAATGACCAGATGGCGCTGGGCGTTATCGCCGCGCTCGAGAACGCGGGCCTGTCCGTGCCCGACGACGTGAGCGTGGTTGGTATCGACGACGCACTCGAGGGACTTGTTCCTCACAATCGGCTGACGACGCTGCGATTTGATTTGCGCGGTGTCGGTAAGCTTGCGTTTGAGGCGGCGATTGGAGAGAGCTCGTCTATCGAGGCGATTCATGTGCCGAGTACGCTGGTCGAACGCTCGACTGTTAGGGACATACGGGGTTAGGTCCTACTCCGTTTGTCTCGATTTGTAACAGGTAGACGGTCAAAAGCGGGCTACGTGTTACAGATTTAGATTCTTCGGAAAGAGCAATCCTGTTCGTCTCAATCTGTAACAGCTAGGACCAAAAAACTCGGCTAGATGTTACAGATCGAGACAAACGGCTCCCGACCAGCCCAAAAACAAAAAGACCGGGGGCGGCGCGCCGTGTGACGTGCCGCCCCCGGCTGAGAAATGGGGACAGGTTGTGTGAGCGGGCAACCCCGCCAGCCACTAGTCCAGACGACGGGTCTGCGCCACGTGCTTATACCAGTATGCGCTTGCCTTGGGCGTGCGCTTCTGGGTTTCAAAGTCAACGTAGAAGAAGCCGTAACGCTTGTTGTAGCCATTGGTCCAGGAGAACTGATCCTGCAAGCTCCACAGGAAGTAGCCGCCCACGTTGACGCCCACCTCCATGGCCTTGAGCAACCAGCGCAGGTGCTGCTCGATGTAGTCGATGCGCGGCTGATCGTCCACAAAACCGTCCTTGTAGGGGTCCTTGTAGCCCATGCCATTTTCGGTAATGAAGATCTGCTTGTAGTTGGGGTAGCGCTGCTTAATGTAGACGAGCAGATCGAACAGACCCTCGGGATAGATGATCCAGTCCCAGTCGGTGGTGGGGATGCCAGGCTTGTTCACGTGCTCGCCAATGCCCTTGACGCGCCAGCGGCCGGTGCCCTTCTCGCCCGTACCGTTGTGGTGCAGGTCGTTCTCGCCATCGTAAGCCTTCAAGAAACGGCATTGGTAGTTGTTAACGCCCAGGTAGTCGTTGTAGAGCGCGGCCTCGCGCATGATTTCCAGATCCTCGTCCAGGATCTCGATGGTGCCGCCCGAGACGGCGGCCAGGCGGTTGGCGCACTCGAGGGTGTCGGGCGCGTAGTCGCCGCGGAAGGTGGCGTCGAGCAAGAACTGGTTTTGCAGCACGTGCTCGTTGTTGGCGGCCTTGATGTCGGCGGGGTCGTTCTCGTTGAGCGGATACTTAAACTCCAGCGACTGAATGACGCCGATCTTGCCCTTAAAGCCGCCGTTGTGGAAGGCCAGCACTGCCTTGGCGTGGGCGAGCATCATGTTGTGCTCGCACTGGAAGGCCTCGGCCAGATGCGCCTTGACGCCACCGGGGAAGGTGCCCTCGATGTAGGTGTTGGAGGCGTCGGCCCAGATCTCGTTAAAGGTGAACCAGTAGGTCACCTGGTCGGCGTACTCCTTAAAGCAGAAGGTGGCAAAGTCCACAAAGGCGTCGATGGTCTCGCGGTTGAGGAAGTCGCCCTTCTCAAAGAGGGCAAGCGGCGTATCGAAGTGATGCAGCGTGACAAACGGCTCAACGTGGTGCTTATGGCACTCGGCGAAGAGATCGTGATAGAACTGGACTCCCTCGGGGTTAATCTCACCGGTACCGTTGGGGAAGATGCGGCTCCAGGCGATGGAGAGGCGAATGCCGTTGATGCCAAACTCCTCGCACAGCTCCAGATCGACGGGGTACTGGTTGTAGAAGTCCGAAGCGGGATCGGGGGAGAAGCGGCCCTGGGCCTCCAGGAAGTCGTCCCAGGCGACTTTGCCCTTACCGTGGGTACGGGTCTCGCCCTCTACCTGGTAGGCAGCAGTGGCGCCGCCAAAGACAAAGTCCTCGGGAAACTGCGCGGGCGGGTTAGTGACGCTAGCAGGGTTAACGGACATGATGATCCAATCGTCTAAATCGAAGGGCCAGCCGGCTGTGGATGGTCGGCTGGCCTTGGGCGTTACTTACTTCGAAAGCTGTTCACTCACGAAGGCGAGAGACTTGTCGCCGTTCTGGGAGAGCTCAATGTACTGCTTACCGCGGCAGGCGACGCATTTGTTGCCCACGCGCTCGCAGTCTTTCTGCAGGTCGGCCAGGTAGCTGGCGGCCTGCGGGGCCAGGACGACCAGGTCAAAGTCGGGGAGCATGTCAACGTGGTTACCATAGGCCTCGGCAGCGGTCTCAAGATTGATGCCGCGCTCTTTGGCGGCCTTGGCCAGCGCGTTGGCGAGCAGGCCCGAGGTGCCGCCGCCCTGGCAGAGCACGAGCACGCGCTTGCCGTTGAGGTCGCTGGCGGTCGTTGCCTCAGTGGCGACCGCGGCGGGAGCGGCGGGCGCGTCGGACTTCACGGCCTCGGCAGCAGCGCCGGCGGCAACGCTCTTGGCATCGGCCTTGCCCTGGAAGGCATCGTTGAGCTTGGCGGCCTTCTCGGCGTTCTTGGCGGCGAGCTCCTCCTGGGAGATCTCGGCCTCCTCGGTGCACTTCTGGGCGTCATAGGCACGGAAGAACGGGTAGTACAGCGCAAAGTCGACGATCAGGATGATGGCGAGCATCACAAAGGCGAGCGGCTGGAAGCCCAGACCCATGATGGTGCCGATGGGGCCGGGGACGGTCCAGGGCAGGGTGTACATAAAGCCGTTCATGCCCAAGAAGTCGATAAAGATCTTGAGGATCCAGATGTTGGCGATCGGGGCAAAGACAAACGGGACAAAGAAGACGGGGTTGAGCACGATGGGCGCGGCGAACAGCAGCGGCTCGTTGACGGCAAAGCACACGGGGACGATAGCGGCCTTGCCAACGGCGCGCATCTCCTGGGACTTGGCCAGGAAGCAGAACATAAAGACCAAGACGAGCGTGGCGCCGGTGCCGCCCATGCAGACGACGAAGTATTGGGCACCCTGGGTCAGGACGGCGGAGGCGTGCTGACCAGCCTGGAACGCAGCCAGGTTGTCGGTCATGTTGGCAACGAGGGCGGCGGCGATGGCGGGCTCGACGATCGAGGGGCCGTGGACGCCCACGAACCAGAAGAGGCTCATGGCGCCGTAGATCACAGCGAGGCCGATATAGCCGTCGGCAGCGGTGAACAGGGGCTGGAACACCTGGATGACGCCCTGGGCAAAGCAGAAGCCAAAAGCAGCGCGGAAGGCGATGTCAAAGACCCAAAAGACGGTGATGCAGACGGAGAAGGGGATGATGTCCTTAAAGGTCTGCGAGATGTTGGGCGGAACCTGCTCGGGCATCTTGACGGTGATGTTGCGCTTAATGAAGAACTTGTAGATGATGCCGGTCACAAACGCAGCGATAAAGGCGGTCAGCAGGCCTTTGGAACCAAGGTAGGTGGTGTTGAAGCCGCTGGCGGCGTCCGTGGCGATCGTGTCGCTCGAAAGGAGCAAGAAGCCGATGATGGCCGCGCACATGCACGAGATGAAGTTGATCTGGTTGTTCTTGGGCAGATCGCGGTTCTGAGCGTCGGCGAAGTGCTTGGCCGTGGTGGCGGCGCAGGCGATGGCCAGGATACCCATGGAGTAGTTGTAGCACTTCCACAGGGCGTTGTTGATGTCATCGGGCCAGTAGAAACCCCAGATGTTGGGGACCGAGGCTACCAGGCAGAAGATGGACGAGAAGATGATGATGGGGATGACGGAGATAAAGCCGTCGCGAATCGCCTTGAGGTACTTGTTGCGGGCGATCGCGTTGAAAAAGGGCTGGCCCTTTTCGATGATGGCGATGAGTTGCTCCATGCAAAGCTCCTAAGAGTCGGTGGGTTAGCAACGATGGTAGCTTTTGACATTCGGCTGCCAAAATGTTGACGTTGCCATTTTGTGACACAAAAATAGACGCGAACCGGTGGTTCCTGTGCCTGCGAACCGTCGATTCCTTACGCGTAAACGTTTGAGCCGCCCGGTGGCTCTGTGTTTGCACAATGGCAACGTTAACATTTGGACGACAAAAGCCGTTCGGGGAAGCAAAAATGTCGGTGAACGGTAGGTTTTGGGTGGTGAGCGTATGGTGGTGGAGGCGTTGGATATACTTGAAGGCGTTAAAAATGACTGCGCAGGGTGCCACCAATGGCATCGTTGACATAGAAAGATCGACCTATGGCCGCTGTTAAAAAATCGGTTTCCGTTAAGGACGTGGCGCGTCTCGCGGGCGTCTCGGAGCAGACAGTTTCGCGTACGGTGCACGATTCGCCCAGCGTGCGCCCCGAGACCAAGGAGCGCGTGCGTGCCGCCATGCGCGAGCTGGGGTATCGCCCCAATTTTGCCGGTCGATCGCTGCGCCGCGGCAAGTTTAAGACCGTCGGCGTCGCCATGTTCAACATTACCGGCACCGGCAACCTCGACCGTATGGAGGGCTTTGCCGCCGCCGCCGACAAACACGGCTACGCCATCACCCTCACTAAAGTAGATGGACACCCCTATACCCTCGAGAGCGCATCGTCGCGTATGAGCGCACTGCCGGTGGACGGTATGGTTGTGATCATGAATCGCATGCCGGCGGACTTTGGTACTTTTGAGCCGCTGCCCGGCATGCAGACTGTGCTCGTTACGATGTTGGAGCACCCGCTCTGTTCTACGGTCGATAACGACCAGTTCGATTGCTCGCGCCAGGTGGTCGAGTACTTGCTGGGGCGGGGGCACAAAACCGTGCACTTTATCTCGTGTCCCGAGCGCTCGCTTTCGGGCATGCGACGCGAGGAAGGCTGGCGCGAGACATTGCGCGCGCATGGCATTGAGCCACCGCAGCTCGTGCGCGGTGACTGGACGGCGCAGAGTGGATATGCTGCCGGCCAGGTGCTTGCGGATGATCCGACCTGCACGGCCATTTATGCCTCCAACGACGCCATGGCCTACGGCTGCATCCGCGGGCTGGAGTCGCGCGGGAAGTGCGTGCCCCAGGACGTGAGCGTGGTGGGTGTTGACGACAGCCTGGGCGATATCGTGCCCGACCGTCGCCTGACCACGGTGCGCTTTGACAACAAGCGCGTCGGCATGTGGGCGGTCGACAAGATTGCCGGCGCCGAGGGCGTTGAACCCGGTGTGGAGCACATGCTGTTTCCGGGCGTGCTCGTCGAGGGCGATACGGTACGCGATTGGCGCTAGGGCGCGGGTCTGTTTGGGTTGCCGCTAATTGTGTTCGATATTGTTCAGATTGGTTTAAAAACCGTTCACGGATGAAAAGTAACCGTTCATAGCTCGAAATTACGTTTTGCGCTGTTCTTTTTTGTTTGAATGTTATTGTTTCTGTCATACACAACGCAGCGCGTATGCCCGGACGCGATGCTCTCCATTGGTTCATATGTGAAAGGAACGCAACATGGCAACCAAAGAAGAAATCTCGATGGTTGGATTCGAGATTGTCGCATACGCAGGTGACGCCCAGACCGATCTGCTTGCAGCGCTCGATGCTGCTCGCGAGGGTGACTTTGAGAAGGCCGAGCAGCTGCACAAGGATGCCAGCGATGCGCTCATCGGTGCCCACGACACGCAGACCAAGCTGCTTTCGCAGGAGGCCGGCGGTGGCGAGATGGAGATGACCTTCATCATGGCTCACGCTCAGGATACTCTCATGACCACCATGATCCTGGAGAAGCAGGCCCGCTTTACCATCGATGCCTACAAGCGCATCGCCGAACTCGAGGCCAAGCTCGCCTAACGAGCCCGCACAACCAAGTTCCCTTCCAAAAGCCCTGCCGCTACCCGCGACAGGGCTTTTTCTGTTCTCCTCCAAGTTGCGGTGAAATAGGGACTGAATAGGGGCCGGCGGGCACAAAACAATCCCTATTCCACCGCAACTCATCCCGAGATAGTCATTGGGGACAGTCTTGGTGCGCTCCGCTCGTCCTCCCGTTCGATTTTTGCTCGGTGGGTATACTTCCTTTCGCATTAAACGCCGGACTGAGGAGGTATCCAAATGCCGGATAACGGGTCAATACAAAAAAGAGACGCGCACGAGATGGCTCATGGGCGTCCTGTCCAGATAACCGAGCACACGACGGTAACCGAGCTGCAGCCCAGCCTGTCCGATGTCGTGTGCGCAAACAAAAAGCTGCAGATTGGCCTTATCGTTGCGCTCGTGGTGCTGGCGTTGCTGTCGGGCTTTGTAGCTCGTCCGCATTTCGCCGATACCAAAACTTGGGACTCCACCATAGAGGTCATCGATCAAAAGAAAGGTAACGTACTGGCGCTCACGGCTTCATGCGTTGCTCTATCTGCGGGTATTACGGCGCTGCCGGGTGATACGGGAACGCCGGTTGCCGAGCAGCTCGCGCAGCTTTCAGGCAACCTTGGTATCGTGCTTGCCGTGCTATACCTAGAGAAATATTTGCTCACGATTTTGTGGTCGGTTGGCTTGGGCATCTTAATCCCGTTTGCGTTGGTGCTCTTTGCGGTGTCGCTCGGCATTCACGGGCGCTGGAGTACGAGCGCCGTCCTGCGCCGTGTGGCGACACGCGTGCTGGTGGTTGCCGTGATCGGCATGGCGCTCGTACCCGCGAGCGTATGGGTGTCGCAGAAGGTCGATGAAACGTATCGCGTAAGTATTGAGCAAGCTGAGCAAAAGGCTGCGGACGCTGCGGATGTGGCCGACACCACGGACAAGTCAGCCGAGACCAGCTCAAAATCGAACAAGAAAAAATCCGAGGCCACGGAGTCCAAAAACGTGCTCGAGCAGTTGACTGATGGGGCATCGAGCCTGGTCACGTCGGTAACCAGCGGTGCCAAGCAGATGACCGACGAGATCGTGCAGCAGGTGACCGACCTCATCGAAGGCGTCATCGTGATGATCGTGACCTCGTGCGTTATCCCGCTGCTGGTGCTCGTGGCGTTTCTGTGGCTGGGCCACACCCTGCTGGGGATCGATATCTCCGGTCCCGCGAACTATCTGACGGGTCGTTTCTTGAGCGCTCCGTCCAAACATGCCAAGAAGAGTGGGCAGTCTGAGTAGGCGGCAAAGCGATCTTTGGAAGATTAACCGTGAGAAGGGCGGCCGAGACACGTTCTCGGCCGCCCTTTTGTTTGTTGAACACATGGTCGCTGCGTTCGCGCCGGACCCAAACGGTCAGCAATCATCCGTGAACGGTATTTGTTCAAAAAAGAACAAAGATAAACAAATAGTTGTTGCAGTTAATGTTCGAATGTGTTCAAATAAACATGAACAGTGAAGAACCGCACATTCAGATGCCCGGACCTGAACGCGATTCAACACTTCCAAACAGGAACTACGCACCTGCGTATCTCTCAAGGAGGATGTCATGAGGGTTGTAATCGCTTCCGATGCCGACGGTATGTCGATGAAGGAGTCCATCAAGGAGATGCTCATCGCCGACGGTCACGAGGTCGTCGACTATTCCGAGACCCCTGCCGCGGACTTTGTCGATTCCGCGACCGCCGTTGCCAAGGACCTGCTGGAGCACAAGGATTCCCAGGGCTTCGCATTCGATAAGTACGGCGTCGGCTCCTATATGGCCGCCGTCAAGATCAAGGGCATGGTCGTCGCCAACATTTCCGACGAGCGTTCCGCCTACATGACCCGCGAGCACAACGGCTCGCGCATGGTCACCATGGGCCCGGGCGTTGTGGGCACCGAGGTCGCCAAGAAGATCGCCCGCGAGTTCCTGCGTGCACAGTACGCCGGCGGCCGTCACCAGATCCGTGTCGACATGCTCAACAAGATGGCCTAACGAGAGCCACCGAGAACTCGAACTTCTACCTCAACTTGTGAATTCAGACGAAAGGACGTTCTGATGAAGAAGACCATCGCAATCGGTTGCGACCATATCGTTACGGACGAGAAGATCTATCTGGCCGACCGCCTGGAGCAGGCTGGCTACAAGGTGCTCGACTGCGGCACCTACAGCCACACCCGTACGCACTACCCCATCTACGGTAAGGCCGTGGGCGAGGCCGTTGCCAGCGGCAAGGCCGACTTTGGCGTGGCCCTGTGCGGCACCGGCATCGGCATCACCAACGCCGTCAACAAGGTCCCCGGCGCCCGCTGCGCCCTGGTTCGCGACATGACCTCTGCCCTGTATGCCCGTCGCGAGCTCAACGCCAACATCGTGGGCTTTGGCGGCAAGATCACCGGCGAGTTCCTGATGGCCGATATCATGCTTGCCTTCCTGGAGGAGCCCTACGAGAAGACTCCCGAGCACGATGCTCTGATCGCCAAGATTGATGCCTGCAACAAGGCCGACGCCGAGGCTCAGGCCGACCCGCACTTCTTTGACGAGTTCCTGGAGAAGTGGGACCGCGGCGAGTATCACGACTAAGGAGGTTACGCGGTTTTACCAAACCGCGTAACGGGTCGACGCTGCGCGGCGCTCAGGCACCCCATCTCGCCGCTCAAACCGTCGCTCGCGTACATGAAGTACGCGTCGCTCCTCTTTCGCGGCGACCTGGGGCACCTGATCGCCGCTCGCTGACGTTGGGAGTACCTGTGGGGTTACCGCTGTTGTTGCGAAGCGTTCTGGTACGGCGAGCTGCTCCGATAACACGTTTGCTTGCTTGGCTTGAGTGCTTCGCTCTTGGCTGTACTCGGCTATTTGCAGCTTTTCAATTGACGGCTCGCGTTTCTGTGAGGGGGCGCGGGCCGGTTTTCTAAACAGGAGTTCAACATGATTCTGACCGTTACCATGAACCCGTCGATTGATACGCGCTATCAGCTCGACAAGCTGATCATCGACGATGTTAACCGTGTGACACCCGAAAAGACCGCTGGCGGCAAGGGCCTCAACGTGAGTCGCGTGCTGCTGCAGCTGGGTGACGACGTGCTCGCGACCGGCCTGCTCGGCGGCCACATGGGTGCCTATATGGCCGAGCTTATGGATGCCGACGGCGTCAAGAACGACTTTGTGCCTATTGCTGGTGAGACGCGCATCTGCCTGAATATCCTGCACGAGGGTAATCAGACCGAGCTGCTGGAGAGCGGCCCGCAGATCGCCCCGGCCGAGCTCGAGGCCTTTACGGCCAAGTTCGCCGAGCTCGCAGCGAAGGCGGACGTCGTGACGCTTTCGGGCTCGCTGCCGCGTGGTGTCGATGCCGGCTACTATGCCGAGCTCGTCAAGATCGCCGAGGAGGCGGGCGCCAAGGTGCTGCTCGACACTTCGGGTGCATCGCTGGAGGCCGCGCTGGAGTCTGACGCTAAGCCTGAGCTCGTAAAGCCCAACCTGACCGAGATTAACGGCCTGCTGGGTACGTCCTTTACGACCGATGATGTCGATGCCCTGCGCGAGGCGCTTGCCGCCGATGACCGCTTTGCCGGTATTCCCTGGGTCGTCGTTTCGATGGGCGCTGCCGGTTCGGTGGGCTTCCATGAGGGCCGCGCGTTCCGCGCCAAGACGCCCGCGATTGCGGCTGTGAACGCAACGGGTTCCGGTGACTCGACCATCGCCGGCTTTGCGCATGCCATTGCGGCTGGTGCCGACGACGTCACGGTGCTCAAGACCGCCAATACCTGCGGCAAGCTCAACGCCATGGATCCCAAGACCGGCCACCTGGTCATGGATCGCTGGGACGAGGTCTACAACAGCGTTGAAGTAACGGAGCTTTAGAGTTACGCGGTTTTACCAAACGCCGTAACCGGCCGACGCTGCGCGGGCCGTATTTGGACAATCTGACGTTCAACTTCAAGGGCGCGACCAGAAGGTCAGCGCCCTTTCGTTTCACGTCACCTTGTCTCAAATGCGGCCCGCTCGCTACCGTTGCCAAAACATCGGTGTTGCCTTGCTTCGGGAATGCGGCAGATGGGGACGTTTCTTTTCTGCCGGCAGTTTGGGACACTCCTTACGGGGCACCCCTCCACAGCGCCTATGCCAGCTTGTCGATTTGCCCAATCTCCCAGAGCGGAATGTTGACGAGCGTGCCCTCGTCTCTATATGCCGCTAACGATGTTCTCACGCAGCGCTCGAGCTTGAACTTTTCGCAGGCAATCCTCAGACTCTTTGCTTTGAGATTCTCTGCCGCCTTGACCTCGAGCGGAAGCACGGTCCCCGCATGGTCGATGGCAAAGTCAGTCTCTGCATTGCCGGAGGAAGATGACCAATACGCGGGAGTTTTGCCTTGGAGCAAAAGCTCCTGTGCGACGTATTGCTCGGTCAGCGAGCCTTTGAACTCCGTAAAAACAGCGGGCCCGTTCAGAACAATGGCCGGCGAGAGGCCAGAGAGTGCTCCGAGGATGCCGGTGTCGATGCAGAACAGCTTGAAGCCCGAGAGATCCTCGTAGCTTGTGAGCGGTGCTCTTAGGGCGGAAACACGTGGTACCTTATGAACGATTCCATAGTCCATGAGCCACTGGAGGCTTTCCTCAAAATCGCGTGCGCGCGCCCCGGGACGAAGCGCGCCGTAGACGAACTTCTTGTTTTCCTTTGCGAGCTGGCCGGGAAGGGATTTCCAAACCAGCCTCATGCGCTCGACGATGCGGGCTGGCGCATGCTTGCCAAAATCGGATTCATAAGCTTCGATGATTTGCTGCTGAAGCCTGCGGGCCTCGATGAAATCGTGGGAGGCGGCGAAAGCGGAGACAACTTCTGGCATGCCACCGACAACGAGGTATTCCTTGAGCAGGCGCTCGAGCTTTTCGGAAACGTTTGCCAGCAGGTCCATGTCTGCGGCAAGGATGGCATCTGCGAGCGGATCGCCATCGACGGCACGAACGAACTCGACAAACCCCATGGGGCGCATGGTGAGCTGGTCGATCTTGCCGACGGGGAACGACTCGTTTTCGCGTCGGAGCGCGAGCCCCATATAGGAGCCGGCTGCCACGATATGGTATTCCGGCGCCAGCTCGTTGAAGTATTTGAGCGAGGTGATGCCACGCGGTGCCTCTTGGATTTCGTCGAAGATGATGAGCGTGTCTGTCGGCGTTATGGTCTGGCCGCGCAGGAGCTCTATCTGGGAGATGATGCGTTTGGGGTCAAGGCTTCCGTCGAACAGCGAACGTGCGCCCGGTTCGAGCATAAAGTCAAAACGGATGACGTTTTGATACTGCTGGCCTGCGAATTCGTTGAGAAGCCAGGTTTTTCCCGTCTGGCGGGCCCCCTTAAGCAGGAGGGGCTTGCGGTTTGCCCTAGATTTCCAAGCGATGAGTTCGTCCATTAGCTGTCGCTGCATACTGCCTCCTAACGATCATGGTTAGTATAAGACCGTCTTGGTCTTTCCATCGAAAAATGTGGGAGTAAACCACGTTTTTCCATCGAATAATGTGGGAGGCAACCACGTTTTTCCATCGAATAGTGTGGGGGTTTAGGTCGGCACCTGGGGCGTTCCTTCTCTGCCGGCAGTTTGGAACACTCCTTGTTTTGGTGCAAATTAGCTACCCTTGCATCAGAAAACGGCGCCCGTCGGCGATGTTGCCGGCGGGCGCCGTTGCCTTGAAGACGAAATGATCCGTTTTACTCCGTCCCCAAGGGATCATTACAGTGAGTCGATAAAGCGCTGCTGGGCGGCGCGTCCTGCCTCGTCCCATTTAAAGACGCCGGCGTTGTCGAGCACGTGGCCAAACACCACGCCGACCTCCTCGTGCAGGATATCGATGGCGTTATCCGCCGTAAGCTCGTCGGCGCGGCGGGCAAAGACGTCCTCGGCCCATGCGGCGTGGCTGCGACAAAGGTCATCGCCCTCGAGCGCGTCGGCAAGGTCGTAGCTGGCATCGACCTTGGCTGCCAGCAGATGCTCGCGGACGGCGCCAAGCTCGGGAACCAGGCGCGGCGGCAGAATCGCCAGGCCCATGACCTCGATCAGGCCGATGTTCTCCTTCTTAATGTGGTGGTACTCGGCATGTGGGTGGAAAACGCCCAGCGGGTGCTCGTCGGTCGTGATGTTGCAGCGAAGCGCCAGGTAGGCCTCGTAGATCTCGCCGCCGGCATTGCCGCGGGAGTCGACGCGGCGGATGACGGGCGTCACGGTGTTGTGCGCCACGCCGTCGGCTGTGTGCGCGATGACGCCAACCGATTCATCGGTCCACTCGCGCCAGGCGAGGATAATCTTCTCGGCAGCGTCGAGCAGCTGAGCGCGGTCATGCGAGCGCAGGCGCAGCACCGAGAGCGGCCACTGCAGCACGGTACCGCTGACCTGGTCAAAGCCCGGCACGCTAAACTGCGAGACCTCGGCGGCATGCATCATGGGGAACTCGTGCGCGCCGCCCTGGAAGTGGTCGTGCGAAAGAATCGAGCCGCCCACGATGGGCAGGTCGGCGTTGGAGCCAATAAAGTAGTGCGGGAACAGGTCGACAAAGTCGAGCAGGCAGGTCAGACCCTTGCGGTCCACGTGCATCGGGCGATGCTCGGAGCTCATGGCAATGCAGTGCTCGTTAAAATACGCATACGGGCTGTACTGGAAACCCCAGCGCTCGCCATCAAGCTGAATGGGAATAACGCGTAGGTTCTGACGGGCGGGATGAGCGCCGCCGTCGGCTGCGGCGGAGCGTCCGGGATACCCCTCGTTTTCGATGCAGAGCTGACAGGCGGGATACTTCTCGCCCGTGTTCTTTGCGGCGCCGGCCGCGGCAATATCGCGCGGGTCCTTTTCGGGCTTTGACAGGTTGATGGTTATCTCGAGGTCACCCCAGTTGGTGGAAGTGCTCCATTTGATGTTGCGCGCGATGGCGGCGCGACGCACGTAACCGGCGTCACAGCACAGGCCGTAGAACCAGTCGGTCGCGGCGCGGGGCTCGTTGACGCCCATGCGCCCATTGAACTCCTCGTTTACAACCGAAGGCCTCGGCATGAGCACGCCCATGATGCGCATAGCGATGCGGTCGCGGCCCGACGCCGTGTCCTCGGCAGCGCCGTTGGCAACGGCGGCCTCGGAAAGTACGGCGAGCGTGCCCTCAAGGTCAAAGTCGGGGAGTGTGTCAGGGTGCAGAAGCGAAATCTTCTCGGTCTGCAGCGCCCAGGCCATGTCGAGTGCGGGGCCCGTGGCGCCGATACACTCCAAAATGGTGTTGTATGCCCAGATGCGATCGTCCTGGCCGATCATCGATCGGTGAATAGCGTACTCGATCAGGTTCTGCGCAGCCTCGCGCACGTCAGTCATTACAGCCATGCCGCGTAAGCCCCCTTGTCAGAGATGGCGTAGTGACGGGCAGAGCCCTCGCCCAGCCAGCCGTTCATCTTGGCAATGAAGGTGTCGACCAGGTCGAGCGGCACGAAGGCCTGGATGGTGCCACCAAAGCCGCCACCGTGGATACGGACGGCGCCGCGGCCGTCGAGCACGTGCTCGGCCAGCGCCAGGGCATACATGGAAGGCTGCTCGGAACCCAGCTTGGCAACAACATTCTGCAGGTACATGGCAGAGCTGGCGCCGGACTCGCGCGTCAGGACCAGGAACTGGTCGATGTCGCCGGCGTTCAGAGCTGCCCAGCGCTTGTCGACCAGGCCGTTCTCGTACCAGTAGTGAACGGCGCGCAGGCACGCGCGGTCGCCCAGCTTGGCACGCAGCTCGGGGAGCTTGGCGTCAAAGTCGGCAACGTTTACCTCGCACAGGCGTGCCTTGCCAAACTCGGCGGCAACGTCCTGCATCTCGCGCGGAACGGCGGCGTAGTCGTCGGTGGCGGCCACGTGGTCGGCGCCCACTTTAACGAGCACAAGCGCATAACCGTGATCCTCAAAGTTGAGCTCGAGCTTCTGGGTCTTGGGCTGGGCTTGATCCTCAAAGTCCATGTAGGCGAGTCCGCCCAAGCAAACGGCGGCCTGGTCCATCAGACCGCAGGGCTTGCCGTAATAGTTGTTCTCGGTGCGCTGGCTCATCTGAGCGAGCGTGACGGGCTCAATGGCGGGCGCGCCCCAGAGCGTCTCCATGGCACGACCGTACGCGGCCTCGACGGCAGCGGAGCTGGAAAGGCCGCCGCCCGAGGGAACGGAGCAGGTGAAGGCAAAGTCGAAGCCCTTGGGCTCAACACCAAGCGCTGCGATCTCGTGGGCCATGCCGCGGACGAGGCTCGCGGACGTGCCCTTCTCGGACTCTTGAATATCCAGCGTGTCGAGCGTGATCTCAAACGTAGGATAGCCCTCGTCGGCGACGCGAACCTTGTTGGAGTCGGTTGCCACGGCGATGCCGTCGACGGCGACATCGAGCGAGCCGGCGATAACGTGGCCACCCTCGTGGTCGGTGTGGTTGCCGCTGATCTCGGAACGGCCGGGCGCGTGCACGTAGAGCACCTGGCGGTCGCCGATGGGGCCAAACTCCTCCTCAAACAGCTTAGTGAGCGTGGCGAATGTCTTTTCGTCGGGGGTGGTCATGGGAGTCCTTTCCTTGGCGCGCACGGGTGAGTTTTGCGTCGTTATGAGTACGTTAACAACTTGAAGCGGCATGAACCAAGTGTTTGCGATACCGCACGTTATGGGCTATGTTAACGTACTCATAACACATCGCTTGTCACTTTTTGAGAATCTGGTAATCGGTAGAAATACAGCCGTGAACGGTACTGTCGTATGGACTTATAAAGCAGAAGAGATGCAGATAGAAAAAGTAGAGTACGTTAACATGCGTCCGACGATAGCGGGCCTCGGCGCGGGATGTATTTCTGCCCGGGCCGGCATTCACGCTATTCAAATCTCGCAAGGGTGAAGGTGATCCTGTGGCAAGGCGCCCGTCCAACGATACCAGTTCGCGTCCGGTCTCCATGGCCGACGTCGCCCGCGCTGCTGGCGTTTCGCAGCAGACGGTTTCGCGCGTCGCCAACGGCTTGCCCAACGTTAACGAGCAGACGCGCCAGCGCGTGCAGGCCGCCATGCAAGAGCTCGGCTTTCGTCCGAGTTATGCCGGTCGCTCGCTGCGCGACGGCCGTTACCATTCGGTCGGCCTATGCATCAACGATGTCACCAAGTTTGGCAACCTCTCAATGATCGACGGCATCGCCAGCGCTGCTCGCGAGCATAATTGCGCCATCACGCTGGTCGAGATGTCCAAGACCGAAGAGTTTTCGCTTGCCGAGGCCACGCGTCGTATGGCCGCATTGCCGGTGGACGGCATCATCATCGGCATGAGCCGCATGGCGCCCGATTTTGAGACGTTTGATCCACTGCCGGGCATTGGCACGGTCATCGTTACCATGTACGCGCACCCGCGCGTGACCACGGTCGACTCCGATCATTACGGCTGCTCGCTCTTGCTTATGGATCACTTGTTTGAGCTGGGGCACGAGCAGATTCGCTATATTGGCGGCCCGTCGTTCTCGGTCGACGAGCAATTTCGTCGCGCCGGTTGGCAGGATGCACTCGAGCGTAAACACATCGAGCCGGCAGAGCCGCTCGAGGGCGACTGGTCTGCCAACAGCGGCTACGAGGCCGGCAGGTACCTGGCCGAGCACGATCGCACCATGACGGCGATTTATGCGGCAAACGATCAGATGGCAAATGGCGCGATTGCCGCGCTGCGTGATAGCGGCCTGCGCGTGCCCGAGGACGTAAGCGTGGTGGGCGTCGACGATTCACTCGATGATTTTGTCGCGCATAACGAGCTTACGACCGTTCGATTCGACTTGCATCAACGTGGGCGCGAGGTGTTTGAGCATGCGGTTCCCGAGGCGGGTACGGCGGGTAAAACCGTTGCTATTCGTATCCCCGGCCAGCTCATCATTCGACATAGCACGGCGATGCCACGCTCATAGTTTGCGCAGGTAAACGGCGATTTATCGTATTTCAATAACAATCGGTATGGATGCCGGCAGATAACAGTTGGAATGCTGCCGAGTGCTATGATAGACGGGTTCTTTTGTCTATCTAGGAGGCTTTGCCTGATGGAGATCACCAAGGATATCCGCTACATCGGCGTTGACGATCACGACATTGACCTGTTCGAGGGCCAGTACGACGTGTCCGAGAACGGTATGGCATACAACAGCTACGTTATCTTGGGCGACAAGATCGCCGTCGCCGATTCGGTCGACGGTGGTTTTGTCGACGAGTGGCTCGGCAACCTCGAGGCCGCGCTCGATGGACGTACGCCCGACTACCTGGTTATCCATCACATGGAGCCCGATCACTCTGCTGGCATCGCCGCCTTTATGGAGCGCTATCCCCAGGCACAGATTGTGGCCAGCATGGGCGCCTTCCGCATGATGGTCAACTACTTTGGCACCGACTACCCCGAGCGCAAGATGGTCGTCAAAGAGGGCGACGTGCTCGACCTGGGCGGCCACAGCCTGACCTTTATCGGCGCCCCCAACGTTCACTGGCCCGAGGTGATCTTCTCCTACGAGTCCACCGACAAGGTGCTCTTTAGTGCCGACGGCTTTGGCAAGTTTGGCGCCAACGACATCGAGGATCCGGAAGGCTGGGCTTGCGAGGCTCGCCGTTACTACTTTGGCATCGTCGGTAAGTTCGGCAAGTTTGTACAGGCCGTCCTCAAGAAGGCCGCCGACCTGGACATCCAGATTATCTGCCCGCTCCACGGCCCCGTGCTGACCGAGAACCTGGGCTACTACCTCGACACCTATAACACCTGGTCGAGCTATCAGCCCGAGGACGAGGGTATCACGATTGCCTATGCGAGCGTGTACGGGCATCTGAAGGCTGCCGTCGAGGAGCTCGCATCTGCGCTTGAGGCTCGCGGACAGAAGGTTTCCGTCTTTGACCTGGCTCGTGACGACATGGCCGAGGCCGTTGAGGATGCGTTCCGCTACGACCGTCTGGTGCTCGCCTCCATCACCTATCAGGGCGAGATCTTCCCGTGCATGAGCACCTTCATCCATGCGCTCGCCGAGCACGCCTACCAGAACCGTACGGTGGCGCTCGTCGAGGCCGGTTCTTGGGCACCCGCGGCTGCCAAGGTTATGACCAAGGAGCTCGAGGGCATGAAGGACATCACCCTGACGCAGAACAAGGTGACTGTGCTGGGCTCGCTCAACGAAGCCTCGCGCGCTCAGATCGAGGCCCTCGCCGACGAGCTGTCCAAGTAGCGACACGTTCACTTTTGACGCTCAACCATCACAACCACCACAAAGGTGCCTGTCCCCTTTGTGGTGGTTTTTGTTTAAGCGCCGGCGATGATGAGGGCTGGACGTGCGCTGTCGGCGGCCTCGGCGATTGAGGTGGCGACGGCATGATCGGGGTCACGGTCCATCACGATGGCGTCGACATCGGTCAGCTCGGCAAAGCGGTACATGCCGCGTCCGTTGACCTTACTGGCGTCCATGAGGGCGACGCTTTGATGGGCCGCGGCGATCATAGCCGTTTTGGTCTCGGCCATCTGCGGAAAGTCGGTCGTAAAGCCGCAGCTGGGGACAAAGGCGCCGGGGCACATGACGGCCAAATCGGCATGGACCATTTGGAGCGCCTGCATAGTGAGCGGTCCGTACAAATAACGATGGCCTTTGCGCAGCGCCCCGCCCAGCATGACGACATCGACTGAGGGCATGCTCTCGTCGATGTAATCGGCAATGGTAATGTCGGCCGTGATGACGGTGATACCGTCGCGCTGATCGAGGAGCCGGACGAACTCGAGCGCCGTGGTGCCCGAGTCGACGAGCAGCGTGTCGCCGTCATTGACGAGCTCGATGGCGCTTTGCGCGATGGCCTGCTTGGCGGCGACGTTGACATTGATGCGGCGATCCTGCGTGGAAACGGTTAGGCGTTTGTGGAGCGATACGGCACCACCATGTGTGCGGCGCAGCTTGCCTGCTTCGGCGAGCGCGTCAAGGTCGGCGCGGGCGGTGACGGAGGACACGCCAAAGGTCTGGGCGATTTCTGCTACCTGCACCGAGGCATTATGCTCGAGCATTTCCATGATGGCGGCACGACGCTCATCGGCGAAGGCTCGGGTTGTTGCATGGGCCATAGCTGCTCCATTCTCGGCCAAATTTGCAGGAATTGTGTTGACTCTATTTTCGTTCATTTTCTTTTTGGATAAGAAAACACCTTTCGATTACTTATCTTTTCTATAAAAGAAAGACGCTGAACGCCCAAAATTCAATATCGAACACGCCCGCTTGGCTCCAATTCCTTCCGTTTGCTTTTCAAAAACGGCTGTATTGACCTGCATGGGCTCAATATCTCGCACGTGCAAAGCCGCTGAATTTCATACAATGAGCGCAGTAAAACGCAAGGTAAAACGCCTTGTGAACAACTACGCCCGATGTCCAGATGCGGGCGAGGGAGAGGAGCAAACGCTCATGGCACTTGTTACCACCGAAAAGATGCTCAAGGACGCTCAGGCCGGCCACTACGCCGTCGGCGCGTTCAACGTCGAGAACCTCGAGTTTGTTATGGCCGTTCTGGCCGCTGCCGAGGAGACCAAGTCCCCCGTCATCATGCAGACCACCCCGGGCACCATCAAGACCGCTGGCCTGGACTACTTCTACGGCATGGTCAAGGCTGCCGCCGAGCGCGCTTCCGTGCCCGTCGCCCTGCACCTCGATCACGGCGATGGCTATGACCGCTGCATGCAGGCTTTCCGCACTGGCTACACCTCTGTCATGATCGACGGCTCGCACGAGTCCTTCGAGGACAACATCGCCCTGACCAAGTCCGTCGCCGACGCTGGCCGCGCCATGGGTGTGCCCGTCGAGGCTGAGCTCGGCAAGGTTGGCGGCAAGGAGGACGACGGTCCCGCGGTTGAGGGCGAGAGCCCCTACACCGATCCGGCCGAGGCCAAGGAGTTCGTCGAGCGCACCGGCTGCACCTCTCTCGCTATTGGCGTTGGCACCAGCCACGGTGTGTACACGAGCGATCCGCACATCGAGCAGTCCGTGGTCAAGGCCATCCGCGACGCCGTCGACGTGCCGCTGGTTCTGCACGGCACCTCCGGTGTGCCCGATGAGCAGGTTGCCGAGGCTGTGAAGAACGGCATCTGCAAGGTTAACTACGCCACCGAGCTGCGTCAGGCCTACACCAAGGGCTTCATGGCCTACATGGCCGAGAACCCTGCCTGCTTCGATCCCAAGAAGCCGGCCAAGGAGGGTATGCGTGAGATCACCGAGCTGGTTAAGATCCGCATGACCAACCTCAACTCTGTGGGCAAAGCAGAGTAACAGCAAGGGTACTCTGATCCCACCGGACGGTTTGGGCGGGTCCCGTACTTAGTTTCCAAAACGTCCTCGCGCATGAAGGCCCCCGTTGTCTCGCTTCTTCGAAGCGTTGACAACGGGGGCCTTCGCGCTGCGGAATGATTTTGGAAACTAAGTACGGGACCCGCCCAAACCGTCCTGCTCAATCGCCCTTGTGGCGTTAGTGTCGGAAAAATAAGACGTTGCTTTTTGCCCCCTGCGGAAAGATTGGGGAACTAAGCCCTCGTCCCTCCCAAGTTGACCTTCTCGAGGTCGTCGCCCTTGTGGCGTTAGGACTGCGAATTTAGGATGGGAGGGTTACTTGGTTGTTAGGGTTAACAGGTCGTTGGGGGTTTTGAGGTTGTAGGTGGCATTTGGGATATCTTGGTGTGATCCCCATGCTGCTCTGGCAAAACTGACCCCTGCTGAAGTTGCGCATTGTTCGTCGTAGACGGTGTCTCCAACGTAGACGACGTTGCCAGGATTCGCGCCCGTACGCCGGAGATATTCGAGCATGGGAGCGGGTGCGGGTTTATGTTCGGTTGTGTCTTCGACAAGGATGATGTGCTCAAAATACTTATCGAAGCCAAGGGGTGCAATTTCGTCTGTGTATTCGTCGCGCGCACGTGAGGAGACGATGCCAAATTTGCAGCCGTTGTTGGCGAGTGTTGCGATGACTTCAAGCAAGCCTGGAAACACGCTGATGGTGCTTTTAAAGCTGGCGGCAACTTGGCACCAGCGATTCAACGTTGCCTGCGAGTAGATTCCAAGTTTCTCAAGGGCATCCTTGCCGGGTATGCCGAGGGCAAATTCAAGCTCGTGTCGGGGGAGCGTTTTGCCGGTCTCTTCTTGGACAATCTGGACAAGCGATGATAGAACGCTTTCTTCTGTATCTGCCAATGTCCCATCAACGTCAAATACGATATGGTCAAAGTGCTTCATATGGTTGCTCCTCTCTATTGTTTGCCTGCAAGTTTGATGCGGTGACAGAAGAAAGGCTAGCGGGATTTCTGCCTGGTGCTATCGAGATTCTGCCTCGCTGCTCGATAGCTCGAAGGAGTGCACCCCATTTGTTCTTTAAATACCTGGCCAAGATGGCTTGCTGTCGCAAAGCCGCATTGGCGCGCGACTGTCTGGACCGTTCGCGTGGTGTGTGCCAAAAGTTCGCAAGCACGGTTTACGCGGTATGCGCGCAGATATGCCGCCGGGGTCGTTCCTGCGCAAGCTTCGATAATGCGGTAACACTCTCTTTCGCTTACGCCGGCTGCAGATGCTATCTGGGGCACATCTACAGCGGCTGCATAGTTTGCGCGGATAAAGTCCAGGATTGCCTTGAACTGTACGTCGCGGCTGGTCATCCAAGAGGCGTTGTCGGAGGAAAAGAGCGGTTCGGCCTTGGCGTAAATCTGAATCCAGAGCTCTGACAAGCTATTCCGAAGCGCCATCTCGTTCTGCGGCCGTTGAAGGTCGTGGTTAAAGGAACTCTTTAGCAAATCGATAAAGGGCATATCGTCGGGGTTGGTGGGCGACCATTTGAGCACATCGACGCCTCGACATTGCAGCAAAGGATTGATATAGCGCTTTTGAAGGCGTCCCGCGGGATCGCCGAGCATCGACGGCTGAAAGATATGCAACATTTGAATGGCCGGTGCCGAATTGGGTGATTGCAGCGTGCTGTGCAAAACGCCGCCGTTGATAAAGCCGGCGGACCCTTCCTCAAAGCGCACGTGTTCATGAGCCGCGCGCGTTCGATAGTCAATCGCTCCCTGCTCCATGTAGAAAAGCTCGACTTCGGAATGCCAGTGCCAGGGGACGGAATTGCCCGGATAGCGAGCGAATTCTGCGCGTTCGGCAATATAGGGCCAGTCTTCGGCGGTCTCGGGAAACGCTTCCTCGCGTCCTCCGCGGTGCAATTCTATGTGATCCATGTTTCGCATGGCATCAGTATAAAGCGCGATGGGCTTAGATTGCTCTTGCCTGTTCGGGGAACGCCTTGTCTAGGGATGCTTGGAGCTTTTCGAAGGATGCTCGTAAGTTGAGGCTCTGATCGGCTGAGCGCTTGGTTTTTGTGGTGTGGGAGTCGAGGAGGCCGTTTCTCTGTGTCGGGGGGAAGGAGAAAAGGTTTGCATGATTTAGGGATGGCTGCTGTGCTGCGTCATTGGAAGAATGCATGCTTATGCGGCCTCCTCGATGTCCACCAAAAGGTTGCGCGCGGGGTGTGCTGCTAGGTCCCGTGCGTTGGCAGTATTATGCCGCGGCTGCTGCAAAGAAGCGCTAAAGAAAGGCTTAACCTGGTTTGGTGTTACGATGAAACTGCAGGTCAGAGGTATCGAGTAACACTCTTGAAAGGTTTTGGGCTTAAGGGCTTTCTAAGGTTTGTGGCGCGGATGTGGCTCGTCTGTGTGGGGCGTGTGGACGGCTCGTTCCTAGCGCCGCGGCTCTGCAGCCCGCACCTGCTCTATGACCTTTTCCATGGTGGCGTCGATGCGGTCTTTTTTGAGTTCGCATTCCCAGATGGTTATGGGTGTCCAGCCCATTTGAGTGAGTGCTGCCACGGCAGCGCGGTCGCGCTCGACGTTGCGACGGAACTTTGCCTCCCAAAACTCAACATTGCGCTTGGGCTGACTTGGGTTGCATTTGGGGCAGCGGTGCCAAAAGCAACCGTTGACAAAGATGGCAATCTTGCGGCCGGGGAAGGCGATGTCGGGCTTGCCGGGAACCTTCCATTCCAAGCGATAGCCCGTAAGGCCCGCGGCGCGCAGGCGCTGGCGAACGAGCAGCTCGGGCTTGGTGTTGGCGCGCTTGTTGCCCTTCATGGACTTTTTTATAGCGGCGCGACGGCGGACCAGTTCGCGCTCGTCAGCGGAGAGGTCCGAGGTATCGATGCCGTCCAGCAGGCCGGGCTTGGGACGCTTTTTGCTGCGGCGCTTAGGTGCGCGCTTGGGCTTGGAAGCGGGCTCGTCGGTCGTTGTGGCCTCGGCGTCGTTGGCAGCGCCGTTGGCCTCAAGCCGGTCTTCCTTCAACTCAATTAGGGCATCAATGAGTCCCCTGTCGGCGGGCATCCACTCAACGGTGGCAAGCGAGGTGCGCGGAATCCAGCGGATATCGAGCTGGCGGTCGTGCTTCTGGGGCTCGCCAGACTCTTTAGCCAGCGAGCAGTAGTAGCACTCCATGGAGAGATGAAAAT
This sequence comes from uncultured Collinsella sp., assembly GCA_902492935.1. GTDB lineage: Bacteria > Actinomycetota > Coriobacteriia > Coriobacteriales > Coriobacteriaceae > Collinsella. Next base: position 4,214 of record CABUNJ010000027.1, on the reverse strand, counting down.
CGGGGTAGTCGTACTCAACGGTATAGAAATCGCGCAGATTGGTGACTTTGACCTGCAACTCTTCCATAAGCTCGCGGCGTACGGCGTCCTCGGGCGACTCGCCGCGCATGAGCTTGCCGCCGGGAAACTCCCAAAGTCCCTGCATGTCGCCGTAGCCGCGCTGCACGGCAAGCAGCTCGTCAGATCCTTCCTTGCGAATGATCCCAGCGGCAACATGAACAGTCTTCAACAGGAGTCCTCTCTCAACATCAACACGTGGCAGGGTAGCTACGCGTACCTTACACAACGGTAAGGCAAGCGTAAGCCATATCGATGGTAGCCGACTCGTCTTCTTGCGACTATAGATGCCGTAGACTAATCGCAAGAAAGGACTCGGTATGCAAACCACGCACATGGCGACCCCGGTACTGGAGGTCGCGCATCTCGAAAAGGTATATGGAGCGCTGGGCAACGTGACCCGTGCGCTCAACGACGTCAGCTTTACCGTCAACCGTGGCGAATTCGTCGGCATCATGGGCGCTTCGGGCTCGGGCAAGTCGACGTTGCTCAACTGCGTGTCGACCATCGATAGCGCCACAAGTGGCACGATCCGCATCAACGGGCAGGACGTAACACGCATGAAGCAGGCTAAGCTTTCGCAGTTCCGCCGCGAGGAGCTGGGCTTTATATTCCAGGACTCCAACCTGCTCGATACGCTCACGGCACGCGAGAACATCGCCCTGCCGCTCACCATCGCCCGCACAAACTCGGCAGAGATCTCGACCCGCGTGCAGGATGTGGCAGCGCGCCTGTCCATCAGTCAGGTGCTCGACAAGTATCCCTACCAGATGTCCGGCGGCCAGCAGCAGCGCGTTGCCGCAGCTCGCGCGCTCGTCACCGACCCCACCATGATCATGGCCGACGAGCCCACCGGCGCCCTCGATTCCAAGAGTGCCCGCCTGCTGCTCGAGAGCCTGGAGGCCCTCAATCGCCGCCTGCGCGCCACCGTGCTCATGGTCACGCATGACAGCTTTGCCGCCAGCTACACGAGCCGCGTGCTGTTTATCCGCGACGGCAAGATCTTCACCGAGCTGCGCCGCGGCGACACCGACCGTCGCGAGTTCTTCGACCGCATTATGGAGGTCGTTGCCATGATGGGCGGTGAGGGCTCCGATGCTCTGTAAACTCGCTTGGGGCAACGTCCGCCGCGCCGGTCGCGACTACCTTGTCTACCTTTTGACGCTCACCCTGGGCGTCACGGTCTTCTATGCCTTTAACACCATCTCAATGCAGGTCGACATCGCCGGAATCGATGAAGAGGGCTTGGCGCAGGTTATGGGCAGCATGCTCGGCGACCTGACGTACTTTTTGGCCGGTGTCATGGCCTTTTTGATGGTGTATGCCAATAACTTCATCATGAAACGCCGCAAAAAGGAGTTTGGCCTGTACCAGGTGCTCGGCATGGGGCGCGGGCGCGTCGCCACGATCATGGCGCTCGAGACGGTGATTGTCTCGGTGGTGGCCTTTGTCGCCGGCATTGTGCTGGGTGTGGGACTCTCCCAGCTCATGACGTTCTTTACGGCCTCGCTCTTTAAGACACAGATCGCCAATTTCCACTTCTTTTTCTCGATGCATGCGTTCAATCTGACCCTTGCCTGCATGCTCGTAATGTTTGTGCTCACGCTACTGCTGAACCTCCGCGCCGTGCGTCGTACCAAACTCATCGAGCTTATGGGTGCCGAGCGTCGCAACGAGAGCATCAAGACACGCAATCCCTGGATCGCGATTGCCATCTTTGCCGTGGGTGCGGTGCTTGTGGGCGTGGCCTATTACCGTCTGCTACGTGATGGGTTCCCGCTAACCGCGACGGATAGCAAGCTGCAAGAGGCCATGAACCAGTTTGGTATTACGACCGCTATGGTTACCGTGGGCACCTTTGCCCTGTTCTGGGGACTCTCGGGCATGCTCATCAAGCTGCTGCAGAGCCTGCGCGGCGTGTATTGGCGCGGCCTCAACATGTTTACCGTGCGCCAGCTTGCGGCCAAGGTCAACACGGTGTGCTTTTCGATGGGCGTCATCGCGATGCTCCTGTTTTTGGCCATCACCTCGGTGACGTGCGGTATGTCGATTGCCAATGTGATGAACGAAAACCTGGAGCGCTATAACCCTGTTGACGTGTCACAGACGTATGTCTATTACACGCCCGATACGCTCGACTACTACAAAGAGTACATCAATCCGTCTGAAGCCGATCGCATGGTGCTGGCCGATAGTACGGTCGATTTGTACTCCGCATGGCACGGCGATCCATGGCACGGCGATCGTAAGGGCAAGTCGGCGGACAACAACGACGAGACCGGCAAGAAGGTCAATATCGCCGATGTTGCCGGCGAGCATGTGCAGATCGATTCGTATCTGAGTTACCCATTTGGCGGCTCGAATCCTTCGGTGACCCCAAGTGAGATGTGCAAGATCATGGGCGAAAAGCTTCCCAAGGCGTTCGGGGGTAGCAATGCCGATACGATGGGTTTGTTTGTGACGCCGGCGAGCCAGTACAACAAACTGCGTCAGATGATGGGCGAGGAGCCGGTGCACATCGGTCACGACCAGTATCTGCTCACATGTGATATGGGCGGCGAGCTGGTCGACCTGTACACCAAGTATATGGCTGGCGGCCATGCCCTTACCTTGGGCGGGCATACGCTCAAGCCCGCAACCGATAAGTCGGACGAAGATACGGCGGCCATCGCCAACTCGGCGATGGGCAGTAATGGGGGTACCGTCGTCGTTGCCGACGAGCTGTTGTCCCAACTTAATCTGCAGCCGTATTCCAGTAGCCTGCTCGTTAACTACAAACAGGGGATGGATACGACCGAGGCAGACGAGAGCATTAAATACACTGTGCTCGACAATCTGCTCGTTGACGGCAAGGAGCCGGGGTCGTGGGGAACCTTCATCACACGCTCCGAGATGTACGCGCAAGCAGCGCAAATGAACGGTCTTATTAGCTACCTAGCTATCTACATCGGCTTTGTATTGGTCGTTGCATGCGCGGCGATTCTGTCGATCCAGCAACTCTCCAACGTGGCCGACGGCAGCCGCAGCTATCGTGTGCTGGCACAGATCGGCTGCGACGACCGCCAGATTCGCCATTCGGTGATGGCGCAGCAAGCGGTATTCTTCCTGTTCCCGCTGGCAGTGGGCTTGGCGCACTCCTTTGTGGCACTTAAGGTGATCATCGAGATCGTGAGCATATTCGGAAATATGAGCATCGGCGGCACCGTGGGCCTCACCTGTGCAATCTTCCTGGCAGCATATGGTGGCTACTTCCTGGTGACCTACCTCATGAGCACCGGCATGGTGCAAGCCGCCATCGCCACCCGCTACAGCGAATAACAAGCGGGCAAAATCGTCGCAAAATCAGAGGCGTATGACCGCCGCGAAGGGACCAGGGGCCCTTTCGCGGCGGTTTTTGCCTACCTGGTGCGTCTCAGATACAAGTGAGTAGACTTTTTTGAACCTGCCGAGCACATCGCGACAAATGCTCAATAAAACCGCAGGTCAGGGCAGTGATGTTTTGGGGCGTGCTTGGCTTCCTGAAAAAAGCCTACTCACTTGGTTTTTCTACTAGAAGACCGCCACGAGGTAGTCGTTGGGGACGTTCTTAAACGACTAGTCAAACAAGAACGTCCATTACAGTCGAAATTGTCAGCCCGGGACCGTCTCGGGCTACGATTGAGGCGCGCCCAGAACGGGCCGCCGACCGGGCGCCCGCGCACGGCCGAACGTCCCTGCCCCCGAGAGGGCCCGTTGGGTGCTGCCGGCGCGGGGCGCGCCGCCCCCGACGGCTGATAGGAAAGTGCCGGGCAGGCGCCGCGGCTGGTAATGTGAGTGCCGAGGGGGAGGCCATCCGGTCGAACGACTACCGGAAGGATACCACCGTGAAAGCGCCATCCACCAGACCCGCGGCCGTGCTCGGCCTGGACGTCGGCAAGTCATCGCACTGGGCCCGCCTGATCGACCGCGACGGGGAGGTGCTGGCCAGCGCCCCCGTCCGCAACAGGGAGGCCGAGCTCGACGCGCTGTTCGCCTCCGCGCCCGCCGGCACGCTCGTCGTCGTCGACCAGTTCCGCAACATAGGGTCCCTCGCCGTGAGGCGGGCCCGCGCCGCGGGGCTCGGGGTCGCCCACCTGCCCGGCCTCGCCGCCAGCCGCGCCGCGGGCCTGTTCGCCGGC
>CABUNJ010000026.1 GCA_902492935.1 uncultured Collinsella sp. | reverse complement strand
AGCTGCGGAAACGCGGGGTCCGTTCAGGCTGTTGCGTTGAGATTGAAAATCAACCCCTAATCATTGGGGACGTTCTTAAACGAGTAGTCATTCAAGAACGACCCCAATGACTACGTGAAAGCGCCCCCAAGCGGATGTGCTTGAGGGCGCCTCTTGCTTGACTAGCTTTCGATATAGTCCTTGAGCTTGCTCGAGCGGCTCGGGTGGCGGAGCTTGGCCAGGGTCTTGGACTCGATCTGGCGGATGCGCTCGCGCGTGACGCCAAACTCGCGGCCGACTTCCTCGAGCGTACGGGGATGTCCGTCGACAAGGCCAAAGCGCAGCTCGATAACCTTGCGCTCACGATCGGCAAGCGAGTCGAGCACCTGGGTGAGCTGCTCCTGCAGCATGGAGAAGCTGGCCGCATCGGGCGGAACGATAGCCTGGGAGTCCTCGATAAAGTCGCCCAGTTGGGAATCCTCTTCCTCGCCGATGGGGGTCTCGAGCGACACGGGCTCCTGCGAGATCTTCTGGATCTCGCGGACGCGGTCGGCGCTCATGTCCATCTCGGCACCGATCTCCTCGGGGGTCGGGTCGCGGCCCAGGTCCTGGAGGAGCTGACGCTGCACGCGGACGAGCTTGTTGATGGTCTCGACCATGTGCACGGGAATACGGATGGTACGGGCCTGGTCGGCGATAGCGCGCGTGATGGCCTGACGGATCCACCACGTGGCGTACGTGGAGAACTTAAAGCCCTTCTGGTAGTCGAACTTCTCGACGGCGCGGATCAGACCGAGGTTGCCCTCCTGGATCAGGTCCAGGAACAGCATGCCGCGACCGACATAGCGCTTGGCGATGGAGACGACCAGACGCAGGTTTGCGCTGATGAGCGCCTGCTTGGCTTCGAGGCCCACGTTCTCAATGCGCGTAAGACGACGCATCTCGGCACGCGTGAGCTCGAGCTCACCGGCATCAGCAGCCTCGAGCTTCTCGGTGGCCTCAAGACCGGCCTCGATCTTCATGGCCAGATCGACCTCTTCGGAGGCGGTCAGCAGATCGACCTTGCCGATCTCCTTGAGGTACATACGAACCGGATCGCCGGTCAGCATCACCGTGGAGGCATCGATGCCACGCACGCGGGAGCGTGAACGGGACGTGCGCACGGTGCGCTTCTTCTTGCTCTTGGAAGAACCCATCTCGGCATCGGCCTGACGGGCCATCTTGAGCTCGTGATCGTCGAGCGAGCCGGAATCGTGCTCGTCGTCGTCATCGAAATCGTCGGTATCGGTATCGTTATCGTCATCGTCGACGTCCATGGGGGCGTCGTCGTTTCCGCTCGCGGAGATAATCTGGATGCCGCTGTTGCGCAGCGCGGAATACACCGCGGTGAGCTGCTCATCAGTTACATCGATATCCTTCAGGGCGACCTGAATCTCGTCCTCGGTTACCGAAGTCCTGTTTGAGCCGTTGCCCATGAGCTTTGCAACGTAGGATTCCAGCCCAGTACCCGTGCTCTCAGTCTTTTTTGGCACAGATTCTCCCTTCATAGTCCACAGGACTCATTACTTTAGCACACACATAGACGTCTATACCCAAAAAGAGGACTGGATATAGGCGAGAATACGATGGTTGACCACAACATCTAGGCCTATTCGGTGCCTGCGGTCTCCAGACCGATCAAACGGAACGGGTCCGCCACGCCGCCGATCGACTTTTGCAGTTCGCGTTGACGCTGCGAATCCTGCGCGGCCTGCACGGTCAGCGCGCGACGGGCCTCATCATCGAGCGAACGGTCCTGGCGCAGCTTGGCCTGTGCGGCACGCATGCGGCGCTTGATGGTGTAGAGCTCAAGCGTATCGAGCATAAACACGATGTTCGTCTCGGTGGGGTGCTTGCTCGTCGCCGAGATGCACCCGGCACTCACAAGCGTTGCCGCATCGGGACACACTGAGCGAGCCGCATCCATGCAAGCTGCAGGATCGGTTCCCGGCGGCGTTGCCAGAACGGCCCATGCGATGGACTCGTGACGTGGGTCAACCCACTCGATGGAGCAGATGCGGTCGGCATACGTGCGGAACAGGTCGGGGTAGCTCGTGAGCATCGTCAACAGTTCGCGCTCCCCTGCCAAGGACTTGCGTTCAAGATCGGTAAGAACCATCGGCGCCGCCGCAGCCGGTGCACCCGAACCGTCAGCCGCAGGCACAGCGCCCATACCGTCAGGCACATCGATCGGCGGAAGATCTTCGACGACCTCCACGGGCGCGGCACCATAGGCATCGAGCGGGACGTAGTCGTACGGCTCTTCTTCGACCGGCACGGACACCGGCGGCGTCGCGCCCGATGCCCAAGCACCGCGACCGGCATCGCGAGAACCCGACGCCCGACCGCCCGCGCTACCAGAGCGCTCGGCCTGCGCCCGCTGGCGCTCATAGTTCTGCTCACGACGTCGTTCCGCATCCTCGCGCTTGGCGACATCGCGAAACACACGGCCCGAGCTCGCACGCACGGTCTCCAGATCCAAACCCAACAGGTCGGCAATCTGGATAAAGTACGTATCGATCATGTAGCTATCGCGCAGCGGATAGATGAGCGTGAGAGCGTCCTCCAGCGCCTTGGCGCGACCGCCCGGCGTGGTGATGTCACTCGACTCCTGCAGCGAACGGTAGACAAAGTCCATGAGCGGCTCGGCAGCGTCGATGCGCGCCTGAAGCTCCTGTCCACCATGCGCTGTGATGAACTCCATGGGGTCGTTGCCGTCGGGCAGCACCACGCAGCGCAGGTCCATCGAATCCTGCTCGATAAATTGAATCGCGCGACGGGCGGCCTTCTGGCCCGCGGCATCGCCATCGAACATATACACGATACGCTTGGCAAAGCGGGTGAGCATCTTGACGTGATGCTCCGTGAGCGCGGTGCCCAGCGTGGCGACAACGTTTTTGATCCCCGCCTCCCAGCAGGCGATACAATCGGTATAGCCCTCCACCACGATGGCCGTATCCTGCGCGACGATAAACTCCTTGGCCCAGTTAAAGCCATAGAGGTTTCGCTTTTTATGGAACACGCTCGTCTCGGCGGTGTTGAGGTACTTGGGTTGGCCGTCACCCATGATGCGCCCGCCAAAGGCAATGTTGTGACCCTGCTCGTCAAAGATGGGAAACATCACGCGGTCGTAGAAGCGGTCGGCAAGCTGCCCGCGCCCGCGGCTCACGGCAACGTTGGCGTCGATCATCTCCTGCGGGGTAAAACCCGCCTGGGACAGGTGCGACACCAGCGCGTTGCGGCCCGGTGCAAAGCCCAGGCAGTAGCGGCGGCAGACGTCGCCACCCATACCACGGCTGGCAAAGTACTCGCGTGGACGGCCGTCCTTACCGCGCATAAGCATGGTGTGGTAGAACTGGGCGGTCTCGGCACACAGATCGTAGATGCGGGCACGCTTGGTACCGCGCTCGCGACGATCTCCGGTGTCATGCAGCTCAATACCCGCACGATCGGCCAAATAGCGGATTGACTCGGGAAAGCTCAGGTTTTCGCGCTTCATGATATAGGTGAAGACGTCGCCGCCTTCGCCGCAGCCAAAGCAGTGCCAGACCTGCGTAGCGGGGATAATGTGGAAAGAAGGCGTCTTTTCGCCATGGAAGGGGCAGCAACCCCAAAACTCATGGCCGCGGGGCTTGAGCTCAACCGTTTCCTGCACGATGGCAACTAAGTCGGACGCAGCGCGTACCTGGTCTTTTTCCTCATCGCTAATCACGGATACTCACCCCCTGCTCGCCCAAGTTGTGACGAATATCCTCGATATTACCCTCGACGGTCGAGATCAACTCATCCAGCGATTCGAACACACGCGAGGGACGCAGCCAGCGCGTAAACGCCAGCGAAACGGAAGCGCCGTACAGGTCGCCCGTATAACCAATTAAGTTAGCCTCGAGATGCGATGAAGCGGCATCGTCGGCATACGTCGGCGGCAGGCCGACGTTAACGGCAGCAGGCCATACGGTGTCATCGACGAGCACCAGGCCCTCATACACGCCATCGGCAGGCACCTGAATGCCGTCGGGAACCTGTAGGTTTGCCGTGGGAAAGCCCATGCCAGAGCCCTCGTGACGGCCGCGAATAACACCGCCACGCACCATATACGGACGGCCGAGTAACTCAGCAGCAAGCTCCACATGGCCCTGTCCCAGCTCATGACGAATGCGGGTGGCGCAAATGGCCTCGCCGCCCTCGCAAAGCAGGTCGTGACCATACACGTCAACGCCGTGCTCGGAACCCCAGGCGCGCATCTCGGCAATACCAGATGCACCGCCGCGACCAAGCCTAAAGTCGCTGCCAACGCGAATCGAGCGAATGTCGACCACGCGCGACAGCAGTGCGAGAAAACCGACATGGTCGAGTGCCGCAACCTCAGGCGTAAAGGGAACGGCCACCACCGCATCGACCCCGGTCTGAGCCAAGGCATGCAGACGGTCGGCCGTCGTCATCAATTTTTGAGCGGGCGAAGGGCTCACCACAACGTCCGGGTCGGGATCGAAGGTAACCACGACCGCCTTACAGCCATGGGCACGGGCATCACGGACAAGCGCCGCAATGAGCTCCTGGTGTCCACGGTGCACGCCATCGAACACGCCAATGGCGATCGATGCGGCACCCAGGTGCTCGCACTCATCAAACGTATCGGCAGTAATGATGCGAGCCTCGTCCGACTCACCCGCGAAAAAGACACGCGCGAGCTCGCGAGCGGACAACATCATCGAACACCGCCGATTGCCTGCGGAAACACGTGCTCCATGACAAAGCGGCCACTCTCAATGCGAGCGAGCGCCTTGAGTCCCCCATTGAGCACCAACGCAAACGGCGCCTTCGAGGCATCGAAATCGGCAAGCGCACGCTCAACGGGAATGCGTCGGCCGCAAAGCAGGTCGTCGGCAAGATTGCCCGGCAAGTCAACACGCGTGGCGCCCAGGGCCGCAATGGGATCCAGGGCAAAGCCAGCCGCGGACTCGGGAGAAAGCTCCTCGATCGCATGACAAGCGCCAATGGAAACAACACCGGAGGCCGTGCGGCGCAGCGCGGAAATGTGCGCGGCGCTGTCGCAGGCGCGGCCCAGGTCGCGAGCGAGCGCTCGGATATAGGTGCCCTTGCTCACCGAGAACACCACGGTCCACACGCACGTATCACCTTCGCCGCCCACGGCGATCAGGTCGGCGGCATAGACCTCGACGGGGCGCGGAGGTAGGTCCACCGCATTGCCCTCGCGAGCAGACTTGTAGGCGCGAACGCCATTGACCGAGATAGCCGAAAACGCCGGCGGCACCTGCATCTGCGGACCCAGCATGGCGGCCAAGCGCTCACGCGCATAGGCAGGATCGCGGAGCTCGTTGGCAACAGCCACCGTGCGGACCGCCTCGCCCTCCGCATCATCGGTATTGGTCTCGGAGCCAAACGAAATGTCGGCGACGTAGTTTTTCGTATCGAGCGTGAGCATACCCAGCAAACGGGTGGCCTGACCCACGCCCACAACCATGACACCCGATGCCATGGGGTCGAGCGTACCGGCATGGCCGACGCGCCGCTCATGGAGAGCGCGTCGGCATTGCGAGACCACGTCATGGGACGTGCAGCCCACCGGCTTATCGACGGCGAGCAGCATATTCAATTGAGAAGGCGTTCGACGAGCCATGTACCATCCAATAAGTTAGAGCTCGACGGTCACCGAAGCGGGATCCTCCCCCACCAGCTCGGCCAGCATGGGAAGTGCCACAGCGAGCGTCTCGCGAATTGTTCCGTTGTTGGAAAAGCCGGCGGCGGCATGATGCCCGCCACCGCCAAAGTTGGCAGCAATCTCGGACACATCGAGGTCGCCCTTGGAGCGCAGGTTACCACGCACCTTGGTATCGCCCTCAATGCCCTTTAAGAACATGCAAACCTCGACGCCCATCACCGAACGCACCACATCGACCAGGCCGTCGCACTCGTCCGAGGTGACACCGCAGGCCTCAAGGTCGCTCTGGTAGGCATAGCTATACGCCACGCGTCCATGCGCGACCGTCTTAATGCGACCCATGACAATGGACTTGAGGTGCAAAAACTCAACGCGCATGCTCTGGTAGACCTCGAGCGCAACGCGAGCCGGATCGGCACCGTGCGCCACCAGGCGCGAGGCCGCATGGAACGCGGCGGCATCGGCGTTTTGGTACTGAAAACGGCCGGTATCGGTAACCAAGCCACACAGCAGGCAGGTCGCAACGCCATCACGTGCGACAATGCCGCAATTGTCCAAGAAACGGTCGATGATCATAGCGCAGGCTGCAGCTTCGACGCGCCTCAGACTGAGCTCGGCAAACTCCTCGCGAGCCGGATGGTGATCGAAGCACACCACATGCTTGGAGCGGCGAAGCACCTCAGCCGAGTTGTTGAGGCGCTCGACGACCGGCACATCCACCGAGATGAACAGGTCCGGATTGCCGGTGTACGTAGATGCCGGCACCAGACGATCGGCACCCTCCATAAAGCGGTAGATGCGCGGAACCGGGTCATCGTCTGCCAGCAGCAGGGCAATGTCCTTGTTGGGGAAAAACTTCATAAGCGAAAGGCCCAGACCCAACACGGAGCCCAGGGCGTCGCCATCGGGAGAAGTGTGTCCCGAAATCGCAATGGAGGACGCACCCTCGATGAGCTCGAGGATGCGTCGCTGAATATCTGCAGACTCGCACGAGGCGAGGTCGGCGGAATTAGTCATCTAAAGCTGCCTCCTGGGCGGCATCCGCTATCGGATAGCCGTCCTCGTCCTTTTCGATCGCAAGCGTGGCGGGAACGTTTTCCAGCGCACGCGTGATGCGCTCGGCCTCATCGGTCGAGCGATCGATGCGAAAATCGAGCTCGGGCGTAACACGCCAATCGAGCGAGCGAGCCAACAGGCTGCGAATACGGCCCTTAGCGCTTGCGAGCGCCTCCATGACCTCGTCGTAGCGGCTCGCATCGCACGACACGAACACACGCGCGAACGAACGGTCCACCGCGACCTCGACCGCGGTCAAAGTAACCAGGTCGAGACGCGGATCGGAAACCTCAAAGAGCAGGATATAACCGAGCTTCTCGCGAAGCTGCTCGCCCAAACGGCGGGTTGCCTGCGTTTGCTTCATAGCGCTACCCCCTACTCGGTACGGGCAACCTGGTCGATGCGGTAGCCCTCAATGGTGTCGCCAGGCTTGATGTCCTGGAAGTTCTCCAGGCCAATACCGCCCTCGGAGCCGCTCTTGAGGCTCTTGGCCTCGTCCTTGTAGTGGCGCATCGAGGCGATTTTACCGTTGAAGACCACGATGCCGTCGCGCACCAGGCGCACGGAATCGGTCGCGGCGATCTCTCCTTCTTCGACGCGGACACCGGCGGCGATACCGACCTTGGGCACCTTGAAGGTGTCCAGAACGGTCGCGGTACCCGTGGAAACCTCGACCTCGGTGGGCTTGAGCATGCCGATACGGGCTGCGTCGAGGTCCTCGAGGCACTTGTAGATGACGTCGTAGCAACGGATCTCGACGCCCTCGCGCTCGGCGGCGGAGCGGGCCTTGCCGTCGGGACGGACGCCAAAGCCGATGATGATGGCATTGGAGGCGTCGGCCAGAACGACGTCGGTCTCGTTGATGGCACCAACGGCGGAATGGATCGTGTTGATGCGCACCTCGGACTGGTCCATCTTGTCGAGGGAGTCCTGAAGGGCCTCGATAGAACCCTGGACGTCAGCCTTGATGATCAGGTTGAGCTCCTTGACCTCGGCGTCGGCGATGGTCTCGAAGAGGTTCTCGAGCGTGACGTGCTTGACGCGGCTCTGCTCCTCGATACGGGCCTTGAGCGAACGCTCGTCGGCAAGGGCACGAGCCTCGCGCTCGTCCTCGAACACGCGGAACTCGTCACCGGCGTTGGGCACGGACTGCAGGCCCAGGATCTCGACAGCGTCGGAGGGACCAGCCTCGGTGACGGCGCGACCCTTGGGGTCGAGCATGGCGCGAACGCGGCCGTAGGTAAGGCCAGCGACCAGCGTATCGCCCACGTGCAGGGTACCGCGGGTCACGAGCACGGTAGCGACCGAGCCGCGGCCCTTGTCGAGCTTGGCCTCGAGGACGTTGCCGGAGGCAAAGGTGTCCGGGTTGGCCTTGAGCTCGAGCACGTCTGCCTGGAGCAGCACGGTCTCCAGAAGGTCGTCAATACCAATCTTCTGCTTGGCCGAGATGTTGACGAACATGTTCTGTCCGCCCCACTCCTCGGGGATGACGCCATACTCGGTGAGCTCCTGACGCACACGGTCGGGGTTAGCGCCCGGCTTATCGATCTTGTTGACGGCGACGACGATGGGTACGCCGGCGGCCTTGGCGTGGTTGATCGACTCGACGGTCTGGGGCATGACGCCGTCGTCGGCGGCGACGATCAGGATGACGATGTCGGTCACCTTGGCGCCACGGGCACGCATGGCCGTAAAGGTGGCATGACCCGGAGTATCGATGAAGGTGATCTTGCGGTCGTTGATCATGACCTGCGAAGCGCCGATAGCCTGCGTAATGCCGCCCGCCTCGCCGGCAGCAACGCCGGTGTGACGGATGGCGTCGAGCAGCGACGTCTTGCCGTGGTCGACGTGGCCCATGACGGTGACGACCGGGGCGCGCGGCTTAAGGTCGGCGGGATCGTCGTAGAACGAGAAGGTGTTCTCCTCCTCGGGGGTGATGATCTTGATCTGACGGCCCAGGTCGTCGGCGACGAGCTCGACGAGGTCGTCGGACATGGACTGCGTCATGGTGAGCGGCGTACCCAGCAGGAACAGGCGCTTGATGATGTCGTTGGCCGGAACATCGAGTGCCTCGGCAAGCTCCTGGACGGTAACGCCCTGGGAGACCTTGATGGCGTCGAGGTCCTCGGGGTTCACGCCCTGGGCCAGCGCCTCCTCTATCTTGCGCTCCTCCTGAGCCTTGGCAGCCTCGCGCTCGCGCTTCTCCTTGCGCTTCTTGCGGCGACCGGTGGACTCGCGAGAGGCCTCCTCGACGGCAGCACGAGCCTCCTCGAGCACCTTCTCGCGGCTGTACTCCTCGGCCTCGCGAGCCATGCGGCTGTAGTGGTCCTCTTCGTTGTTGTGACCGCCCTTGCGCTTCTTGCCCTTGCCCTGCTTGTCGGGGTTGGGGAAGTCCATGCCGGCAGCGACGTTGTTGCTGGCGTTGGTGCGATGGCTGTGCGAACGGCTCTCGGAGGCATTGCGCTCGGAGTTGTTGTCGGAGGCGTTGCGATCGTTACGACGGCCACCGCGGCGGTCGTTGTTGCCGCCACGACGGTTACCGCGCTCGGCGGCGCGCTCGGCCTTGGCCTTGTCCTCGGCGTCCCTCTTCTCCTTGAGCACGGTCTCCTGTGCAGCGATCTGGTCGAGCAGCGAACGGAAGCGCGAACCGGAGTCGGAAGCGGGAACGGCGCGGCGCTGGGCCTCGCGGGCAGCCTCCTCCTTCTCGCGGGCGAGGCGCTCCTGCTCGGCCTTCTTCTTGGCCTCGGCCTCGGCGCGGGCAGCCTCCTCGGCAGCCTGGGCTGCGGCAAACTGGCGGCGCTCCTCCTCGCGTGCCTTCTCGGCCGCGATGCGCTCGCGCTCGGCCTCGGCGGCGCGTGCGGCCTCCTCGGCGGCAGCTGCCTGCTCCTCGGCCTGCTTGGCGGCCTCGACTTCCTGGGCGCGGGCCTCGATCACCGAGGCGAGCTGCTTGCGGACCACAGCGACATAGGCGTCCTCCAAGGTGGAGGAAGCGGACTTAGCGGGAATCTTCATATCGGCGAGATGACCCATCAGTTCCTTGGAGGTCATGCCGAACTCTTTGGCCAGGGTGGACACACGGACTTTTGCCATATGACTTCACCTACCCTTTCTGGCACCTTGGGTGCCTAGAGACTGAACGAGCGTGGGAGACGCGCCGGGACCCGCCCGGCGCGACCGCGCGCTAGATCAGGTCCTCCGCATCATCGAAAGCGTCGGTGTCGTGGACACCGCAGAAACGGGAGCCGGGACGAGCCTGGTTGCGGCACTGGATGCCGTCCTCGGACACATACTCGCAGCGGCGGACGTCCTCGTCCTCCTCGTCACCAATCAGGTCGGCGGCGGGCTCCTCGTGAACGGGAACGTTCTTGAGGATGTCGGCGGCAAGCGTCTCGGACTTGATGTCGATGTGCCAGCCGGTCAGGCGCGCAGCGAGGCGGGCGTTCTGGCCCTCCTTGCCGATGGCGAGGGACAGCTGGTCGTCGGGCACGATGACGCCGGCGTAGGCCTTCTCCTCGTCGATGAGGACGCGGGTGACCTTAGCGGGCGACAGGGCGTTGGCGACGTAGACGGCAGGATCGGCATCCCAAAGGATGACGTCGACGCGCTCGCCGCGGAGCTCGCCCACGACAGCGCGAACACGGCTGCCCTTGGGGCCGACGCAGGCGCCCACGGGATCCAGACGGTCGTCGAGCGAGTGGACGGCGACCTTGGAGCGCTGGCCGGGCTCGCGGGCGATCGACTTGATTTGGACGGTGCCCTCATAGATCTCGGGCACCTCCTGCTCAAACAGGCGACGCATGAGCTCGGGGTGGGTACGGGAGATGACAATCGGCGGACGGCTGTGCTCGCCGCGAACCGGCTGCAGGTTGGAGTTGGGGTCGCGAACGTCGATGATCACGGCCTTGATGTGCTGGTTGTGCAGGTAGCGCTCGCCCATCGGACGCTCGTTGCGCTCGTTCTCGTAACGGCGCTGGTCGAAGTGCGGAAGCTCGGCCTCGACGCCCTCGCGGATCTTGACGATCGTGAAGTCGGGCGTGGACTGCAGCACGGTACCGCTGATGAGATCACCGATGCGGCCGGAGAACTCCTCGTAGATCTGCTCGCGGGCGGAGTTGCGCACGATGGCGTTGATCTCGGCCTTGGCGTGCTGGGCAGCGATGCGGCTCGTGTTCTTGGGGGTGACGTCGATCTCCTCGAACTCGGTGAAGTTGCCCTCCTCGTCCATGGAATCGTCGATCGGCTCCAGGCGGTAGACGTAGATCTTGCCGGTGGTGCGGTCGATGGTCACCTTTGCGCCCCACTCAAGATGCAGGATCTCGGCATAGCTCTTGGCGAGCGACTGCTCAAGGCGGTCGATCAGGTAGAGCTGGTCGATGTGCTTCTCCTGGCAAAGCTCCATCAGGGCGGACATCATGTCGGATGCTGCCATCTTACTTTCCTTCCTTCGCGGGCTTGAAGTCGTAGGTGGGCTTCAACTTACACTTTTTAACATCAGAGAAATCGAGGGTAACGGACTCGCCGTCCTCGAGCTCGAGGGTCACGTTCGCCTCGGTGGCGGCGGCAATCTTGCCGGCGTACTTGCGACGGCCCTCGGTGGCGGTGGAGGTGAGCTCGCAGTCCTCGCCCACAAAGCGGGCAAAGTCGCGCGGACGGCGCAGCGGGCGCGCCATGCCCGGGCTCGATACCTCGAGCGTATAGCTCGAAGAGATGGGGTCGAGCTCCTCAATCGCGTCGTCGACCCACTTGGTATTGGCCGTGACGTCGTTGAGCGACAGGCTCTGACCCTCGGCACCCTCGATACGCACGCGCACGCAGGGGGCCTTGGTGGCACCCACGAGCTCGACGTCGACGATGTCGACATCGTGCTGGGGAGCGACGGCTTCGAGCGCGTCGATGATCGCCTGCTCGGTCTTGGTCTTGACCATTGCGGCACCTCCATCCATACAAAAAAGAAGCGGGGCCGAAACCCCACTTCTTTCAATTACAACTTCATTTGCAAGCAAACTATACCAATACCTGCACAAACGTGCAACCACAACACAAACCCGCAGGTCAGCGTGAGCACAGGTTCTCCACAAGAATAGGACAATTGACCGAAGACACCTAGGCAGGTACATGCAAAACGAGGGACGGCCCAAACGGACCGTCCCTCGTTTATTGCATGCCAGCTTTGCGCGCAGTGCTTACTTGACCACCAGGTTGACCAGCTTGCCGGGAACGCAGATGGCCTTGACAACTGTCTTGCCCTCAAGCCACTTGGCGACGGCGGCCTCGGCGGCAGCCTGCATATCCTCATTGGAGGCATCGCGGGCAACGTCGACGCGGCCACGGACCTTGCCGAGCACCTGGACGACGATCTGCACCGTGTCCTCAACGGACTCGGCCAGGTCGAACTCGGGCCAGGCGGCGGTGTAGGCGTTGCCCTCGCAGCCGAGGGCCTCGTGCCACAGCTCGTCGGCCCAGAACGGGCAGATAGGGGCAAGGACGCTCACGATATCCTTAGCCACGCCGTAGCACAGCGCCTTGTCGCGGGCGGTACCCTCGGTGGCGTTGAGGTAGGCGCTCGCCGCGTTGACGAGCTCCATGACGGCCGAAATGGCGGTGTTGAACTGGCCGCGATCGAAGTCCTCGGTGCACTTGGCGATGGTGCGGTGACGCTCGCGATAGAGCTTCATCGCAACCTCGTCGAGCGCGGACTTGTCGAAGGCCACGTTGGCGTCGCCGGACTGGACGAGCTGCCAAACGATACGCCAGGCGCGCTTGATGAAGCGGTTGGCGCCCTCAACGGCCTTGGGATCCCAGTCGAAGTCCTTCTCGGGCGGGGCGATAAACAGGATCGCCAAACGCATGGTGTCGGCGCCGTAGGGCTCAATGACCGAGCTCGGGGGCACGACGTTGCCCTTGGACTTGGACATGGTGTCGCCGTTCTCGTCCTTGACCATACCCTGGCACAGCAAGTTGGTGAAGGGCTCATCAACGCTCAGCAGGCCCAGGTCGCGCAGCGCCTTGGTAAAGAAGCGACTGTAGAGCAGGTGCAGGATGGCGTGCTCGATGCCGCCGATGTAGTTATCGACGGGCATCCAACGGTCGGCGGCCTCTCGGGAGAAGGGCAGCTCGGTGTTGTGCGGATCGGTATAGCGCAGGTAATACCAGCTGGAGCAGGTAAAGGTGTCCATGGTATCGGTCTCGCGCTTGGCCGGGCGGCCGCAGACCGGGCAGGTGGTCTCGTAGAACTCCTTGCACTCGGCGAGGGTCTCGCCGGCGCCCAGGTCCAGGTTCTCGGGCAGCGTCACCGGCAGCTGATCCTCGGGCACGGGCACAATGCCGCAGTGCTCACAGTGGATGGCCGGGATGGGGTTGCCCCAATAGCGCTGACGGGAAATGAGCCAGTCGCGCAGACGGAACTCGACCTTGCGACGACCGCAGCCCATGGCCTCGAGGTCGGCCACGATCGCAGCCTCGCCCTCGGAGTGCTTACCGCCGCGCATGCCGGTGTACTTGCCGGACTGGACGAGCGTGCCCTCGGCAGCGTGAGCGCAATCCCAGTCGACAGTCTCGGCATGGAAGGTATCGATGGTCTCACCGCCGGCCTCGACGGCAGCGCGATCGTCATCGTCCAGGATGATCGGCACGATCGGCAGGTCGTACTTACGGGCAAACTCAAAGTCGCGCTGGTCGCCGCAGGGAACGGCCATGACGGCGCCGGTGCCATAGTCGGCAACGACATAATCGGCAACCCACACGGGGACCTTCTCGCCGTTGACGGGGTTCACCACGTAGCGGCCCGTGAAGGCACCATGCTTCTCGAGGGTACCCTGGGCACGCTCGACGGCAGAGATATGCTTGGAGTCCTCGACGATCTTGGTGACGGCCTCCTCGTACTCCGTGCCCTCGACGAGCTCGTGCAGGCCGGCGTACTCGGGAGCCAGGACAAAGAAGGACACGCCAAAGAGCGTATCGGCACGCGTGGTGAAGACGGTGATCTTACCCTCGTCGCCCTCGATGGGCTCGCCATCCTGGTCGCACAGGGTAAAGTCGACTTCGGCGCCCTCGGAGCGACCGATCCAGTTGGCCTGCATCTGCTTGACGCGCTCGGGCCAGCCGGGGAGCTTCTCCAGATCGTCGAGCAGCTCCTGGGAGTACTCGGTGATCTTGAAGTACCATTGCTCAAGGTCGCGCTTCTCGGGCTCGGTACCGCAGCGCCAGCATTTACCCTCGGTGACCTGCTCGTTGGCCAGAACGGTCTTGCAGGTGGGGCACCAGTTGACCGGGTTCTTCTTACGGTAGACCAGGCCCTTTTCCCACATCTTCTCAAAGATCCACTGGCCCCAGCGGTAGTAGTCGGGGCTGCAGGTCTTGACCATGCGATCCAGATCGTAGGAGAAGCCCATGCGCTTCATCGTGGCGAGCGCCTGGTCCATGTTCTTATACGTCCAGGCGGCAGCCTGCGTGTTGTGCTTGATGGCGGCGTTCTCGGCGGGCAGGCCAAAAGCGTCAAAGCCGATGGGGTGCAGCACGTCAAAGCCGCGCATGCGGGCCTGACGGGCCATGGCATCGCCGATGGTGTAGTTGCGCGCGTGGCCCATGTGCAGGTCGCCCGACGGATACGGGAACATCTCGAGCACGTACTTCTTGGGCTTGCTCTCGTCGGTGTCGACGGCAAAGAGGTTGGAGTCCTCCCAGGCCTTCATCCACTTGGACTCAATGGCCTGCGCGTCGTAGGCAGGGATCTCGTCCTTATGATCTGTGCAATCGCACATATCAGCTCCTTTTAACTTGATTGGGGCCGGTCGGCTAAGCTTTACTCGCTGCTGCGGACAGTCCTGCTCGCACGAAGGCCACATTAAGTGGCCTTCGGCTCGTGCGGAACTTGCAGCGAGCAAAGCCTAGCCGCCCGACCCTAGGGTTAACTTGGATGATTCTAACAAATACAACAAGCGAGATGCCTGCGACTTGCAGGCATCTCGCTTTATCTAAATAACGTGGTTGAAACTCAACCTTTATATGAGGCTCTTACCTTATCGATAAGATACGGACTGCTGAGAATCCTTCACGACTACGTCGTGGGCACCGCCTTCGACGATGGAGGTGGAACTCACCAGGGTCAGGCGTGCCTTTTCCTGGAGCTCGGGGATCGAGAGGGCACCGCAGTTGCACATCGTGGACTTGACCTTGTAGAGCGTGCCGCCCACACCGTCCTTGAGGGAGCCGGCGTAGGGAACGTAGGAGTCGACGCCCTCGACGAAGCTGAGCTTCGCAGCGCCGCCCAGGTCGTAGCGCTGCCAGTTGCGGGCACGCGCGGAACCCTCGCCCCAGTACTCCTTCATGTACTGGCCGTTGACGTTGACGCGCTCGGTCGGGCTCTCGTCAAAGCGAGCGAAGTAGCGGCCCAGCATCATGAAGTCGGCACCCATGGCCAGGGCGAGCGTCATGTGGTAGTCGTAGACGATACCGCCGTCGGAGCACACGGGCACGTAGACACCGGTCTCCTCGTAGTACTCGTCGCGAGCGCGGCAGACGTCGATCAACGCGGTGGCCTGGCCACGGCCGATACCCTTGGTCTCACGGGTAATGCAGATGGAACCGCCGCCGATACCGACCTTGATGAAGTCGGCACCGCAGTCTGCCAGGAAGCGGAAGCCCTCGGCGTCGACGACGTTACCGGCACCGACCTTAACGTCCTCGCCGTAGTTGGCGCGGATCCACTCGATGGTGCGCTTCTGCCACTCGCTGAAGCCCTCGGAGGAGTCGATGCACAGGACATCGGCGCCGGCCTCGATGAGCAGCGGCACGCGCTCGGCATAGTCGCGGGTGTTGATACCGGCGCCGACCATGTAGCGCTTATCGCCGTCGAGCAGCTCGTTGGGGTTGGTCTTGTGGCTGTCGTAGTCCTTGCGGAAGACGATGCCCATGAGGTGATCGTTGTCGTCGACGATGGGCAGGGCGTTGAGCTTGTTATCCCAGATGACGTCGTTGGCAACCTTGAGGCTGATGTTCTTGTCGCCCACGATGAGCTGCTCACGCGGGGTCATGAACTCGGAGACCTTCTTCTGGTGGTCATCGCGGCTGGGGCGATAGTCACGGCTGGTGACGATGCCCAGGAGCTTACCCTTGGGAGTGCCGTCGTCGGTGACCGGCATGGTGGAGTGACCGGTCTTATCCTTGAGCTCGATGACCTGCTCCATGGTCATATCGGGGGTCAGCGTGGAATCGGACTGAACGAAGCCGGCCTTGTGATCCTTGACGGCCTTGACCATAGCAGCCTCGGACTCGGCGCTCTGGGAACCGTAAATGAAGGACAGGCCACCCTCGGTGGCGAGCGCGACACCCATGTCGACGCCCGAGACGGACTGCATGATGGCGGAAACCATGGGGATGTTCAGGGTGATTGCCGGCTTCTCACCGCGCTTGAAGCGGGTTAGCGGCGTCTTAAGAGAGACGTTGTTGGGGATGCACTGCGAGGACGAGTAGCCAGGGACCAGCAGATACTCCGAAAACGTGTGGGACTCACCGGGAAAGAACGTAGCCATGTTTCTCCTTTTTCCATGCGACCGGTCGGCTGCAGGCCTCGTAGGACCCAGCCCAACCTTGGGCGCCCAATACTGGGGAAGTATCTTAACGCACTTTGACTGCTACAATGCATGGTTTAGAAAGAGCACACGAGGGTTTGACGCAGGCTTTGCGTTTGCCCAGCAAACACTTTAGCGGGAAGACGTGAAGCACACGGAGTACAAGACGACGGCAAAGCTGGTCATTCAAGCGTGCGACAAAGATCTGCCGGGCGTGTTCGGCCACGGTTGTGTCTTGCTGCTGCAGGGCATCGCCCGCGAGCACTCGCTCAACCGCGCCGCCAAGAGCATGGGCATGGCGTATTCTAAGGCCTGGCGCATCGTGAACGAGGCCGAAGGGCAGCTGGGATGCAAACTCATCGAGCGCGACGGCGCCCGCGGGTCCACCCTGACCCCCGCCGGCGAGCGAGCCATAGCGGTCTACGAGAAGCTGCAGGCAGAAATCAACAACGTCATCGCCAACAAAGCAAACGACCTCATCGCCAGCATCAAAGAGTAGCTAATTTGGGACGGGGCTTTATAGCCACACAGCCCCTTCTCATAACTTGCGGTGAAATAGGGACTGTTTATGCGGTTAAAGCCGTAAATCAATCCCTATTTCACCGCAACTTATGGAGTCGAGGATGATTTAGCTAGTTGCGGAGGGCATTATCTAGGGTGGCGGCCACGATCAAGGGGTCGTCGGTACCAGCGAAGAGGCGGATGGTGCTCCCCTGCTTGCCGTGTGGAGCCGAAAGGCGCGTCGTTGCGCCGCCGGCGGACGATGTGCGAAACTCCCCCGGCAAAGCATCGAACAGCTCCCCTGCGCTAAGCTCGATAAGATCAAATTCAACTGCCGGGCCAAAGCCGTGCTCGAGGATTCCCGTTGCAACCGCATGATCGGGATGCGAGCTCAGTCCGGGATAGCGCACTTTGCGCACCATCTCGTTGGCGGCCAGATACTCGGCCAGCGCACGGGCGCGATCGAAATGCGCCTGCATGCGGACATCGAGCGAGTCCAGCCCGCGCTCCAGTACACCGGCCTCGTCAGCAGGCATATCAAGCTTGGCCAAGCCACAGCCCTCAAGCAGGGCATGCGCACACTCAGCCGCGGCATCCACACGATGGCGCTTGAGCTGCGAGCGCGCCACCGATACGGCAACCAACTTGCGCGAAGCATCACCGGCGCATACACGATCGAGCGCCTCGAGCGACAGCGCAGCACCCAGCCGCAGCGAATCGCAGCCAAAAGCCGACGCCACGGTGTTGTCCACAACAAGCAGCGCGCGGGCCTCACGAGCCGCGCGGCCAAGAGCGCGAAGGTCGGGCACACGCAGACCAAACCCGCCGATGGAGTTGACGAACCACCACAGGTGCGGTCCCTCAGCATCAAACGAGGCGTCAAAGTTATCGGACGCGGCAGCAAACGCATCGGCGGATCCCGAGCCCACCAGCGCGACATCGCAGCCATCAAAGCCGTGCGCAAACGCATCGGTAAAGTCATCGGCAAACGCAACCAGGAGATCGCCGGGGCGTACAATCCCCAGCTGCGACAGCGCCGCCGGCACATGCGAGGCCGCAACAAGTCGCGCCCCTCGCGCGCCGGTCCTTACAGCCCAGGCCTCTTCTAGCTGCTGTACATCCACAAGGCACCGCCCCTTCATAAGCAAAAACCCACGATGCGGGTGTTCCCCGCATCGTGGGCAACGGCTGCAGTATAGCGCCGATATGCGACGAATCGCCTAGATGTTGAGCGCGTGGTAGGTCACGTTCGCACCCGGAGCGTCAACGGTCACGCCATAGGCCTCGGGATAGATGCGCGTCGAAAACACGAGCGCGCCATCGTTCACAAACACCTCGACCGACGAGGCATCGCCAACAATGCGCACGTTGCGCACCTCGTCGACGGGCTCCCAGCGCACAGTACGACCACAGCCGGCAGAAGCGCGGCCCTCATCGGTAAATCGCATCTCAAAGCGCGAGGGCAGTTCGCCCTCGGCGGGCACAAACGATAGCTTCAGCTCGCCATCAACGGTCGCGGTAAACGCGCCGTCGACACCGTCGGCAACAACGTCAAAGCAGGCATCGCCGGCAACCTCCAACGAGCCCTCCCCCACACGTACCGAGGCATAATGGCGCTCGATCTCGCGCGCCGGCTGCTGCAGCACCACGCCGCCAGTACCGGCCGTAAGCTCACGCGGCACCGTCATGCAGTGCTGCCAGCCGCACGCCACGGTGGGCGCGTTGCCATAGGTCGGCTCATCGGGCATGCCCATCCAGCCGATCAGAATGTGTCGACCGTCCTCGGCCGTGAACTCCTGCGGAGCATAGAAGTCAAAACCGGCGTCCCACAGGCGGAACTCGCCCAGCTCATAAGCGTCATTGCCACCCGTAATGTCGCCCGTTACAGGCATGTAGCCCGCTGCATACACATTGCCGCGGTCCCAACGACCGCCCTCGAGCCCCTGGGGCGAGAAGGAAAGGAACTTCGCCGGCACACCGCCATCCGCCTCAAGCTCAAGGTATCCCGGGCACTCCCACATAAAGCCAAAGCGCTCGGGCGTAGACACACGGCTCTCGGGCTCCCAGCTCAGCATATCGGCCGAGCCATAAACGAGAATCTCGCCCACATCGCGCCCGGCACCTTCACCGTGCATCGCACAAAACCGGCTCTCGACATGCGGACCATCCACGCGACGACGCGCGCCCAGCACCATGTGATAACGCCCGTCCGCGTCACGCCACACCTTGGGGTCACGCACATGACAGGTCAAATCCTCGGGATAATCCTCGGACGCCAGCACCACGCGCTTTTGGCTGAACTCACGACCGGCAAAGCCATCAACGCTCTCGACATAGACGGTATCGGCGCGGCGGCCGGTATTGACGTAGTCGTACGTGCCGTCCGCATCGGAAAGCTTAACGTTGCCCGTATAGAGCACGCGAATGCGACCGTCCTCGGCAAGCGCGGAGCCCGAATACACACCGTGGCAATCGAACGGCTCGTCGGGCAGCAGCGGAGCGCCAACATATTCCCAGTTCATAAGGTCGCGGCTTGTGGCATGGCCCCACATCTTTACGCCGCCGTTCACATCAAACGGGGCATACTGGAAATACGCGTGAAACACGCCGCCCGCTTGGCAAAGACCGTTGGGGTCGTTGAGCCAACCCGCCGGCGGCATAATATGGAAGCGCTGGCCATACGCGCCATGACCGCACCCAGAGGCGGCAGCGTCAACAGCAGCAACCAGCTTTGCAAGGTCGCGACCAAGTGCATTAGACATATCAAAGTCCTAACGGATCGAAAGTAACAAGGCGCCAGAGAACGGCACCAGATACAGGAAACGCCCGCGAGCATACAACCCGCGGGCATTCCCTTAATCAAAAGCTCTTAGGCCTGCTCGGAAGCCTTGGGCTCGTCCTTGTACAGAACAAACGAGACGGCAAAGGAAACCAGCGCGGCGACCGCAAACATGATCGCGTACTGCACGGGCTGGGCCAGGCACAGCAGGATACCGAAGATGCCGGTAACGCCGGTGCCGGAAGCGGCAAGCGAGGTGAGCGCGCAGACCAGGGCACCGCAACCGCCGCCGATGCAGCCGGCGATGAAGGGCTTAAAGAAGCGCAGATTCACGCCGAAGATGGCAGGCTCGGTAATGCCCATGAAGGCGGACAGAGCCGAAGGAAGCGCCAGGCCCTTGATCTTGGCATCGCGGGTCTTAAAGGCAACGGCGAGCGCAGCGCCACCCTGGGCGATGTTGGCAGCGCTGGCGATGGGCAGCCAGTAGGTCACACCGTACTGGGCGAGCTGGCCCAGGTCGATGGCGGTGTACATCTGGTGGATACCGGTAACGACCGTGGGGGCATAGAACAGGCCGACGATAAAGGAACCGATGCCGAAGGGCAGGGTCAGCAGGGCCTGGATCAGACCGAGGATGGCGTTCTCGGCCCAGACAAAGATGGGGCCGACGGCAACGAGCGTCACGAGCACGGTCACGAACACCGAGACGAGCGGGGTCACAAAGAGGTCGAACATCTCGGGAACGATCTTGTGCAGGCGCTTCTCGAGGAAGGCCAGAATGGCGCAGGCGATAACGATGGGGATAACGTGGCCCTGATAACCGACCCACTCAAAGCTGTAGACGCCGGGAATGACAGTGACCATGGTCTGCACGCCCTCGGAGGCAACCGTATAGGCGCTCTGCAGCGAGGAGTTGATAAACGCACCGCCGACGACGGCGCCCAGATACGGGTTGGCGCCAAAGGCCTTAGCGGCGGAGTAACCGATCAGGATCTGCAGAATGCCAAAGGACGTTCCCGAGACCAGGTCGGCGATCTTGTAGATAAAGTTATTGGTGTCGAGCGCGATAAAGCCGTTGGAGGCCATAAAGTTGAGGGCGCTCATAATGCCCAGCAGCAGGCCCGAAGCCACGATGGCGGGGATGATGGGGACAAAGACGTCGCCGAGCACCTTAATGGCACGCATAAAGATGTTCTGCTGCTGCGCCGCGGCCTCCTTGACCTCGGCCTTGGTAGCAGCTTCGACGCCACTGAGCGCGATGAACTCCTCGTAGACCTTGTTGACGGTGCCGGTGCCAAAAATAATCTGCAGCTGGCCCTGGGCCTCAAAGACGCCCTTGGCGCCGTCGATATTCTCAAGGGCCTCCTTGTCGACCTAGGCGTTATCGGCAATCACCAGACGCAGACGCGTGGCGCAGTGTGCGGCCGAAACAACGTTGCCGGCGCCACCGATGTTGTCGAGCACCTCTTGGGCTGATTTGCGGTAGTCCATGACTTCCCTTTCCTCCAACGGGCGCATCTGCACCCGGCCATCTTTGACACTTACACTGTAAACGTTTTCAGTTTCATATATCTGTAATCGTTTTCACACCAGGATGAACGGTAGGAATTAGCCGGCGAATGGTAGTTTTAAGGCAAAAACAGTCGGCTCAGAGGAAGGCAGGCATGCCCAAAACCTAGACATTCATAAGCTGATGGCCGAGCTTGAGCGTCTTTAGACCGCTCTCCCCCTCCACACCATCGAGCGTGTTGAGCAACATATTGGTCGCCTCGACGCCGCTGGTCAGGTAGCCGTAATGCACGGTGGGAATACCGCCCGTCAGCGCGCGCAAAAATGCGTTGTCGCCAAAACCGCTCACGCGACGCACGCCCTCGCCCATGCCGCGCACCTCGTCAAGAGCGCGCAGGGCGCCGGCCGCCATAGTGTCGGTCGCGCACGCAATAAACGAAACATCGGGGGCATCGGCAAGCAGCTCGCGCGCAGCGCGATAGCCCGAGTCAAGCGTAAAGGATCCCTGGCGAATCAGGCTCGAATCAAGCACCACGCCCGCAGCAAGAAGCCCCGCCTCAAAGCCGCGACGACGGTCGAAACCAGCCGCGCGGTCCTCTTCGGTAACTCCGATGTAGGCGATCTTGCCATCCACCCGACCCGCAAGCGCACGGCCGAGCTCAAAGGCAGCCTCGTAATCGTCGTGATAGACACATGCCGCGCCCTCGACATGTTGGCCGATCAACACAATGGGCACGCGGCACGACTCAATCGCGCGACGGTGCTCGTCGGTGATCATGGTTGCCACCAGCACAATGCCATCGACCGGGTGATTTTGGAATAAATCAAGGTATTCGAGCTCGCGATCGGCCGCGTTATCGGTATTGGCAAGCAGCATCTGGTAGCCACGACGACCGAGCACCTGGCCAATACCGGCGGTAATGCGGCTCACAGATTCCGAGTTGATCTTAGGCACGATAACGCCGATGAGCTTGGTGGAGCCGGTGCGCAGCGCGCGAGCCTGGCTGGATCGCACGTATCCGGTCAGCTCAATCGCCTGCTTAATGCGCTCGGCCTTGTCCGCCGAGATATATCCACCGTTGAGATAGCGCGAGACCGCGGCGCTCGAAACGCCGGCCAGCTCGGCCACATCTTTCATCTTTACCACGAGCACCCCTGTCATTGAAATCGCTTTCACCATGATACCCGTGAAGAAGGCATGCGAACCAAATCGGCCCACCCAGGTCGAGCATACGCCAGCGAGCGGGCAGCTGCCGAGGCGAGGTGCCGCGAAAGAGGAGCGAAGCGTACTATATGTACGCGAGCGACGGTTTGAGCGGCAGATCGACCGGCAGATGCCCGCGCAGCATCGAGCGGTCCGGCGTTCGTTAGAACGCCGGAACATAGTTACCCGTGGTACTCGCCGTTGTATTGGATCAACGTCAGGTCCTCCACGCCGTCGAGCGCGCGAATGGCGTCGGCATACGGCATATCCACACCGTCCGAGAACACCTCCACGGCCATCTCGACCTTGTCACCGCGCATGGTCTTGGACTTCACCGTAAACTTGGTGCGCCCAAATGCACGCACGATATCGTCGCCGGTGGTCTGGCCCGTGTAGTGCATGACCATCATGTACACGCGCGACTTGTCCTGGTGGCTCGCAAAGCCGGCGATCATCGCCACGATCACCACCGCGGTGAGCCCCACGAGCGCATACATGCCGGCACCGGCCGTAATGCCCGTGGTAATGGCCCAAAACAGATACAGCAGGTCGAGCGGGTCCTTGACCGCTGTACGGTAGCGGACGATAGACAGAGCACCGACCATACCGAGCGAGATGACCACGTTCGTCGAGATCGCGAGCGTGACCATGCAGGTAAGCACGCACATGCCCACGAGTGTCACGGCAAAGCTGCGCGAATACACCACGCCGGTAAAAAAGCGCTTGTACACGTAATAGATCAGGATGCCCATGGCGAGCGCCACGAGCAGCGACAGGCCAATCTTGGCAGGGTCGACCTGGCCAAACGCCTCCAAGACGGAGTTCTTAAAAAAGTCCCTGGTGCTCATGGTCTAAATATCCCCTCGGTTCTCAAAATCCGATTCCCAGTAATTAAATCCGCGCAGGTAGGCGGTCTTGTCATAACACAGGCAGTACTTAGAGACCGCCGTGAGTTCGGCCGCGCCCGGCGGCACCATATCGCGCACCAGCTGCGGACAAAACTCCGTAAACTTGACCTCCATCACCAGCTTGCCGGGCTCCAGGACCGGCAACGCGGGCAGCGTCGCGTCAAAGATATCGAAGCTTCCCACCGCGGCACGCACGTTCATGTCAAACGTAATGCGCACGGTGCCCTCATCCATCACCCACGGCTCGCGCTCGTAGTCCACGATGGTCCGCGGGCGCATCATGTTGCAGATGCACTCGATGTAGAACTCGCGACAGAGCGGATAGGTGCTCCTCAGCAAAAAGCCGTAGTCGCCAGCCAAAATCTGCTCAAACTCGTCGCGCGTAAGCGGCGCGTCCTCCTTGTAGATCCAGCTGCCGTACTTCTTTTTGCGCTCGAGCTTAATCACCTTGTCGCTGCCGTTATAGATGCGCACGCGATACTTTTTGCGCATGAGAATGCCGGCGTCTTTTTCCTCGTAGGCCGAGCTGCAGTAGTCGTCAAAGTACAGGCTGCGAATGGTGTAACCGCCCGCCCGCGCATGCTTGTCCAGCTTAAACACCGGCGCCATGCGACAGGCAAGCGCGGCGTGCTCGCCCTCGTTAATGAGATATTTGAGCTCGTGGCGGTAACGCTCCTGCGTGGTACGGACAGGCGGGGCCGCCAAGCGCTCAAGCAGCGCGCTAGCCCTCCTCATACGTGTCCTCCACGACCTTACCGCCGTCTTGCACGTAAAAACACTTCATGCCGTAGTGCTTGCCGTCGTCGGTCACATAGTAGTCAAACGCATCTTGCGTATAGCCATCGGAGTTGGTGGCACGCACGCGCACAAAATACTGACCGGCATCGGGCGCATCGCAGGTCACCTCGGGAAGCAGCACGTCCTCGGCCTTAAAGACCACGTCGCTTATGGCATAGTCGCGCGCAAGCTCTACGGTGTAGCGAATGTCGCGTGCCTCAAAGTCGTAGGACGCATCCCAGTTGATGCACAACTTACCGTTATCGATCTGCGGCACGCCGATGTAGAACGGCATGGGTTTTTTAAAGCTCTCGCGGTAGCTCTTATAGTTCTCCTCGATCTCGGCCGGAATCGCCGCGGCGATTTGCTCGTATTGGCCCTTGGTGACAGGCAGATTGTCGATATCGGGCGAAGCAAAGACCAGGGATTCAGTCACCACGCGGTAGTGCTTGATCATCTTGGTCAGGCGAGTCACGGTCAAATACGAGCGCAAGTCCTTGACGGCACGGTCGAGTTCGCTGCGGAACGACTTGCTGCGCAACGCGCGGTTAAACAGCACGTTACCCCAGTAGTTGCTTGCGCCGCGCTCCCAGCTCGCGTAGTCCGAGAACCCCGTCAGGGTCAGCTCAAGCTTACGCAGCATGCCGTCATTATCCCAATCCAGGATGTACCAGACCTTGGAGTTAAGCGGGCTGTACAGATAGCAGTTGCGGTTCTGCGTATCGCAGTTGCCCGTCAGGATCTGAAACGCCAACCAATAGACCAGGTTCTCGGTATCAAAGTAGGTGTCGAGCACGTCATCGATCTTTTGCGAATCATCGTTGAGCGCATCGAGCATCTCGATGAGCTTGGTGTGGTCCGTATCGCCCTTAATCTCGAGCATGCCCTCAAAGTTTGCCTGGTTATAGTCGGGATCATCGGCAAGCTTAATGGTGTCCTCGTAGCGATGGAAATCAAAGCTGTTCACCTTGTACAGGTGCCCGCTCTTATCCAAGCCGTGCGTCTTAAGCGCCGTCTTATTGAGTTGCTCCACCTGCGTAAACAGGCCGTAGTCCTCAAAGGTATCGTTGGACTTTTCGGTCTGGTCGCACACCCACAGATGCACAAACTGCGTGCGCAGGCCCATCATCTGGGGAATCCCGCGGATAAGGTCATAGGCCATCTTGTTGCGAAAACGCATACCCTCGCCCATGTGCTTGTTGAGCGCAATCGCACGCTGCTGGCGCCAGGTACCTTTTCCTTTTTTGAGCTCCACCTTGTAATTCTTTTGCGTGTAGGAGCTCGACGTCTGGCCGCGCACCTGCACGGTGGCATTGGGCGCTTCCTCGCCATAGCCAACCTCGCCGGCCACCGGGCCGTCTTCGTCGCCCGGCTGCAGCAGGCCCATAACCTGATAGCGCGTCACGGCCATGTCGGCATAGTCATACACCGAGTACGTATTGATCTCGGCCCAGCTGTGGTCGGTGTTCTCGGAGCTGTTACCGCGCGAGACCGTCAGGTACATGGTCACAATGCCCGAGTCGTCGTAGACCTCGTACAGCTCGTCCATATCGCGAAGGTGCTTGGACTGGTCGGAGGCCTCGGCCTTTTTAATCTTGTCCTGCTTTTTGACCTTCTTAGTCGAGGATTCGTCCTGAGACGAGCAGCCCGAAAGCAACAGCGCGCCGGCAGCCGCCTCGATCAGGCAGCGGCGAGACATCAACTTATCGATCATCAGAACCTCCCCAATGGTTGCGATACACGCGAACTACTGCGCGCTCAAACGCGCCGTGCGGCACGCCCTTATGGCGACGTTCCTCATAGCGCTGTTCGGCACGGTCGAGCATGCGGCCCAGCTGTGTAAAGCGACCCGTTTTGTCTGTCGCCACAATAGGCTGCTGACTCAGGATACGATACGGCAAGTTGGCGGTATAGGTATCGAGCCGCAGCAGCGCCACAATAAAAAACACCGCTGCACCCAACAAAAAGCCAAAGCCGTAAAACTGCTGCGGCAAGAGCAAAGAAACGGCAGTCGCCAGCCCGGCCACACCGGCAAACAGCCCCGAGGCCAGCACGGCTCCCTTGTAGTCGGTAAAGTACAGCAAGATGAGCAACACCGTATTGCCCACGGCATACAGGCCGTAGCCCACGCACAGCGTGCGAAAATACCCGTGCATCAGGTTGTTAAAGCCCAGCGGTAGGGCCGACAGCACCGTGGTCTCGAGCGAGATGACCGCCGCCGTCACAAACAGTTGCTTGAGCGCACAAAACCGTAGTTCTCGGTTGAGCGTGGCAAGCATTTCCTCCTCGGCCACCACAATGTCGCCCACCACACCACCGTCGTTGAACAGGCTGTAGTAGTCGCGGTAGCGCGGATAGAAATTGACCTCGACCGAGACCACAAAATTGACGGACGTGACCAGGATCGTCAAAAACGCGATGAGCGCCGGCACATCGTGGTAGGGCGCACCATAAAACAAGCCCTTGACCTGCACGCCAATGGGACCGGCCCAAATGATCACCAGGTGCGCAAAGAGGCCCAGGTTGGTGAACAAGCCCGTGAGCGCCAACGGCATAAACTGATCAAGCCACCGTAAAAAGAGCCAGGGGCTGCGTTCGCTCTGCGGAAAATACCGGTACAGCAGCACCACGTCCCAGGCGAGCATGACGCCGTAGCCCAGAGCAATTGATGCCAACAGGCCCTCGACCGGCGGCAGTCCCAGCGCCAGCGCGGCCAGGGCGCACAGGCACGCCACGCCAATGGCAGCCGCAAAGCTGCACAGGATACCGCGGTAATCCTTGATGGCCGTGAGGTAACTCATGCCGTTCCAGTTGACGATCATAATGTTGAACAGCCACAGGCACAGCAGCCCCTGCAGCAGCGTGGCGCCCGAGAACAGCAAAAAGACGCCGTAGAGCACCGTGCCCGCAACGAGCATAATGGCGTTGGAGCCCCAAAACGAGGGCAGAATCTCATCCTCGCGCTCGGCAAAAAGCATATCGGCCAAAAAGCGCGTGACCGGCATAGAGAAAAAACTCGTGAGCGTGAGCGACGCCAGCAGCGTATAGGTCACCATGCACACCAGCAGGTCTTGGTTGGCTCGGCCCACACCCCACAGACCGCACAGCACCAAGATACCCACCTGAAGCAGCACGCCCAGCAGCATGGGGCCCGTGCACACAATGCCAGCGTAGCTATAGGCGCGCATCATGGCAAACAGACCCTTGCGCCTAAACAGGCGCTTGAGCTCAAAACCGATTCCGGCCACCGGCTACTCCCCCTCTCTGGGCAGGTCAAACGCTTGCGCCGTCTCGTCGTACAGCGCGCGATAGTTGGCGAGCATCTGCTCGTGCAAGAAGTACGTGGCAACGCGACGCTGGCCGCGCTCCCCCATCTCAATGCGACGAGCGCGGCTTGTGCACATGCGTTCCATGGCATCGGCCAAGCCCTTGCGATACATTGGCGGCGTCACAAAACCCGACACGCCAAAGTCATCGCCCGGGGCGCCTTCGAGCAGCTCGCGGCAGCAGCCCACCTCGGTCGTCACGCAGGGACGGCGCGCTGCAAGGGACTCTAGCACGCTGAGCGGCTGGCCCTCGGAGATGCTCGTCAAAATGGTAAAGTCGAGCTTTTCCATGTACTCGACCACGTTGACGCGGCCGGTAAAGATCAGGTCGCGCACGCCCAGGGT
Organism: uncultured Collinsella sp.; assembly: GCA_902492935.1. Taxonomy (GTDB): domain Bacteria; phylum Actinomycetota; class Coriobacteriia; order Coriobacteriales; family Coriobacteriaceae; genus Collinsella. Next base: position 7,498 of record CABUNJ010000026.1, on the reverse strand, counting down.
ATCGACCAACGCGTGGCACTCGGCGCCGTACTCCTCGTCGTCCACGCCGCCCATGATGTGCAGGCGCACCTTGGGCAGGCGCTCGTGCAGCTCAAAGAAGGCATAGATCATGGTCTTGACGTCCTTGATGGGCGCCAGGCGCACCACCGCGCCAATGTCCACCCAGCCGTCATCGGTCTTTAAGGGAATATCCTTAAAGCGATCGAACTGGATACCGTTGGGGATGACCAGGCATTTGTCCGCATCGCAGCCCATATCAATCTGCGTCTTGCGGGCGTTATGGAACAAACTCGTCACGCGGAAGGCGCGGCGGTAGATCTCCTCCGAAAGCAGGTAGAAAAAGCGAATCCAGCGGTCCTTAAACGACGGCACCACCCAATCGGCACGAATGATCTCTTCCTCGCGCTCGCGGGTATAGATGCCATGCTCGGTCAGCAGCACCGGCGCATGGTGAACGCTTGAGCCCAGGCAGGCGAGCAGGCCACCGTAGCCGGTCGAGATGGCGTGGTACACATCGGCCACCGGCACCTCGCTGCCCAACAGGTAGAGCACGGGCAGCAACATGGAGCGCATGGTGTGGAATGCATCGGCAAAGGGCGTGTAGGGATACTCGGCCAGACACACGTCGCGAAAGATATCCATAAACGTGCGGCTCTGCAAAAACGAGAGCGGATGCACGCGACGGCGGTGGAAGATATCGAATAACACGTCCCAGTCCGGATTGGAGAGCGACACCAGACGGCGTAGCGCCTCGCGCTCACGGTCGTTAAAACTGGCTTCATGTTGCTCGCCCGAAAGCCGCAGGGCATCGTCCAAGAACACCTCGTGCACCTCGACCACGTTGACGGGCAGCTCGTAGACAAACTTGCCACGGTCGGCAGCATGCGCGCCGATCACCCACAGCACAAACTCGTGCTCGGGCATGGCCGTAATGTAGCCATGCATCCAGGTAGATACGCCGCCGTGCACATAGGGGTAGCAGCCCTCGAGTACCAAGCAGATTCTCATTTATCGCCACCCTCCTTGCGCTCGATCGTCACGGTCTTATCATTTGCCTTGAGCAGATACAGATTGCCCGTAAGGTGCGTCAGTTCGCCACCCGTCACCGCACCCGGCTCGCCATTATTGGCGCGGAACATGAGCCATGCCTCGTCGTAGAAATTGCCCAGGCTGAGCGTCCAGGCATCCGCGCTGGTATCCACGCTCACCGTCACGGACGAAAAACGCTGGATGGCACCGGAGCACTCCGACGCCGTCTGGTGCCGCAGGTCGGACGCGGATTTGGTAAGCCACTCCAGGAAGTCGACCAGGCCGCCCTTGTAGACCTCCCAGCCCTCCTTGGCTCCGCGATCGGGGTCCAAAAGGTCGTCCGGGTGCATAAAGTGCGTGCTCACATAGTGCATGTTGAGCTCGGACACGGCTGCCAGGCGCATATAGGAATCGTCGACCATGCCGCCCGAAACAATACGTGGCTGCTCCACAATGCCATCGCTCGCCACGCCAAACTCCTGCACGTACGGCAGGTCGGTGCCGTCCTCAAAGTACGTACTGGCAATGGTCTTAATGCGCGGAACATCGGTACCGATAAGCTTGCGCGCGCGGGCCGAAAGGATATTCGACGGCGGCACGTAAACCGAGCCATGAGCATTGGGCAGGACCTCGTCCTGAAACGCGATAAGTTCGTTGAGCGAAGCGACGAGCGTCTCTTTGTTCTTCCAGGTCTTGTAGTCGTACAGCGTGCCGTAGTCGGTGTCCCAGAGCGCCAGAGGCTGATGGTTGTAGCCGTGAAAGCCCAGCTCGCCGCCCATCTGCAGCAGCATGCCGCCAAAATAGCGGAACTGCGTGGTATCGGGTTGGCGCGCGGGCTCGATCTGGTTGACCGCGTCCTCGTAGTTTTCGATCATCACGCCGGTATAGCGAATGCCGTATTTTTGCGCGAGCTTTTGCAGGTCGGGCCACCAGACCTTGGTGTAAAAATCCGCAATGGAAAGGCCGTAGTCACGCTTGATATAAGTACCATCGCCCGAGGGCACGGGGCTGGGAAAATCGTCCAAATAGAACACGGCGCTGTTGATGACCGGATAGGCCGTGGTATCACCCAGCAAGCTTATGGCCGAAGCATAGAACCCACGCATGACCTTGTCGTAGATACCAATGTTGCACACCACGGTGTGACCACTGCCGCAATCGTTAGACCAAATGAGCGGCGTGCCCGCGTCACCGGTCTTTGCCCATACGTGCGCCGTTTCGCGCAATGAAACCGAAAGCGAAGAATCGAAGGGATTCGAGAACTCGTAGCGCTCTCCTCCGCCCAACATAAAGTCCTCGCTCGGAACGATACTTTCGGCTGTCGCATAGTCACATCCGGCCGATTCGATCCCAAGCTTGGAAGCAATAGCCTGCAAGTAGTTCGAGTTATCTGGCGTCATGCCCAGCATGAGCGAGCCGCCCGCACTCACCCAACTCATCAGATCGGTCAGATGCGTACCCAGTCCGTCAAGCGAGGGCATAAGCACAATCACGCGATCAAACGACGTGAGCGATGGGATTGCGTCCGCACCGTCGGTGGCAATATCGACATCGCGATGAGCGATCTTCATGTCCAGCAAAATCTGGTCGAACTGGTCTTTAACGTCGTCGACGCCATCTTGATCCGAATCGGTAATGACCAGGCACGTGGGCTTTTGGCCAAAGATTGCCGAGGAGGCCGGCACCGCATCGTTGGCGGCCAGCATCCCCAGCTTATGCTGGCCCGCACTGTACTGCACGCCGGCACGCTCCACCAGCAACACGGCGGCCATGACGATAAAAACAGCCCACACCACGAGGAGTCCCATCCAACGAAAGCGGCCTGCTCGGTCGCGGATATGTTGCGCCACGCTCATCTGGCCTCCTCCCCGTCGCGCCAAAACGCCAACTTTTCGCGGTTGTCGGCGCTCAAATACACATGTTGCTTGTCAATCGCATCGATCACACGGTGAACTTCGTCACCGTCGCGGCGCATCACGGCAAGGCGCAGGCAAAGCATCCAAACCTCCTGCTCCTCGGGCACGTCGAGAACCAACTGATCGGTCACGGCCTGTGCCTCGTCGATCTGTCCGACATCGGCCAGCGCCGTCGCGTATCGAATGCGCAGCTCAAGGGTATCCTCGCGCTCGCAGCGACGCGCAAGCAGGCGCGCGTACTGTTGGCGCTGAATCTGAGCCACGCGCCCCTCAGCCAAACCCGAGCCCAAGTATTCACCAAGAAAATCACAGTATTCGTTGAGGTTTTGCGCGCTCGGGTCCGTCTTAAAGGCACGCTCCAACTGCTGCAGTTTAAGGTCGGACTCCTTGGAGATCTGCGCCACCGCCGTCGCGGCATAGTGCGCCACCTCAACGTCGTCGTTAAGCTTAGCCGCCTGCAGCTGCGCCAGGTACGCGTCGGGCTCCTCGGTGAGCATGGAGAGCATTAGGCGGCGCCGGTATGCCGGGTCGTTGACGATGAGCGCCTCCTCGAGCGGCACTACGCCTGCATCGGCATCACGTTCGTGCACTAGGATGCTGCGATGCAGGTCGTCGTTGAAGCGCAGCGACTCCAGCGCAGACTCTTTCAGCCCCTCGCCAAACATCGCGCTGCGGACCGATAGCAGAACCACCAACAACGGGCCCCACAGCGGCACCAGCACTATCACAGCCAGCATGTGCCCGCGCACCGGCAGCAGGCCCAGCTTCATGAGCGTCCACAGCATCAGGCAAACCAGCGCATGAATCAGCAGCAAGACGGCAGCAACGACAAGCGAGATCAAGCGGCACCCCCCTCACCGTCACCGGTGTAAGAGATGTGCTGCAGCAGCTCCACGATGTCCTCGCCGTCGACGGGTTCCACCGCAATCTGTTTTACGCTCAGGCGCTCGCGGATAATGGGCAGATCGCACGCCTTTGCCTGGCGCATAAGCAGGTAGAGCACGTCGCCGTCGACCAAGCCCGCCGCGTCGCTCTCGCGGATTGCCGACCCAATTGCGCCCACCAGCTCGCCGACAGGCTCCATGCCCGGTACCACGCGCAGGAGCAAATAACTCCCCATCTTGCTATCTGCCAGCGCCTGCTCCGCCGCGAGCTCTTGGCCAAAGGCAGCCTGCTTGAGCACGCAAGTGCCGTCAACGCAGCGTTTATCCTGCGCCACCGCCTCATAGTCAAAGGCACGGCCCAGCGCGCTTTCGACCAGGCCGCACAAGATGCGGAACAGGTTCTGATAATAGAGGGTCATTTGGTTTTCGGCCGCATGACGCACAAAGATCAACACGGCGGGTGCCCCGTCGCGCTCGATCGTGTATCCAAACATGGGAAGCCCCGGCGTCAGCTCGCGGTTCACCCATAGGTTCGAACGACCCCCGTCGCCCAAAAGAGGTGCAAGTTGCTCAAGCGTGAGCGAGCGCGCGACATCTTCGGCAATCGCGGGACTTGCTGCCACCAGGCGTGCAAATGCCCCACCCGAAACATGGTAGATCGCCACTGAATCGTTCTCGAGGATCTCGCCCAAAAGCTCGCAGCACTTGCGATAGATGTCGCGTGGGTTGAGTACGTCAAGCTCCTGCGTCACGGCAAAGATCTTGCCAAAGCTGTCGTGGCGACCCACGATCTGGCGCCTGTACGCGCGCTTGTCCTCGATCGCGTCGTGGTAGAGCTGCGTAAGAAACGTATTGCGGTTGCGCACGAGCTCGTTTTGATCGCGCTCCGCCCTAATGGCCTCGCTGTTGCGTAGCTGCACATAGCCGCACACGGCACCCACCACAAAGTACGCAATAAACGGCAGCCAGTTGGACGGCTCGTAAAAGAGACCCTGGAAGGTATAGCCGTACTGAGTAAAGTAGCTCGCGGTCAAACCCACCGACGCCAGCAGCGCCGCAACCAGGCCAAAGTCCAAGCCATACAGCGTGGCAATCAGCACCACGTAGAGCAGGCGATAATCGAGCACGTTGAGCTGGGCCGATTGTGAGAACAGGTGCTCCAGCACCTCGAACAGGACCCAAGCAACGCCCGTCTCCAGGCATTTAATGGGCAGCGAGCGCATCTGGATGCGGTCGATGGCGGCGCGCAAGGGGTTGACCTTCTTTGCGCGGCCAGCATCCCAACGCGCTTGAATGGTCGAAAGATCGCGCAGCAAGTCGTAGCGCTGAAACCAGCCATAGCGCACGCGAGCGACGTCGTTGGCGGGCAGGTTGTAGCCGGCAGAATCGCCATAGGCAACGGCAAGGCCGGGGAACAACGCCTTGAGGGCGTCCCCCACCTCACCCGCCACGTGATGGAAGGCATCGGCAACGTCGAGCGTCTCAAAGTTACCATCCCAGCTGTCGAAGATACGGCGTACCAGCACCGCAAGCTCCTCGGCACACAGCAAGGGAAACGCCGCATCCTGCGCGCCCTGCAGAGCGACTGATCCGGTTGAGCACGCGTCGAACAGCGGCACCAAAAACGGGTCCTCCAGCGCGGCAGACGCAGTATACAGGAACGGCACACGCAGGATCTTGGTCTGAACGCCCTCGCGAGCAGCGTAGTAGCGGCAAAGGTCGTTTGCCGCGCGGGCAATAATGCCCTTGCCCGTTCGCCCCGCGGCCTCGGCAGCACCCTCGGCACCTGCGGGACCTGCTATATACAACAGCTGGATCCGGCGACCCATGCACGCGCGAAAGACCGAACGCAGCAGCTCGATATCGCCCACGCTATCGATATGCGGGGTAAGGTAATTAGAAAGATAGACCACGCGGTCGAACTCATAGGCCTGATCCAGGTGTTGCAGAAGCTCTTTCCACGAGGCATGGGGCGACGACTCATCGCAGCGCGCTTCCGCGGCAGCGACGACCTGGACATGGTCCCCGGGGAACGCCTTGGCACAAAAATCATCGTCAACATATGCGGTGTTGCCAACAACCAGCACCTCCATGGCGTACCCCTCCCCTAAAAACCACTTTTGTCATAGTCAAACATGCGTATTTTACGCTGTCAACGCGAGCTGGAGCGCCTTTAAGGCTGTTTTAAGAACTTTTTTAGGGAATGAGGGGACTTCGAGAGTGCAAAATGAGTGCTCAATCCTGAAGTATGCGGAAAATTGTTGATATGCCGACCACGCCGGATAGTAGCAACGCTTCTACCTGCGGTTTCTTTACATGAAAAGGGCGATGTGCTCGAGGGTTCCGAAATTTGCCGCATACTTCCGTCGAGCGTTTCCGGAAGTGCGGTGAAAAACCGAGATCTGTCGACTAGGCCCCTGTTTTAGGCATCCGCGACCTGCGGTTTTGTTGCCGAAATTCGGTTTATGGGTCGCGCGCGCAGACGTGGTGTAAGAGCGTCCTGAGGTCCGTCGCTGCAAGTCCCGATGTTACTCCTTCTTGAGACCGCGCCTCTCGACTATCTCGTCCACTATCTCCCCGGCGCGCCGCCCGAGCGCGCGGCGCCTCCCCTCTGTCGGGGCGGGCCTCGGCCCACACGCAGCGCGCGAGGTCGGGGTCGTCCTGGTAGACCGCGGCGCGCACGAGGTCCCTGACGGCCGCCTTGGAGTCCTCGGGCCTGCCCGAGCAGGCGCTCTGGAGGTTGCGCTGCAGGTGCGTCACGCAGCGCTGCCAGGCGCAGCCCTGGAACAGGCGCGAGACTGCGGCCACGAGCCCGGCGTGGCTGTCGGAGACCACGAGGCGGACGCCGGCCAGCCCGCGCTCGCGCAGGCCGCCGAGGAACGCCGCCCAGGAGTCCTCGCTCTCGGTGTCGACCACGTCGCAGCCCAGGAAGTGCTTGCGCCCGTCGGCGCCCAGCCCGATCGCGGTCACGACGCCCTGCGAGACGACCGACGAGCCGACCCTGCAGCTCATGTAGGTGGCGTCGAGCCACAGGTGGCAGCACGGCGTGCCCGAAAGGTCGCGGCGGCGGAACTCCGCCACCTCGGCGTCGAGGTCGGAGCAGAGGCTCGAGACCTCCGAGCTCGACAGCGAGGATATGCCCAGCCTGGACGCCACGCGCTCGACCTTGCGGGTGGACACGCCGCACACGTACATCTCCTGCACGAGGGCGGCCACCGAGGTGTCGACGCGCGACCATCGCGCGAGCATGCCCTCGGGGTAGTAGGTGCCGTGCCTGAGCTTGGGTATCTCGAGCTCCACGTCGCCCACGGCGGTCTTGAGCGACCTGGGGCGGTAGCCGTTGCGGCTGTTCTCCCTGCCGTCGCTGCGCTCGTTGCGGCTCGCGCCGCACATCTGCTGGGCCTCGGAGTCCATCAGCGCGTTCATCACGCCGCCCAGCACCCTGCACGCGAACTCGCGCGCGTCGCCGCACTCCTGCCAAAGCCTCGCCGCCTCGAGGGCCTCGTCGCGGCCGAGGCGCAGTACACTCTCTTCTTGGGGCATCGCCTTTCCTTCCATTCGTCACCTTCATTACTCCAACGACGAATTCTAGGCGGTGTCCCCTCCCTTTCAAGAATCAGAACCACCCTTAAAAAGGGTGGTTTGCTCTTAGGGTATAACCCACGGGCC
>CABUNJ010000025.1 GCA_902492935.1 uncultured Collinsella sp. | reverse complement strand
CGCAACGCGTTGCGCTGAGTCCTGAGGCTGTTGCAATGAAAATGACAATCAAGGCTTTTCAAAATTCTTGAAAATTGGGGCTTGCATCGCGTGGCGTTCCTTGCAATAATAGTCGAGCGCGAAGCGCACAGGACACGGTGGGTGTAGCTCAGTTGGCTAGAGCGACGGGTTGTGGTCCCGTAGGTCGAGGGTTCGAGTCCCTTTACCCACCCCAGTTCTTGCTTCGTGTTGATATCGGGTCGTTAGCTCAGTTGGTAGAGCAGGGGACTCTTAATCCCAAGGTCCAGGGTTCGACCCCCTGACGGCCCACCACACGATATCTCCTCTAAAGTCCGCCACAACGGACTTTAGCTTTGGGTCGTTAGCTCAGTTGGTAGAGCAGGGGACTCTTAATCCCAAGGTCCAGGGTTCGACCCCCTGACGGCCCACCAAAGCATGTTAAGACGGTCAACGAAAGTTGGCCGTCTTTTTTTGTTGACATCGCATGGGGTCGAACCCGAAAGGGCACAGCCGCTTTCACAGATCGAGCTTACCCTGGGGATCGGTAAAACCGTCAGTACCCTCCTTGAGTTTCTTCTCGTCTGCCTTCACGCGACGCTCGAGCTTTTTTGTATCCTCGGCAGGCGGTAGGTTCTCGGGGACAATTCCGCGGTCGATGAGGCTGCCACGCACGCTTGTGTTGTTCTCGACGTGCTCTTGCTTGATCTGGTCCAGGCCGTACAGGTCGTGTTCCTCGGCGTTGAAGGCCGTCATCGAGTTCGTAAGGTCCTTTGCTTTGATGAGGACATCGGCTAACCTGTCCGCCAATGCCGCGCTCTTGGGTACGCCGAGCTGCTGCTTCATTTCCGCCGTGCTTCTGCCGCCGAATAACGCCTCATCGCCCTTCGACTTGATGATCGCGAATCCTTTGGAGTCCACGCCGCGTTTGAACGCAATACCCGAGAGCTGTTTCTCTGAATCGGATAGCGAGTGGCGCGCCTGCAAGCGCTGAATCTCTGCGAAGCGCTGCTCTATGAGCTCTTGGCGGCGCGTCTGCACGGCAAAGTATGCCTGGGCGAGCGCGATCTCTGGCTTGTTTGAATCTCCGTTCTGTGCGATTAAATAGCATGCATAGCGCGTAAGTTTGTAGTCTTTAACCGCGCGAGCGGCGACACCGGCAGTTACCATTTTCGTGGTGTCACGAAAATGGGAATCAACTGGAGTTTTGTTTGTTTCGCACGAGACTTTTGCCCTCTTAACAACTTCGGCGAAGTTCTCCCATCGAGTGTATCCCATGGGTTCCATTAAATCGCGTGCGAGCCAATACTCAACGCCGTCTTCCACATTGGCGTAGCTATCAAGTTTGACACGCCACTTCTCGATATCACTACTGTCCATATCTCCTCCTCGCTGGTCTATTGTCTGTGCGGGCTTTGCCCGCTCTGTATTCAGAATTAGGATACGCTGCCGTGCGGACACGAATAGGCCCCGTGCCACCTCGAGCTCACGGGGCCCATAGATATCGATTAGTTGTGTTCTGCTTTAGATGGGTGTCCAGTTTAGTCCGTTCGATAGTGCGATCCGAGGCTTTCGGTTCGCTTGCGCATGGCTTTGACCATTTCCTGTGCTAGTTGAATCTGCGATTGCAGGCGGGCGAGGGCTGCGATTTCGCTGTCCTGAGCTTTCTGTGTGCTCAAGGTCGTTGCCTCCGTCTTCAAGCCCTCAAGCTCGTGTAGTGCCTTGGATAGGCCCCCTTCGGTGCGGTTGATCATACAATGGGTACTCATCGTGTGCTTAAGGCTGCGTGTCAGGCGTTCGGCGACTGTTGTGGCAATGCCGTACTGGGGGAGGGCGATATCCGCCTTCAGGGCTGTCTCAGGCTCTTTCTGTGCTGCTTGGGCTGCCGATGCGCCCGCGATGCGCCCAAACACTATGCCGTTGGCGCTTGACAAGCCGCCAATACGGTCGGCGCCGTGCATGCCGCCTGTCGCCTCGCCGCAAGCGTAGAGGCCCTCAACGCCCGTGTACGCGGTCTTATCGATCTTGATGCCGCCGTTAGCGGCGTGGGCATACATCGCAACGCGCATCTCGTCAGTCGGGGCGATGCCGTGCTCGTCTTGCAGCCAGGTGGCAAAAGTCTGCACAAATTCTGGGACATCCTCACTGGGGAAGTCGTAGTGGAGTGCCAGGCCTTCGGCACCTGCCTTATCGATGACGAGATCGATAGCGCGGGAGGCCAAACGTGACGTGAAGGGACCATATCCAGAGCGCTGCTCGAGCAGTTCGTCCAGCTTGTCGTCGGCAATATCTGCCGGCTGGTCTACATGTACGTAGCGCCAGGTCTTCTCGTTGAAGACCAGGTTGCGTTTGGGCTCAATGAAGCCGGGCATCATCTGCATGAACTCCATATTAGTAAGGGACGCGCCGTGCGCCAGTGCGATGGCCTGCGAGGAGCTGAGCACATCAGCCGACGTAAGGCTGCGCTCGAACAGGCCGCCTGTGCCACCGGCTGCGATGATCGTGGCCTTGGCAGCAAAGGGCACGATTCGATTTTCGGTAAGGTCGTAGAGTACGGTTCCGGTTATTCTGCCGTTCGTGTCCTCAACAAGGTCGATAAGCTCATGGCGGGGGAGCAGGCGAATGCCGAGCGACTCGATCCAGGTCGTCAGAGCGTCCTCAAGGGGCTTGCGGGTGAGGCCGCGCCACATGCGTGTCTTGTGGTCAAAGCAGGGGATAAATTGCTTTTGTTGAGCACTCTTGGCGCTTTGCGGACGCTGGAGCTCAACGCCCAGGTCTTGCTCGAGCCAGTCAATCGCTTGGGGAATGCCGTGGACGAACGTTTGGACGAGTTCGGGGTCGGCAACGCCGCCGCCGACGGCCAGGATGGTGTCGATGAGGTCCTGCTCGTCGTCTTCGTCGATGGGACCGATGAGGCCGAGGCCCCAGGTACCCGGGAAGAAGCTCGATCCACTCATGGTCTTGCCGGCGCTTGCCACAGTGACGGTTGCACCCGTGCGTGCCGCTTCGATGGCGGCGCAAAGGCCCGCAATGCCAGATCCAATTACCAGTACATCAGTCGATTCCATCGGATTCCTTTCTCGTCCGGCGCATTGTCGCACGGGTGATCGGCAATGGGGCCGCAAAGACCCGGCAAATCGGTAAAGGGCAAATATGGCAGGTGGGCGTCATGGACGCTCTGACGCTCCATCTCATCACATCTTGTATTTCGCCCCAACTGATATATCGGCATTAGCTACCCTGCGACAGCACAAACAAAAAGAGCCGCTACCCGAGTGGGTAGCGGCTCCAAAGCTCAACTATATGAGCATCGCGCGGGCGCGATTAGGCCTTGAGGGCCTCCTCGACGGCGACGGCGCAGGCGACGGTGGCACCGACCATGGGGTTGTTGCCCATGCCGATGAGACCCATCATGTCAACGTGCGCTGGCACGGAGGAAGAACCGGCGAACTGGGCGTCGGAGTGCATGCGGCCCATGGTGTCGGTCATGCCGTAAGAGGCAGGGCCGGCGCCCATGTTGTCCGGGTGCAGGGTACGGCCAGTGCCGCCACCAGAAGCGACGGAGAAGTACTTCTTGCCAGCCTCGAGGCGCTCCTTCTTGTAGGTGCCAGCGACGGGGTGCTGGAAGCGCGTGGGGTTGGTGGAGTTACCGGTGATCGAGATGTCGACGTTCTCGTGCCACATGATGGCAACGCCCTCGCGGACGTCGTCGGCGCCGTAGCAGTTGACGGCGGCGCGGGGACCATCGGAGTAGGGGATGGTCTCGACGACCTTGAGCTCGCCCGTGAAGTAGTCGAACTGGGTCTTCACGTAGGTGAAGCCGTTGATGCGGGCGATGATCTGAGCAGCGTCCTTGCCCAGACCGTTGAGGATGACGCGCAGCGGCTTCTTGCGAGCCTTGTTGGCGTTCAGAGCCAGGCCGATAGCGCCCTCGGCGGCAGCGAAGGACTCGTGACCGGCCAGGAAGGCGAAGCACTCGGTGTCGTCGGAGAGCAGCATAGCGCCCAGGTTGCCGTGGCCCAGACCGACCTTGCGGTCCTCGGCGACGGAGCCGGGAACGGTGAAGGCCTGGATGCCCTCGCCGATGATGGCGGCAGCCTCAGAAGCGGACTTGGCGCCACGCTTGACAGCGAGAGCGCAACCGAGGGTGTAGGCCCACTCGGCGTTCTGGAAGGCGATGGACTGGGTGTTGTTGACGATCTCACGCGGGTTGAAGCCCTTGTCGGTGCAGATCTGCAGAGCTTCCTCGAGGGAGGCGATGCCGTTGTCGGCGAGGCACTTGTTGATCTTGTCAGCGCGGCGCTCGTAACCTTCGAACGTAACAGTCATAGTTATTTCCCTCCCTTTCTACTCGTGAACCGGGAACACGCTGGCGACGGAGTGAGTCTCCTCGTCGGTGCGCGGGTCGATGTACTTGGCAGCGTTCTCCCACTGACCATAGTGGCCCATAGCGCCAGCGATGGCCTCCTCGGGGGTCTTACCGGCCTTGACGGCGTCGGTGAACTTGCCGAGGTTCAGGAACTCGAATGCGATGATCTCGTTCTTGTCGTTGAGAGCCATGCGGGTGACGTAGCCCTGAGCGAGCTCGAGGTAACGAGCACCCTTGGCCTTGGTGCCGAACATGGTGCCGACCTGAGAGCGAAGGCCCTTGCCGAGGTCGTCGAGGGAGGCGCCTACGGGCAGGCCGCCCTCGGAGAACGCGGTCTGGCTGCGGCCGTAAACGATCTGCAGGAAGATCTCGCGCATAGCAACGTTGATGGCGTCGCAGACGAGGTCGGTGTTGAGGGCCTCGAGGATGGTCTTACCGGGAAGGATCTCGGAAGCCATGGCGGCAGAGTGGGTCATGCCCGAGCAGCCGATGGTCTCAACGAGGGCCTCCTCGATGATGCCGTCCTTGACGTTCAGCGTGAGCTTGCAGGCGCCCTGCTGAGGTGCGCACCAACCCACACCGTGCGTAAGACCGGAGATGTCGGAAATCTCCTTAGCCTGGACCCACTTGCCCTCCTCGGGGATGGGTGCGGGGCCGTGGTATGCACCCTTGGCAACGGGGCACATGTTCTCCACTTCCTGTGAGTACTGCATGCCTCTCCTCTCTATCGTGTTGGCGTCCCGTCTGGGGGTCGTGGCTGGCGATTGCCGGGCGACCCTTCGAAAGGGACATGACATGCAGCCCCTATAATACCGCGAAATGCACGGAATATTCGGCGAACGGCTCAGTTTTCGTAGCGAGAAGTCCGGAAGTTTTAATTGAAACGGTTTAACTCTATGTTCTGTGGTCGCGAACTTCCGTAGAGGGGTCCGTCTTGGGCAAGCTATTGGTCAGCTCTTGTAAGCATTGCGGGGGTTGACCTGTTGCAACGGTGCCGTTCGCCGCCTGATTACTGCCTTTGGCCGCGCGAGTGTATTGTTTTGCGTGAATGTTTTGATGGCACGCTTCAATCGTGCTGTATTGGATGGCAAGCAGATCCCGGCGAAGGGAGCGCCATGCAGCGCGTTTGGAGAACGGTTACCGGCTTTTACCATGTCTGTGCCCGCGGTACGGGCAAGCGGCTCATCTTTGAGGGCGATGACGACCGGTGGGAGTTTTTGGAGCTGCTGCGCGAGTGCTGCCGCGAGGAGGGTGTGACGGTTATCGCCTGGTGCCTTATGGGCAATCACGTGCATTTGGTGCTTGCAGATTACGAGGACAGGATGAGCGCGGCGATGCACCGGCTGCTTTTGACGTACGCGCGGCGGTTCAATAAGCGCATGGGGCGCACAGGCCATCTGTTCCAGAACCGTTTTGACCGGCGTTCGCTCGATACCGATTGGCAGGTGATGGAGGCTATTCGCTCTGTACACGCCGATCCGCAGGAGGCGGGCGTTAGCCTAATCGAGCGTTATCCCTGGAGCAGCTTTCCGGAACATCTACGCGCTTACGACGGTGATGCGGCCGATGCCGCGAGGGGATTTTCTGATCCTTCTTGCGTGCTTGAGCTTTTTGGCTCTGCCGAGGGCTTTAGTGCCTATTCGCTTTCGACGCCCGCCGGCAGTGAGCCAGCGCTGTGCGATATGAAAGAGACGGAGTGGGAACGCCACACCTTTGCCGACAAGATGGCGAAGAGCCTCGGGGTTCCGCTCAATGGGGTTAAAACTGCACCGCCGGCGCAGCGCGATACCGTTATTGTTGGATTGAACAATGCCGGCTTTACGGTGCGCCAGATTGAGCGGTATACCGGGATTGGCAAAAGTACCGTCTCTCGTATCGTGCGCGCCCGCGCGCGAACGGCGATGCGGGCTGGCGGAAACGTGATGTAAGGTCGCCTGTTCACCGCAGCTGGGGTCGTCCATACGCCGCAACCAGCGTTCAAAAGCTTGGTACGGTAACTGCACTTCTTAATATGCATAGAACAATCGTCATCTTGCATAAAATAACAGCTCAGTCCGGGTTTGCCCGTGCCTACCCCCGTCTGCGCCGTGCAAAAAACGGAGTTTTCAGCATCGTGGTGCTGTCGGCACTGCCGCAATCTTGCAACATACGGGTTCCGAAGCTATTTATGCCTTCCGATGCGCCTCCGAAGCGCATGTATGTGATCCCTAAGACCGCGATGCTTGCTCTAAACACAATATATATGCGCCTGGAGACGTTGATTAACGCTTTCGATGCGTATACATACAGCTTGGCGTGCTGAATACTCGCAAAAATGCACGCCGCATCCTATGGGACCCTTCTGCTGCAGGCGCGAAGCGAGTCGGAGCTCAGCAGAACGGGACTTGGCGTTTTGCTTGGCGGGTCCGGGGCCCTGCCGCAGGCCTTTGGTGCTGTGGAAAACGCCCGTGTTCGCGTCTGCTGTGTGGTAAATGACAGACGGGGCGCCGGACGCGCTGATTTTGTGTGTTCGTGCTCATTAGGAAAAACAGAGCCGCCCGTATCGGGCGGCTCGGCAATCAAAAACCTTGGATTCGGAGCATACGCTACTGGTTAGCTTGTCCCTCGAGCATGCCGTCGAGGGTGCGCCAAGCGAGCTCGGCGCACTTGACGCGGGCGGGCATGTGCGAGATGTCCTGGAGCTGGGCGGCTTCATCCAGGTCTTCCAGGTCCTCCTCGGAGAGCTTTTCGCCGCGGATCATGGCGAGGAAGAGCTCTGCCAAGCGGTGAGCTTCCTCGACGGTCTCGCCGGTGATGAGGTCGGCCATGATGTCGGCGCTGGCCTGACTGATGGCGCAGCCGTGGCCGGTAAAGGAGGCCTCCTCGATCACACCGTTCTCGACGCGCAGCTGCAAGGTGAGCTCGTCGCCGCAGCTGGGGTTGATGCCGTCGTGCTCGTGCGTGGGGGCATCCATCTCGTACTTATAGTCGGGGTGCGAGTTGTGCTCCATAAACGTGGTGGAGGTGTACAGATTACCCATTGAACGTGCTCCAAACGTGATGCAGGCCGGCGATGAACTTGTCGATGTCGGCCTTGTCGTTGTAGAAGGCCACGCTGGCGCGGCAGCAGGCGAGGTTCTCGACGCCCAGCCAGGTGAGCAGCGGCTGCGCGCAGTGGTGGCCGGCGCGGATGCAGACGCCGTCCATGTCCATGATGCTCGCGACGTCGTGCGGATGGATGCCCTTGACGTTAAAGCTCACAACGCCGTGGTGGTTGTCCCAATAGATGGAACCGATGATCTGGACAAAGTCGAGCTGCATGAGTTCGCCCATCAGATAGTGGACGAGTGCCTGCTCGCGGGCCTGGATGTTCTCGTAACCCACCGTGTTGACCAGGTAATCAAGGGCGGCACCCGTGGCGAAGATGCCGGCGGCGTCCTGCGTGCCGGCCTCGAATTTCTCGGGGACGGGCGCCCAGACGGCGTCCTGCTCGGTGACCGAATCGATCATCTCGCCACCGGTGAGCATGGGCGGCATGGCGTTCAGCAGGTCCATCTTGCCCCACAGCACGCCGATGCCCATGGGGCCCATGGCCTTGTGTGCGCTAAAGGCAAAGAAGTCGGCTCCCAGGTCGGCCACGTTGACCGGCATGTGCGGCAGCGACTGCGCACCGTCGACGACCAGGTAGCCGCCGTACTTGTGCACGAGTTTGCCGAGGTTCTTGACCGGGTTCTCGACGCCCAGCACGTTGGAGACCTGGCCCACGGCCAGGATCTTGGTCTTGGGACCAACCTTGGCAAGAACTTCCTCGGTGGTGAGCTGGCCGGTCTTGGTGGGGTAGAGGTAGACGAGCTTGGCGCCGGTCTCGCGGCAGACCTGCTGCCAGGGAATCAGGTTGGAGTGGTGCTCCATGATGGTAATGACGACCTCGTCACCGGGCTCGAGCACCGTTGGCGCAAAGCTCTTGGCGACCAGGTTGAGCGATTCGCTCGTGTTGCGGGTGAAGACGATTTCGTTGGCCTGGGAAGCGCCGATGAGGTCGGCGATCTGCTGGCGCACCTTCGCGATAGCGTCGGTGGCCTCGACGGACAGCGAGTACAGGCCGCGCAGGGGGTTGGCGTTCATGCGCTGATAGAAGTCACGCTCGGCGTCGAGCACGCAGGCAGGGCGCTGCGCGGTGGCGGCGCTATCGAGGAAGGCGATCTCGGGGTGCTGCTGGAACAGAGGGAACTGGCCCTTGTAGGGGTTGGTCTCGATGTCCACAGTGGGCCAGCCGCGCGAAGCCTCGTCGCTGGCGTCGAGCTCCATGGGCTCGGGGGCAGTACAGGTGTCGCATTTAACGTGCTCGGTGTCGATCATGCGAGCTCCTCTTCAAAGTTGTCGATCAGGTTGTTGCCCAGGCGGACGACGGCGGCGCGGGTGCGCTCGTCGGTGGCGGAAAGCGCGGCGTCCTCCAGCTTGGCGCGGATGAACAGGTCCTCGGCGGCGTTTTGGTCAAGGCCACGGCAGGCGAGGTAGAACAGCTGCTCGTCGCGGACGTGACCGATGGTGGCGCCGTGGTTGCCGGCGACGTCGTCCTCGTCGCATAGAATGACGGGAACGGTCTTGTTGTCGACGCCCTTGTTGGCCAAAAGCACCGTCTCGCGCTCGGTGCCGGTTGCGCCCTTGCAGCCGTGCACGAGGTCGATGGTGCCGCGGTAGACCTTCTTGGACGTGCCGGTCAGCACGCCGTTGGCGTCGATCTCGCACTCGGTCTTGCGACCGCGGTGACGCAGCTCGTAGTTAAAGTCGCGCACCTGCTCGCGGACGCCCAGGTAGTCAGTATCGATGGTGACCTTGGCGGTATCGCCCAGCAGGTTGCCGGCAAGGCCGGTGGCGCTGGCGCCGGCACCCAGGACGGTGTGCTGCACGTTGACGCGCGCGCCCTCGTCCAGGAACAGGCCGGTGTCGTCGAGCGCGATCCAGCTATCGTCGAGCGTCTGTGTGCAGGTTACGTTGACGGTGGCGTACTCGTGGGCGCACACGCGTAGCACGGAGCCCACGACGCCTTGGCCGGCAACGGGGGAGTCCAGGGCTATGCACAGGTCGAGCGTTGCCTGCGGACGGGCGACGACATCGATGGCGGCGATGGCCGCGGCAGCGTCGACGCCGCTCACGCGCACGGTAACCGTGGCGTGCTTGTATGCGGGCACATCGATGACGACGCGCTTGGTAGCGTGCTCGGCCAAGTAGGCGTAGGCAGCCTCACCCATGCCGGTCTCGAAGGCTTCAGCGGGGGAGAGCTCCTCCTCGAGCTTGATGGCGCCGGCCTGGTAGACGGAGGTGGCGGGCACGTCGAGCTCGGTCTCGGGCGTGATGCGGGCGCGGTCGGCAGCGTCGCCGGGGGCGGAGGCGCGGCGCTCGGGGAAGCGCTCGGCCATGGCGTCCATGGCGGTATCGAAGGCGTCGGCCGTGCCAGTAAACTGCTCGTCCAAGCCCTCGACCTCAACGGCCTCGGTGGGAGCGGCGGCAAGCTCGTCAGAGAGCTCGAGCTTGGTCTGATTCATCTTCAGCCAGCCCCAAGTTGCAGCCGGCATCGCGTTGACCTGCTCGAGCGTGGTTGCAGCGGTGTTCGTGGTCTGTTTCATTATCCGATCGCTCCTTCCATCTCGAGCTTGATCAGGTTGTTCATCTCGACGGCGTACTCCAGCGGCAGCTCCTTGGAGACCGGGTTGGCAAAGCCGTTGACGATCATGGTACGGGCCTCTTCCTCCGAGATACCACGGCTCATCAGGTAGAACACCTTGTCGTCGCCGATACGTCCGATGGTGGCCTCGTGGCCGATGTCGACATTCTTGGCGCGGATGTCCATGGCGGGGATGGTGTCGGAGCGGCTCTGGTCGTCGAGCATGAGCGACTGGCAGCTCACGGTTGCCTTGGAGCCCTCGGCCTTGGGCGTGGCCACGATGGAGCTGCGGAAGGTCTGGATACCGCCGCTCTTAGAGATGCCCTTGGTCTCGACGGTTGCCGAGGTATCGGGTGCGTTGAGCACGACCTTGCAGCCGGTGTCGAGGTTTTGACCGGCGCCGGCAAAGGTGATGCCGGTAAAGCTCGAGCGAGCGCGGCGGCCGTTGAGCACGCTCATGGGGTAGAGGTAGCCCACGTGGCTGCCGAAGGAGCCACTGATCCACTCGATGTCGCCGTCCTCGTCCACACGCGCACGCTTGGTGTTGAGGTTGTACATGTTCTTGGACCAGTTCTCGATGGTCGAGTAGCGCAGGTGCGCGCGCTTGCCCACAAAGAGCTCCACAGCGCCGGCGTGGAGGTTGGCCACGTTGTACTTGGGCGCGGAGCAGCCCTCGATAAAGTGCAGGTCGGCGTCATCCTCGACGATGATAAGCGTGTGCTCAAACTGACCGGCGCCCTTGGCGTTAAGGCGGAAGTAGCTCTGCAGCGGGAAGTCCAACTTGGTGCCCTTGGGCACGTAGACAAACGAGCCGCCTGACCACACGGCACCATGCAGGGCCGCAAACTTGTGGTCGGTGGGCGGGATGAGCGTCATAAACTTCTCGTGGATGAGCGGCTCCCACTGCGGATCGTGCAGGGCCTCCTCAATGCCGGAGTAGACGATTCCCATCTTGGACGCGGTGTCCTGCATGTTGTGGTAGACCAGCTCGGAGTCGTACTGCGCGCCGACGCCCGCCAGGTAGCTACGCTCAGCGTCGGGGATGCCCAAGCGCTCAAAGGTGTTCTTGATGTCGTCAGGCACCGACTCCCAGTCGTGCTTTTGGTCGGTGTTGGGCTTGACGTAGGTGACGATGTTGTCCATGTCCAGGCCCTCGATGGAGGGGCCCCACGTCGGATCCGGGAAGCGGTTGAAGATCTCGAGGGACTTGAGGCGCAGGTCGAGCATCCACTGCGGCTCGTCCTTCTTGGCGCTAATCTCGCGCACGATGTCGGGCGTGATGCCGGCGTCGAGGCGCTCGAATCCCTCCTCGCCATAGGTGAAGTCGTAGAGGCTGCGGTCGATGTCCGCGACCTCGGTGCGGTTCTTGGTCATTGCGTCGCCCCTTTACGCCTGCTGCTCGGTAGCGGCGGCCTCGGCCTGGGCGCGCTGCTCGGCGGCCTCGCGCTCGAAGGTCTCAAAGCCGTTCTTGTCGATCCAGGGGATGAGCGAGGCGTCGTCCTCGCGCACGATGTGGCCCTTGACCATAACGTGGACGCGGTCGACATCCAGGTGCTCCAGGATGCGCGTGTTGTGCGTGATGATGAGCATGGAGCCGTCGCAGCTCTTGCGGTAGGCGTCCATGCCGTGGCTGACGGTGGACAGAGCGTCGACGTCCAGGCCCGAGTCGGTCTCGTCTAGGATGGCGAGCTTGGGCTGCAGCAGCAGAAGCTGGAGCATCTCGACCTTCTTTTTCTCGCCGCCCGAGAAGCCCACGCCCAGCTCACGGTTGAGATAGGCGGTATCCATATTGAGCTCGGCCGCGAGCTCCTTGACGCGACGGCGGAACTCCTTGCCCTTCATTTCCAGGCCGGGGCGGCCGGCGATGCTGGCGCGCAAAAAGCTCGACAGCGGCACTCCCGGGATCTCGACCGGGGCCTGGAAGCTCAGGAACAGGCCGGCGCGGGAGCGCTTGTCGGTGGTGAGCTTGGTGATGTCCTGGCCGTCAAAGACGATGCGGCCGTCATTGACGGTATAGACGGGGTCGCCCATGACCAGGTGGCCAAGGGTGGATTTGCCGGCGCCGTTGGGTCCCATCAGCACGTGGGTCTCGCCGGCGGCGACGTTGAGGTTGACGTTGTGGAGGATGGTCTTCTCGTCCACGGAGGCGGTCAGACCTTCGATGGAAAGCAGCGGATTTGCGCTCATGCTGTCCCTCTCTGTATATGGTGTACTCATAGGTGTACTAAACCCTAGGAATCTTCTCGGAATAAAGTTACTATGGGTTCGGCGTTAGTCAAGGGAAAACCCGACTAATCCACTCGACTTTTCTAGATGTGGGACAAATTCATCGGTTATGTTTGTCCCCAGTGTTATGGAAGGGCAGGTATGCTCATTTCGTCTAAGGGCCGCTATGCCCTCCGTTTGATGATTTATATTGCGGCGCTCGGTGACGCCGAGGGCAAGATTGCTCTGCGCGAGGTTGCCGACCGCGAGCGCATTTCGCAGAAGTATCTGGAGCAGCTGGTTCGTCCGCTTATGAAGGCGGGCCTGCTTAAGAGTGTGCGCGGCAAGGGCGGTGGCTACATGATGGCCAAGGACCCGGCCGAAGTGCGCGCGGGTGACATTCTGCGTGCTGTTGAGGGCAGTACGGCCCCGGTGGCATGCGACGGCATCGACAACAGCTGCACCCGCAGCGATCTGTGCTCAACGGTCAAGTTCTGGCGCGGGCTGGACGACGTGATCGAAAAGTACGTCGACGGCGTTACGTTGGCCGACCTAGCTGCTGTCCCCGAGATCAACTTTGACATTAAGCTGTAGGGGTACAAATGGCCTCTCTCGACAAGGTGTACAAGCAAATTGAAGTATTTGCTCGGGATTGTGACGCCGAGAAGGTCGTGCTGTTCGGGTCTCGCGCTCGAGGCGACAACTTGCCCAAGAGCGATATTGACATCGCCGTAGCAGGTTGCCGGGATTTCGGCCGTTTCTCATATTTGGTTGAGGATTGTCTTGATACTCTTTTAGATGTAGATGTCGTCAATCTTGACGAGTCCTTATCGCAGCAATTGCTCGATGAAATTGCCAGGGATGGTGTGATTCTGTATGAAAAAATATGAGAACTTTGCCAGCGCCTTGGCGAATCTTGAGGATGCGCCCAATCAGGATCTCAACAATGATTTTGTTCAGAGTGGATTGATTAATAAGTTCAATCTTCAATTTGAACTGAGTTGGAAGCTCCTTAAACGTCTGCTCGAGTATGAGGGCGCCACGCTTGCCGCGTCGGGGTCTCCTCGTGCCATCTTGAAGGAGTCCTACCGGTTCTACGACTTTATTGATGAGGCGGCCTGGCTAGATATGCTCAGAGACCGCAATACGAACGTCCATATCTATGACAACAAGCTCGCTCAAGATTTGATTCAGCGCATCTTGAACGTCTATATTCCCGCTTTCTGCCAGTTGCGAGACGGGCTGATGGAGCGATACGGCGAGCTTCTTCTGGCGCCCGACGACCAGTTTGTTTAATTCCTTAAGATTTAGCGGAGGGTTGTTGCCGTTTACCGATGGGTTGTTGTGCAACAAACGGGGAACTGTAATACTGAATCCATCTTTGCAAACTGCACTTTAATCACACCAATGCAGGGAGGATGTATGCAACCCAAGCATTCCGCGATTGTTGCGGGCCTGACGTTGGCGCTTTCGTTTGGCGCCGTTGCCGCACCCGCAACCGCTATAGCCGAGGAGCCCACGCCGGGCGTTGCCTCGGATGCCACCGATATCGACAAAGGCCTTTACACCCAGCAGTCCTTCTCGGGCGTGCTGAGGTCGGTCCAGGGCGTCTCGTTTGTCAACGTGACCGCAGAGATGAAGTACTTCACCAAATATGAGAGCCATGGCAACTATAACCAGGGCTTTTCGTATGGCGACGGCTATAACGCGCTGGGTTATTACCAGTTCGACCGCCGCTGGTCGCTCATCCCGTTTATGAAGCAGGTCTATAACTACGACTCTGCTAAGTACAGCATGCTTAAGGACGCGATTGACCGCGGTGGCGAGATTTCCAACGCGAGTAACCCCATGTATACGAATGGTCAGCTTACCGAGCTGGGCAGAATTGCGCAGGATGCCTTCCTGGGCGCCTACAACACCGACCCTGAAGAATTCTCGGCACTGCAGGATGCTTATGCGTATAACTCCTACTATGCCGTGACCGAGTCGTGGCTCAAGAGTGCGCTCGGCATTGACATTGCCGGTCGCGCCGACTGCGTCAAGGGCATGGTGTGGAGTATCACCAATATGTGCGGCACCGGTGGCTGCCAGGACTTTTTCCGCTGGGCAAACCTTTCCAACAGCATGACGGACCGCGAGTTTGTGACGGCACTTTCCAACAGCGTGGTCAATAACGTGGCGACCAAGTATGCAAGCCAGCCCCAGTATCACGAGGGTTGGAAGAACCGCTACCGCAATGAGCTCAAGGATTGTCTGGTCTATATTGCCGAGGACGAGGCTGCCGCGGCAGCACCCGCGGAGCCTGAACCCGCGCCCACGCCGGCGCCCGGTCCGAACATGGCGCCCGCCGCTCCCGCCGCACCGACGCCTGGTACCGATGGCGATGTGAGCGATAGTGGCGGTGTGGATGCGCCCTCAACTGATACGGGCAGCAATGATGCCGGTAACGGTGGGGCTACGTCTGGTGGCACCGCGGCCGGTGGCGTTTCTGGCGATTCGTCGACTTCTGGCCCCGACGGCGCTACGGATGGTGCGACATCTGGCTCTACCGATGCGGGCGCTTCCAACGGCGCTGGCGATTCCGCTGCCGATGCTGGCTCCTCTAACGGTTCTGGCTCCGATGCTTCCGAGGGCGGTTCGAGTGAGGTCTCCAATGCCGGCGATTCCTCGACGGAAAATAAGCCTTCTACCAGCGAGCAGCTTGGCTCCATGCTTGGATCTTCTTTGACGGCTGGCATTAACGGTGGCTCTTCTTCTGATGAGGGGGCGTCTGACCAGGGTTCCGGTTCCGATGCCGCCGATGAGGGCGCGAGACAGTCCGACGCCGATGCTCAGAAGGCTGGGGATAAGGGTGGTGCTACTACCACCACCACGACGACCAAGGCCTCGGGTGGCAATATGCCCAAGACGGGTGACCTCATCGTGATGGCGAGCCTTGCCAGCGCAAGCCTGGCCACGCTGGGCGCCACGTCTATTGTGAGCGGTAAGCATAAACTCGATCAGCAGAATAAGGCTGCTGGTGAGGACGGTTCCGAGGAGTAAGTTCCTGGTCGCCTGATAATCTAAGAACTAGGACGGGGTCCGGTGCAACTGCATCGGGCCCCGTTTTGTTGTGCATCGATTAGTTATGCCCCCTCACACCTCATGTTGCTACCGTTGCCCGAAACGTCTGTATGACGGCATAATTGCGGTTGAGTTGCTCGATACAATGGGCATCGTGCTGCGTTTTAGGGAGAAGTTACGGTGTCTGAACAGGCGATTTATGGTGATACTGCCTACTATGGCGTAGAGTTGATCGATCGCTCGGGTAACGGGGCGCTACCGGTCGGCGAACATGACTTTGCCGAGGCCATGGATCGATGCGTGCTAGTCGACAAGACGATGTTTATTGCCGATGTCTTGGATGCTGATGCCTCTGTTGTGGTGTGCTGTCGACCCGAAGGCTTTGGCAAGAGCATGAACCTGTCGATGCTTAAGGCTTTTCTGGAGCGACCCGCGGTCGGGCAGGTCGATCGGGGCCTGTTTGCTGGTTCCCAGATTTGGGATGCGGCCAGCGGGCGCTATCGGGATGAGTTTGCCTGCTACCCTGTGATATTGCTGGACTTTTCTGGCGCTGCGAGGCGTGGCCCCGCTGTTGCCGGCGTCGTGCGCGATGCCCTTTCGGGCGAGTGCGCTCGCTTGTTGACGCTCTTGGAGGCTCCGGATTTAGCTCGAGATAAGGTGCGTCACATCGAACGTGTCGCGCGTGGCGTGGCGAGCGCGGACGAGGTTGACTCGGTACTCGGTGTGCTCATAGAGCTGCTGGAGATTGCCTGCGATGAGCAGGTTGTATTGCTCGTTGATTGGTACGATGCGGCGTGGTCTCGCCGTGCGAGCGCGAGGGACGCTTTCGACGCCGATCCGGCAGAACTACTTGACCGTGTGCTGTTTGACGCCATTGCCACTGCGCGCGATTCGTTGCGGCTGACGTGTCTGATGGGGGAGCGTCCCGGTCCTGCCGAAGCGGCGCTTTCTTCGCGCGGCTGCTCGTATTGTCTGACGACGCCGCTGTCGGCATGGTGTGACCGATGTTTCGGTTTTTCGGATGCCGAGGTCCAGGCTCTTTTGAATCATGCTGGGCGTGAGGAATACCTGGATGATGCGCGTGAATGGCTCGAGGGGTATCGGTTTGGCAGGGCCTATTGCTCGAGTCCAGAGCGTGTGATCGGTTTTCTGGGCCGAGGCTGCACGGCGCCTGTGCGTGCCGATCTGTATGGATATGCCGATTGCCTGAGTAGGGTAGTTGCCGGGTGGAATCTCGACCGCCTTTCGGTCTTGTTTGATTTGCTCGAGGCCCATGGGTGCGCTCAGGTCCCGCTTTGTTTGGGCACTGCAGAGCCAGATGTCTCGCCTGACGATGGCATGTGGACAGCGCTGTATCTGTCCGGTTTCCTGACGACAGATATGACTGAGGAGCCAGAGCATGGCGATCGCCTCCGTGTTTTGCGATTGCCCAATAAAGAGCTTCGCCAGGTCTTGCGTCTAGTGATTGTTGAGTGGTTTGAGTGCGCTGCCGAAGACATTCGAGACGTCGATGCGTTTCGCGACGGGCTGTGCCGTGGGAACGAGGATACCGTGAGGCGGGCGCTAAGCCGCATCCTGGGGGATGCGGGAATCGGTGAGACCGACCCAGATAAGCCGCTGCCATATCATCTGCTCTTGCAGGGGCTCTGCTTTGGCTTGCCGGGCTATGCCAATCCTGTCTCGAGGCGAAAGTGTGGCGCGGGTCGCTGGGACATCCAGATTTTCCCTACGAGTGTTGTGTTCGACGTAGCAGACACGATTGGCATGCTGGACGAGCGCCCGCTGATAACGATTAACTTGATGTATGACCCCGATGTGGATGCGCTGGGCCTGGAATTGCTGGCCGTGCAGGCGCTGCTCGACATAGAGCGCGACGGCATCGACGAAATCCGTGTACCGCGCCCCGGCGTGGGTCGCATGCGCTGGGGGTTCGGTTTTGATGGGCAGCATGTGGCTACGGTGTGCCAGCGGCTTTAAGCGCCGAGGTGTTTCCGGCTTCCGTTACTCGGTGTCCTTCATGGGCGGCATGGGCTTCCAGTTGGGATCCTTGATGATCTTGCGGGCGTCCTTCATGCCGCGGCGCAGCGCCGGAATTCCGGTCTTAAAGCACTTGTCAACGGCGGCCAGGCGAATGAACTCCTTGCAGAAGGTCGCGGCGTTGCCCAGACGGAACAGCACGGGGTGATAGTCGCCGTAAATCTGCATGTAGCGGGCCAGATAACCGCGGTTGCGCATGATGTAGTAACGGTTGGTGTCGCTCGTGGAGTTGAGCTGGCGCTTGCCGGCGATGTCCCAGTTAGAGACGGCGCGGGCGCGCTTGAGCACCACGTCGGCAACCACGGCGGCGGGGAAGTGCTGGCTGGCCACGTAGCCATAGCAGGCATCGTCGCCGTAGATAAAGAAGCGCGCGTCGGGCAGGCCAATCTTGTCGACCACGCGGCGCGAGAACATGCCGCCCTCAAAGCACAGCTGGTTCATGGCGCGATAGCCCTCGGGGCCTAAGTCCCACTTGGCGACGGGGTTGGGAATGCCGAGCGAAAGGATGAGCTGGTACTGCCAAAAGAAGGCGCCGCCGTCAAAGTCCAGGCGCGAACCCTGGATGACGTCGTAGCGGTCGGTCCACTTGGCCAAGCGTTCGATGCCTTCGGGGATGACGAGCACGTCGTCGTCCATGACCCAGAACCACTGGGCCCCCAAGTCGTAGGCGCATTTAGTGCCGGCGGAGAAGCCGCCCGCACCGCCGCCGTTTTCGAGCTGCGGGGCGTAGATGACACGGTCGGTGCCGCCCTGCGCGTCGGGTTGCTCGGTGTCGATGCCCCACAGGTTGGCCAGGCGCTCGTTGAATGCGGTGCACATGGCCTCGGTCTCGCGCGAATTCTCGTTATCGACAATCACGATGCGCCAGGGCGTTGCCGTGAGCTCGGTCATGGAGTCGAACAAGTTGGCCAGGAGTTCCTGGCGCTTGTACGTAACGACGACGATGGCGAGCTTGTCGATGGGGGCGGGAAGGGTTGAAGGCATGGGGCAATATATCCTTTCACGCGCGGCGGGCGAGTGCTGCGCGGAAGCTATCGAATACGTCCTTGGGACTGTCCTATTGTAAAGGCTCGGCGCACCTTGGCGGCAAGCTTTGAATAAAACGCAGGAACCTGTCACGGCTGTAGCGGCTTTAGCGTCTGACGGCAGCGTGTCTATTGCCGCTTGGGCTTGCGAGCGATAAGGCTTCTAGCTGCGTCGATGGTGAGAAGCGTCAGGGCAAAGACGATGCTAATGACGGTACCCGTGACGATACATATAACTGCCGGGCTGTTTTGGCTGACCAGTATGTTTGCGAGCAACGTATTGAAGACGGGACGCCACAGGCTACTGGTGAGCGACTGCATCACATAGAAACCGAGCGTGGCGGTCGATAAGGCGACGATGGTACCTGCAGTCCGCGGATTGCCTGAGGCGCTGTGTCGGGTTGCCGCAAAGAGCAAGGAGGCGGCAGCGAGGGCAAACGAGATCAGCGAGGTTGATTTGTAGGAGAGGACTGCCATCGCCGTGA
The DNA here is from genome assembly GCA_902492935.1 of uncultured Collinsella sp. Classification (GTDB taxonomy): domain Bacteria; phylum Actinomycetota; class Coriobacteriia; order Coriobacteriales; family Coriobacteriaceae; genus Collinsella. The sequence continues at coordinate 16,616 of CABUNJ010000025.1, read as the reverse complement.
GGTTGCCGGTGAAGGAGAGTGCTCCTTCCAGGATGATGGTGAGCACCAAAACCGTTACGAGCGAGCGCGTGCCCAAGGCGTCCGCCCTGTCCGAATCCATGGCGTCGGTTACATCGCGGAGCAGTCCGCCGATCAAAAACGCGATAGCGTACGTGACGGCGCTCATGAGCTTCTGCAGCCAAGAAAACTCACCGCCGCTTGTCGCGCTCATGGCGGCTAAATACCCGTTAACAACAAATGCGAAGATGCCAACGGCGATGACCGTTGCCGTGTAGCTCTTCTGGGAGAGTCGACTCTTAGCCAGTCCAAACCATGGCGCCATGAAGACCGTGGCGGCATAGACCCAGATAAACTCAAGGCCTAGCGTGTACCAGTAGTGCGTGTTGAGGGTAACATCGGGAATGGGGGAGACGACCGTGGACCATGCGAGCGCCACGAGGCAATAAAACGTAGTGGGCAAGATGACCTTGCCGAGGCGCTGCGCCGCCCGTTGCATTTGCGACTTCCACGTTGCTCCACCGTCCCAAGCACGCGTGGCCGAAGCGATGAGAAAATAGCCCGAGATCATAAAGAAGACCTCGTTGGCCCAGCAGCCAAGCAGGTTAATAAAACCGAGCACGCCGGAATAGGGGGACATCGCAAGTGGGGCATATTCCACGGCGCCGACGCAGGCGGCTTGGAAGGTCCACTGAAAGGTGTGGAACACCGCGATGCCGGCGACTGCGACCAAGCGCAGCGCTTCGATGGGTATGTTGCGTGCGGCTTTGGGCTGCATGACGTCCTTTCGTATCGGTTTTCCTCTGCGAGCTCCATAGATTATATAAACGCCCGCTGGCGCGCTGACCCTTTGATACCATGAAACGACAGGTATTTCCTAAGGAGCACATTTGTCTACTAACGCCTCTGGCAGCCCTGTTCTGTCGCTGCTTATTCCCATTTACAATGTTCAACGCTACCTGCGCGAGTGCCTCGATTCCGCCGTTGCGCAGACACTCAAGGACATCGAAATCATCTGTATCAACGACGGCTCTACCGACAACTCGCCGGCGATAATCCGCGAGTATATGCAGCGCGATGCGCGTGTGAAGATGATTGATAAGGCCAACAGTGGCTACGGCGACTCTATGAACCGCGGGCTCGATATGGCGCGCGGCAAGTACATCGGCATTCTGGAGTCCGATGACTTTATGGCGCCCGACGCGCTGGAGAAACTTGTGGCGGCAGCCGAGCGCAATGGCGCCGACTTTGCGAAGGCGAATTTTGACTTTTACTGGTCCAAGCCCGAGGAGCGCCGCTCGCTACACGAGATGTTTAGGCCCAAGGACTGCGGCAAGCCGGTGCACCCGAGCGATACGACGCAGTTCTTTAAGCAAAAGCCGTCGATTTGGTCGGCTGTGTACCGCCGTGATTTTCTTGAGCGCAACGACATCAAGTTCTTGCCGACTCCGGGAGCATCCTTTCAGGACACGTCGTTTGCCTTTAAGGTGATTGCGTGCGCCGATAAGGCCGTTTACCTGCACGATGCTGTGCTTTCGTATCGTCAGGACAACGAGAGCTCCTCGGTCAATTCTTCGGCCAAGGTCTTTTGCGTCAATGCCGAGTATGCCGAGATTGAGCGTTGGATTAGAGAGGAATATGCCCGCGACCACGCAAGTGATGACGTCGCGCGCATGCTCAAGTTCAATCAGCTCATTAAGTACGATTCGTATATGTGGAACTATGTGCGCTTGGCGCCTAAGTTCTATAAGGAGTTCCTGGTGCAGATGGCCAAGGAGTTCCAAGCGGCCTTGGACGCCGGGGAGTTTTTGCTGGACGATCTGAAGCCGTGGAAGCGTGCGAATCTCGCTGCCATCCTCAAAGATCCTGAGGGCTGGGTTGACGAGCATCCGCACTTTGCAACGGATGGTGCCTTGGGGCGCGCCAAATACTACGCATCGGTTGGAGGCCCCGGCGTACTCGCCGCTTTCCTCATCGAATCGCTGAGGGGGTAGGTCGGTATGGGAGAAGCTACGAGCCCCAAAGCGACCATTGTCGTTCCCGTATACAACTCTGCAAACTCGGTTCAGCGATGTCTCGATTCGCTGCTGGCCCAGTCTGAGCGCTCGATTCAGGTTGTCTGCGTCAACGATGGTTCGGCTGACGATTCACTGGGCGTCTTGCGTCAAATTGCGCAGACCGACGATCGCGTACTGGTGATTGACCAGGAAAACGCGGGCGTCTCGTGTGCTCGAAATGCCGGAATCGATGCCGCCAAGGGCGAGGTGGTTTTCTTTGTAGACGCCGATGATTACATCGACGCTCAGGCAGTCGAGCGCGTGCTGCATGCCATGGAGTCTGCAGATGCCGAGGTCGCCGTTTTTGGCGGCGTTTGCGAACCGTCCGACGCTGCGCCCAAGCGCGTCCAGCAACTCATGAGCCCCAAAGCTAGTACCTTCGGCCCTCGTGATCCCCAGCTGCTGTTCCACGCAAACGCACAGCCCTATGCGTGCCGCGCGGCTTTTTCGCGCGAGCTGCTCAATCGCGAAGGCATTCGCTTCGCCCCCGGTTTGGCTTTGGGCGAGGACGTCGCCTTCCAGTTTGCGGCTTATGCGCTTGCCCGCAAGACCGTCGTCATGCCGGACAGGTTTTACCACTACGTGATGGAGAGCGAATCGGCGACGCACGAGTTCAACAGTGCCGAGGCACGCGCCAAAAAGCTCGACGCCCACATGAGAATGCTCGAGGAAGTTTTGGAGGATTGGGCGGTCTACGGCCTTTTGGACCTGTGTCCCGGCGAGCTGATCACTTGGTTCCTTGACCTCATTGTGTTTGACTTGGCGCGTCTGGACGCCGATGGTTTCCGTCGCGTGGCCGGTCGCGTCAATATGGATTTCACGACGTTTTTGGGAACGGAGTGGGCGGATATGCCTGCTAAGGGCGCCGTTCGCCGAGTTGCCCATAAGCTCGTAGCGGCGACCTCGGGTGTTTCGACGGCAGACGCCACGCTGTTCTATCTTTCGACCCGCGGTTTCAAGGCCTGCCTGGAGCGCTTTATCTAATTCCAAGCGCTGCCGCCCGCCGCAACTCGGCTGCTAAAATAACCCTGTTACACGCTACTCAACAGGAGGTTCTCTTGCAGAACTCTGATACCCCTAAAGTTTCGCTGCTTGTTCCCATCTGCAATGTTGAGCGCTACCTGCGCGAGTGCCTCGATTCTGCCATTGCGCAGACGCTCGAGGACATTGAGATCATTTGCATCAACGATGGCTCTACCGATAGCTCGCCGGATATCATCCGCGAGTACATGGAGTGCGATGCGCGCGTCAAGATGATCGACAAGGCTAATAGCGGCTACGGCGATTCGATGAACCGCGGCCTGGAGATGGCGCGTGGCGAGTACGTGGGCATTTTGGAGTCCGATGACTTTATGTTCGAGGATTCGCTCCAAAAGCTGGTTGCCAAGGCCGACGCCGAGCATGCCGATGTCGTTAAGGGTGACTTTTACTTGTATTGGTCCACGCCCAGCGAGCGCCGCGAGCTGTTTGGAATTATCGACGAGCATATGACGGGTGCGGCGTATCGCCCCGTTGATCGCCCGGGTATCTTCTACCGCAAGCCTTCCATTTGGTCGGCCATCTATCGGTGCGCGTTCCTCAACGACAATCAGATTCGGTTCCTTCCCACGCCGGGCGCCTCGTATCAGGACGCAGGCTTTAACTTTAAGGTTTGGGCTTGCGCCGAGCGTGCCGCGTTTATTGCGGACCCCATTTTGTGCTATCGCCAGGATAACGAGAAGAGCTCCGTTAATTCGCCCAACAAGGTGTTTTGCGTGTGCGACGAATATGCCGAGATGCAGCGATTTTTGACCGAGCGTCCCGAGCTCAAGGCTCAGCTCCAGGGCATTTTAATGCGCATGAAGGTCGATACGTACCGTTGGAATGATGAACGTCTGGTCGATGAACTGCGTGAGCAGTTTTGGAAGAAGGCATCTCCCGAGCTCAAGGCTGATTGGGATGCCGGTCGCTTTGACCTGTCGCTGTTCGACCCGCGTGGCGAGACCGACTTGCGCCTGATGGTCAAATCGCCCCGTGCCTATATCGATTCGCGCTTTGACTTTAAGAAGCCGGGCAAGCTCAATACGTTTAAGCATTACTTTAAGATCGGTGGCCTGCCGCTGGTCTGGCGCGTGCTGACGTATCAGCGCACCTACGGCGACAACCCGCACCCTGATGACGTTCCGGCCGCACAGTAGGAGCGAGTGACTATGGCTACCCCCAAGATTTCCGTTGTCGTTCCCATCTATAAAGTGGAGGAGTGCCTGGCCTGGTGCCTGGACTCCCTGCTTGCGCAGAACATGACCGATTGGGAAGGCGTGCTGGTCAACGATGGCTCGCCGGACGGTTCGCGCGATATTGCGGCTGCCTATTGCGAAAAGGACGCGCGCTTTACGCTGGTCGATAAGGAGAACGGTGGCCTGTCGAGTGCACGTAATGCAGGCATCGCCGCGTCTACGGCGCCTATCGTCGCGTTTTTGGATTCCGACGACCGCTTTACGCCCGATGCATGCCGCGTGCTCGTCGATGCCTTTGAGCGCGAGGATTGCGACGTGTTGACCTTTGGCGCGAATCCGTATCCGCTCGAGGCGGGGTATCCGTGGCTTAATTATGTGTTGAGCCCGTGCGATGCGTCGTTTGAAGGCTATAGCTCTGACCTGCTGTTTAAGGAGGCGTCTCGTCCTTTTGCGTGGCGCACCGCCTGCAGGCGTGAGTTTTTGCTCAACAACGGAATTAAGTTCGACGAAACCGTTAAGTATGGCGAGGACCAGGTCTTCGATTTTGCCGTGTACGGTCGTTCGCACAAGACCGCGCTTATCTCGAACAAGCTGTATGACTACCGCGTGGCGCGCAAGGGTTCGCTTATGGACACCATGCGCTACGACGACGAGACACGTCTGCTGGAGCACGTGAAGATTTACTCCGCGGTGCTGGCTGACTGGCAGCGCGACGGTCTCGATGCTCAGCACGCCGATGACCTGGCATATTTCCTGTGCGATCTGGTGCTGTACGATGCGCTCAGGTTGTTGGGTTCGGGCTGCGGCAAGGTGTTTGCTGCCGTTGCCACGGCGCTTGCCGGTTCTGCCGTGGGCAGCGATGCTGCGCTCGCACAATGCGCTCCTTCTGTTGCTGCTATGGTGCGTGCGGCGCTTACCAGCAAGGCCCCCAATGCCCGTGGGTGCAAAAAGCTCATGTTCGATTACGACGTCTTGAGGTTTGGGCGCCTGGGTGCCTGCAAACGCATGGCAGCGAACGCCCTTGGAAAGCGAGAAGTGTAGATGAGTATCAAACGTTTGGCACTTTGCCGCAGCCAGGGCCGTCTGTTTGTGCTGCTTCGTTTTGCCGGTCAGGATGTCGCCGCGCTTATTGAGCGGGAGGGTTCTCAAGCGTTTGTCCATGCGACGACGAGCGGTTCTCGTGTGCCGTCGCTGGTGCTCCCGGTCGATCATGGCCGTGTGCTGGCGCTTTGCCCTTCCGTTTCCGGTTACGAGCGCGAGCTCGCCGTCATGGTACTTCCGTTTTTGGATGGCTCGTCGATGGATGTCGTTTTTGCATCCGGTGGTCAAAGGTTGGGCTCTATTCGCCTCGATAGCCGCGTGGCCAAGCTGGAATCCAAGATTAACTACAAAGCAAAGCCTGCGCTGTGCGCGCTTATCCGCGATGCGCAGCGTGGCGAATGCTGCGGTCGCTACGAGATCGATGCCATTCGCTATTTGCCGGCAGACTCCGGCGCGGTGTGGCGCTATGAGGTTACCTGGGCGGGAGACCCCCAGTGCGCACCCGAGTTCCAGATCTCCGATACGCATATGAATGCCATCGATGTCACCGTGCATGTGTTTGAGTCGCAGGTCGATGTGCCGCAGCAGGACGGATGCCGCGTCAATAAAACGTTTCTGAGCGTTGAGATGCCTCAGGATATACGAGATTTTGTCGCGATTGTGAGCGATCCCACAGAGCAGATCCAGAGCGGGTTTTGCGCCATGGATGGTCGCCTGTACAACGGCATGGTCGACGACAGCTGGAACCGTATGAAGGACGCGCGTGCAGACGACGCAGCTTATCGACGTTGGTTTGAGCAGCAGCGCGCAAAGCCGGGCGATTTGGCGTGCCAGCGTGTCGCTTCGGCGGCCTTTGCCTATAGGCCGCTCGTGAGCATTGTGGTGCCGTGCTACAAGACCGATCGAGTCTACCTGCGCGAGCTGCTGGACTCGGTGCTAGCCCAGAGCTATGACAACTGGGAATTGCTCCTTATGGATGCCTCACCTGAATGGGATGCGGTTGCCGACCTTGCGGCAGGCGCCCACGACGAGCGCGTTCGTCGCTTTGGGCTGCCCGGCAACGGCGGCATTGTGGTCAACACCAACGCGGGTATTGAGCAAGCGATGGGCGACTACATCGCGTTCTTGGACCACGATGACATTCTGGAGCCGGACGCGTTGTTCCACTATGTTGCCGCGCTGAACAATGCTGCCGAGGGCGAGCGTCCCCAGGTCCTGTTCTGCGACGAGGACATGTTTCAGAAAACGGGGGAGTGGGGCCAGCCGGTCTTTAAGACCAAGCTCAATGTAGACTTGCTCTATAGCCATAACTGCGTGACGCATTTCCTGATGGTGGAGAAGGCGCTTATCGATCGTATCGGCACGTCCCCAGAAGACGTTGCGGGTGCCCAGGACTACGACCTGACGCTCCGCTGCCTTGCGGCGGGCGCGCGGTTTGAACATGTTGCGCACGTGCTGTATCACTGGCGCGTTCATCCGGGGTCGACCGCCGATGGCTCTGCCGATAGCAAGCCGTATGCTATTGAAGCCGGTCGTCTTGCGCTGCAGCGCCACTTTAACGCGCTGGGCATTTGCGGAACGGTCGAGGAGACCGAGACGCCGTTTGTCTACCGCATGCGCTTTGCGCTGCCGGAGCCTGCGCCGCTGGTGAGCATTGTGATTCCCACCAAGGATCACATTGAGACGCTTGACGCCTGTGTGATGTCGATCGCCCAGAAGGCCACGTATACCAATTACGAGATCGTCTTGGTGGAGAACAACAGCGAAGCCCCGGAGACGTTTGCGTATTACGAAACCCTGTCAGAGCGCGTGGCTGCAGCATCCGAAGGCAAGGGCATCGCGCGCGTTGCGTACTGGCCGGGTGAGTTCAATTACTCCCAGATCATTAACTTTGGCGTGGAGCATGCCAAGGGTGATTACCTTCTGTTGCTGAACAATGATACCGAGGTCATAAGCCCCGACTTTATCGAAGAGATGATGGGCTATCTGCAGCGTCCCGATGCGGGCGTGGTGGGCGCCAAACTCTACTTTGCCGACCATCTGGTGCAACACGCTGGCATATTGGTTGGTGTGCGTGGCGCACTTGCCCATGCCAACCAGGATTTCTCGGCAAAGCGCGAGGGCTATCTTGCCCGCGCCGTACGTCCGGGTAACTTTAGCGCCGTAACAGGTGCCTGTCAGATGGTGCGACGCGACGTATTTGAGCAGGTCGGCGGCTACAACGAGGAATTTGCCGTCGGTTTTAACGACGCTGACTTTTGCCTGCGCGTGCGGGAAGCTGGCTACCGCACCATCTTTACGCCCTATGCCGAGCTGTACCACTACGAGTTCACCTCGCGCGGCAGGGAAGAGGCCAACGAGGAGAAGCTGCGCCGTTGGAAACGCGAACAGGCACTGTTCACGCAGCGCTGGCCGGAGTTTTTCTTGACGGGTGATCCATGGTTGGGGCCTAACTTGTCTTCCGAGAGTGAGTACTTCTCGCTTTAGACAATGGTTGTTAGAAGGCCCTCAGCTTGACTTCGCCATGAGTTGGGAAGAAGGCAGCGTTTAGGCTATTTGTTAGTTTACATTACGATGGCTCGATACTTCTACGATAAGTTTGTACAGGCTTATACAACTCGATATAATCCGATATAGTTGCGATAAACTAATAAAGCTAAGATTGACCGATAATCGATTTCCTTGAGAGGCAAACAAGTGAGCGCCACAATATTCCATAACCCGTTTCGTCCCACTGCCGGCGCTGAGCCTCCGCGCATAATTGGTCGTGATGATATTGCCCTTGAGTTTACCGAGAGTTTGAATTCGGGAATTGGTGCACCTGCGAGGCTCATGCGCGTTGCCGGGCCAAGGGGTTCCGGAAAAACTGTTTTGCTCTGTGATCTTAGAGATCGTGCACGAGAGCTTGGCTGGAAGACGGCTATTGTTTCTGCTGGTCCCAACCTATTGCTGGACCTGAAGGATCAGATTGCAGAATCCTCCCTTGCGACCAATGCTTCAGTCGGCGTAAATGCCGGCTTTGTTTCCGCTAAATTCGACGTTGTGCCAAAAGAGTCGAGTCTTAGAAAGTTGCTTGGCTCGGCCGCAAAGTCTTCCAAGGGCCTGTTTATTGCAATAGATGAGGTGCAGGATGCCCCGATTGACGATATGCGCGCTATTGCTTCTGCTGTGCAGCTTCTAATAGGGGAGAAAGTCGATATTGCTCTCGCATTTGCCGGATTGCCCGCTGGTGTTATGGATCTTATTAACGGCAAGGCACTTACATTCTTGCGTCGTGCCCTCCCCGAAGATCTGGCGCCTATCAACCAGGTGGAGGTAGCGCTCTCTATGGGCGATAGCTTTATAGCGACTGGTTTGACCATAGAGGACGATCTGCTGTCGAGAGCCGCTAAGGCCACGAAGGGCTATGCCTATTTGGTGCAACTGGTCGGTTACTCCATTTGGCAGCGCGCCAACTTGCATCGTGTCAAAAGTGCCAACGTGAGCGAGCGCGATGTTATCGAAGGCATTGCGCTGGCAGAGGCTCGTTTTCACGATGTTGTTCACGAGCCCGCGATTTCTGGACTTGGACTCAACGATATCAAATATCTTTTGGCCATGTGCGAGGATAAGCAGCAGTCCAAATCATCTGAGATTGCTAAACGTATGGGTAAAAAGACCAATGAGGTCAGCTCTATTAGGGCTAAGCTGCTACAAAGAGAGGTTATTCAGGCTCCACAGAGGGGCTACGTGCAGTTTGCCGTGCCGGACCTAGATATCTATCTGCGAGAGAATGCCGCGGAGATTCTCGAGCGGTTCTAAATCAAGGCATGAATAGCCGCCGGTTAACTGCCTTTTTCGACTTGGCTCGCGTCCCCCCCCCGCGCGAGGACGTGCCCAAAGCGGCAATACTGATTGATTACGGAAGGGCATCTCAGGGTGCAATCGATATACTATTTGTCCAAATGAAAGGAAACCCATGCAGCTATCTGAGCAGCTTCTGCACACGACGATTCGCATCGAAGCTTCGTTGGCCTCGGGAGGTTGCTCAGTTGGAACGGGTTTCTTTTTCAAGTTCTGCGACGACGGAAAGACCTATGTGCCGGCAATCGTGACCAACAGGCACGTGGTCGAGGGCGCGTACGAGTATCGCGTCATCTTTTCGAGATCTGACGAGAACGGAAACCTGCTCAATATAAACGAGCAACTTACCATGCGGGGCTCCGAGAGCGACTGGATCGCACACCCTGACGAAAGTGTTGACCTGTGCGTCTTACCCATCGGTCCCGCACTGAATGGTTTTATCCGGGCGGGGAAGCATCTGCTTACCATGCCGCTCAGCTTGGAGCTTCTGCCGACGGATAAGCAGATTCAAGACATGGGCTGTATGGACGAGGTGACCATGGTCGGATACCCCAACGGCATTTGGGATGAGGCCAACAACCTGCCGATCGTCCGTCGGGGTATCACGGCGACGCCCTATAGGTACGACTATCAGGGGCAGAAAGAGTTCCTGGTTGACATGGCGTGCTACCCGGGATCGAGCGGTTCCCCGGTCTTTCTCTACAACGAGGGTACTTATTTGGAGAACGATGCTGTGGTCATGGGCAAGAGGCTCTATCTACTTGGCATCCTTCGGGCTGTGCCCATCAGAACTCTTCTCGGAGACATCACCGTATCCACGATTGCCCACGTGAGCGTTCAGGACATGTTGAATCTCGGCATCGTCATCAAATCCGAGCGTCTGAGGGACTTCGATCCCATCGTGAGGGAACGCTTGAGCGTTTCTGGAAATTAGTATTTATTTGGCTCGCCCGCTCTGATGCCGCCCCCGCACAGCTGGTCGGCCTCGGCGTCCATCACCGCGTTCACGACCTGCTCGGCGAGGCGCCTGAGCAGCTCCTGCATGTCGATGGCGCCGTCGTCGAAACGGGGCATGGCGAGCATGTCCGGCGTCGGGTCTGATAAGATTTCCATAGCGGTCCTCGTCCTTTCCTAGAACCTGTTGTTGTGGTGATTTCAGATTCTAGGACGAGGGCCGCTCTTCGTTAAGCGGCCGCTGGGGCGTCACCCTTACACCAACATTTTCGACGCGATCGGCCGCTTCGTGGACTTCGTGCGCGACGTGTGTGCTGAGGATGCTCTGGAAGAGAATCTCCGTTTTGTGTCTGATGCCCTGGACGGTAAGTGCACGCCGCGTGAGATTATTCGCAACTACTTCCTCAAAGATTTCTACAAGGATCACTGCTCAACCTACCAGAAGCGCCCCATCTACTGGATGCTTGATTTCGGTAAGAAAAACGGCTTCAAGTGCCTTATTTACATGCATCGCTACCAGCCAGACCTGCTGGTCCGCGTACGCACTAATTATGTCCATGAACAGCAAGAACGGTACCGCACGCAGCTCGCTCACCTAGAGGAAGCCGTGGCACAAGTTGATATCTCGCAACGCGTAAAGTTGAACAAGCAGATCAAGAAGCTCAACGATCAGCTCGCTGAGACTATAACCTTTGGGGAGAAGATTCACCATTTAGCAGAACAAATGATTGCGATCGGACTGAGGGATAAGCGTGATCGATTTCGGCATCTTTACCATTGACGGGGTGAAGAGGTTCTTGTTCGACGCCCTGCGCATCGATGGGTGCGAGTTCGGAGATATGCAGCTGCGTTTTCGCAGCGACGAGGTTGGGACGTACGCCGATGTCCGGGAGAGGCTGGGGGAGTCCCTCGCCCCCGACGACCTGCTGCTGCACCTCAGGCACGTCACGGCCAACACGGATGGCTGCGCGTCCATTCGCGAGAGCGGGATTCTCGGAATCGGGGACGTGCTCTCGCGTCCTAGTGCGCTTACGCGTCTTTTCGAGGGCTGCGGGGTTCATTTCGACAAGGCGAGCCGAACCGTGTCTGTCGACGGGAGAAGGCTCAGCCTGGACCTGGTCGATGATGCCTTCCTCGGACGGGAGTCCTCGGAGCCGATAGATGGACTTCTGTACATTCTGGCGGAAGACTCCCTCGTGAACTCCTTCATCCACAAGTCGTGCATCCGGGAGTACTCCACGCTTTCGCGGTATCCCGAGGCCATATGGGCTCTGGAAGAGGTCGTCGGGCATGGGAACGAGGCGGTTTGGAGATGGAAGGACGCCGCGCGCCCATATGTTGTCGAGTTCACCGCGACTTTGAAGGAGCTCGATCTGTGTCGACTCCAGCCGGACGATGGGATGGGTTTTGCAGGGCGGCGGTTTGAAGGAGTCCGTATTCAATAATCTGGTTTACCAGGCGCTCGGGGTCTGCGTGCGGGGTGCCCGCGAGGTTATCGCCTCCCTGCCTGCTGGCGGCGGGGTGCCCCGTCGTCGATCGTTCGGATAACCCCTCTGGATGAGTTCTGCGGCGACCCCGAAGCTGGCTTGGATTCCATGTGCGATAGGGAGGGGCGTTGTCGGATTTGCGACGAAGACGCTGTGGAGTCCCTGTCGGCGTTCCTTATCGCTAATGGGTATCTAGGGGAGGGCTTCTCGGGATAAAACGGGTTTCGCTTGGTCTAATGCGTAGGATGACCAGTTTCGTGTTGTCCCAGCAGGGAATCGCCCGACGGATCAGATTGCGGAAACATGGGGTTCCGATGCATGGGGTAGGCGAGGGGTCGTCGCCCTGATGTGCGAATGAGCTTCACCCTGCTGTCGCATTCTGTCCGTATGGATAATGGCCGGCTTAAGGTGCCGGCCTCCTACCGGAGGAGGTTGCGACGTGCGCGCGATGATCGAGATTGAGTGGATGGACGGGCTTGTGACGAAGGTGCCGGAGTTCGCTCTGGGCGACGTATTCGGTGAAAGCGTTCAGGTAGAGCTCGATTTCAAGTTCGACGACGTGTCGGAGGGCCTCTGGGTCGAGGTGCGCCATCATAAACCGGACGAGGGCTCGGATGGCGACCCGCGCGAAAGGGCCTGTACACTGCATGCGGACTGTCACTACGGTTTGGTCGACGCGGTCGACCTCGACCGTATCTTCTGCGTTCTCTTTGAGGGGCAGCCGAGGATCTGCCGCATCGCGGGGGAGCTCGTGAACCTCTCAAGGGCCTGTGCTATGGCTCAAGGTTGACGCGCTACTGAACGTTGTCGGTGCGCAGCCTCGCGTGGCGCTCGTAGGGGAAGTCCAGGTAGGTCAGCGCGTCGGCCTCTGCCTCCTGTTACCGTTCATGGGAAATCGGTCAATTGGGAGCGCGGTGGAAATCCTGGACCGTGTTCCTACGCTACAAGACCTAGGCTTCTTCGGTACTGCATCGGGCTCATATAGCCCAGGTCGCTCTTGCAGCGCTTGTCGCGATACCAGACCAGATAGGCGTACAGCATCTTCATGAATTCCCCCATGCCAACATCGTCCCAGCCCCTTCCGTAGAAGAGCTCCACCTTCAGCCTACCGAAGCCCTCCGTCCTTGAATTGTCGGGTGAGCACCCCTTTCTCGACATCGAGCGCGCGAGGTCCTGGGCGGCGCATAGCCGATCCGGCCCTGCCACCGGTAGTGGCCGCCGCGGTCGCTGGCTTACGCCTTGAGGAAGCGCGCCCGGGACCTCGGCCCCTACGAGGCATCGGCATTGTGCCAGCTTCGATCGGAGGCGGGCTGCTCGAGCCTCATGACCGCATACGACCTCAAAGAGGACTTCTTCGACATCTACGACGAGCACCCGCTCTCGCGGGAGGATGCCGAGGATGCATTCGATGCGTGGAAGGCATCCATCCCCGATGACAAGGCCTACGATCCCTTCCGGGGGCTTGCGAAGGCCGTGGAGAACCACCGCGAGTTCATATTTAACTACCGGGATTGTCCGAGCCGCATCTCGAACGGTTACACGGAATGCGCGAACCGCCTCATCAACGAGACTAACATGATGGGGCGTGGCCACTCCTTCGAGACGCTGCGCGCGCGTACGCTCTATCGCAGTTTGTCCCGTCACAGAGGTATGGCCCTACGCCTGTCATCTCGGCTGTCGGAACAGGAGTGGGTGCGGTTACCCCAAGTGTCGCTACGACGCTGCCTATCGCACCCGCCTGTCCGCGGCCCGTGAAGGGTTATGTCTCACCGCTGACGAGCTCGCCGCCATGGTCGCGATTGCGGTCCCTTTGTTTAGGCGGGGGCAGAGTTACGAGACCATATGGGCCACACATGCTGACGAGCTTCCTGTGTGCGTGCGCAGTGCCTGCTCCTATCAGGAGAGGGACAGGCGCGCCTTACCTGCTTCTCCCGCGAAAGGACCGTATGAGGAAGCGTAAGCGCAGGGATGTCGAAGGTGCTGGGCGCGACGGGGTTGACCGCACTGGCCGTACCTACGTCGAATTCGAGGCGCTCTCGCTTGCCGACAGGTCGCGCGTGGTCCAATGTGACTCCGTTGAGGGCTACGAGCGCAACACCTACGACATCCTGAGCGCACACATCGTGGCCCGGGCGTTCCAAATCTATTTGCGCAAGCGTACTGCCAGCTCCGGCAGCCATCGTTGCCTGCCTCGACCATATAGAGAGTCTCATAGGCTCTGTTGCTGCCTTCGAGGCTATCTTCGGCATCCTGCTAGTCGATTGAGGAGTCGAGTTCGATGATTGGAAGGGCCTGGAGCGCTGGTGTCTCGAAAGCGGAGCTCGGCGCTGCCGCGTGTTCTGCTGCGACGCGATGAGATCCAACCAGTAGTCGGCATGTGAGCGCAACCACGAGCAGCTCAGGCGCATTCTGCCCAAAAGCCGTAGTGGCGGTGCTCTGAGCCCCTACGACGTTGTAGTATGCTGCAGCCACGTAAACTCTTGCCCGCTTGCTGGACTCGCTGGCAGGTGTCCATTCGAGCTCCTCGGAGACCTGTTGCTGTGCGGCATCGGATGATCGCTTCGGGCTGTCCCTCGACAGCGAGCTCGCCGTCTCGCCCGATAAGGGGTCATCCCCGACGGGGTGGTACCAGGCCTACGAGCGGGGCGAAGGCTCTTGGGCCGCCGGGTGTCAGTGGTAGCGTGAAACTGAACACTTGTTCAGTTTCACGCTACCACTGACAGTTCGCAAGCTTCATTATGAATTCAGGGTACCTCATCTTGTCGATGCGGGATTGGCGCCCAGAGCCGGGGTCCCGCCAGAGTTCGATACGCCGTGTGCCGAACATGCAGGCGCGACCGTTGACGCCTTCTTCTCTTCTGCCGGAATCCACGCAGAAAGCATTCTGTACGACAGGCTATGCCAGGTGTTCTACCAAATGGTCATTTTATCTTTCTATAATGAGGCGAGATTCTATCCAAGAATCCGACATGTCGCTCTTCATCGATGCCGAGGACCGTTAAGTCGACTACTCTACCGGTCTCGTTACCTAACTTTTGGGATATCTGTTCGCATCCGGAGACAAGTTGATCGGAATATTTCGAGTACAGTAGCAGCAAATCAATATCACTGTCTGCACTGAGCTCTGAACCACTCAGCGCAGATCCGAACAGATAGACATGATCAAACTGAGAGAACAGTTCTAGGTTGCTGTCGAGAATGTCTATGAGTCTCAAATAGTTCATAGTTTGCGAACGAATGGGAAGAAGCTATCCATATCGAGGAGCTTCACGTTAATTTGCCCCGCAAACACCTGGGCTTCTTCGGAGATGCATTGCTTACCGTTCCATCTATGCAAGTTGACGACAACGGTATGTTCTGCCGGTGCTAAACGGGCCAACTCTGCATAGCTCAGACAGTATTCGTATACGAATAAGAAGCATTTTCCTTTCGCTATATATTCTCTAAGGTTTGTCTTCGACTTGCGAGTTGCTTTCTTTCCGCACAGGCGGAAGTACTTTAGGGCAAAAATCAAGCTGTCTAGCCTCATCTCGGCACGCCTGAAGCAGCGGGCGTCATAGTACATCTGTCGGATACGCGGCGTATCGTCAAGATAAACTACCGCCTCTTTCCCGTTTTCTATTATTTGCAACAATGGATGTTCTGCATCTAGAGAAACATCTATAAATCGCCCCTGTTCGTCAAGCTTTTTGATTAGCAGCTCTAGGGATTCTGCAGAGGGGAGCAGGTCACCTTCTATGGGCTGGATTCCGAAGATGGAGTTGATGACCTCGGGGAAAAGAATAGACCTTTGTCTTTCCGTATTATCTCTGGTGGCTTCGAACTCCTTAGCATGGTCGATAAAATCGCGGACAGCGGCCTGGTTGGAGAAGGAATTGTCCTTGTGGTTCTGGAACAGGCACAAGTTCGATTCGAACAGCGTGCAAAGTTTTCGGTTGTTGACGATTATTTCCTTTTCAAAAACATCCCACAGTCTTCGCTTGTCCTTCATGTAGTAATTCTCATATATCGACTTGTTTCGGGCGAGCAGAGGTGCGGCCTCTTTGCGCAGGTCGTCGAAGGAACTGAACGTCTTTCCGAAAACGCGATCAATTTCTGCGTGACGAATCGACTTCCATTTCCTCACTTCATCTGCCGTGAAAGCGGAGTTTTTGTCGAAATTCGTATGGCAGTTTGGACAGATGAGAATAAGGTTGTCGAACGTGTTCTCTGCGCTTTTGCAATATGGGACGATATGGGCTCGTTCAGCAATGTCTCCATTGCTGATGAATAGATCGGCCCGACAATCTGGATTCATGCATTTGCCGGCAGACTCCGCCCAGAGTCTTCGCTCGACATATGCTGAGATTGGCTTTCTGCTTGTCTTCGACACTTTCCGTCCCCGCTTTGACCTCTTCGATTGACGATTAACTGTCATTTAAGAATATGTTATCCAATGATTGGGCCACCGTCAGGCTTCAAGTGAAGATTATTGAACGGGGAGGTAAATGGAGCACTAAAGAAGTAGACATTCGGCAGCTTTAAGCCCCAGGGTTAACGAATCGCGTGCCGAATGACGCTGCTATAGGCTGTCAAGTCCTTTATCGGACGACATTTTAGCATTCAAGTAGCGGTCGTATTCGCGTCTGATTTCCTCGTGGGGGCATACTTCTCTTTCTATTTCGCTGAGCCTTACATTCGGCACGTTAAGCTCTCGGGCAACCTGCTTTTGGGTCAATCCGAGCGATTTTCGCATGTCCGCCAGTATCGAGCCCCGGGCGTACTTCAACCTCATGGGGCGCCGCAACGTTGGGTAAACCTCCCTGGCTGTGAACCTCTTAAGGCAGCGCATGATCTCTCGCTTTGTCTTGCCGTCGGACTTGCGCTTCGCCATGTAGGCGAGCGTTCTCTCGTCCCCGCGCATCCTGTGTTAGTCATGCCGTCGTAGCCCGCCGAGACCCAGCGGTAGATGGTCGAGGGCGACAGGTCCACCGGCCCGCCGTTGCGCGCCGCCATCTGCTCGGGCGACAGCCCCCGGCGCA
>CABUNJ010000024.1 GCA_902492935.1 uncultured Collinsella sp. | reverse complement strand
CTCGCACGGAGAGCACATTAAGTGCTCTCCGGCTCGTGCGGAACTCGCGATCGACTTCGCATGCCGCCGGGCAGCCGGGGCCGACGTGGGGTTCAAAGATTTTCAAAAAAGCGGCCGGCGCGCAGTGCGCCGACCGCCGATATATGGGGTCTGATAATTTTTACCAGCTAGGGTCTCTTACTCGTCTAGGAGATCTTCTGGCATGTCGTTGCCGTCGCCTAGATCGACAGGGGTTTCTTCGGGGGCAGAGCCGTTTTCTGTGGCTTCGCCTTCGGGCTTCTCTTTGGCGGCCGTCATGCGGGCTACGGCGCAGATGCGGTCGTTGTCGTCGACGGTCATCATCTTGACGCCTTGGGTGGCGCGGCCAGTCTGGCTGATCTCGTCGGTCTTGACGCGAATGACCGTCGCGCCCTCCGTCACGATGAACAGCTCGTGCTGCGGGCCCACCGTCTTCATGGCCGCAAGGTTACCCTTACGCTCGGTCATTTGGATGGTGTAGACGCCCTGGCCGCCGCGATTCTGCTCCGGGTAGTCCGCAACCGGCGTGCGCTTGCCGTAGCCGCGCTCGGTGATGACGAACAGATCGCCGTTGCCGTTAGTAACTTCCATGCCCAGAACGCTCACGCCGTCCTTCATACCGATACCGCGAACGCCGCTGGTATCGCGGCCGGTGGCGCGCACCTGCTCCTCGGAGAACATGATCGCCTTGCCCGCGGTGGTGGCCAGGATGATCTTGTCACCCTCGCGCACGCGGCGCACGTTCAGCAGTGCGTCGTCGTCACGCAGATTGATAGCGATCAGGCCATCACGGCGGCTACGATCGTAAGCGCTCATCACGGTCTTCTTGACCATGCCGCTCTTGGTGGCAAACATCAGGTACTCGTCGGCAGGGAACTCGCGGCAGCTGATGACGCTCGCGATCTTCTCGCCCTCCTCGAAGGGCAGCAGGTTGACGATCGCGGTACCGCGCGCCTGGCGCGTACCCACCGGCAGCTCGTGCACCTTCAGGCGATAGACCTTGCCCTTGCTCGAGAAGAACAGCACGTACTCATGCGTGGACGCGATGAACATCTCGTCGATGACGTCATCCTCTTTGAGGTTGACGCCCGACACGCCCTTGCCACCGCGTTTCTGGGCACGGTAGGCAGCCACCGGGATACGCTTAACGTAGCCGGTGTGAGTGATGGTCACGACCATATCCTCGTCGGCAATGAGGTCCTCGGCGTCCAGGTCCTTCTCAACCTGGCTGATCTCGGTACGGCGCTTATCGCCGAACTTCTTGGAGATCTCGCGCATCTCCTCCTTGATGACACCCAGAATCTTCTCCTCGTGCGCCAGCAGGTCCTCGTAGTAGGCGATGGCGCGGCGCAGGCCGTCCAGCTCTTCCTGAATTTTGTCGCGCTCCAGGCCGGTCAGGCGGCGCAGCTTCATCTCGAGGATGGCCGTGGTCTGCTCGGGCGTAAAGCCAAAGCGCTCGATCAAGCGACTGCTGGCCTCGGAGTCAGTCTGCGAGGAGCGGATGATGCTAATGACCTCGTCGATATGGTCAAGGGCCATCAGGTAACCCTCGAGGATATGCGCTCGGGCCTGGGCCTTCTTAAGGTCGAAGCGGGTGCGGCGAGTGACGACGTCGACCTGGTGGTCGATGTAGTGCTGCAGCATCTCGCGCAGGCTCAGGCATTTGGGAACGCCGTTGACGAGTGCCAGGTTGTTGGCGCCAAAGGTCGTCTGCAGCGAGGTGTACTTATACAGATTGTTGAGCACGACCTGCGGAATGACGCCCTTCTTGAGCTCGATGACCAGACGGATGCCCTTCTGGTTGGACTCATCGCGCATATCCGAGATGCCCTCGATGCGCTTGTCGTTGACGAGCTGGGCTATCTTCTCCTGCAGGGTGCCCTTGTTGACCATGTAGGGAATCTCGGTAAAGACCAGGCGGCTGCGGCCGGTCTTGGTGGATTCCACGTGTGCCTTGGCACGCACGGTAATGGAGCCACGGCCGGTCTCGTAGCTCTGCTTAATGCCGGCGCTGCCCATGATGATGGCGCCGGTGGGGAAGTCCGGACCGGGCATGATCTGCATGAGCTCGTCGACGGTGGCGTCGGGGTTGTCGATCAGGTAGCAGGTGGCCTCGATCGCCTCGGTGAGGTTATGCGGGGCGATGTTGGTGGCCATGCCGACGGCGATGCCCTGGCTGCCGTTGACCAGCAGGTTGGGGAAGCGCGCAGGCAGCGCCACGGGCTCGGCGAGCGATTCGTCGTAGTTGGGTTGCCAGTCGACGGTATCCTTCTGCAAGTCACGCAGCAGTTCCATGGCGGGCTTGGCCAGGCGACTCTCGGTGTAACGCATGGCTGCCGCGCCGTCGCCGTCGATGTTGCCGAAGTTGCCATGACCGTCGATGAGCGGCGTGCGCATGGAGAACCACTGTGCCAGGCGGACCATGGCCTCGTAGACCGCAAAGTCACCATGCGGGTGGTACTTGCCGATAACTTCGCCGACCGTCCAGGCCGACTTCTTGTGCGGGCGGTTGGGGTAGATGCCGCTCTCGTTCATCGCGTACAGAATGCGGCGGTGCACCGGCTTTAAGCCATCGCGCACGTCCGGCAAGGCGCGCGCCGTGATGACCGACATCGAATACTCGATGAACGACTGCTTCATCTCGCGGCCAAACTCCGAAATCTGGAGCTGGCCGCCGTTGATATCCTCGCCGGCCGAGGCGCCACGGTCGACTTCGCCAAAGCTCTCCTCGAGCTCGGCGTCGTCTTCTTCTTCCTCATCATCGGCATCGGGATTATAGGCGTCCGGGTCGCCGTCCTCGCCCTGCTCAGCACGGGCGAGCAGGCGCTTCAGATCATCGGGCATGCCGGCGTCGCCGGCCTCTCCCACACCCTCGTTATTGTTGATATCGTCTGCCACGTTACCTCCTCTTAAGCATCAAGGAAACGCGCGTCATGCGCATGTTTTTCAATGTACTCGCGGCGATAGCCGACCTCGGAACCCATCAGCTCGCGCACGGCGCGGTCCGCCACCGCGGCGTCCTCGATCGACACACGCTGCAGGATGCGGGTCTTGGGGTCCATCGTCGTCGAGGCAAGCTGCTTGGGGTCCATCTCGCCCAGGCCCTTGTAGCGCTGGACGGTATAGCCCTTGCGCTTTTTGGTGATCTTGCCGTCCTTGGCCTTGCCGTCCTCGTCGTTATCGTCGGGGTTCAAGCCCAGGCCCTGAATGGTGTCGCGCAGGATCTCGTCTTCGGGCTGGCGGCCGTTGGGATACACGTAGTGGATCTTGTTGCGCACCTTAATGCCAAAGATGGGCGGACAGGCAACATAGACGTAGCCGGCATCGATCAGCGGACGCATGTACTTGTAGAAGAACGTCAGCAGCAGGATGCGGATATGCGCACCGTCGACGTCTGCATCGGTCATGATGATGATCTTGTGGTAGCGCGCCTTGGTGATATCAAAGTCGCCGCCGTCGCCGGCACTCGTCGTAACGCCGCAGCCGATCGCGGTAATCAGCGACTGGATGGTGTCACTCGAGAACGCGCGATGGTCACCAACGCGTTCGACGTTCAAAATCTTGCCGCGCAGGGGCAGAATCGCCTGGATGTCTCGGCGACGGCCGTCCTTGGCCGAACCGCCTGCCGAGTCGCCCTCTACGATGAAGAGCTCGGTCAGCTCGGCATCGCGCACCGAGCAGTCGGCGAGCTTACCGGGCAGGGACGCCGTCTCGAGCAGGCTCTTGCGGCGGGTCGCCTCGCGCGCCTTGCGGGCGGCATTGCGCGCCTTGCAGGCCTGTTGCGCCTTCTTGACGATCTCGCGGGCGGGCTTGGGATGCTCCTCCAAGTAATCGGCGAGGCCGTCGGTCACGATCTTGAGCGTGAGCGCGCGCATATAGGAGCTGCCGAGCTTTGCCTTGGTCTGGCCCTCAAACTGCGGATCGGGCAGCTTGACCGAGATAACGGCCGAAAGGCCCTCGCGCACATCGTCGCCGGTCAGGTTGGCGTCTTTTTCCTTGAGCAGGTTCTGCTTGCGCGCGTAGTCGTTGATCACGCGGGTGAGCGCGGTGCGGAAGCCCTCAAGGTGCATGCCGCCCTCGGGAGTGTAGATGTCGTTGGCAAACGACATGACGTTCTCGCCGTAGCCGCTATTCCACTGCAGGGAAACCTCGACCTCGCCCATCTTGGTCACAGGCGCGTCCGGGTCCGATTTGCCCTCGATGTAGATGGGCTCCTTAAAGGCATCGGGGACATCCTTGCCCTCGTTGAGGAACTTGACGAAGTCAATGATGCCGCCCTCGTAGCAAAACTCCTCCACGTGGGGAGTCGCATCGCGCTCGTCGGTCAGCACGATCTTGAGGTTCTTATTGAGGAACGCCGTCTCCTGCAGACGGTTGTGCAGCGTATCGAAATCGTAGATGCAGGTCTCGAAGATCTCGTCGTCGGGCCAGAAGGTGACGGTGGTGCCCGTCGAATCCGAGGTGCCCACGACCTCCATCTTCTTGACGGTCTTGCCGCGCGAGAACTCCATCTCGTAGGTGTTGCCGTCGCGACGAACCTGAACGACCACGCGCTTGGACAGTGCGTTGACGACGGAGATGCCAACGCCGTGCAGGCCGCCCGAGACCTTATAGGCCGAGTTATCGAACTTACCGCCGGCGTGCAAGATCGTCATGACGACCTCGAGCGTCGGGATCTTTTTAACAGGGTGCTCGTCGACGGGGATACCGCGACCGTTGTCGACGACCGTGATGGAGTTGTCGGCGTGGACCGTCACCTGGATCTCGGTGCAGAAACCGGCCATGGCCTCGTCGACGGAGTTGTCAACGATCTCCCACACCAGGTGATGCAGACCGCTGGCGCTCGTCGAGCCGATATACATGCCCGGGCGCTTACGAACGGCCTCGAGACCTTCGAGAATCTTAATCTCGCCGCCATCGTAATCGTTTTCGTTTGCCACACGTCCTCCTTCAGTCAAGAAAATGTGTACAGCCTTACTAGTTTATCGTAAAAAAATACCCTCGGGAACGAGGGTATTTGGCTCTACAAGGCCACCAGATGCGATTTAAGGCTCTTTTTTGCTTTGCGCGCCCTTGGCCCACTCGGCACTGGCTCTCATGGCGTTCTCGAGGGCCTCGCGCAGTTTTTGGTCCTCGATGGGTGCCACTTGGCGCTCGATCTCTGTGCGCTCGGCCTCACTTAGGTCGGCGTGCGGGGCCGGCGGGCGCTCGGTCGTCGCCGGGCGCAGGCGCTCCTTGGCGGCGGGTGGCGTGTGACCGGGCGCGGTGGTTTTGAACACCAGGCCGTCCACATGCGCACCGGCGCGCTCCATACGCGCGCGGATGATCTCGCGCAACAGCGTCATTTCCTGCGTCCACGAGGGCGAGTCGAGATATACCAGCAGCTCATTGGACTCGGGCAGGTAGCGCAGACCCGTCACATGCCGCCCCTCGCGCGTGCCCGAGCACACCGCATTCCACGCGCGATAGACCGCACGAGATTCCTCTGCAGCCTCCATCTGCGCGCGGCGCTCAGGTGTCGCGGCCGCCAGGATGCGCTGGCGCTCTGCGTTCAAAAACCCACTGAAGGCGACCGTTTCACTCTCGCGCTCGTAATTAGCACGTCTCACCCATGCTCACCACCTTGGCTCGATCAAGCAGATCATCGGTAAAGTACCCCAGGTTGGTCGTGGTTATGACCGTCTGGATATCATCGCCGATCAGCCGCAGGAAAGCACCGCGGCGTTCGCCGTCGAGTTCGCTCATCACGTCGTCCAAAAGCAGCAATGGGGCGGTGCCCAGGACATCGCGAGCCACGGCCACCTCCGCCACCTTCCAGGCCAAAACCAACGTCCGCTGCTGACCTTGGCTGGCAAACGAACGGGCGGATCGACCCGCCACGGTGAACTCAATCTCATCGCGATGCGGTCCCACCAACGTCACGCCACGGCGAATTTCCTCGTCGGCGTGCTCATCAAGGACAGCCAGCATGCGCTCGTACGCCCAGCCCTTCAGCTCTTCGCGATCATCGACCTGGGGCAAATCCCCCAGCGTGGACGTATAGGTCACGTTGGCGGCCTCGCCGGACGCCACTTGCCCGTAGGCAGTGTGTACATGGCCCGCCAGCCGGTCGAGCAGGGCCAACCGGTGCACGAGCAGGGCCGAGCCCGCGCGGGCAATCGAATCATTCCACGCGCCGAGCATCTCGCGGCAGCACCAGGTCTCCTTGAGCAAGGCGTTACGCTGGGTCACGCAGCGCCCATAGGTGCTCGCAAGATCGGCATAGCGTGCGCTCAGTTGCATGCCAAAGTCATCGAGGGCGGCACGGCGCACACTGGCGCCTCGCTTAACCATGTCCAGATGGTCGGGGCAAAACAGCACGCTCGGCAGAACCCCGCGCACACCGGCGGCAGAGCATCTCTTGCCGTTGCGGCTAAACGAGCGTTTACCGTCCTCCGCGCTCAATCCCATATCAAGCACGCGGCCGTCGCCCTCGAGCCTCAGCTCGACCTTGCACGAGCCCACGCCGTCATGGACGAGCTCGGCTGCGGTCGGATGCCTAAACGAGGCGCCGCTCGTCAGCAGTTGCAGCGCCTCTATGAGATTGGTCTTTCCCGCCGCGTTGGGTCCCGCAAGTATCGTCACGCCCTCGTCCAGGGCAAGGCGATAGCTATCGAAGCTGCGGTAGTGCGCGACGGAAAGATCGCGGGCGAACATGGTCATAGGGCAGTTGCTAGATGCGGACCGGCATGACCAGGTACAGGTAGTTGATCTTGTCGTAGGACTTGAAGATGCCCGCCTGCGAGTAGCTCTTGAGCTCCAGCGTGATCTCCTTCTCCTTGGACAGGGCATTGAGGCACCCGAAGATGTAGTGGTAGTTGAAGGCGATGGTGCCCGACTCGCCCTCGGCCTCGACATCGATCGTCTCCTGCGCAAGGTCCTGGTCATTGGAAATGGAGGACAGGCCCATCTGCCCGTTCTCGACATCGATCTCGAACTTGACGGCGGGGTTGGCGCTCGCGATAACGGCCACGCGCTTGAGGGCGGCGTTAAAGGCGGCGACGTCGATCTTGACGCTCGTCACGCACGAATCGGGGATGAGCTGCTTGTAGTTGGGGTACACGCCCTCGATGCGGCGCGACACGTAGGTGGTGTTGCCGGCCTCAAAGACGACCTGAGTGTCAGTAGCTCCGATCATGATGGTCGCCTGGCTGGCCATGATGTTCAGCGCGTCGTTAAAGGCGTCGGCCGGAACGTTGAGCTCAAAGGAACCCTCGAGGGTCGAGGTCTCGACCTGCGTATCGCACACGGCCAAGCGGAAAGAATCGGTCGCCACAAGGCGAACGGTGTTGTTCTCGACCTTCATGTGCACGCCACCCAGGATGGGGCGGGCCTTGTCGGTCGAGGTGACGCGCCACACGCGGCCGACCATTTCGGACAAGATATCGGTCGGCAGCTCCACGGCACTCTCGATGGCATAGGCCGGAAACTCGGGGAAGTCATTGGCATCGAGCGTGTTCAGGCGGAAAGAGCTCTTCTCACAACCAATCAGCACCTGGCGCTCGGACAGCTCAAAGGTGACCGGGGCATCGGGGAGAGTCTTGGTAATGTTGGAGAGCATCTTGCAGGGAATAACCATCTCGCCCTCTTCTTCGACATGCGCCGCGATGCGGTGACGAATCGAGATGGTGTAGTTAGAGGTCTGGAATTCCAAGATGCCGTCTTGTGCCTTAACGAGTACGCCCGAAAGGATGGGAAGGGTGGATGCCGAAGCGACACCCTTCATAACGACGCCGATGGCTTGTGTAAGCGAGCTCTGGCTGACGGTGAACTTCATCTTTTAATACCTTTCTATAGATATAAATATCTTAATAATAGTAATAGCACTGACGAAACTGTTGATTACTCACAAAGACGCAGGTCAGACCAAGAAAGAGAATCGACAGCAGCCTGTGTGCAACAAGGGTGGTTTTCCACGTTCAAAACCTGCGCAAAACTTTTCATCACCGCGGGTTGGGTTTTAGACACCTTATGCCCGTGGTTTCGACAAGTTTTCAACAGGTGTCTCTATTTCCCTACGAGCGCAGTGTAATTTTATCGCGCAGCGACTTGAGGTCTTCGGTGACGGTGCGGTCTTCCTGGATCATCTTCTGGACCTTTTTGTAGCTCGTGCTGACGGTCGAGTGGTTGCGGTTGCCAAATTCGGCGCCCACCGCCGTGGTCGTCATCTCGCACATCTCGATGGCCAGGTAGATAGCGATATGGCGTGCTTTGGCGATATTGGCGTTGCGACGCGGGCCGATGAGCTCCTCGTGTGTCACGCCGTACTGCTCTTCGATGACGGACTGAACCGTCTGGACGTTGATCTTTTTGGCCGATGTGTCGAAGTACTGGCTGGCGATGGCGTCGATATCGTCAAAGGTGAGCTCTCCGCCCTCGCGCTCGCGGTCGCCCGCCTCGCCGGCGCAGCGCTCGCAAAAGCTCTCGAGTTCGCGGATGTTGGTGCCCGAGACCTCGGCCATGTGTTTAAAGTGTTCGTCGGTCAGGTGCCCGCCGTCGCCCCCATAGGCCGCCAGCAGCGAGTCGTCGCCCGCCTCGGGAGCGGCGACGATGGTGTTCTCGTAATAGCGCTGCAAGATCTTGTATTTCATCTCGTAGCTTGGCTCTGCGACCAGGCAGAGCATGCCGGCGTTGAAGCGGCTGGTCAGACGCTCGTCCATGCTCAGGTCCTTGGGGGCGCGGTCTGCCGCGATGACGACCTTCTTGTTGTTGCGGATGAACTCGTCCATGAGCTGGAAGAAGTAGTCCACGCTCGCGCGCTTGCCGATGATGTTTTGGATGTCATCGATGATGAGCACGTCCACGCCGTGGTACGCCTGCATGATGGGGGCGTTGCTCTTCTTTTGACGGTCGAACTCGGTCATCAGGTCGTCCAGATATGCCTGGGAGTTGGCATACTTGACCTTGATCTCGGGCGACTTCTCGGCGAGCTCGTTTTTGATGGCAAGCAGCAGGTGCGTCTTGCCCAGGCCCGATTTGCCGTAGATGAACAGTGATGTGCATGTGCCGCGCTCGTCCGCGAGGGCGGCAAACTTGAGTGCCGAGCGATAGGCATGGCTGTTCTCGGGGCCGTAGACAAAGTTCTCAAAGGTAAATTTTGAGTTCGCGGCGAGTGGGGCTCCATCCGTATTCTGCTCGGCCGGCACGGTCGGTGCTGGCATGGGTGAGGCGGGGGTCGCAGCTTGCGTGGATTTAGTCGGCGCTCCGCCCTTCATCTGGTTCATCATGCGACGAAAATCATCGGCCGAGAGCGTGTTCTTGATTGCAATGCCCGAATCCGCGCCCGCCGCTGCGTCGTGAGCGATGGGCATGTGCGTGACGGGTACGTTCGTTGACGTCGCCGCCGCGGTCGGCAACGGTGCCATGGTTTCACGGGAAACATCGCTGTGCTGGTGCTCGATTGTCGACACATCGCCTGCGGAGGCCGGCACCGCCGGGGAAGCAGCGGGAGCCGTGGCGGGCGCCGTCGCGGCAGCGGATTCCGTCGCGGCGCCTTGCGGTGCCACGATGTCGAGCGCAATCGGTGCAAAGGCGATTTCTTCCAGATAGGCCTCAATAGTCGGCTGATGCTTTTTGAGCTGGGCGATGGCAAAGCGCGAGGGGGCCTCGATCGTGAGCGTATCTTCGGTCAGGCTTATGGCGCGCGATTGCCCCAGCATGTTGATGAGGCGTGCATCTTGGCCGTCGCGCTGGCAAAAGGCGATGGCATCCCCCAGGATGATGCTTGCTTCCTCGTCCACTGTCTCTCCCGTTCTTTAGCTCTGAGCTCGCACGCGAGCGGCGCCGAGTTCGGTCAGATGGTATTTCTGGCCATGCTTGATGACCAAGCCGGCCTGCGCCAAGTCATTGAGCGTGCGTGACCAAGTGGGGGCCGAGTTTCCAAACGCCCTCGCCAGATCGGTTGCACCGCACGCTTGATTTTGCGCCAGATAGCCCAGCGCGGCGTTGCCGCGATCGCTTACGAACACGTCCGGTTGTGGCTGCGCATACTGATTTGCTGCATTAGGATACATCATTTGAGCTGCTGGTTGTTGAGAACTCTGCATCGGCGGCATTTGCTGTTGAAAACTTTGAGGCCACTGTTGGTAAGGCTGCGGAGGCATCTGCTGGGCCCAAGGGTTGTACTGCTGCTGCGGCATCTGCTGGTACGGCTGCTGATATCCCTGCTGGTACTGCTGCGGGAACTGCTGGTCATACCCCAGTGGCGGCATCTGCTGATATGGATATCCCTGTTGGTACGGCTGATAGCCCATTTGCTGGCCGCCCGGTGCCCCCGTTGCCTGCTGCATTGCTGCTGCATCCTGATCCGCCAGCGGCATGGCCTCTGGCATGTTTGGCGGCATCGACATCGATGCCGCCCGGGGCTCTTGTGTAGGAAGCATTCCAGGCTGCTGTATCTGCCCCACGGGGGGCTGCATCTGCTGCGTTGCCATGGGCTGCTGCGCAAAAGCTCCCGGCAGGGGATATGTGGGCTGCTCCGTCTCGGGCCGCACGGCAGCACCGCGTCCGCCGGCACGCTCGATTTCCTGCACGCGTTTAGGGTTCAGGCTTACCGTAACCACGGTGCCGTTGCCCATGTTGTCCTCGATGGATACGGCACCGCCGGCGTTTTCCAAATACTCCTGCACCATGGGAAACCCTGCTCCGGTTCCACGGATATAGCGCTTCATCTTGCTGTTTGCACTGGTAACGCCAAAGTCGAAAGCGCGCTCCTTGTCGTCGATGCCGGGCCCTTGATCAGCAAAGCGGATGGTGTCTCCGCCGTCCAGAATCGAGATGATGGGCTCGGCAAAGTGCGCGTGGATAAAGTTTTCGACAATTTCGCGGATGACCATGAGCGAGATATGGCCACCTTGTTCTTTCATGCACTGGTAGACGGTGTTGGTCGTCTCTTCCAAATACGTGCGGACATCCTGCGGATCAATGACGATTACACGCGGTGTCGACAGCATGTCGTCATAGACGGCGATGCGCGCGGCGTACATGGCTTTCGGCGCCTGCGTGGTCGTCTGCTCGCCTTCCGCACGTTCTTCGCGCACGCCGGTGATGTGCTCGTTGTCGGGTGCCGGGTCTCCGGAATCGACCATGGTGTAAAAGTCGTCAGACATGCCGCTCGCAATCTTTCAAAAGGTTTCGAACAAATAGTAGCTCACCGTGCAACGTTTCTCATCTTTCGACAACTTTTCAAAACCTGTTGAAAACTTTGGAAAACGGGCGAAAAGTTCTCAACATTGCCAACATGACCTGTTGAAAACTCGATGAAATATCGTGAAAGGTTGCCATGAGGCGCAAATTTCGGTTGTGCTTATGGGGGAACCGTGTGAACTGCGCAACCTTTCACCTTTGATTTCTTGACATTTGAACATTGATTTCCCTACAATCTTCAAGCTCACGTGTCTATATCTGCGTCCGCGTCCCCGCGGACACTCGAAATGCAGCAGGAGGAACTTAAGATGAAGCGTACGTATCAGCCTAATAAGCGTAAGCGTGCCAAGACCCATGGCTTCCGTGCCCGTATGGCCACTAAGGGTGGTCGTGCCGTGCTCGCCCGTCGTCGCGCCAAGGGCCGCAAGCGTCTCACTGTCTAGCAGCGATACACACATCTCGCATGAAGACTATTAAGTCTCGGCAAGATTTCGAGCATGTGTTCAGTCAGGGGCGTCGTTTCAATCACCCTCTGATTCGAATGACCATATGTGAATCGGTTGGCGAAGGCGACTCCGGAAGGGTCGCCTTCGTTGGTGCTAAGCGACTCGGTTGTGCCGTCGTGCGCAACCGATCTAAGCGTGTGATGCGCGAGGCCGCCCGCAGCTGCGGATTTCCCGTTGCGGGTTATGACATCATCTTGTTTGCAACTCCCAAGACGAGGGTTTCCTCGCCGCAGGAGATGGACAAGGCGTTGCGTTCGCTTATGAAGCGCGCCGGCGTTGCCGGGGAGGAGCGATGAGCAATCACGTTTTGCGACGTGTTGCCATCGCTCCTATTCGCATATATCAACAGGTTATTTCGCCCTTATTGCCTGACGCCTGCATTTATTACCCAACGTGCTCGCAATACGCCATCCAGGCGATTGAGAAGCACGGTGTTTTGAGAGGCTGCTGGCTTGCCGTGAGGCGCATCGCTCGCTGCAATCCCCTGCACGTCGGCGGTTATGACCCTGTGCCCTAGCGGGCACTCGCTATCGGAGGAAAACTTACATGTGGGATTGGATCGTTAACATCCTTTTCGAGCTGCTCAAGCTCATCCAGACCTTTGCGGTCGACTGGGGCCTGTCCATCATCATCCTGGTGGTCATCATCCGTCTGCTGCTGACGCCGCTCATGCTCAAGTCGACCAAGTCGACGGCTCGCATGCAGGTGCTGCAGCCCAAGATGCTCGAGATCCAGGAGCGCTATGCCGACGATCCCCAGCGTCAGGCCGAGGAGATGCAGAAGTTCTACAGCGAGAACAAGTTCAACCCCATGGCTGGTTGTCTGCCGCTGTTGATCCAGATGCCTATCCTGTGTGCCCTGTTTACGCTGCTGCGTAACCTGCCGCAGTACTTTAACGAGGGCACGTTCTCGTTCTTCAACATCCTGCCCGACCTGACCACCACGCCGAGCGCTTCCTTTGCCGATGGCTTTATGGTTGCACTGCCCGCGTTGGTTTGCCTGATCCTGTTCGCCGTCCTTACCCTGATTCCGCAGCTCTATATGTCGCGCAACCAGACCGGCCAGCAGGCTCAGAGCATGCGTATGATGGCCGTTGTCATGACGGTCATGATGCTTTGGATGGGCTGGAGCCTTCCCGTTGGTGTTCTGCTGTACTACGACGTCTCGTCTGCTTGGCAGGTTATCCAGCAGATTTTTGTGACGCAGAAGGTCATCGACAAGGCGAAGGCCGATGAGGAGGAGCGTCTTAAGAACGCTCCGCTGCAGGTTGAGGTCACTCGTCGCGAGAAGAAGCCGCGCCCGCACAAGAAAAAGTAGTGGGATATCAATCTTATTTAGGTACCTAACTTTTGGAGTACGTTATGTCTGAAGAGATCATCGAGGATATGCTTGAGGAGGTTGCCCCGCAGGTCGCGGGCGATTATCCCGAGATTGCACAGCGCTACAAGGCTGGTGAAGAGCTGACCGATGAGGAGCTCGACACCATTGCCGATGTTGCGATTTCCATCCTGCGTTCCATCCTTTCGCACTTCGATGCCGCCAACTCTCCTATCGATGAGTATGAGGGTGACGAGGGTGAGCTGATTTTGGATGTAACGGCTCCTGATCTTGCTGTTCTCATTGGCCGTCATGGTCGCACCCTTGATGCCCTTCAGGTTATGTTCTCTTTGCTGGTGAGCCGCAAGCTTGGCTTTAGGTATCCGGTTGTAGTGGACGTCGAGGGATACAAGAGCCGCCGTCAGGACAAGGTTGCCTCCATGGCTCAGTCTGCTGCCGAGCGTGCCATCCGCACTCATAAGAGTGTTTCGCTTCCGCCCATGAATGCCTACGAGCGCCGACTGGTTCACATTGCACTTCGTGGCAATGATGCCGTCGATACTCATTCTGAGGGTTCTGACCCTGATCGCCATGTGGTGATTGTTGCTCGATAATCTACTCAAGATTATGCTAAGGGGACGTGGTTTCCACGTCCCCTTTTTTTGTCAAAAGTTCACGATACACTGATTTTTGTCAGAAAGGAGCTTTCGATGTTAGTGCTTACTGATCAGCAGGCTGACGAGATGCTGAGTCGTCTAACTTCCTATTGCAAAGAGTATTCCTTGAGCGTAACTGATGTTGAGCTGAGGAAATGTATTCAGCATTTGGATTTGGTTCTTGAAACAAATAAGACAACGAATCTCACCCGTATTCTTAACGTAGAAGATGCTGCAGTACTTCATATCCTCGACTCACTTGTTTTGCTTCCCTATATCAATAAGGCTCCAGAGGGAGCTTTGCTTGATATGGGAACAGGTGCGGGCTTCCCTGGTATTCCGTTAACCATAGCCACGCATCGTAAAGCTACTTATATTGACTCTGTTGGCAAGAAGGTTGATGCTGTCAATTCTTTTGTCCATGCTCTTGGATTGAAACATGCTCATGCGGTTCATGATCGTCTTGAAGAATATGCTCGAAGCCACAAGAAGCAGTTCTCTGTCGTAACCGCCCGCGCACTGGCTCCTCTACCGATTCTTGTTGAGTATGCGGCTCCGTACCTCAAGGATGGAGGGCTATTTGTTATAACTAAGGGTAATCCTTCGGATGATGAGCTTGCTTCCGGCATGTCAGCAGCTAAGATTTGCGGCTTCACTTTGCTTCTGAATGACGCAATTGATTTGCCTGAAGGCTTGGGTCACAGGGAGTTCATTGTTCTTAAGAAGAGTCATCCAGCATCTGTTTCATTGCCTCGTGCAAATGGCATGGCAAAGAAGAATCCGCTTGCCTAGATGTTTCACGTGAAACATAATGGATACTAACAACTTGCAGTGTTTCACGTGAAACATGGCGGTTGATATCGAATCGGAATGTTTCACGTGAAACATCCTCCGTTTGACAGCTTTAATACACACCAGGAGGGACCGTGGGATTTCGCGACGTTAAGCGTTCTAAGAGCGCAAAAGACACGCGTATCATTGCAATCATCAATCAAAAAGGCGGCGTCGGTAAGTCAACGACGGCTGTAAACCTTGCAGCAGCACTGGGTGAGCAGGGTCGTAAGACACTGATTGTCGATTTTGATCCACAGGGAAACAGCACCAGTGGATTCGGAATTGAAAAAGAAGACCTTGATCACTGCATTTATGATGCATTGTTGAATGATGTGCCGGCAGAATCGCTTGTTCTTGATACAAATTGCAAAAAAGTATTCGTAATTCCGGCTACAATTCAGCTTGCAGGCGCCGAAATTGAGCTTGTAAGCGCAATTGCTCGTGAAACCCGCCTCAAAGATTTGCTTGAGCCGATTCAGGATGAGTTCGATTTCATTTTCATTGACTGCCCTCCTTCGCTCGGCCTTCTTACTATCAACGCCTTGACCGCAGCAGACAGCGTTTTGATTCCGATCCAGTGCGAGTATTACGCACTCGAGGGCGTTACGAAGCTGCTTGAGTCAATGAAAATGGTCAAATCACGTCTGAACAAGGGCTTAGACACCTATGGTGTGCTTATGACCATGTATGACTCGCGTACCTCTCTATCAAATCAGGTTGTTGAGGAGGTTCAATCGTACTTTGGTGATAAGGCGTTTAAGACGCTGATCCCCCGTACGGTTAAAATCTCCGAAGCTCCGTCTTTTGGAGAACCGGTAATTACCTATGCACCTCAAAATAAGGGTGCAAAAGCGTATATGAACCTTGCAAAAGAGGTGATCAAGCGTGCCTAGTGTAAAGAAACGTGGCGGATTGGGACGTGGACTCAATGCTTTGGTCTCAGAGGCCGAGTATGAGACCGGTGGTTCGGCTGCAGCGGGTTCAAATGCCGCATCTGAAACAAAGCTACCTATTGAGGATATTGTTCCCAACCCTAATCAGCCGCGAATTCACTTTAACGAAACTGAACTTCGCGAGTTGAGCGAGTCAATCCAAGAACATGGCGTTTTGCAGCCGCTTTTGGTTCGCAAGCATGGAAACGGCTATGAGATCATCGCTGGCGAGCGTCGTTACCAGGCGTCAAAGCTTGCTGGTCTTGAAGAACTGCCTGTCATCATTAAAGATGTTAATGATGAAGAGATGCTAGCTCTTGCTCTTATCGAAAACCTTCAGCGTTCTGATCTTAATCCCGTCGAAGAGGCTAAGGGCTATCGTCAGCTTATCGATGCCAGCGGAATGACACAGGAGGCATTGTCGAAGGCAGTAAGCAAGTCACGCTCTGCAATTACAAACTCGCTGCGTCTTCTCGATCTCCCCGAAGTAGTTCAGCGGATGATTTTTGAGGGCAAACTTACTGCTGGTCATGCACGTGCGATTCTTGCGGTTCCCTATGAAGACGCGCGTATTCGACTTGCAGAGAAAGTTGTTGCAGAGGGCCTTTCCGTAAGAGCGACAGAAAATCTTGCTCCGTTGTTTTCTGCCGGAGAGACACCTAAGACGCCGAGGCCTGCGACGCCTCAGTCTTTTAAAAAGGCCGCCCGTGTGCTTCGTCAAGTATTTAATACCAACGTGCGTGTGAAGAGCTCGCGTGGAAAGAATAAGATCGAGATTGAGTTTAAAGACGAGGAAGAGCTCTCTCGTATTCTTGGCGAAATGATTCAGTTTGAACAAGGAGGCCAAGATGAGGAATAAGATTTTAACAGCGATTGCATTGGCGACGACTGTTGCGGCTGGTGCCTTTGCTGGCTATAAGATCGCGACAGACGGTGAACTTCGAGGTCGTTTGCTTCGTGGCGCGCAAGATATCGTCGATACTTCCAAAAAGAAAATGGACGTTATGACGGAAGATGTTGCCATGCGTACGGCTCAGGTAACGAAGAATCCCAAGATTAATCAAGGTTGGGTTAACAACCAATGGGAAAATGTAGGCTATTAGGTACCTAACAATTACTCAGCATATTCTAAGGGGCCCTTGTCTGATTCATGAGACAAGGGCCCCTTATTTTGGCCGTAAAAAATGGGACAGGAAGCAACTGATTCAAAATCGAAATCAATAAATGAAACTGCCCCGGTTGCATATCATGCAACCGGGGCAGTTCGATGTTTCACATGAAACGTTTTAGGGTGCGACTCCCCTATGCGTTCTTCTGAACTTTGAAGCGCTGCTTCAGCTGTCCGCAAGCGGCGTCAATATCGTTACCACGGGAGTTACGAATCGTGGTCTCGATGCCACGGGACTCAAGACGACGCTGAAGATCCTCAACCTTATGAATCGGCGACGGCTTGAGCGGGCTGCCCTCGATGTCGTTAAGCTGAATGAGGTTAACGTGGCACAGCGTTCCCTCGCAGAAGTCGCAGAGCGCCTGCATCTCGGGATTCGTATCGTTGACGCCTTCGATCATGGCATACTCATAGGTCGGGCGGCGGCCAGTCTTCTCGGTGTAGAGCTGAAGCGCTTCGTGAAGGCGAAGCAGCGTGTACTTCTTAACACCGGGCATGAGCTTATTGCGCGTCGACTGGATGGCGGAATGCAGTGAAACAGCAAGCGTGAACTGCTCGGGGATGTCGGCAAATTTGCGAATACCGGGAATAACGCCACTGGTAGAGACGGTGAGGTGACGAGCGCCGATGCCGATGCCATCGGGGTCGTTGAGGATTCGCAGCGCCTTGAGAACCTCGTCGTAGTTGGCAAACGGCTCGCCCTGGCCCATGAAGACAACGCTCGTGGCGCGCTCGCCAAAGTCGTTGGATACATGAAGTACCTGGTCGACGATCTCTTGAGCGGTCAGAGAGCGCTTGAGGCCGTTGAGACCGGTAGCGCAAAAGGCACAGCCCATGCCGCAGCCTGCCTGGGTAGAAACGCAGACGGAAAGCTTGTTACGACGGGGCATGCCGACAGTCTCGACGGAAACGCCGTCGTGGTATTCGAGCAGATACTTGCGCGAGCCATCTTTGGAAACTTGCTTGGTGAGTTCAGTGGGCGTGTCAAAGGCAAAAGCCTCTTTAAGCTGCTCGCGGAAAGCCTTGGGAAGGTTGGTCATATCGTCAAACGAACAAACGTTCTTCTCAAAGACCCATTCAATGAGCTGCTTCGCGCGGAAGGCGGGCTGGCCAAGTTCGGCCACGAGCTCGCGAATATCGTTTTGGCTCAAGTCGCGAATGTCCTGAGATTTAGTCCTGGGATTCATGGAAGCCTTTCAATTTTGGGGAAACGTAGAGGGTATCGCTACAATATGGTATCAGCTGCAGGAATTATAGAGGAGGAGTCTGCCCATGCCGGGTAAAAGCCTAGAGAACATGCACGTAGCGGTCTTGGCGGGCGGCCATTCCGCCGAACGCGAGATTTCGCTCAATTCTGGAAAGAATGTCGTGGTGGCACTGAAGGAGGCCGGCTACACCTCGGTGGAGCTGCTCGACACCGCCGCCGATGACTTTATGGTGACTATGGCGACCGGTGGCTTCGACGTGGCGTTTATCGCCATGCACGGCGCCGGCGGCGAGGATGGCGCCATGCAGGGGGCCATGGAGACGCTGGGTATCCCCTACACGGCTTCGGGCGTGCTTGCCAGCGCTTGCGGTGCCGACAAGGAGGTCTCTAAGCTCCTCTACGCCAAGGCGGGCATCCCCATTGCCCCCGGCCTGGCGCTTGAGGCGGGTGACGAGGTCGATATCGATCGTATCGTCGAGGTTTGTGGCGAGCGCTGCTTTGTAAAGCCCGCCGTCAACGGCTCCAGCTACGGCATTTCGCTCGTTCACGAGCCCTCCGAGTTGCCGGCGGCAATCGCCAAGGCTTTTGAGTACGGCGATAAGGTGCTGGTCGAAAAGTGCATCGAGGGAACCGAGATCACCGTAGGCGTGTACGGCGAGGACGACGTGCGTGCGCTGCCGATTGTGGAGATTCGCAAGCCTGAGGACTGCGAGTTCTACGACCTGGATGTGAAGTACGTCGACCCCACAGACATCCACCGTATCCCGGCGCAGATTTCGCCCGAAAACTATGCACGTGCCCAGGAGCTTGCCTGTGCGGCCCACAAGGCCCTCGGCTGTCTGGGCATTTCGCGCAGCGATTTTATCGTGAGCGAGGACGGCCCCGTCATTCTCGAGACCAACACCATTCCCGGCATGACCGATACGTCGCTGTATCCTGACGAGATTCGCCATACCGACGACATGACGTTCCCGCAGGTATGCGACAGCCTGATCCGTATGGGTCTCCGTCGAGCGGGCGTTGCATGCTAATTGAGGACGCCGTATCTCCTGGAACGCCGCAGTTTGTCATCGATTCTTACGCCACGCTCGCCGAGCGCGCTAAGACGCAGTCGTTTGGCCTCATCGAGGAGGATGTAATCGTCCTCGATACCGAGACCACGGGTCTTTCGGTGCAGGACAACGAGTTAATTGAGATTTCCGCGGCCCGCCTTTCGGGCCGCGAGGTCATTGACCGTTTTGATACGTTCGTGCATCCCAAGCAGCTGATTCCTGCAGAGATTACTGAGCTCACGAGTATTACGAACGCCGATGTGGCAGATGCCCCGTCGGCCGTCGAGGCCGTCGCGGCGCTCGCCGACTTTGTGGGCGGCTGTCCTGTTATCGCGCATAATGCCACGTTTGACCGGTCGTTTATCGAATCGGTCAAGGGCGGCGTCAACGTGAGTGGTATCTGGATCGATTCGCTGGCACTGTCGCGCATCGCACTTCCGCGCCTGGCCTCGCACAAGCTGTCTTTTATGGCCGACTTGTTTGGGTGCGATTCGGTATCGCACCGTGCGAACGCCGACGTTGATGCCCTGTGCGGTGTGTGGCGCGTGCTGTTGGTCGCACTTACCGACCTGCCTTCGGGCCTTATGGCGCGCTTGGCGGACATGCACGCGGACGTGCCTTGGTCATATCGCCCCATTTTTTCTTTTTTGGCTGGACAGAACCCGGGTTCGATATTTTCGCTCAGCGCCGCTCGTGCCGATGTGCTCAAGGCCGATCGCGCAGACGATCGCGTTGATGCGGACGAGCTGCCGGTCCTTAAGATGCCGAGTCGTGAAGAGATCGAGGCAGATTACGCCCCCGGCGGCCTGGTCAATCGCATGTACCCCACCTATGAGCCGCGCGACGAGCAGATCGCGATGGCGGTTGAGGTTCGCGATGCGCTGGTCACGGGCACCCATCGCGTGATCGAGGCGGGCACGGGCGTCGGTAAGTCGATGGCCTATCTCGTGCCCTTCGCCGAGGCCGCCCGCCAAAACAACATTACCGTCGGCATTGCGACCAAATCGAATAATCTTGCCGACCAGCTTATGTACCATGAGCTACCAAAGCTCGCCGAGCAGCTGGACGGGGGCCTGTCGTTTTGTGCACTCAAGGGCTATGACCACTATCCGTGTCTGCGCAAGCTCGAGCGCATGAGCCGTGGTCAGGTTGAGATCACCACCAAGCGCGATCCTGCTGACACGCTCACGGCGGTTGCGGTGATCATGGCGTATGTGTGCCAATCTGCCGATGGCGACCTCGATTCACTCGGCATTCGCTGGCGCAGCGTCAACCGTCCCGACTTTACGACGGCTTCGCGCGAGTGTGCTCGTCGTCTGTGTCCGTTCTTCCCTGACAAATGCCTGGTCCACGGGGCGCGCCGTCGTGCGGCACATGCCGACGTGGTGGTCACCAACCATTCTCTGTTGTTCCGCAACGTGGCCGCCGAGGGGAGGATTTTGCCCCCGATTCGTCACTGGGTGGTCGACGAGGCCCATTCCATCGAGCGCGAGGCCCGTCGCCAATGGGCGCGCGTGGTTTCGGCAGATGAGTCGCGCGTGCTGTTTGAGCGCTTGGGTGGGTCGAGTGCCGGCGCGCTGAGTCAGGTTTCCCGTGATTTGGCCACTTCCGAGGGCTCCACGCTCTACCTGGGACTCACCGCCAAAGCGACGTCGACGGTTGCCCGCGCGAGCATGGCGATTGCCGATGTGTTCGATGGTGTGCGCGAGCTCGGCCGTCGCGCCCGTGGGAGCTACGATAACGCGAATCTGTGGATTGGCCCCGAGCTGCGCGAGTCGGATGACTGGCACGATTTTTTGCAGTCGGCCCATACCGCAATTGATGCGCTGGACCAGGCGGATAAAAGCGTAGACGCGCTGGTGCAGACCGTCGCCGCCGATAAGCCCGAGGTCGTTGTCGACCTAGGCGACATTTCGCGCCGTCTGCACGAGCTGGCCGAGAATCTCAAGCTCATCATTGAGGGTACGGACGAGCACTATGTGTACTCGCTGCAGGTTAACCGTCGGCTGCGTGCGGGCGGGGAGTCTATGACCGCCGAGCGCATCGATATCGGCGAGGCCTTGGCGAACGAGTGGCTGCCCGAAGTGCACACGGCCATCTTCGCTTCGGCGACCATGACGGTGTCCAAGAGCTTTGAGCATTTCAACCATGCTGTCGGCCTCGATCGCATCGGTGCGTCGACATCCTCATCGCTGCACCTGGATTCGAGCTATGACTTTGACTCGAATATGGCCGTGGTCGTGGCGGGGGACATTCCCGATCCGCGCGATCGCGAGCGCTATCTCTCGGCGCTCGAGTGCGTGCTGGTCGATGCCCATCTCGCCATGGGTGGATCGGTGCTCACGCTCTTCACCAACAGGCGCGATATGGAGGACCTGTATGCGCGTGTCGAGCCCAAATTGGCGCGAGCGGGTCTGGAGCTCAATTGCCAACAGCGCAACTCGTCCCCGCGCCGTCTGCGCGACCGGTTTATCAACGAGCCGACCTCATCGCTCTTTGCGCTCAAGGCCTTTTGGGAGGGCTTTGACGCCAGCGGCGAGACGCTGCGCTGCGTCATTATCCCCAAGCTGCCGTTCTCGAGCCCCACGGATCCTCTTTCGTGTGAGCGCAACCTGCGCGAAGACCGCGCCTGGGCGCGCTACTCGCTGCCCGAGGCGGTGCTCGAAGTCAAGCAAGCCGCCGGCCGTCTCATCCGCTCGTCAACCGATTGCGGTGTGCTCATCTTGGCAGATCCGCGCTTGGTGACAAAGGGCTACGGCAAGAAGTTCTTGACGTCGCTGCCCACGACTTCCTACCAGCGTATCGAGTCGGCACAGATCGGTCATTATTTGCAGCTGTGGCGTGCACGCCACGAGCGACGCCGTTAAAGCGGGCAGGTCAGGCTCTTCGCCATATCGCATAGACGCAATGCCTGGGCGGGGTCATCCAGTATGCGGATGGCTCCGCCCGCTGCGATTACCTGGCAGAACAGCCAGTGCTCTGACCCATAACGCACGGTCACCGTCGCCATGTCTGCCCCGTTTGGCTCAATCGACATGATGCCGGCCCAGTCTAGGCGCTCTGCCATGTCGAGCGGCATGAGGAGTTTTGCGCTCTGCTCCGCTTGGGAAAGGGATTCGTGGAGGGACGAGGACGCGGATGTGTGGCGCTCCACAGAATCGTCGGTAAGGGCAAGGCCTTCGATTTTGTCCATGCGGTAGGAGCGCTGCGCATCAACTTCGACATCCCAGGCAATCAGATATGTTTGGTCGCCATGCGTCGCGATGCGCAGGGGGTCGATGAGACGCTCACGCGGCCGTGTGTCGTCCATCGAACGGTAGATGATGCGGCATCGAACGCCGTCTTGAATCGCGCAGTTCAGCTGTTGCCAGTGCGATCCTCGGGCAACGGTATCGACGACGCGCTGGTTGTAGCCGAGTTTCTCGGGTAGGAGGGCGTGTCGGATACGCTCTGCTGCCCGAGAGTCGATTCCCATCGATTCGAGTTCGTGGTTGAGCACGGCACCTTCGGCGGCACTTAGGCGCAAGGGCAGCACACGCCCCGCATCGCCTGTCAGGATGATGCACTCGCCGTGGCGTTCGCAGATGATGCGTGCGCCCGACTCACGGTCAGCGAGGGTCGAGACGATATCGATAATTTCGTCGAGCGCCGCACCCGTGATATCAAAACGGCTGCAGATATCCCCTCGTGTCATACCGGTCTCGCCGGCAGCGTAGAGGGCCTCCATGATGTCAATCGCATGCGAGAGCCTTTGCTCGCTGGTGAGTTTACGCGCGGGCATGCTCGTGCACCGTCCTTTCGATGAGGTGGTTCCACGCCAGTTTAAGTGCATCGGGGGCAACGGGTCTCATGCCGTCCATGGCGTGCTCCATACAAAACGAGGCAGCGGCATTAAGGTCGCGCACGCCGACGGTCCAGGTCCAACCCTCTTCGGTGTGCGTGAGCTCCCCGCGACCGCGCGTTAGGCCGCAGACCATGTCGGCCTGGGCTTGCGGGGCAAACGAAAAGGTCGCCATAACGGGCTTGCAATCGGCAAAATCAAACTCAAAGAACAGGCGATCGTTCAGGTTAAAGTCGGCGGGGATGGAGTAGGCCTTCGAGGGGCGCCATGCGCGAACGATACGGTCGCAGCGAAACGTCCTGATTTCATCGGTGGCGTTGTCGAGTCCGCAAAAATACGCCACACCCTCGTGCTCAAACATGCCGTATACGCAGACGGTGCGCTCTTTTTGCTCCCCGTGCCCGTTTTGATACAAAAAGCGCAGTGCGCAGCGTTCGGCGAAAGCGCTCCACACCGCATCGACGGCGGGTAAGCGACGGGCGGGAGGCTCTTCTGCGGTCGATGCGCCGGTGAGGTAGGCGATCTTGGAGCGTATGTCTGCAAGCGGCGTGGCAAACGCGGCCGAACCGGTCGCAAGGGTCTGGTCGATAGCGTCGAGCAAGATGTCCGCGTCGTCTGCGGTGATGAGGCCACCGGCCGCAAACGTGTGCTCGCGATCGATGGTCCACGCGCTTTCTTCGGTTTCTTGGGCGCCTGCTGCGCGAACTTCCTTGATCATGATTCCGCGTTCGAGGAGTTTTTCGCGATCGCGGCGAAACTTGCGCTTGTCCGAGTCGATATTGCCCGACCCATAGCCAAGATCGGAATCCAGGACAATTTGCTCTGTGGTCAATGGCTCGGGAGAGCTGTTGAGGACAAAGAACAGATTGAGGATGCGCTGGGCGGTCTTGTCGAAACCGGGTTCCGGCACCCCATTTTTATTCGTTACGGTTGTATCGCTTGCCGTCATAGAATCCTCGCATGGGAAGGTGTTTGATGCCATGATTTTAGTCCGATATGGAGATTAGGCTATATCCTTGTCCGCTTGGGGCGTTAAGATGCCCAGAATTCGGCCGTTTGCGCCCGCTCGGGGTATACTTTCGACTATATACGGTTCTAATGTGCATACATTGGGCCTATTTGTCGGATTATGGATGTGGAGCGCATATGGCGAACACCCAGAACTATATTAACCACCTGTTGCAGAACACTGGCATCACGCCGGCGTGCAGCGAAGAAGAGCGCTTGGCTGCCGAAGATATCGCTCAAATTTTCCGCAACCACGGCTTTGATCCCGAGGTGCAGGAGTTTAATGCTCCCGCGCCGAGCAGGATGGCGTTTGCCGTTACGGGCATTCTGGCATTTGCCGGTGCCCTGCTTATGGGCGTCGGTGGCGGTATCGGCTTAGTCGGCACCCTGTTGGCCATTGTCGGAGCCGTGCTCTATGTGCTCGAGCGAACCGGGCGCCCCGTGATCTCGCGCCTGGGCAAGACGGGCGTGAGCCAAAATGTCATCGCCTATCACAAGGCCTCTGGTCCGCTTGCCTCTCCGCGCAATCGCCCGGTTGTCGTCGTCGCGCACTATGACTCCCCGCGCGCCGAACTGCTCGCTCGCGAGCCCTATGCGCCGTACCGAGCGCTGATCGCCAAATTGCTCCCGATTGCCACGATTGCTCCCGCGGCTATTGCCATCCTGCACATCTTGCCGCTTCCCGGCGCGTTGAAGGTCCTGCTGTGGATTGTCGCGATCCTTGCCTCCCTCGTGGCGCTCGCCAATGCCGCCAATATCATTTCCAATCGTTTTGTCCTTCCCTACACGTCCGGCTCGGTTTGCAACAAGTCCTCTGTTGCCGCCATGCTGGGTGTCATGGATAACGTCGCCCCCTATCAGGGTGAGAACGAGTTCCCTGACGATATTCCGTTTGACACGTATTTTGGCGAGCAGAAGCGTCGCGCCGAGGAGATGGCGCGCGCGGCAGCCGAGTACGCCGCGGCCCAGCAGCAAAACGATTACGGCAATACCATCGAGTACGAAGAGCCTGCCTATACCGAGGATGAGTATGGCCAGCCGGTCGCTCCCGAGGGTGAGCAGGGCGAGGCTTTTGATGAGCAAATCGATGGATTCGAAGGTGCTTCTGCCGACGAGACCCTGATTGGCGTCATTGCACCCGAGTCCCAGGTCCAAGATATTCCGGCCGAGGAGCCCGTTGCAGACGAGTCCGCTGCCGAGTCGGCAGAGGAGCCTACCGCGGCCGAGCAGGCCGAGCCCGAGCCCAAGCTTTATCGCAATGCCGCCGGCAACATCCGGTTTGGCTCGGATGCCATCCGTGCCCTGGGAATGCTTCCCGAGTCCTGTACGCTCGATTACGAAGAGGGCGAGGAGCCGACGTTCGAGCCCGCGCCCCAGCCCGATCCGGTCGTGGCTGCACAGCCCGATGAGGCCAATGCCGTCGAG
The DNA here is from genome assembly GCA_902492935.1 of uncultured Collinsella sp. Lineage (GTDB taxonomy): Bacteria > Actinomycetota > Coriobacteriia > Coriobacteriales > Coriobacteriaceae > Collinsella. The sequence goes on along the minus strand of CABUNJ010000024.1, from coordinate 11,714 downwards.
ACGGAAGCCGATGCGGAGACTGCTATCGATTCCGCAGCCGGTCTGGACGTCATGGCGCCTGCCCCGGCGCCCGAGGAGCTCGATAATACCGAGGACGACTACGATGCGTATCCGCAGCGTGTGTCCTACGAGAGCGACACCGATTTTTCTGCCGAGCTTCCGGTGACGACGCCCCATGCCGATATCGCTTCCGCGTTTTCTTCGATCGGTGCCAGCGCCTCCCATTTCTTTAAGGGGGCATTCGAAAAGGGCAAGAAACTCGTTGACGACTTTGAGGAAAAGCGCGTCGCTGCCCGCGAGGCAGCCGAGCGCGAGGCTGCAGCCCAGCAACAGGCGGCCGAGGCCGAGCGCGAGCGCGCGGCACAGGAATTTGAGCAAAACGACGCCGAGCAGCCGGTATCCGTTGATGTTGCCGACGCCACGACGTCTTTCGAGGCGCCGCAGCCTTCGCCTGCGGATGTTGCCGGGGAGACGGCGACTTTCGAAACCCAGCAGCCGGTCGACAGCACTGTGTCGTTTGATGCCACGATGACGTTTGAGAAGCAGGGTACCGCTATCGCCGAGCCCCTTTCCGCTCCTGTCGAGGACGAGCCCGCTGCGCCCGATACGGTCGAGGATCAATCTGCGACGGAACAGGTCGCTGTGGACAGCTCCGAGCAAGAGCCTGAGCCCGTGGCCCCCGAAGCTCCGCAGGCGGATGAGTCGAGGCCCTACTCTACGCAGATCTTCACCATGCCCGCGCCGAGTGATCCCGGCGCCACGGTTGCCAACGCTGCTCCGTCGCAGGCCGAGACAGTCGATGCTCTGATGGCTCAAATCTCGTCTCAGGCGTCGCCGCGCCCGAACATGAACGTTCCCGACCCGGCATCCGCGCCGGCTCCCATGCCCTCTGCGTCTCCGCTGGCCTCGGTCCCCGATCCCTCGATGCCTTCGATGCAGCAGGCCAATGTCGCCTCGCGCACCTCGCTGTTCGACCTTCCCGACCCTTCGGCTCAGGTTAACGATCCCTTCGCGACGGCACAGGGTCCCGAGCCCGCATCGGCTCCGGTTGTTCCCCCCATGCCGGTCACCTCGGATGTTCAGCCGCTTGAGACTATCTCGGCTCCTGCCGCTCCGGCCGCCAAGCCGCAAAAGCGCGGCTTGGGCGGTCTGTTCGGTCGCAAAAAGAAAAACGAGCAGGACAGCATGAGCGATTGGCTTGGCGTCGAGGATGATTACGACGCCAAGAAGTCTGGTCGCGGTATCGGCTCGTGGGATAACTTCGAGGATGACGACGACGGCTGGAAGGGCGGTGCCACGTCTTCCGATGGAGCTTCCGCCGAGGATATGCTCACTGCCGTTGCCTCCATGGGCGATGACGAGCTTCTTGGCCACGATATCTGGTTTGTGGCTACAGGCGCTTCCGATTGCGACGGCGCCGGCATGAAGGCGTTCCTGGCCGCGCATCGCGACAAGCTCCGCGGCGTGTTCTTTATCAACCTTGAGTCCATTGGCGCCGGTAGGCTTTCGGTCGTGACGGTCGAGGGCGAGCAGCAGTTGCTCAAGGGTGACCGACGCATCATGAACTTGGTCAACAAGGTGTGCAAGTCGTTCCATGTCGATTGCGGTGCATTTGAGATGCCCTATGCCAAGACCGATGCCTATGCTGCTCTCGAGGCAAGCCGACGCGCCCTTACCATTGCCGGCGTCGACGGCCCACGTTTGGCATGTGCTCACACCGAGGACGATCTGCCGTACAACGTCAATCCGACAAATATCGCTACGGTGTCCGAGGTCGTGACCGAGGTCATTCGTCGTTCGTAGGTTGACCTATAAGGAGTCTGCGTGTTTTCGTACATCAAGCGCCACTGGCCCGTCTATCTCATCTTGGTCCTGATCGCCATTGCCCTTGGTTTCGGGGCCGCGTATATCGTGGGTATTAAAGGCTCAACGCCTGAGTCCACGATTAGCGAAGAAGTGGAGCACGAGCAGAGTTTGGGAGCCGATGGCATCTCCAAGTCCGAACAAGCGCTCATCGACGGTGGGTCTGCATCTGGGGAATAGACATTTCGCCACGAACGAATAAGAGGCGAGCCGGGAGACGGGCTCGCCTCTTTTTTATTACGTTAGTGACGTTTCGATGCCAGCTTTAGATGGGCAAACCAGATTGCCGCGGCGCCAGAGGTCATGAAGGCAGTGAGACAGGCGGCGATGGGAAGGGAGCCCGTTGCTGGTAAATCTTGCGGCATGGCGCATCGTTGGATGACGCGATCCTCGTCATGTGATTCAAGGTTGCTACCGCCGCCATTGCGGCAGAGGTCAACGCGAGCGCTGTTGGCGAGTGCGGTCTGAGGCGTGTAAGACGACGCGGCCTGCATATGGATGACGGCACCGTGAATATCCGAGTCAAGGACGGCGCTTACATCATCAAGGTCGTCATGTTCGTCTTTGAGGTCCTCGCGGGTCCAAGATTCTGCAGCGCCTCTTGTTGTGAAGTCGGCCGATACGGCCCCATACTCAAGACGAATGCCCGTGATGCCGGTGTCGTCCAAAAGAGCGAGCTCTTTTGCCTCGAGGGTGACTGATTCCGTTGTTGGAATATTTGCTTTCCAAAGATGCCAATCGTCGTAATCGACCATGCGCAAATCGTCACCTAGGAACTTTTTGACCTCGTCCGTTTCGAGCCAGGGGTTGTCATGCCCGTCGCTGAGCGTTGCATTGGCCTGTTCGCCCGTATCGATACTTCCCACTGGAGACGTTCGGTACCACACGTTGCAAAGACCGTCGATGTCCCCAGCCGCGACAGGGGTTTCGATGGCGATGAGCCTGGCAGTGCCGTCTTTGGCGCATTCGAGATCGTCGGTGATGGTGAATTCATCAACCCAGGTATTCGACTCATTTTTAGCATCGAGCGTATAAGAGAAGGAGCCGTCCGCATCGGATTGTGCCACGGCTCGGTTTTTGCCATCGCCGTTGGCGACGAGACCCTTACCGATAGGGCGGGCGATCTCTTGCCGCTTGTCGACTCTGCCCTCGATCTCGATGGGTGTGTCCTTCATGGCTACCGTCTGCACTTCTCCTGTGGCCTTAATTTCAAACGTCATGTCTTCGGCAAGGTCGTAAGTGCGCGGGGGCATCACTTCGCGCAGGGTGTAGGTGCCGGGCAAAAGATGCTCGACGCGATGCGGTTTGTCAGAGGAGGTCCAAGCGTCTATTTCGGTTCCGTCGGCACCGTGGAGGGAGAGCCGGGCGCCATCTACTTCTTGTTTGCCGGTCAAATCGACTTTGGAGATGTCGATTTTGGTGTAGTCGTTAGAAACGTCGAGGTGCGCATCGATCACGGGTGTTTCCTGACCGGCATACGACAGCTCGACGGTGTGGACGCTTTGGTCGAGCAGGTAACCTTCGGGTGCCTGCACCTCGATTACCTCATAGGTGGCGGTTCCGCACCCCAGTGAAAGATGATTTGCGCACGCAAATCCCCGTTCGTCGGTCGTGATGGTGGCGACAGTCTCGCCGTCCAGGGCAGCAATGCTGCCGTCGGGGCGCACGATATCGCCCGCGGCACGGATATCAAAAACAGCACCGGCAAGGGCGCGCCCACCTACGGCATCGTTCTTGACGATCTCGATGCTTCCTGTTGCCGCGTCGTCGTAAAACGAGGCGACCGCGACGGGCGTTAAGTTCATGTCGGCGGGAATCGTTATCTCCAGATCTTCACCAACAAGATACGGTTCCTTGGCGGAAGTCTCTCGTATGTAATACGTGCCCGGGTTAAGCGATTCGGGTAGGGTGACGGTGCCGGTTTCATCGGTCGTAAAGGTATTCATAACGGTATGGGCGGGATGCCAGGATGTTTGCGAGATGGGCTCACGGTCGCCATTGAGCAGCTGAAAGGTGAACCCAGCGCGTGGTACGGCGTTGCCGGTCTGAGCATCGCGCTTCACGATTTGAAGATGTGTCGACAGGGCGTGGTTGTCTACGATGTACTGAAGCTCTGCGCCGTCCGTGATCTGCTCTGCTGTGATAGTCCATTCCCCTGCCTGCTTAAAGCCGTCGGGCACAGTGTCGACAACCTCACGAATGGTGTAGCCGGCACGGTCATACGGTATGGTTCCGCTGACGCCATCGGGGCGCTCTCCTGCGCCAAACCATGCTCCGGCCTGGTCTTTGGTCGATGCGAAGCCGTAGATATTGGTGGTCAACGTTCCAACAACCTGCTGCGAAGTGTTGCTTGCCACTTCAAAGACCACGCCTTCCGCCGGCTGCTCTACACCAGATTCGTCACTATTACCGCAGTCCTTGAACTTTGAAATCTCGAGGTCAAAAGCGATGGGGATGTTGGGGATGCGACGCTCGAGTTCAACGACGCCCGCGTCTCCGAGCTGGTCGGCACCGATGGTATAGCTCCAGGTTTCATTGGAGGGCAGATAACCCTCGGGAGCTCTCGACTCATAGATGCTAAAGGTGCCCAGGGGGATGTCGGTAAGTGTTGCCCGGCCGTCCTCATCCGTTGTGAGGGTGTGCGACCAGCCCGGGGTAGACTGTGAGACGCAGGTGAACTCAGCACCGGCAAGTGACGCACCGACTTGAGGACCTGCCCCTGTCGCGGCATCGACCTTTGCGATGCGCAGGGTAATGGTACCGGGCTGCTCATCGATGACGACATTTCCGCCGTCATTGCCGGTGGAAAAGGCGATGCGGTCACTCCTGGGGATATAACCCGCTGGAGCTTTGGTTTCGACCAGATAATATGCCGTATTGGGCAAAAGTGTCGCCTGTGCGCGACCGCGGCTGTCCATCTGGATGCTGCCGACTCGCTTGTCGCCGGCGCTCTCATAGATGTCGAACCTCGCTCCGTCGAGCCTGTAGGTATCGTTTTCGCTCGTGATGGCGGCGTTGGCTGACTGTTTTTGGAAGGATGCGGAGACGGCCGGGAGCACGTAGAGCATGTCTTGACGCTTGCTGCCGCCCGACACAGTTCCCAAATAGCGCCGCGCGCGATGCGGTGCGGCTTTAATGCTTCCCGACTTGGCGCCGTCGTGGAGCCAGCGCGCTGCGGCAACGACCTCATTGTCGCCGGAAAAGTTTCCGCTCTTTGTGACGCCCTGGGCGGTTGTATATGAGAATGATCCGTCGGTATGGGTGGTGCCGTTGAGCATCCAGACGGCAAGTTGGGTTGCGGCGCGTGCTCGATCGGGGGACAGGTTATGCCCGCCAAAGGATGTGGCGGTGGGGTAGCCATGGCAGATGATGGCCGCGAATTCGTCTTCGAGCCATACCCAGCCCTGATTGTAGGTGAGCCAGGGTCCGCCCGGTGCGCTGGGGCCAAATCGGTCCTGGTTCATACAGTAGGCAGTCGAAGAATCCTGCGCCTCATATTTGCCAACTCCAAAAGGACCGCATTCATTGCTGATAGTGCGGAATCCGAGCGATTCGTAACCGTCGACGGCGAGCGCGGCATCCGGTGTCATGCAGCCTAAAAGTAAAAAGAGGACTAGGAGCAGCGATCCTGCTGTGATTGCGCTGTGGACAGAGTGCGTGGGTGCGTTGGACATGGCTGCTCCTTATCCCTCGTGCGCCGCACGGGGAGGCCGCGGCGCGTAGGATGAGGCTACTCCCAAGGTTCATGCGGGTAAGTACCGGAACCTGACCAAACGCTTGCCCGATATCTGACAAACGGCGCCTATGAAAGACAATGGGATAAATCTGCAGGTAGACAACGGTAAATAGAAGAACGTACAGGTCCCTATCTCCACAATTGGCCTGTTTTTAGGGCGATTCTCCACAGCTAAAACAAGCATCGTCACCCTTGTATCGAACAAGACAACCGCGTTATACTATCCCCCACATATGCGGGCATCGCCAAGTGGTAAGGCATCAGCTTCCCAAGCTGACACTCGCGGGTTCGAGTCCCGTTGCCCGCTCCAGAAAAATGCACAAGCACGGTAACGCTACGTTGCCGTGCTTTTTACTACTAAGTGCCGGGACTCGAACCCGCCAGGGTGCGAGCGTTAAATAAACGCGAAGCGTTTATAGCGAGCAGGCAAGGTCGCCGATAGGCGACCGCAGCCGGTGCGGATTTGCGAAGCAAATACGCAGACGTCCCGTTGCCCGCTCCACCGAGCACGGGAGACGCGGGGACGGCAACTCAACAAAGTCTTCTCCCGAGGCTTCATGAGGCCGAGGGGCTCGCCTGAAGCCGGTGCGGATTTGCGAAGCAAATACGCGGACGTCCCCATGGCCGCTCTTGCGGCAAAATGTTAGGTTAATGCCTACTGCCCATACTCGCACCCGCGCACGGTACAATGGTTGGGTTACGACCAACGTGCCAATAACCAAAAAGGAGCCGCTATGATCGATCGCTATACCCGCCCGGAGATGGGACATATCTTCTCCCTCGAGAACAAGTACGCCATTTGGCAGGAGATTGAGGTCCTGGCCTGCGAGGCTCAGGCGGAGCTCGGCAAGATCGGTATTTCCAAAGAAGAGGCCCAGTGGATTCGCGACCACGCCAACTTTGAGAAGGCGAAGGTTGACGAGATCGAGGAGGTCACGCGCCACGATGTCATCGCCTTCCTGACCAACATGAAGGAATATATCGACGCCGATGTTCCCGAGGGCGAGCCCAAGCCTAGCCGCTGGGTTCACTACGGTATGACCAGCTCCGACCTGGGTGATACGGCTCTGTGCTATCAGCTTACTCAGGCGTGTGACCTGATTATCGAGGATGTTAAGAAGCTCGGCGTGATCTGCAAGCGCCGCGCCTTCGAGGAGCGCAATACGCTCTGCGCCGGCCGCACCCATGGCATCCATGCCGAGCCGATGACCTTCGGTATGAAGTTTGGCTCTTGGGCATGGGAGCTCAAGCGCGATCTCGATCGTCTTGAGGACGCTCGCAAGAACGTTGCCTTCGGTGCCATCTCCGGTGCCGTCGGCACCTACAGCTCCATCGAGCCATTCGTCGAGGAGTACGTCTGCGAGCACCTGGGCCTGGTCCACGATCCGCTGTCCACGCAGGTCATCAGCCGCGATCACCACGCCTACCTTGCCGGCGTGCTTGCCACTACGGCGGCCACCTGCGAGCGCATCGCGACCGAGGTCCGCAACCTGCAGAAGACCGATACGCTCGAGGCCGAGGAGCCTTTCCGCAAGGGTCAAAAGGGCAGTTCCGCCATGCCGCACAAGCGCAACCCCATCACCATGGAGAAGGTCTGCGGACTGTCGCGCGTCGTGAAGTCCAACGCTCAGGTTGCCTTTGACAACGTTGCCCTGTGGCACGAGCGCGACATTTCGCACTCTTCCGCCGAGCGTGTCGCCCAGGCCGATAGCTTCATCGCGCTTGACCATATGTTCCAGTGCCTCATTCGCGTTATCGACGGCCTGCAGCTGTATCCGGCCCGCATGATGGCCAATCTCAACAAGACCCGCGGCCTCATCTTCTCCTCCAAGGTCCTGCTGGCCCTCGTCGATACGGGCATCACCCGCGAGGACGCCTACGCTATCGTGCAGGAAAACGCCATGGCCACCTGGCACGAGGTGCAGGATTGTGTCTCCGGCCCCACCTTTAAGGAGCGTCTCGAGGCCGATCCGCGCTGCACCGTTAGCCAGGAAAAACTCGACGAGATCTTTGATCCGTGGGACTTCCTCACCCGCATCGACACGGTCTTCGACCGCTTGGAGCAGCTCGAGTTCTAATTGATCGATTAGGGACGATGTTAAACCTATCAGTTTGCTTTTGAGCTCCTTTGAGGTACAGCTTTCCAGCTCAAGCCCCGTTGGTAACTCGTTTACCAACGGGGCTTTTGCGTGGGGGCGCCGGGAAAGTCGCACTTTAGCGGATGATGGTATATTGCAGAAATGTCGTTTGCCGTTAATTTGCCCCTTCTGGCAAACATTAGCTTGTAAGTGACCGTCGGGGGGGGGGTATCCTTAAGCCAATTTTAAGGTGCGGGAGAATACTGCGTTTTCTCACGAGAGATTGGACTTAGGGGAATGAGAAAAGGATTTTGGAGGATAGCCGCCGCATTTTGTGCCGTTTTGGCTGCCGTAACGGCAGTTTCAGTCGCTACGCCATCAATAGCGGTCGCATCGGAAACTAAGGGAGGAGAGGTTCTCGTTTCTGTTTCACAGGACAGTGTTTTGAAATATTGTTCTGTTGCGGTCGGGCAAAGACTGAATGGAAGTGTCCGCTTTTCGCTTCCGGGGGCTCCGTCCCAGGAGATTGCTCAAGCGGCGCAAAACCCCGAGAATTACACGCTAACGATTTCGAGTGATGATGCAGAGAATATCTCGCTTTCAAACACCTATGGACAATGGGAATATACGTTGTCCCCAGTGTCTGTTGGAGACGGCAAGCTTCGGATAACTGCTGAGTTCAATTATGAGGGTTACAAAGCGGAGGGTTATCTTGAAATAAGCCTTGCTAAGTCTCAAAACAAAATAAAAGAAATAAAGTATGCAAACAATTCGGACAAGGCAAAGCCTGTGTCTTCTCTGACGTTGTTATATATCGAGAAGTGTCCTGTTTGCGGAAAACAACACTATGGCTCTGAGAAAGGGAAAGTGCTGCTCGCATTTGAGCGGCCCGATGAGGAGCCGACTGCGTTTGATATCTATGGAAATAGCTCTTATGACGATGGGTCGGGGCTTTATACGCAGCTAAGCAGTGATCAGATAACGGAGTGTAGCAATTCTGCCGATTATCAGCTGCAGGCTCCTGTTTATATTAATCCGCACAGCAGTAGCGCTAGTGAACTCCGGATAGGCGTGAGTGACTACGCGCAAGATATTTATCAGAAGAAACGACTCTGCGACGTGGTGATGAAGGAACAGGGTCCCGCTTTTGTTGAGAAAAACATGAGCGGAAAAATGGCTATCGGCTCTAACGCATGGATCGATTCGAGTGATTTGATTGATGTTGAACTGAATTCAACCGGGCAAGCTTGCAGAGATTCATCGCGTGACTACCAGTCTCAAACGTGGAAATTATCCTTTTCAGTTATAAAAGGACAAGACATTGTTTCGATAGAGGGAGATCGGGTCACCGCAATCAAGGTGGGGACTGCAACTATTGAGGCGACGGATTCGTTCGGCGGCAAACATGTCGGCACCATAGATGTGATTCCCTACCCATCCGTTAAACCTTTGATTGCATTCTTGAAGGAGAGCGAAATCTCAATTGAAAGCGAATTAGCTCCAGACCGCACCGGCACGGACGATTATCTGCTTGATGCGAACAGATATCGCGATTACTTTGGAACTGTGTTGACGAAGGAGGCTGTAGAGCTTCTCGATAAATATCCATATTCTGAATATCGATTCGTGTCATCAGACCCTAGCATCGTTAGCATCGAGATGTACGCTGTGAGCTCAAGTACAGCAGGATATTTCGCGCATCCGAATGGCTACGGCACTGCAAAGATAGACGTCTATCTCGGTGACCCCGATAATGGGGGCCTTCTCTGTGACACGATGACCGTTCATGTCGTCAAGCCTGGCGAGGAACCTGCAAAAACGACGGTTTCCATTGCGGATGGTTACTCAACATCTATGGACAAGGGCACGACTCAGCAGTTGAAGGCAAAGGTTTCCCCTGACGATAAGGCCAGTAAGGTTGTCTGGTCCTCTTCTAACGAGAGCGTCCTTACCGTCGATGGCAACGGTCTTGTTACCGCTGTCGGTGACGGTGATGCCACGATCATGGCAACCGTTGATGGGGTCTCTGCAACCACGGATACAATTACGGTAACCACTCCGGTCGTAAAGGTCTCGGGCGTCAGCCTCAGCGCGTCGAATCTTAAGCTTGCTGTGGGCGGTGAGCCCTCGACGTTGACCGCAACGGTTGAGCCCAACAATGCAACGAATAAGAATGTGTCCTGGTCTTCGAGCGACCCGGAGGTCGCCACGGTTGCGGACGGCGTCGTGACCCCGGTCAAGGCCGGTGCTGCCACGATCACCGTTACCACTGAGGACGGCGAGTATAGCGCCACGTGCAAGGTGACGGTTATTCAACCTGCAACGGGTATCACGCTCGATAAGCAGAAGGTCGCGCTTGCGGGCGCTGCAACCGAGCAGCTTAAGGCGGCGGTCGTTCCCGCGGAGGCTAACCAGACGGTTGTCTGGAAGTCCAGTAACGAGAGCGTCGCTACGATCGATCAAACCGGAAAGGTGACGGCTGTCTCCAAGGGCGCCGCAACCATCACCGTTTCGACTGAAGACGGCGTCTATTCTCAGGATTGCGCGGTGACCGTCTCTAATCCCGCAACGAACCTTACGGTCGACCAGACCGCTCTTAACCTTAAGAAGGGCGAAGAGGGCACCGTGAAGATTTCTCTTGTTGGAGCCCTTGCGGGTGAGGTCGACGAGACCAAGCTTGCTCTGGATGACACGGGCGCTTCGAAGGCGTTTAAGGTTGTCGACAACGGCGATGGCTCCTACACCGTTACCGCCCTCAAGACCGGTTCTGGCTCATTTGTCATCACTGCAGAGTCGCTCTCCCAAACCGTCTCGGTGACCGTGACCAACCCCGTCCAGAAAGTCGAGCTCGACAAGACGAGCCTGTCCTTTACCGTCGGTGATGCCTCCGCAAAGCTCTCCGCAACGGTGAGTCCTGCCGATGCAGACAATACGACGGTGAGCTGGACCTCCAGCGACTCGTCGATCGCTACGGTCAAAGACGGCGTCGTGACACCGCTTAAGGCCGGTACCGCCACGATCACCGTCACCTGTGGTGACAAAACAATGACCTGTACCGTTACTGTAGCGGCGAGGACCATTGCGGGCGTTGCAGGTAGCGACGGAACGGACGTTAGCGTAAGCGCCGAGAACAATACCGCTGCCGGCATTGCCCAGAACAACAGCATCTCTCTTGTGGTCGAGGAACCGACGGATCTTACCGATGCCGCCAATGCTACGATTTCCGGCCTTGAGCAGGGGGCTACTAAGGTTGCCGAGAAGCTCGATATCAAGCTTCTCAAGAATGGCGAGGTTATCGAGGACTTCGATGGCATGTCCTTCATCGTTCGTGTCAAGATGACCGCAGCCATGAAGGCGCTCACCAATCTCAAGGTGCTCTACGTTGCCGAGGATGGTTCCACTCAGGCTATGGATACGTGGAACGAGGGCGATTACCTTTGCTTCCGCACGAGCCACTTCTCGACGTACGTGGTGACAGGCGAGGAGGCCAATGGCGAGCCGGTTCAGCCTACGCAGCCCGTGACGCCGTCCCAGCCTGGTCAGCAGACGACGACTAAGGTGACCAAAAAGTCTGTTAAGGCTACTAAGGGCGCGCTTGCCAACACGGGCGACCAGGCCCTTGCTGTCGCCTTTATTATGGCCGTTGCCGGCGCTTCGCTGATTGCCTTCGCGCTTATGCGCAAACGTCTCGAGCGTTAGGGCGCCCCTCTCGTTTAAGCGCGACCTTTCAGTCCAAGCCCCGTTGGTAACGTGTTTTACCAACGGGGCTTTTACGTTAAAGACTTCAGCCCGTGTGTCGCGCGCAGTGCGGCGCATCGGAAACCGCCAGAGACGCGGTCGGCGCCAACGGCCTGAACGAGGCAGCGGTCGGGGGCGCATCCTGGAGCAGCTGAGCTTCGAGTAGGGTTAACCTAATTCGACCGCTTGCGGATGCATTTCAACCTTTGGCGCCTTGCCCATCTTGGGTGAGGCGCTTTTTTATTTCAAGACTTTAGTCTGCTGGCCGCGCAGCGGCCAGCTTTAAACCACCCGCTACG
>CABUNJ010000023.1 GCA_902492935.1 uncultured Collinsella sp. | reverse complement strand
AGCTGCGGAAACGCGGGGTCCGTTCAGGCTGTTGCGTTGAGATTGAAAATCAACCCATTGTGGAATTCGGGGGCTTTGTCGCATCCATTTCAAAAGAGCCTGCTGCCGCGATTTGGCTGTCGCATAATGCAAGGCCATTGCGGTATCGAGCTATGGAAAGACGCCTGCGGAATTGTCCTACCGATAAGCGGACAAGCCTCCAGCTGGTGACTTCGCCGTGGTAAGGTAAGCCGAATTGTTTCCGGGCTGTTTCGGGGGAGTGGAATGAGCAAAGAGTGTGTCGAGCAGGTCGAAGGCGCAGGGGCTTCGGTGCCGATGACCGATATATCGAACATTGATGTGCCCGAGGGCACCGACGAGCTCAGCCGCAACACCCGTCGCGCATGGCGCGACCGCCTGAACAGCGCTTCGACGCGCAAGATGATCACGGGCGTCTTGGCTACGCTGGTGGGCGGTTCGTTTTGGGGCTTCTCGGGCACCAGCGCGAGTTTTTTGTTCGATACCTACCATGTCGATACGCTGTGGCTTATGAGCGTGCGTCAGATTCTCGCCGGCCTGCTCTTTATGGCTGTGGTTGTCACGCGCGACCGCGCACGCCTGGTCAAGCTTTGGACCACACCCGCCGATCGCAAGCAGCTGCTGCTCTTTACCGCCTTTGGCCTGCTGTTCAACCAGTTTTGCTATCTTTCGGCCGTGCGCCTGACCAATGCCGGAACCGCGACGGTGCTCCAGTGCCTGCAGCTCGTTATCATCATGGGCTACACCTGCGCGATCGATCGCCGCATGCCGCGTACTCGCGAAGTCATCGGCATTGGCCTGGCTCTGGGTGGAACCTTTTTAATCGCCACCGGCGGCGACCCCACCAGCCTGAATATCTCGCCGCTTGGCCTGGCAGCAGGTCTTATGTGTGCGGTCAGCGCCGCGTGTATGGCGGTGATTCCCGCCAAGATTCTGTCCGAATACGGTAGCCCCATCGTCACGGGCTCGGCAATGCTCACGGCGGGCGTGGTCTCATGTGTCTTCGTGCAGCCCTGGGCGCATATGCCGGCGCTCGATGCCGCCGGTATCGAGGCGCTCGCGGTGTTCGTGGTTATCGGCTCGTTTTTTGCTTACATGCTTTATATGCAGGGCGTTAAGGACATCGGCTCGGTGCGCGCGAGCCTCATCGGAACTGTGGAGCCGGTTTCGGCGACCATCACCAGCGCCGTTATGCTGGGGACGGTGTTTTTGCCGACCGACCTTATCGGCTTTGTCATGATCATCGTGATGATGTTCCTCACGGTGTAGCTGGCGCCGCTGCCAAGACGGAAAAGGTGTTGTGCCGCATTTTCGCCAATTGACGTCCGTGTCTGGAGTTTAGCTGTCGATGCTCAAAATGCCATAAACTAGTAACGTTATGGACTTTTTCATTGCGACTCAATTGCGAGGATTTCTTTATGGCTGGTAATCACTTTAAGGGCAGCGATAGCGGCCGCCCTGCAGTTCCGCCGCGTCCGAACGGGGCTGGTAAGGCCGGCACGCCGGGCGGCGCTGGACAGGGCGGTTCCGGTAAGCGCGTGTCCCCGGGCGAGACGGCGATGTTTACCGCTCTGTACGAGCAGTCTCAAAAGGCAAAAAAGACCGGCCGTGCAAGAGGGAATGTCTTTGCGGGCGGTGCAACCTCCACGTCGCAGCCGAGCGGGGCTCCTTCGGTACCCGCGAACAACGCAGGTGCTGCCAACGCCGCGAATGCCGCCGGCAACGTTAATGCCGGCAAGGCCGCCAACAATACTCCCTCTGCCGGTGGCGCGGGGCTTACGGGTAACCTCGGCACGATTTACACCGGCGCCTCCGAGACTGGCACGTTCGCCCGCCTGGATGATAGCGGTGCCGAGTTTGCGGGCTCGGGTTCCAAGGAAGATTATTACGATTTTGGCTTGAACTACGGTAGCGACGCTTCGTCGAGTTCGACCTCTGACGGTCTGGTCCGTCATCGCCATCGCAAGGGCGAGCGCAAAAAGTGTCACACCGGCGCCATTATTGCCGCTGTAGTCGCGGTGCTTCTCGTTGCGCTTGGCGCAAGCGGCTTTATGCTGCTTAACTCGGCAAAGACCGTAAAGAGCGAAGCGAAGGAGGCTGTCGAGATCGTCGGTGGCCTTAAGGACAAGGTCACGTCAGGCGATTTTTCGACGCTGCCTGACGACGCGAAGAAGATCGATGAACTCTGCGACAGCATGAAGGCGGAGACCTCGAGCCCGCTGTGGACGGCGGCTTCGTTTATCCCGGTGTATGGCAGTGACATCAACGCAGCCCGCACCATGATTGATGCCCTGTCCGATGTCTCGAGCAACGCGCTGGTTCCCATGGCCGATAACCTCTCGCAGGCCACGCCCGGCAAGCTGTTCCAGGACGGCATGATTAACGTGTCCGCGCTGCAGGCGGTCGCCGATTCGCTTTCCAGCAGCTCGAAGGTGTTCAAGAGCGCCAATGAGAAGATCCAGGGCATTGGCGATACTCATATTTCCCAGGTGACCGAGCTGGTCGATAAGGCCAAGGACGGCTTTGCCACCCTCAACGGCGCGGTTGACGCGGCGGAGAAGGTCGCCCCCATCCTTCCCCAGATGCTCGGCGCCAACGGCCAGACGCGCAACTACCTTGTGTACGCCATGAACAACGTCGAGATTCGTGCCTGCGGCGGCTTTGGCGGTTCGCAGGGCCTGATTTCGGTCACCGATGGCCAGATGTCGATTGGCGAGTTTGTTCCCCGCATTGGACTCAGCGAGGATGAGGCAGTCGAGAGCGTCGACGAAGAGGATGAGGCGCTGTTCGGCAACCACAGCAACCTGTACAACTCGGGCAATACCTATTCGCCTGATTGGCCCCGCAACTCGCAGCGTGTCGCCGCGCTGTGGAAGTCCCAGTATGGGCAGGACGTTGATGGCGTCGTCGGCATCGATCCGGTGTTCTTGCAGTACCTGCTGGGCCTTGTCGGTAATGTCTCGCTGCCTGATGGTACGGTCGTCGACGGTACCAACGCGGCGAAGGTTCTCATGCACGATGTGTATTGGAACTATCCGGTCGAGGAATCGGACGGCATCTTTGCGGCTGTTGCCAGCGCTGCCTTCGACAAGATCCTTGGCGGTATCGGCGATGTCGATGTTGCGAAGCTTGTCAGCGCCGTTGAGCGCGGTGCCGAAGAGGGCCGCCTGATCGCGTGGATGAGAAACGATGATGAACAGAATGCCATCAAAGAGACGGGCATTGACGCTTCGCTGCCCGATCCGGATGATCCGAGTGCCGATCCCGTTGCCGGCGTTTACTTTAACAACCTGAGCTTCTCCAAGCTCGACTGGTATCTGAACGCCGATACGCAGATTGGCCAGGGCATCAAGAACGGTGACGGCACGTGCTCCTATCGCATCACCGTTACCCTGACGAACATCATGACGCAGGAGGAGGCCGGCAAGCTGCCCGACTACGTCGCGGCGAGCGCGCCCGATGCCGCGCGCGACGACGAGCGTCTGAATGTCTCACTGTTTGCCCCGACGGGCGGCAACATCAGTGACCTTACGGTTGAGGGCACCCAGTTTGGTCTTGGCGCCGCTACGTGGCATGGAATCCCCTTCTATTCGGGTACCGTTGACCTGCATGCTGGCGAGACGACGACGATCACGTATACGCTGACCACGTCGGCCGAGGCGGGGGACAAGCCGCTTACGCTGCGTCAGACTCCCACATGCCAGGCGGCTCGCGACAGCGCGTCGGCGTAGGGTTTTTCTGGTAGCGCAGATAATCGAGTACCATTTTGGGGCGGACAGGCAATCTGTCCGCCCCTATTTTGTAAGGAGAGCGCATGAAGTACTTTGGCACCGACGGCTTTCGCGGTGAGGCCAACGTTGGGCTGACGGTAGAACACGCTTATAAGATTGGCCGTTTTGTGGGCTGGTATTACGGCGCCAACCGCAGTGCTAAGGCGCGCGTCATCGTGGGCAAGGACACACGTCGCTCGAGTTATATGTTCGAGGCGGCGCTGGTGAGCGGCTTGGTCGCGAGCGGTGCGGACGCCTATATGCTGCACGTGATCCCCACGCCGGGCGTAGCGCATCAGACCGTGGAAGGCTGCTTCGATTGCGGCATCATGATCAGCGCGAGCCACAACCCGTTTTGTGATAACGGCATTAAGCTTGTCAACAGCGACGGCTTTAAGATGGACGAGGACGTACTAGAGCTCATCGAGGACTATATCGATGGCAAGAGCGAGGTGCCGCTGGCCACGGGCAACCACATCGGCGCCACGGTGGACTACATGCAGGGCCGCAACCGCTACATTGCTTCGCTCATCGCCAGTGCGAACTTTTCGCTGCAGGGCGTCAAGATCGGTATCGACTGCGCCAACGGCTCGGCATCCTCGGTGGCCAAGCCAGTGTTCGACGCGCTCGGCGCCGACGTGCGCGTAATCAATGCCGCGCCCGATGGTTTTAACATCAACGTCGACTGTGGCTCCACGCATATGGAGCGCCTGCAGCGCCACGTGGTGGAGCAGGGGCTGGACGTGGGCTTTGCCTACGACGGCGATGCCGACCGCTGCCTGGCCGTGGATGAGCGCGGTCGCGTGGTAGACGGCGACCAGATCCTGTACGTGTGCGGCGTGTATCTGAACAAGCACGGGCGACTCTCGGGCGGTACCGTGGTGCCGACGATTGCCAGCAACTTTGGCCTGGTCAAGTCGCTGGAGCTTGCCGGTCTGAGCGCCGTGACCAGCGGCGTGGGCGACCGTCACGTGTATGCCAAGATGCGCGAGGGCGGCTACAGCCTGGGTGGCGAGCAGACGGGCCATACGATCTTTGGCGATATCGAGCGCACGGGCGACGGCATTATGACCTCGCTGCGCGTGATGGAAGTGATTCGTGCCGAGCGCGAGACGCTCTCGCAGCTCACGGCTCCGTGCAAGCTGCTGCCGCAGGCGCAGGTGGCCGTGCACGTGGCGGACAAGGACGCCGCGCTCGAGAACATGGGCGTGCAGAACGCCATCGCCGAGGCCGAGGCTGCGCTGGCAGGCGAGGGCCGCGTGCTCGTGCGCAAGAGCGGAACCGAGTCGGTGATTCGCGTTTTGGCCGAAGCCCCCGACCAAGCCACCGCCGACGTCGCCATGAAGCGCATCGCAAGTGCTCTGGAGGCTCTTTAGTTACGCGGTTTTACCAAACCGCGTAGTCATTGGGGACGTTCTTAAACGACTAGGTGAAAAAAGGGGGCGCTGCGGATTGGTTCCGCGGCGTCCCCTTTGCGTTGGCGTGTCGGTTATGCCTTACAGCTCGTAGAGCGTGGTGAACTTGTCCTGTAGGTAGCTGCAGTAGTAGCGGGCATCGAACGCCATGCCGCACGCGCCCTTGATGAGCTCCGGCGCGTCCTTGGCGCGGCCCCACTGCCAAATGTGCTCGCCCAGCCAGGCGCGGACGGGTGTCAGGTCGCCGCTCGCACAGGCGCCGTTGAGGTCGACACCGTCGCGGCACATGGCCGGCACAAACATGGCATCGTAGGCACTGCCCAGCGCATACGTGGGGAAGTAGCCAAACGAGCCACCGCTCCAGTGCGTATCCTGCAGGCAGCCGTGCGTGTCGTCGGGAACGGGAATGCCCAGGTACTCGTCCATAAAGCGGTTCCAAAGCGCGGGGATGTCCTTGGCCGTGGCCTCGCCGGCAAACAGCATGCGCTCGATCTCGTAGCGCACCATAACGTGCAGCGGATAGGTGAGCTCGTCGGCCTCGGTGCGGATCAGCGAAGGCTGCGCGATGTTCACGGCGTGGTAGAGCGTGTCCTCGTCGACGTCGCCGTAGACCTCGGGTGCGTGGCGGCGCAGCACCTCGAGCAGCGGTCCCATAAAGGCGCGGCTGCGACCCACGGTGTTCTCGAAAAAGCGGCTCTGGCTCTCGTGGATGCCCATGGAGGTGCCACCCTCCAGGCATGTGCGCGCATAGGCGGGGTTCACGCCCAGCTCGTACATGGCGTGTCCCGCCTCGTGGATGATGCTGAAGACGTTGGAGATGCAATCGTCCTCGTAGATGTGTGTCGCGATGCGCGCGTCACCCACGGCAAAGCCCTCGCTAAACGGGTGCTCGGTAAAGGCAAGCGTGGTGTCGTCCAGGTTCAGGCCGACGAGCTTCATAAGGTCGAAGCTCATGGCGCGCTGGGCGGCCTCGGGCACGCGGGCGTGCAAAAAGTCGGCAGCCGGTTGCTGGCCGCGCTCGCC
Source organism: uncultured Collinsella sp. (assembly GCA_902492935.1). Classification (GTDB taxonomy): domain Bacteria; phylum Actinomycetota; class Coriobacteriia; order Coriobacteriales; family Coriobacteriaceae; genus Collinsella. The sequence continues at coordinate 34,452 of CABUNJ010000023.1, read as the reverse complement.
GATGGCGTGCACGAGCGGCACGACCGTGGCCTTGACCTCGTCGCAAAACGCGTCGAAGCTCTTGGCAGAAAGGCCGCGCTCGTACTGGTCGAGCCAAACGTCGTATGGGTCGCGCTTGGGGTCCATGAGCTCTGCCTGATGCTTAAGTTGGGCGACGATTCTATCCGCATAGGGCTCAAAGCTCGCCCAGTCATTGGCCGTCTTGGCCTTGTGCCACACGGCATCGGCCTCGCAGGTGAGCCTGGTCCAGGCCTCGGCCTCTTCAGTGGGGATGGCGCTTGCCTCGCGCTGGTCGCGGCCGAGCACGCGGATCTCGTCGAGCAGCTGAGGGTCGTCGATTTTGCCGCCGGCGACGGTCTCGCGCGCTAACGAGCGTACGAGCTCAACGGACTTCTCGCTGGTCAGCAGCTTGTGATGCTCGCCGGCAAGCGTGCCCATGGCGTCGGCGCGGGCGGCAGCACCGTTGGCAGGAGCAATCGTCGCGCCATCGAACTCGGCAATCTTGAGCAGGTACTCGCGGGTCCACAGTTTGCCCTCGAGTTTGCGGAACTTCTTGACGGCCTTGTCGACTTTAGCGGCCTTGACTCCCTTGGCGGCCTTTGCCACGGCGGCCTTGGCCGTCTTATCGAGTTTCTTTCCCATACCGTATCCTTAATCTCGCAGGCCGAGCGCCGCAGGCGGATGCACGGCCAGTTTGCACAACTACCTGCCTTGTACCCAGCACGAACAAAACGGAACGCGGCGATGCGCTCGCGAAATGTGTTATCCTATAGCCCAATGCGTTGACGGAGAGGGTTTTGCCCGCCGTGTCGCCGGCAAGAGAGGGAAGGTCATGGGCTGCAAGCCTTCCTGCGGTGACAAGGGCCAAGCGTTCACTCCCGAGCAGCGACCTCAACGGGCGCGCGGCCAGTGGCAGCAAAGCCTCAGTAGGGAAGCCGTGAGCCTCGCGACAAGAGGCGCAGAGTGGGCGCGGCGGGCCAGACATCCGCCGGGTCAAACAAGGTGGTACCGCGGAATTTAACCGTCCTTGGGCAATGCACATGCCCGAGGGCGGTTTTTTGTTACCGAACCGGGCCGCGTTTTCGCAACGTCAGACGGCGGTAGCCGCCTCGGCAAGCGGGGAGCGCGAGAGACGAAAGGGAAGACATGAGTCTGATTGATGATCTGGTCAAACTCGAGGAAGAGGCCAAGGAGCTCGTTGCAGGCGCCGACGACGCCGCCAAGCTCGAGGCTGCACGCGTTGAGCTGCTCGGTCGCAAGGGCCGCATCACCGGCCTGATGCGCATGATGGGCAAGCTCGCCCCCGAGGATCGTCCCGTGATGGGCAAGCGCGCCAACGAGATGCGCCAGCTGATCGAGGGCATGCTCGACGAGCGCACCACCGAGATGAAGGCCGCCGCCCTCAAGCACGCACTCGAGCACGATGCCGTCGACATCACGCTGCCGGGCATCCGTCCGCAGATCGGCCACCAGCACCTGATCAAGCAGATCATCGAGGAGGCCGAGGACATCTTCTGCGGCATCGGCTACACCGTCGAGTCCGGCCCCATGGTCGACACCTCCTACTACAACTTCACCGCGCTCAACGCCCCCATGGATCACCCGAGCCGTTCGGCCCGCGATACCTTCTACGTGGTCGACAACAACCCCGGCAGCGTCGCGCACCCCGAGGCTCATGCCCACGGCGAGTCCGACGTGCTGCTGCGCACCCAGACCTCGGGCGTGCAGATCCACACCATGGAGTCGCAAAAGCCGCCCATCTACATGATCTGCCCGGGCACCGTCTATCGTCCCGACACGGCCGACGCCTGCCACCTGCCGCAGTTCAACCAGATCGAGGGCCTGGTCGTCGACGAGGGCATCACCTTTGGCGACCTCAAGGGCACGCTCGACTACTTTGTTAAGTGCATGTTTGGCGAGGACCGCAAGACGCGCTACCGCCCGCACTTCTTCCCCTTCACCGAGCCCAGCTGCGAGGTGGACGTGAGCTGCCACGTCTGCGGCGGCAAGGGCTGCAACTTCTGCAAGCACAGCGGCTGGATCGAGATCCTGGGCTGCGGCATGGTCGACCCCAACGTCCTTATCAACTGCGGCATCGACCCCGAGAAGTACACCGGCTTCGCCTTTGGCATTGGCGCCGAGCGCGTCGCGGCCCTGCGCTACGACCTGCCCGACCTGCGCACGCTCATGACTGGTGACATGAGGTTCTTGAACCAGTTCTAGGCTGCGGCTTGCCCAAGCACGGCACCTCGGCGCTCATTCGTCGCTTGCGTACCAAAGTACGCGGCGCTCCTCTTTCGGGCCGATCTGCCGCACTTGGACAACCCTCGCTTTGTAAGGAATGTTCACAAAGTTGAAGTTTCCACCTGCATCTCTTCGCAGGCTTTCAGTATGAAAGGAGAGCTAGATGCGTGTTTCTTACGACTGGCTCAAGACCATGATCGATATTCCGGAGGATCCCAAGACCCTTTCGGACGAATATATCCGTACCGGCACCGAGGTCGAGGCGATTGACACTGTGGGAGAATCCTTCGACCACGTGGTGACCGCCAAGGTGCTCACCAAGACCCCGCACCCCGATAGCGACCACATGTATGTGTGCTCGGTCGATGTGGGCGACAAGAATCTCGACGCCGACGGTAACCCCGCTCCGCTGCAGATCGTCTGCGGCGCGCAGAACTTCGAGGCCGGCGACCACATCGTCACGGCCATGATCGGCGCGGTTCTGCCCGGCGACGTCAAGATCAAGAAGAGCAAGCTTCGCGGCGTCGTGTCCATGGGCATGAACTGCTCCGCGCGCGAGCTCGGCCTGGGCGGCGACCACTCCGGCATTATGATCCTGCCCGAAGATACGCCCTGCGGCATGCCGTTTGCCGAGTACGTGGGCTCGAGCGACACTGTGCTCGACTGCGAGATCACGCCCAACCGTCCCGATTGCCTGTCCATGATCGGCATGGCCCGCGAGACCGGCGCCATCTTCGACCGCGATTTCCACGTTGAGCTGCCTGCCATCAAGGCCGAGACCGGCCGCGCGACCGATGACGAGCTTTCGGTCGAGATCGCCGACGAGGGCCTCTGCGACCGCTATGTTGCCCGCATCGTGCGCAACGTGAAGGTCGGTCCGTCGCCCGACTGGATGGTCAAGCGCCTCAACGCCCTGGGCGTGCGCCCGCACAACAACATCGTCGACATCACCAACTACGTGATGATGCTCACCGGTCAGCCGCTGCACGCCTTTGACCTGGACACCTTTGCCGAGCGCGATGGTCATCGCCGCGTGGTGGTTCGCGCCGCCCAGCAGGGCGAGAAGTTCACGACGCTCGACGGCGAGGAGCGCACGCTCGACGCCGGCATGGGCCTCATCACCGACGGCGAGCGCCCCGTGGCGTTGGCCGGCGTTATGGGCGGCATGGATTCCGAGATCGAGGACGACACCGTCGACGTGATGGTCGAGAGTGCCTGCTTCAACGCCGGTCGCACCTCGCACACCAGCCGCGATCTGTCGCTGATTTCCGACGCCTCCATTCGCTTTGAGCGCCAGGTCGACGAGGCCGGCTGCGTGGACGTCGCCAATGTGACGTGCGCGCTCATTGAGGAGATCGCCGGCGGCGAGGTTGCTCCCGGCTATGTCGACGTTTTTCCCGCGCCCAAGACCATCGACAGCATTAAGCTGCGCCTGGCCCGCGTACGCGCCATCTGCGGCGCCGACATCGAGCCCGACTTTATCGAGCGTTCGCTCACCCGCCTGGGCTGCACCGTCGAGCGCGACGGCGAGGACTTCATGGTTACCCCGCCGAGCTTCCGTCCCGACCTGCCGCGCGAGATTGACCTGATTGAGGAGGTCCTGCGCCTATGGGGCATGGGCCGCGTGACGGCGACCATCCCGGCTGCCAAGAACCACATTGGCGGCCTGACCCGCGAGCAGAAGCTCACTCGCAAGGTCGGCGAGATCCTGCGCGCCTGCGGCCTCAACGAGACCACGACCTTTGGCTTTGCCGCCCCGGGCGACCTGGAGAAGATTGGCATGTCCACCGAGGGCCGCGGCTGCCCCGTGGTTCTCATGAACCCGCTGGTGGCCGAGCAGACCGAGATGCGTCGTTCGCTGCTGCCGGGCCTGCTACAGTCCGTGGCCTACAACGAGGCGCACGGTACGCCCAACGTGCACCTGTACGAGGTCGGCAGCCTGTTCCACGGTCGCGAGAACGCCAGCCTGCCCAAGGAGACCAAGTCCGTGGCGGGTGTGCTCTCGGGCCAGTGGAGCGAGCAGTCCTGGAGCATGAAGTACCGCAAGCTGCGCTTCTTCTTTGGCAAGGGCATCGTCGAGGAGCTGCTTGCTCAGCTGCGCATCGAGAAGGTTCGCTTCCGTCCCGTCGAGGGCGAGAGCTATGCCTTCCTGCAGCCGGGTCGTGCTGCCGAGGTGCTCTCGGGCGGTACCGTGCTGGGCTGGGTTGGCGAGATCCACCCCGAGGCACGCGAGGCTATGGGCATTGACGAGGTCGTCGTTGCCTTTGAGCTCGACCTGGACAAGCTGATCAAGGGCGCCCGCAACCAGGAGAACTACCGTGAGTTCTCGCAGTACCCGGCCGTTGAGCACGACCTTGCTATCGTGGTCGACAACACTGTGACCTGCGAGGATCTTGAGCGTCGTATTACGAGTGCCGGCGGCAAACTGCTCGAGGGCGTGCGCCTGTTCGACGTCTACCGCGATCCGGTCCGCATCGGCAAGGGCAAGAAATCCATGGCCTTTGCGCTTACGTATCGCTCCGACGACCACACGCTCACCAGCGAAGAGGTCGAGAAGGCGCACCAGAAGATCGTCACCAAGGTGTGCAAGGGCGTAAACGGCGAGGTCCGAGGCTAGGATTTGCGACCGGGGCTGGCGTGCGGCGGCATGACTGAGCTGCTGCCCGACGGCGCCTTGCGTCTGTGACATATGTATTGCAAAACGGCGTGCTGCTTTGTGGGCGGCGCGCCGTTTTGCTATGATAGCCCGCGGCGTGTTACGAATTAGACGATACGTAACACTGGACGATATGGTTCAAACGGCGCTGCAATTCCGCATGCCGACAACCGGGAGGCGTATATGCACATTCCAGATAATTATCTGTCCCCGCAGACCGATGCCGTTATGGCGGTGGCGATGGTTCCCGTGTGGGTTCACTGCATCAAGAAGGTGCGCGCCACGCTCGATCGCGAGCACATGGCCTTCCTGGGCATCTGCGCTGCGTTCTCCTTTTTGCTCATGATGTTCAACGTGCCGCTGCCCGGCGGCACCACGGGTCACGCCGTCGGCGGCGCACTCATCGCGCTGCTGCTGGGCCCCGAGGCCGCGGCTATCGCTGTCTCGGTCGCGCTGGCGCTGCAGGCGCTGCTGTTTGGCGACGGCGGCATCCTGTCCTTTGGCGCCAACTGCTTTAACATGGCCTTCGTGCTGCCGTTTGTTGCCGCCATGGTATTCCGCGCGCTCAACAGCCGCCTGCACGACAAGAGCTGGGGCACTTCGGTCTCTGCCATCGTGAGCGGCTGGGTTGGCTTGTGCGTGGCTGCCCTTTGCGCTGCCATCGAGTTTGGCATTCAGCCGATGCTCTTCACCAACGCCTCTGGTGCCCCACTGTACTGCCCCTTCCCGCTGTCTGTTTCCATTCCGGCCATGTTGATCCCGCATATGCTGGTTGCCGGCGTGGTCGAGGGCGTGGCGACGGCCGCCATCTACGGTTTCATTAAGAAGACGGCGCCGAGCTTTATCGTCGGGCCCGAGGCCGTCGATGGCCAGTTTGCTGCCGAGGGCACTGCTGCCAAGAAGACCTCGCTGGTCCCCACGCTCATCCTGGTCGCCGTGCTTGTCGTGGCCACGCCGCTGGGCCTGCTTGCCACGGGTGACGCCTGGGGCGAGTGGGACGCCGAGGGCGCTGCGACTGCCGTTCAGGAGGCTGGCGATGACAGTCTGCAGGCTTCGGTCGGCCTTGATACCCCGACCTTTGCCGACGCTCTGCCTACGGGTGATTACCTGCAGGCCTATTCCGAGGAGCAGGGCCTTGGCTTTGCCGGCCAGGCCGCGATGTATATCCTCTCGGGCGTGATTGGCGTGGCGGTGCTTACCATCGCATTCCGTCTGGTCTCGCTGACGGTCAAGGAAAGCGGTGCTCATGGCAGTAGCCGAGCTGCCTAGCTGGCTTGCGGCCGAGGAGCGATACGAGCCCATGGGGGCTCGGCATCGTGTGATGCAAAAGAACGTCCTGCACCTGGCGAGCCTGCTTGAGCGGGTTCGCCTGGGTGGAGGCGCGCACGAGGGCGGGTCGATGGTCGACCGCGCCCTTTCTTGCGTTTCGGCTCCGGTGCGCCTGGTGGGGATGTTCGTTTGCGTCCTGTGTGCGTGTCTGACGCAGAGTCCGCTGTACCTCATGTTGATGGCGGCTATCGCGCTGGTGCTCGTTGCCGTGCGCCCCGTACGCGGGCTGCGGGCAACCTTTGTGCCGGCGCTTGGCGCTGCGGGGCTCGCGGTGGTTCTGGCGCTGCCCGCCCTGCTGCTGGGCGCTTCCGCTACGGGCGCCATGCTCAAAATTGCGCTTAAGACGTTCATTAACGTGTCGCTTGTGCTGGGCGTTTCGTGGACGCTCACCTGGAGCCGCATGTCGGCGGCGCTCAAAATGCTGCACCTGCCCGACGAAGTTATCTTTACCTTCGATATGGCGCTCAAGCACATCGAGGTGCTGGGCCGCACGGCGCACGACCTGACCGAATCGGTCATGCTGCGCAGCGTTGGTCGCGCACCTGAGGGGTTTTCGCGTACCGACTCGGTCGCGGGTATCATGGGCATGACCTTTATCAAGGCGATGGAATGCAGCCGCGCGATGGACGAGGCTATGCTTTGCCGTGGCTTTGCCGGTGTGTATCCGGCGCCCGCTCGCGCCGGGTTGAGCTGGCGCGATGCGGCCTATACGGCCGTTGTGGTGCTGCTGGCGGCTCTGTGCGCCGTGCTGTAGTGCGAGCTTTGGCTTCGATGCGAATAGGAAGGGCGACGTTTTGGCTAACGATACGAATAGCGTAACGGGCACAAACGGTGCGGGCGGCGCCGAGGTCGCGCCGCTCATCGAGCTGCGCGACGTGGTGTTCTCCTATGCGGGCCATACGGTTGTCGATGGCGTGTCGCTGCAGGTCGATCGTGGTGAACTCGTTGCCCTGCTCGGTCCCAACGGCTGCGGTAAGACGACGATTATGCGTCTTATTAACGGCCTTGAACTCGCGGACGCGGGGGCATACCTGTTTGACGGGCATGTGATCGATGCGGCGTTTCTAAAGGATTCCGCGGCCGCTCAGCGTTTTCATCAGCGCGTGGGCTTTGTGTTCCAGAATGCCGACGCCCAGCTGTTTTGCGCTACGGTGGGCGAGGAAGTTGCTTTTGGTCCCGCGCAGATGGGGCTGCCGGCAGACGAGCTCGACCGTCGCGTACGCGATGCCATGGATCTGTTCCAGGTTGCCGACCTTGCCGACGCCTCTCCCTACCAGCTCTCGGGCGGGCAAAAGAAGCGCGTGGCGCTGGCTGCCATCGTGTCGATGAACCCAGATATCTTGGTCCTTGACGAGCCCACCAACGGACTCGACGAGGATTCATGTGACATCGTGGTCAACTTTTTACTTGCATACGTTGCGGCGGGCAAGACGGTCATGATGAGCACGCATCACCAGGATTTGGTGCGACGCCTGGGCGCCCGTGCAATCTATATCGATCGATATCACCATGTGGTCGAGGCGCCTTCGTCGTCGTATGGAACCGAAAGCGGTGCTACGGACTAGTTGCTGCGTAGAGCGTGCGTAGCCGCCCGCGCGGCTTTGCCGTGATGGTATAGTTATCCAGGTTTTTATGGGGGTGGCTATGCCAAGCTGGAACATTCATATCGCTCAGACGGAGCGTTTGCTGGAGCGCACCGGTGCGCTTGCCAATAGCGTGCGCGACCGCAATGCCTTTTTGTTTGGCTGCGTGGTTCCGGATATCTTCGTGGGCTACATGGTTCCCGGCATCGCCGATCCCATCCCGTACCGCATTACGCACTTTGCCAAGCCTGAGCCCATCCCAAAGCCTCGTGAGCATGAGTTCTGGGATACCTATGTGGCACCGTTGCTTAAAAGTTCGCCCTCTGGTGCGCCAGCCGCGGCGACCTCGATTATCGAGGAACGCGAGCGACTGAACCGCGTGCACTATCCCCAGCGCTACAGGGATGCCGAGCCGGTTGCCGGTCCCGGTGCCTGTGAGTTCTCGCTTGCGTCCGAGGACGTGGCGCAGTCGTTGCTCGATTTGACGTTGGGTGTCTGGTCGCATCTGGTGGCCGATACCGTATGGAATACGCGCGTGAATCAGTACCTGGAGGCGCACGGCGGCAAGCCGTGCGAGGAGTTCCGCATTAAAAAGCAAGGCGATTTTGACTGGTTTGGTAAGACGCTGGGCATTGTTTCCATCCCGCGTGCGACAGATCGCCTGTATACCGCTGCGACGCGTTTTGGGCAGTATCCCATCCATAAAGAATATGTGCTCAAGACCATCGGCGTTATGCACGAGATCGTGCGCGAAAATCCCGGCGAGCCCGACCATCCGCCATACCGCCTGCTGACCGAGAAATTCTTCGACGCAACGTTTACCGAGGTCATCGAGCTGACCGAGGCGGGCTTTGCGGCTCGCGTTGCTGCTTCTGACGTCCCCGCAGCCCCCCTGATCGCTAGCTGCTAGCCGGCCGGCTTGACGGTGAACAGCTCATCCCAATTGACCAACAACTCCCGTCGCAGGGCGTCTTCGGTGGTGCGCTCGGCATCGGAGAGGCTTGCGATTGAACGCAAATCGATGAAGCGGCATATGAAGAAGGTCTTTAAAAAGGGCCCGGAAGGCAATGCCTTCCGGGCCCTTTGCAATGCAAATCTGCTTGCAAGTACGATTTAGCGTACCTGAGCGACGTAAGCGACGTTGGTCGAGGAGACCTTGTCCTCGAGCTGGACGCTCATGCGGGGATCGCCGGCGGTAGCGACGGTCAGATCGCCGGCCTCGACGTAGCCGAGCTCCTTAGCAGTCTCGATCGCCTTGACGATCGTGCCGTTGACGGTGCCCTGGGTAATCTCGGCCTGGTGCGGGATAACGCCCCAGTACATAATCATCTGCTGGACGGCCCACTCGTGGCGGGAGAACGCGCAGATCGGCATGTTGGGACGGAAGTGCGAGATCAGGCGGGCGGTACGACCGGTGGTCGTCGGCACGGTGATGCACTTGGCGCCAACGGTGGTGGCCATGTTCACAGCGGACATACCCACAACATTGTTGACGACGCGGGTGCCGTGAGCGTCGGCCGGAACCTCGAGCGGAGCGTGGGCCGGGAGGTACTTCTCGGTCTCGAGAGCAATGCTGGCCTGCATCTTAACGGCCTCGACCGGGTACTTACCGGCAGCGGACTCGCCAGAGAGCATAACGGCGTCGGTGCCGTCGTAGATGGCGTTAGCAACGTCGGCAACCTCGGCGCGCGTCGGGCGCGGGTTCTGCTGCATGGAGTCGAGCATCTGCGTAGCGGTGATAACGGGCTTGTAGGCCGCGTTGCACTTGGCGATGATCTCCTTCTGGATGTGCGGAACGAGCTCGGGCTTGATCTCGATGCCCAGGTCGCCACGGGCGACCATGATGCCGTCGGAAGCCTCGAGGATCTCGTCGAAGTTCTCGACGCCCAAGGCGCACTCGATCTTCGGGAAGATCGTCACGTGCTCGCCGCCGTTCTCGCGGCAAAGCTCGCGGATGCCGCGGACGGACTCGCCGTCACGGATGAAGGAAGCGGCGATGTAGTCGATGTTCTCGGTCAGGCCAAAGAGGATGTCCTGACGATCGCGCTCGGTGATAGCGGGCAGCGAGATGTTGACGTTGGGCATGTTGACGCCCTTGCGCTCGCCGATCAAGCCGTCGTTCTTAACGACGCAGGTCATGTCCTGGCCGCTGACGGACTCGACCTCGAGGGCAACCAGGCCGTCATCGATCAGGATGAGGGAGCCCTTCTCGACCTCGGAGGGCAGAGCCAGGTAGTCGAGGGAGATGTGCTCAGCGGTGCCGTGGAAATCCTCGGACGTGGGCTGGGCGGTGACGACGATCTTATCGCCGGTCTTGACGGCAACCTTCTTGCCATCGACCAGAAGGCCGGTGCGGACCTCGGGGCCCTTGGTGTCGAGCAGGATGCCGACGGGCAGACCGAGCTCCTTGGAAATACGACGGACGCGCTCGATGCGACCGTGGTGCTCGTCGTAGGATCCGTGCGAGAAGTTAAAACGGGCGACGTTCATGCCCGCCTTGATCATCTCACGGATGGTCTCGTCGCTATCGCAGGCGGGACCCATGGTGCATACAATCTTAGTGCGCTTGTACATTCAGACCTCCATCTGACATCGTCTTGCGCTGATAGATAAACCATAAGAAATAAAACTGAGATGATTATAACGAAATGACGACCGAACACCCCCAAAAATCGACCGTATGCCGAATTAGAAGTTCATTTTTTGCGGTAAAAACGGTATATGAAAAAACTTTATCAACCGTTCTGACCGCTGCTATCTGGGCGATATTTCAGTTTGACGATGCGCCGAAGAAAAAGCGTTTTATCAATGTTGAGCATCACACGGTCTGCATCGTTGCACTCGAGCCGTGTTTCCAATTGGAATGTTTTGGCTAGACGCGCCGCTTTGGGGTACCATAGCTCCACTATCAACTGCCGCTCAGCACGGCAGCCTTGATGAGCCCTTGCCCTTCTCCTGGGAATTATGATCGGGCATCAATCTGCTGAGTGGCCCGAATCCCAGGAGGGGACTCTATATGCAAAAGGAATACCTGTCCGCCGCGGCGGAGGTACTCAGCGACCAAGGTGTCGATGAGAACCTCGGCCTGAGCAACGACGAGGCGTCGTCGCGCCTCGCCAAGACAGGCCCTAACAAGCTCGAGGAAGCCGAGAAGACGCCGTTGTGGAAGCGCTTCTTTGAGCAGATGGCCGACCCCATGGTCATCATGCTGATCGTTGCCGCCGTCATCAGTGCACTCACGGGCATGGTCAAGGGCGAGGCGGACTTTGCCGACGTCGCCATCATCATGTTCGTCGTTATCGTCAACTCGGTGTTGGGCGTGGTCCAGGAAGCCAAAAGCGAAGAGGCCCTCGAGGCCCTGCAGGAGATGAGCGCGGCGCAGTCCAAGGTGCTGCGCGACGGCAAGCTCGTGCACCTGCCGAGCGCCGAGCTCGTGCCTGGCGATGTGATCATGCTCGAGGCGGGCGACTCCGTCCCGGCCGACTGCCGCGTGCTCGAGAGCGCCACGATGAAGATCGAAGAGGCCGCACTCACCGGCGAGTCCGTGCCCGTAGAGAAGCACGCCAACGTGATCGAGCTTGCCGCGGGCACCGATGATGTGCCGCTCGGCGACCGCAAGAACATGTGCTACATGGGCTCCACCGTGGTGTACGGTCGCGGCCGCGCCGTCGTGGTCGGCACCGGCATGAACACCGAGATGGGTAAGATCGCCGGCGCCTTGGCTGAGGCCAAGGAAGAGCTCACGCCGCTGCAGGTGAAGCTCGCCGAGCTCAGCCGCATCCTCACCATCATGGTGATCGTCATCTGCGTCGTCATCTTTGGCGTCGACATCATCCGCCACGGCGTGGGCAACGTTCTTACCGACCCGACCGCCCTGCTCGATACCTTTATGGTCGCCGTCTCGCTCGCCGTCGCTGCCATCCCCGAGGGTCTGGTCGCCGTCGTGACCATCGTGCTGTCGCTTGGTGTGACCAAGATGGCCAAGCGCCAGGCGATTATCCGCAAGCTCTCTGCCGTCGAGACCCTTGGCTGCACGCAGACCATCTGCTCCGACAAGACCGGCACCCTTACCCAAAACAAGATGACCGTCGTCAAGCACGAGCTCGCTGCGCCTAAGGAGAAGTTCCTGGCCGGCATGGCTCTGTGCTCCGACGCCCAGTGGGACGAGGAACTGGGCGAGGCTGTGGGTGAGCCGACCGAGTGTGCGCTCGTCAACGATGCCGGCAAGGCGGGGCTCACTGGCCTGACTGCCGAGCATCCGCGCGTGGGCGAGGCCCCGTTTGACTCGGGCCGCAAGATGATGTCCGTGGTCGTCGAGACCCTGGACGGCGAGTACGAGCAGTACACCAAGGGCGCGCCCGACGTGGTGATCGGCCTGTGTACCCATATCTACGAGGGCGATAAGGTTGTCCCCCTGACCGAGGAGCGTCGCGCCGAGCTCGTGGCCGCCAACAAGGCCATGGCCGACGAGGCCCTGCGCGTACTGGCGCTGGCAAGCCGCACCTACACCGAGGTCCCGAGCGACTGCAGCCCCGCTGCGCTCGAGCACGACCTGGTCTTCTGCGGCCTGTCCGGCATGATTGACCCGGTCCGCCCCGAGGTCGCCGACGCCATCCGCGAGGCGCACGACGCCGGTATCCGCACCGTCATGATCACGGGCGACCACATCGACACCGCCGTGGCCATTGCCAAGCAGCTGGGAATCGTCACCGATCGCAGCCATGCCATCACCGGTGCCGACCTCGATCGCATGAGCGAAGAGGAGCTCGACGCGCACATCGAGGACTACGGCGTGTACGCCCGCGTCCAGCCCGAGCACAAGACCCGCATCGTCGAGGCTTGGAAGTCGCGCGACCAGATCGTGGCCATGACGGGCGACGGCGTCAACGACGCCCCGTCCATCAAGCGCGCCGACATCGGCGTTGGCATGGGCATCACCGGTACCGATGTCACCAAGAACGTCGCCGACATGGTGCTTGCCGACGACAACTTCGCCACCATCATCGGTGCCTGCGAAGAGGGCCGTCGCATCTACGACAACATCCGCAAGGTCATCCAGTTCCTGCTTTCGGCCAACCTTGCCGAGGTGTTTTCGGTGTTTATCGCCACGCTCATCGGCTTTACCATCTTCCAGCCGGTGCAGCTGCTGTGGGTGAACCTGGTCACCGACTGTTTCCCCGCGCTCGCGCTGGGCATGGAGGACGCCGAGGGCGACATTATGAAGCGCAAGCCGCGCAACGCCAAGGACGGTGTCTTCGCCGGACATATGGGTCTGGACTGCGTGGTCCAGGGTCTGATCATCACCGTGCTGGTGCTGGCGAGCTTCTTTGTGGGCGTGTACTTTGACATGGGCTACATTCACATCGCCGATATGATCGCCGGCAATGCCGACGAGGAAGGCGTGATGATGGCGTTCATCACGCTCAACATGGTCGAGATTTTCCACTGCTTCAATATGCGCAGCCGTCGTGCGTCGCTGTTCACCATGAAGAAGCAGAACAAGTGGCTGTGGGCTTCCGCCGCGCTGGCACTGGTGCTGACGGTGATCGTGACCGTGCAGCCGACGCTTGCCGAGATGTTCTTTGGTCCTGTGACGCTTGAGCTCAAGGGCGTTCTTGCCGCGCTGGGCCTTGCCTTCCTGATCATTCCGCTGATGGAGATCTACAAGGCGATCATGCGCGCGGTCGAGAAGGAGTAAGTTAACCTGTCCGGGCCCGCCCCTGCGTGTTTTCTTCTTCGCTGGTCCTCGCGCTTCGCGCTGCGGGATCGCTCAGAAGAAACCCCTCTCGGCGGTCGGGCCTTCGGACAACCTCTCGGGACCATGAGCTGAGGGAAAGTATGTGAGCTGGTCGGGCTTTGCCCGGCCAGCTCTTTTTGATTTAAAATACCTGCTCAGTTGTGATTTTGGCTGCTGGGAGGCGTTTGTGGCTAAGGCTAAGGCTAAAGCGAAGAAAAAGACGACGGGGGCGCGGGCTAAGCGCGGTCGTCGTCGGAAACTCGCGACCGAAGCGCCCGTGTCTGCCGAGGAGTTGTTGGCGAGCGTACCGGGGCTCGATGCGCTGCAGGATGTCCCGGCGTTTGATGATCTGCCGGTCGATGAAACCCAGCAGACTGCCTTTGATGATTTCTGCGCACATGCCGAGGAGCCCGAGCAGATGCAGCTCGGTGCCGTGGTACGCCTGGATCGCGGGTTTCCGCTGGTGGCCACTGCCGACGACACCTTTCGCGCCGAGCATGCCGTGGGGTTTGCCAAGTCGCGCGGCGAGGACGAGGTCCTGCTGCCTGCCGTGGGCGACCGTGTGGCGGTACGCCGCGCTCCCGGGCACGATATGGGCGTGATTGAGTACGTGCTGCCGCGCCGTACGAGCTTTGAGCGTTGGCGCGGCCGCGCCCGTGGAGAGCGCCAGGTGCTCTGCTCCAACGTGGATAGCGTGCTAATCGTGCAGGCGCTCGGTGCCGGTGAGGTGCTGCTCGACCGCGTGGCGCGCTCGCTGGTGTTGGCGCTCGACTGCGATGCCGAGCCAGTGGTGGTGCTCACCAAAGCTGACCGCTGCGATGCCGAGGAACTCGAGCGCGATTTGGACCGCGTGCGCCGCCTGGTGGGTCCGGACGTGCGCGTAATCGTGACGTCCTCTGCCGAGGGCCGCGGCCTGGACGAGGTCCGTGCCTGCGTGCCTGCCGGGAGCTGTGCCATGATTCTGGGCGAGTCGGGTGCCGGCAAGTCGACGCTGCTCAATGCACTGCTGGGCCACGATACGTTGGCGACCGGCGGTGTGCGTGAACGCGACGACCAGGGCCGTCACACTACCGTCGCGCGCGTGATGGTGGCGCTGCCGGGCGACGCCGGCGTGATCGCCGATGCTCCGGGCCTGCGCAGCCTACCGCTCGTGGGTCACGAGCGAGGTCTGGCGCGCGCTTTCCCCGAGATTGTCGAGGCATCGCGCGCGTGCCGGTTTGGCGATTGCACACATACCCATGAGCCGGGCTGCGCCGTTCGCGAGGCCGAGGACGCCGGGCAGATCGACAGCCTACGGCTGGAAACGTTCCAAAACTTGGCGTCATCCATGCGCGTGAGCGCTCAAATGCTCGATCCCGATGTTCATCTGTAATTGATTTTTCCTATGACAGCCGTCTCCCAACTGTTCAGGAGACGGCTTTTTTGCTGCGGAAAAGCCTCGAAACATGCAGTTTGCTGACGTGCTGACCAAAACCTTGCCACGAGCTTGACGGGCTGGTCAGCTTTTGGTCAGCGATTGGTTTGACATCGAAAACCAAGATTGCGATTGCGCCGCTTTGCACTCTGACCGCCCAGACAATGGTGGTACGGGCATTCGCCCGGCACTGCCATGAGAGGAGCGGCCGTGAACAAGAGCAAGCGCATCGCCATCAGTCTGGTCGCGGGCGTGCTCGCTGCTCTGCTCTGCATGGTTTACGGCTCGTCGATCCGCTCGCAAGCCGAACAGGTCCAGGCTGAGACCTTGGCCAAGTACGGTGGCGATCGCGTCGAGGTATGCGTCGCGGCGCGCGATATCGATGTGGGCGAGACCCTCGATGAGACCAATGTCATAACCCAGGAATGGCTGACGAGTCTGCTGCCGCGTGACGCGGCGACCGAGCTGCGCCAGGTGCGCGGCGACGTGACGACTTCGCGTATTCCCAAAAACGCCGTGATCTGCAATGTCTACACCAAGGCCGAGAGCCACAAGCTCGAGGTGCCTAAGGGCAAGGTCGCCGTTTCGGTGGCGGTCGATGCCGAGCACTCGGTCGGCGGTGCTACAGGCGTGGGCAGCTACGTGGATGTGTATGTGCAAAAAGACGGCGTAACCGATCGACTGTGCGGCGCGCACGTGATCGATACCAGTGAGGATTCCGGTGCCACGCGCGAGGGCAAGATCGAATGGGTGACGCTGGCGGCTGACCCCGAAGACGTCAAGGAACTGCTGGGAGCCTCGGGCAAGGGAACGGTCAGCTTGACGATTCCCGCCACGGCGCGCGGCAAAAAGAACGGAGGCGACGAGTGATGAAGGCGATCTGGCTTGCGTGCTGCGCGTGCGGCGATTACGGGCTGTTGCAGCGGGAAGTCGAGGGCCGTGATGCGGGTGCACAGGTGCTTCGCGTGGGTGACCTGGACGGGCTGATTTCCATGGCTCGGGCGTTTCCGTCGCGCCGCGGGGCTGCCATCATCGCGGCGTCTCTGTTTGATACCGAAGATGTGCGCAAGACTGTTGCGCGCCTGACGGCCGAAGGCCGCGTGAGTCGCGTGGTCGTGTTGATAGAAGCACTCGATCCGTCGGATATCGAGGGGTTGTTTCGCGCGGGGGCGACCGAGGTCATCGCTGCGCACAGTATATGCGGCAACGGGCGCGCGGGCGAGGGAGCGGTTGATTCCGATCGGCGCATGACGATTGAGCCCGATGCTTTTGTTGATAGGGAACCCGGGGCGCCTCGCGCTACAAGAGGCCCGCGTGTTGATGATTATGGAAAAGCGGAAGCCGAGCATGGTCGGCGACCCCGGAACCCCCTTGTATACGATGACGCTGGAGGGCCAGCGCAGCACGCTGGCGACTCCCCGGCTGTAGATATGGGATACGTGCACGGCGTGAATCTGGCGGATGAACTCGACGAAGTTGAGGGCTTTGCCGGGTGCGGCGAGTTATCGCTGATGCAGCATGAGCAGATTGCGCAGAACGAACCTGCCTCGCAGACCGAACAAGCTGCCATGCCGGCTTGGACGCAGCGTGTGGTTGCGGCGGGGGAAACGGGGACGCTGCCACCGGCGCCCGCTCCGCCTCCTCCGATGCCGCCGGCAGACGCTGCCGCTCCGCAGCATCGAGCTCCGGTCATCTGTGCCATTTCGGGTTCGGGCGGTTGCGGCAAGTCGACGATCGTTGCCACCATGGCACACACATCGTCGCTGTTGGGCTTGCGTGCCGCCGTGCTCGACCTGGACCTGATGTTTGGAAACCTTTACGACTTGTTAGGCGTCGATGCTCCGCGCGATATGGCGGCACTTATCGAGCCGTCGGCGGCGGGCGCGCTTGCCGAGCCGGATATCGTGGCCACATCGATGCGCGTGGCGCCGGGCGTTACGCTCTGGGGCCCCGTCGCGGCGCCCGAGCAAGCCGAGCTCATGGCACGTCCGGTGGAGCTACTGCTTGATGTTCTGCGTCGCGAATCCGACGTGGTCTTTATCGATACCTCGGTCTTTTGGGGCGACGCCGTGGCGGCTGCGGTGGCGGCGAGCGACCGTTGCCTGGTCGTTGGCGATGCGGCGGTATCGTCCGCGACATCGGCATCGCGCGTCATTGAACTGGCAAGTCGAGTAGGTGTGCCGCGCACGCGCATGAGCGCCGTGTTCAACCGGTTCGGTGCGCGCGGGGCAGACGAGGACGTCGCCATGCGCTTTGAGATTGCCTGTGCGTTGAGCTCCAAGATTCGTATCGCCGATGGCGGGCAGGATCTCGCCGCGCTCATGGCGTTTGGGCGCGCTGACGAGGCAGTGGGGCAGACCAGCGCTTTTGCGACCAGCGTGCGCGAGGCCACGCGCGAGATGCTCGTGGAACTGGGGTGCGCCGTCGGCCCTTGGAGCGATATGGTCGCCGACCGTGCAACGCGTACCGAGCGCCCGCGTATCCGCCTTCCCTGGTCGCGCGAGGGTGATCAGCGATGAGCCTGCAAACAAGGATTAAGGCTGCCGGCGCTGCAGCGGCGGCAGCGCCTGTAGATGCGGGGCGTCGCCGCGCGGTGAAACGACGCACCAAGCGCGCCGTGATGGACCGCATGGGTTACGACGAAGTGGCGCGTATCAGCGCCTATATCGACCCGGCACTTGCCCGCTCGGAATTGCGTCCCGCGGTGGAGGCGGCGCTCAATGTTGAGGAGCCGACCGATCTCGCGACGCCCGAGCGCGAGACCATCATCGACGAGATTTTGGATGACGTGGTGGGCCTGGGGCCGTTGCAGCCGCTCATCGAGGACGACACCGTTACCGAGATCATGATCAACGGCTGCCGCTCGGCTTTCTTTGAACGCGGCGGCGTCTTGCACCCCATCGAGCATGCGTTTGAGGATGATGAGCAGATCCGTGTGCTTATCGACCGCATCATCTCGCCACTTGGCCGCCGTATCGACGAGCGCAGCCCCATCGTCAACGCCCGCCTCAAAACGGGCTATCGCGTCAACGCGGTGATTCCGCCTGTGGCGATTGACGGACCGATTCTCACCATCCGAAAGTTCTCGGACCGCATCTGCTCGCTGGACGAGCTTGTGGGGCTGGGGTCGCTGCCGCTTTGGTATGCGCAGCTGTTGTCGTGCGCGGTGTCGCTGCGACAGGACCTGGCGGTTGCGGGAGGCACGGGATCTGGCAAGACCACCCTGCTCAACGCGTTATCATGCGAGATTTCCACTGGCGAGCGCATCGTGACGATCGAGGACTCTGCCGAGCTCAAGTTTGCGCATCATCCGCACGTGGTGCGCCTGGAGGCGCGCGAGGCTTCAATTGAGGGCGAGGGCGCGGTGACGATCCGCGACCTGGTGACCAATGCCCTGCGCATGCGCCCCGACCGCATCGTGGTGGGCGAGGTGCGCGGTGCCGAGTGCTGCGACATGTTGCAGGCCATGAACACGGGCCACGACGGGTCGCTCACCACACTTCATGCGGGTTCAGAACAGGAGACCGTGGTGCGTCTGACGTTGCTTGCACGTTATGGCATCGATCTGCCGAGCGAGCTCATCGAGGAGCAGATTGCCATGGCGCTCGACGGCATCGTGATGTCCGAGCGCCACGCCGATGGCAGACGCTTCGTCTCCTCTTATTCGGGGGTGCGTCGCGCCGCGTCGGGCGGCGTAGAGCTCGAGCGCTATGTGACTTTCGATGCCGCCGAGCGCATCTGGACGCTTGACCACGAGCCGCCGTTTATCGCAGAAGGCCTGCGGTCGGGGACGCTCACACAAGAGGAGGTGGACGAATGGAGGTCGCTGTGCCCCTCGTCGTAGGGGGTTTGGCAGGGTTTTCTGTTGCGACGGCGTGCGGGGTGGAACCTCGTGTGCCGCAGGTGCCGCCGGCGGAGCTGGCGCGTCAGGTGCTCGAGACGGTGGCAGAGAGGCTGCCGCGTGAGCTGGTGGAAAACGATCTGCTGAAAAAGATCGCCCGTTCGTGGGCATCGCTGGCTCCGGCGCATCGCCTTGGCCTCGTGATCGAGGATGCTTCGGGGCGTTTGGCGTTTCTGCTGCTATCGAGCGGTGTCTGCTGCGTTTTGCTAACGATAGTGTCGTTATCGCCCCTCGGATTTGCCTTGGGACTTGTTGCTCCGATTGCCGTTGGCGCCGCTCGGGATGGCTTTGAGAGCCGGCGCGAGCAACACGATGTAGAAGAGGCCATGCCCGAGGCGTTTACCGCGCTTTCCATGTCGCTTGCCTCGGGACATTCGCTGGCCCAGGGCATGCGCTTTGTGGGCGCTCATGCGCAAGAGCCGGTGCATACCGAGTTTTTGCGGGTGGCGGCGGCGATCGATTGCGGCATCTCGGCGACCGACGCGCTCGATGACTTGCTCGTGCGCATCGACGCCCCTGGTCTTTCGCTTGTGACCTTGGCGCTTAAGGTGTCTCAGCGCACCGGTGCTCCGCTTGCCGACTTACTGTCCGAGGCGTCGAGCATGGTGGGGGAGCGCATCGAGCTCAAGCGCCGCCTGGATGTTAAGACGTCGCAGGCTCGCATGTCTGCGCATATGGTCGCGGCGATGCCGGCGGGCATGTGCGCGGTGTTGGCGCTGCTTTCGTCAGATTTTCGTCGCGGTCTTGCGACGCCTGCCGGCGCGGGCGCTGTGGTGCTGGGTCTTGCCCTCAACGCCGTTGCCCTGGTGGTTATCCGGCGCATTATGCGGGTGGAGCTATGAGCGCCCCGGTTGCAGTTGCGGCTTGCCTGTGCGCCCTGAGTGTATTTGTCGCGACGGGTTTGGATCGGGCGGATGCACGCAAGATCGCAGGGGCCTGCAAGCGCGAGGCGGTGCTGGTCGCTGCCGCGGGCCGCTCGGTGGTCGATGCTCTGACCGCGCGAATGAAGGGCGCGGTTGGAGCGGGCGGTCCGGCGCGAGTGTCGCTCGGCGAAGTGTCCGAGATGATCGATGTTGTGCGCTTGGGCCTTTCGGCCGGTCTTTCGTTTGATGCGGCGCTTGAGATTTTCTGTGCCAACCGCCGGTCAGTGCTGGCTCTTCGCCTTGAGCGGGCCTGCATGGCGTGGCAGGTGGGCGTGGGCACGCGTGAGGACGAGTTGCTGGCCGCCGCGCGCGACCTGGACGTGCGAGCGCTCGAGACCTTTGCCATCACGGTGGGGCAGGCGCTCGCCCTGGGTGCCCCGCTTTCCGAGACGCTGGCCGCTCAAAGTCGCGAAATCCGTGCGGCTCATCGCGCCGCGGTCGAGCGCGAGATCGAACGTGCGCCCGTCAAGCTGCTGATTCCCACCGGCACGCTCATCTTGCCGGCGTTGCTTCTGTCCATATTGGGCCCGCTGCTGGGAGCAGGCGGGATGATGTAGGGAGGAATACATGAATACGATGGTCGAAGTTGCTGACAAGGCTTGGAGCTGGGCTTTTTGCCGGGCGATCCACACTCGCCAGCATGCCAAGGAGCTGTTGCAGGAGGAGAGCGCGCAGGGTACCACCGAGTACGCCATTTTGGTGGGCGTACTTGTGGTGATCGCGATTATTGCCATCGTTGCATTTAAAGGCAAGGTTAAAGAGCTATGGGATGCGATCAGCGAGGGCATCAACAGCCTGTAGAGGGCGAGCGCCCCATCGGGGTGCTGCTGGTGTTTGCCTGCCTGACCGTGGCGATAGCGGCGGTGCTTTGGGGGCTTAACGCCGCGCGGCAGCAGCGTCTTGGGACCGCCTCCGATTCGGGCCCAGATTCGGCGGTGGCGTCTCAAAAAGATGAGACGCGAGATGCGGACGATTCGGATGTCGCTGTCACGGCGCAAACCTTTCTGCGGATGCTCGACAAGCGGTCTGGCACTGCGACGGATTCGCCTGAGGGCAACGCGATTGCGGTCCGGCTTGCATGGTCCGAGGACCGACCGATGACCGAGGCAGCGGCGGATATGTTACGCGCCTACCGCGAGGTGCCAACGGCCCAGCTCGCCCTGAGCGGCTATCTCGATATTAAGGGCAACGTATGGGGCGCCATCGTGCGCGATGGGCGCGGCTGGGTCGATATGGTGACGGTTGCCACGGATACTGGCGATGCTTCGTGCCGTCTGCGCGCCGTGCGCCTGGTCCCGCAAACAATAAGCTCAAAGGAGAGATCGTGAAATGCATGGCGTTCTGCGTGAAGAGGTTGCCCAAGCGACTGTGGAATACGCCATCGTTACAGTGGCGCTGTTATCGATCGTGCTGGCGATCGCGGGGCTTTGGCGTGCCGGTGCCGATGGGCGCTTGGCGGCGCTGGTTGAGCGGGCGGCATCCCATGGCGTTGC
The DNA here is from genome assembly GCA_902492935.1 of uncultured Collinsella sp. GTDB lineage: Bacteria > Actinomycetota > Coriobacteriia > Coriobacteriales > Coriobacteriaceae > Collinsella. The sequence goes on along the minus strand of CABUNJ010000023.1, from coordinate 13,172 downwards.
CTCGATGTCGGTTATCGACGCCGCCGCGGGCGCTAAGGACATCGCGTTGTATTGATATCGCGCGCGAGGACCGGGCGCAGTCTACGGTCGAGGCCGCTTTTTTGCTGCCGACGTTTCTGACGCTCATCCTTCTCGCACTGCAACCGGTGTGCCTGCTCTATACGCGCGCGGTCATGGAGTCTGCCGCCGCCGAGACCGCGCGGCTCATGACCACGACGACGGCGGAGGACGACGATCTTAAGGAGTTCACCCGCCGCCGGCTTGCCGCAGTGCCCAACGTTTCGATCTTTCATGCCGGCGGGCCGTTGTCGTGGGATATCGAGCTTGGCCGGGCCGGTGCGGGTGGCGTCTCGTCCGTGTCCGTTTCCGGCGAGGTCAAGCCGTTGCCTGTGATCGGTGCGTTTGCGCAGGCTATGGGTGGTACCGCCGAGGGCGGCTACGTTGAGCTCAAGGTCGATGTCTCGTATCAATCGCGTCCCGAATGGCTGGAGGGAGATTATGATTCGTGGATTGCTGCATGGGATTAAGCGTTTCTGGTCTAGATGCGTTTTGACGCGCCGTCCGAGCTGCCATCGCAAGCGAGGCGGCTTTATGGGCCGCGCCGGTATCGACCTGTTTATCGAAGACGGTGCCTACACCACGCTTTCTTCTGCCGTGGTCATCCTAGTGGTGCTCACGTTGTTGTTTTCGTCGACCGCGGCGATATGGAGCATGTCGCGTGCCGGGGATACCCAGGTGGCGGCCGATAGCGGCGCGCTGGCGGGTGCCAACGTAGTGTCGTCCTATCACACGGCTGCCACGGTGGTTGATGCGAGCATCTTGAGTCTGGGGCTAGCGGGGTTTGCCACGATCGGGACGGGCCTGGTCGCCATCCTCATCCCGGGTGCCGAACCAGTTGCCGGCAATATGGTCGACACCGGGATTGAGATCATTAAAACGCGCAACAAGTTTGCCAAAAGCGCATCGGAAGGCTTGCAGAAAATCGAGACGGCTCTGCCGTATCTGATTGCCGCGCGTGCCACGCAGGCGGTGTCGGCGCAGGATACCGATAGTGTGACCTATACCGGTACGGCGCTTGCCGTGCCCAGGACATCCGAGTCGGACTTCGCTGCGCTCGAGGGGTCCGAGATCTCGACTGATGCCATTAAAGACACATCAGATGATTTAGAGCGTGCGGCCGAGGAGCTGCGGAAGGCTTCTGAGGACACGGCGAAGGCAAAGGAGCGCGCCTGGCTTGCGGACTGTGGCGGGTCGGATGAGAGCGCGGTTGGTAGGTACTCATGTATGTGGGAGCGCGCGGGGAGTCTGGCAAAGCTTTCGGATATTGAGAATCCACACTATGCCTCGAGTATCACATGGGAGCCGCAGGTTGCCCTCAACCGAGCGAAGGCCTATTACCATCGGCGCCTAGCGAATGAAAAGTCTCAAGGCTCGAGCACGAAGATGGAGGCCGAGTCCGTCGCGCGGAAAACGTTCTACATCTATGCAATTGAAGAACTCGAACACTCATACATTGAAGACGATGGTGAAAAAATTTCGTCTCAGATCCCATTCCTGCCGCGCACGCCGGGCGAGGTGAAGGGAACCCAGCTCTACACCGATGTCATGTGGCCTACAAGTACCAACGGCGACAAGACGTACCTGCACTATGGGACCGAATGTCCTAACTATAAGAGTGGATCGCCGGGTGGGTTGGCATCCGTTGTCGATTACGACGGACACGATGTATGCGATAAGTGCGAATTCGACGTGGTCACCCTGGGTCGCGCCCTCATGCCGCCGTCGTTCATCGAAAACGGCTTCGAATATCACTTCGACGAGTTCAAAAAGGCCTTGGAGGAATACGTCAAACGTCGGAACAAAGAGCTTGAGCTCATGCGTCAGACCGAGGATGAGGCCGACCGTGCGGGCAATGCGTTTGACCAGGCCATTAAAGCGCTTTCGGGCGAGCGTCCGCGTATCGCTCCGCCCGGTCGCAACGGCGTGGTCGCCTTTGCGGTTTCGGGTGCCATCTCGAGCCCCGACGAGCTCAACTCTTCGTTTAACACGGCAGTCAGGCTTGGCGATCGCGGTGCTATTTCTGCCGCGGTGCTGGCGCCCGATGAGACGACGGCGCAAAACAACGTGCTTTCGCGATTTTTCTCGACATTGAAGGAACGCTCGGGCGGCGTTGCCGGCGTACTCGACGGCGTCATGGATGTTTGGGGACGGCTGCTTGTGGGATACGGAGACATCCAAGGTTCGGCCGACGAACTTATGGACGAGATGATTAAAGACCTAGGAGGGGGCAGCGGCGCGTTGGGCTCCATCGCATCGTGGCTCGGCGATACCGTTTCGGCGTCCGTGGCGGCGTTGGGTCTGGAACCGTGCGACTTGCGCCTGCGAAAGCCGGTGCTGACCGATTCCGCCAACGTCATTAAGAGCCCGGGGTCTGACATTGCGGGTCTCTCTCAAGCACAAGACAAACTGCGAGGTATTCCGTTGGGCGTGACCGATCCCAAGGCGCTTTGCGAGGCGTTGGAATATCAAGTCGAACGCACCATTAGCGGTACGGTGCTCACGCTTGCGGAGATTCCTCTGCCCGGCGGCGGCTCCATCCCACTCACCGTCGATGTCGCCACGCTGGTTGGCGCTCTGGGCGGTGGGTCGTAATGAGTATCCGCATGCGTCTGCGCGAGGAGCGCGCCCAAGCGACGGTGGAGATGGCGGTGGTTACGCCCGTTTTGCTGGTGCTGGCACTCATCGTGTACAACGTCATGATCTTTGCCAGCGCTGTCGCGCGCTTCGACCGCGTGGTACCCGACATCGTGTTGGCGCACGCCGTGGCGTCGGAGGGGGAGGGCGACGAAAGCTCTGCCGATGCCTCGGCGACGGTCCAGACTCAAATTCTGAATGCCATGGAAGGCTATGACTTGCAGATCGAAGTGTCGAGCGAGCAAGGCGCGGAGGCATCGGATGGTGGCCTGCTCTCCCTATCCGGTACGTTTAGGACCTACACCTGCATCATGCACTATGAGCCGTGGCCGACTTTTCTCAGCATCGCTGGCGTTCCGCTGGGGGCGCCGACAACGTTGTCGCACGAGCGCGCGGTGACGGTCGATCCGTGGCGCCCGGGGGTGGTCATGTGACCGCGGTCTCGTCCTACATCGCCTACGCGCGGGCACTCAATAGGCTGGGTTGGACGCCGGCCGAGTTTGTGGTAGCGGAGTCGTTTGTCATGCGCCTGCGCGGCATGCTGGGACGGCGTCCGGTTGCCGCCAACGGCTTGCCGCTCGTCATGGCGTTTCCACGCTGCTCTTCGGTCCATACGTGTTTTATGGCCTATCCCATCGACATCGCCTTCATCAATCGCGACGGCAATATCCTCGCGCGCTACGAAAACGTCCGTCCTTGGCACATGTGTTCCTGTCCCGGTGCCTGGGCGGTATTGGAACGCCCTTCAATCCTCGCTACACCTCCCACCCTCCAACAAGTGCCGGCGTAAGAGATTGACGACGGCGGACTTTCGTCATACGAAATTGGGTAAGATGGAGGAGAAGATGCATGGATGTTGAGATCCATCCGAACGCCAAAAAACACTTGACGGAAAAGCAGGTGCTTGGTGCCTGGTTCGCGGTTACTGAGTGCATTCGCCGCGAGTCGGAGGACGAGCCGCCGAGATGGCTTGCCATTGGATGGCTTCCAGATGGTCAAAGTGTGGAACTTGTTGCGGTCGAACTAATTCGTGGATGGCTCATTATTCATGCCCTGTCTCCGGTTCAGAAGAAATTCTGGCAAGAGATCGAGCGAGCTCGGCAGAGGGGTCGATGATGGGCAAGACGTATACGGCCGCTAATGGTCAGGTTGTAACGGATGAAATGATTGACGCGTGGTGCGAGTCGTACGAGCGCGGAGAGTTTCCGGATGGCGAACACACCGTTGGTGGGATCGTGCGTGGACGGCCCCCGCTCTCAGGTGAGGGGACGGCAACGCTGTCGGTCAAGATTCCTCTGGGAATGAAGGAGGCCATTCGTCGACGGGCGGCTGCCGAGGGGATGACGCCAAGTGAGTTTGCCCGTGCGGCTCTGAGCGAAAAACTTCTTGCTGCCGGCTGATGCCTCTGACGTGCCGATTTATAGAACCGAGGCTGTGCTCAAAAACTTTTTTAAAATTCTCGGTTGACCGGAACGCGTCCTTGGTTATACTAATCAAGCCTTGAAACAAGGCACACCTCAAATGGCTGGGTAGCTCAGTTGGTAGAGCAGAGGACTGAAAATCCTCGTGTCAGGGGTTCGATTCCCTTCCCCGCCACCTTGAATTGACTAGGACCTCTGCAAAGGGGTCCTTTTCTTTTATCGAGGGCTCTGCGAAACTGCGTCCCGGAATTTGGCTTCAGAGTGGGATGCGTTTTCCGCTTTGAGGCCGCTTGGGAAAGCGCGACCCGGAATCCGGCGTCAGAATGGGATGTGCTTTCCTTTTGCGGTCTTTGGCGGAAACTGCGTCCCAGATCCCGCGCTCAGAACGGGATGCGCTTTCCGGCGCGTACTTCCGACGTGCGTGCACATCTCGGCGCGCCATCTCGGGCCCGCTCAGACATTCCTCCCGCTTTTGCGCCACTTTACAGACCGTTCGGTCGTCTGTCCGCACGCGCGGGTATACTCAAAACGATACTTTTCCTATGCAATACGATGCAGGCTCGGCCTGCACGATCCGAAGGGGGCAGTGATGGAGAGGATACTCGGCGTTAATCTCTCTGGCTGGTTTATTCCCGAGCCTTGGGTGACCCCGTCGCTATACGCGGCGACCGGTGCATCCAATGCGGCCGAGCTGCAGGAGGCCATGGGCACCGCCGCCTATAACGAGCGCATGCGCCGTCATTACGAGACGTTTGTGAGCGAGGATGATTTCCGTCGCATGGCGCAGATCGGTCTCAACGCCGTGCGCCTGCCGGTGCCTTGGTATGCCTTTGGCTCACAGGAGTCCGATGCCTCCTACATCTCGGTTGTCGATTACATCGACCGCGCGATTGAGTGGGCTGCCAAGTACAACATTCGCGTGCTGCTTGACCTGGCAACTGTGCCCGGTGGCCAGGGCGATTCCAACGATTCGCCCGCCACGCCGGAGGCTGTTGCCGAGTGGCATTCGTCCACTAACGGCCGCCATGTCGCACTCGACGTGCTCGAGCGCTTGGCCGAGCGTTACGGCGAGGCCGAGAGCCTGCTGGGCATTGAGCTGCTGGATACGCCGCAGATGAGTGTCCGCAAGAGTCTCTTTGCCATGACGGATGGCATTCCGGCTCACTACCTGCGCAATTTCTATCGCGATGCCTACGAGCTCGTCCGTTCGTATATGCCCGAGGATAAGATCGTCGTCTTTTCGTCTTCGGGGCATCCCAGCGAGTGGAAGCATTTTATGCGCGGCGCCAAGTACAAGAACGTCTACATGGACCTTCACCTGTACCATTACCGCGACGAGTATGCGCTCGATATCACGAGCCCCCGCGGGCTGACGACGGCGATTTCCCGTAACAAGCGCGAGCTTAAAGAAGCGATTTCGACTGGGTTCCCCGTGCTGGTGGGCGAATGGTCGGGCGCGGCGATTTTTGCCAACTCGTCGGTTACGCCCGAGGGCCGCAATGCCTACGAGCGCGTGTTTATCGCCAATCAGCTGGCTTCGTTTGCGCCGGCTGCCGGTTGGTTCTTCCAAACGTGGAAGACCGAGAAGCGCATTGCAGCATGGGACGCCCGCGCGGCGCTCGGTACGCTCGAGCGCGGCATGATTGAATAGGTTGATATGACGCAAAACAGCGCCCATACGGGCAAACTCTATGTGGTCGGCACGCCCATCGGCAACCTGGGCGACCTGTCCCCGCGCGTTGGCGAAGCCTTTGCCGCTGCCGATGTCATCTGCTGCGAAGACACGCGTGTGACGTCAAAGCTGCTGATGCACCTGGGCATTTCCAAGCCGCTTGTCCGTTGCGACGAGAATGTGATCGCCAGCCGCGCCGCCGGCCTGGTCGACCGTCTGCTGGCGGGGGAGACCCTCGCCTTTGCCTCGGACGCCGGCATGCCGAGCGTGTCCGATCCCGGCCAGGCGCTGGTCGAGGCGGCGCGTGAGGCCGATGTGCCCGTCGAAGTTATTCCCGGGCCCTCTGCTTGCGTCACGGCGCTCGTTTCGTCCGGCATTCCCTGCGAGCATTTTTTCTTCGAGGGCTTTTTGGGCCGAAAGCACGGCGACCGCGTGCGCCGTTTACAGCGCCTTGCCGTGGTGCCCGGCGCACTCATCTTCTACGAGTCTCCACATCGCATCGTGGCGACGCTCGAGGCCGTGGCGGAGGTCTTTCCCCAGCGTGAGGTTGCCGTCTGCCGCGAACTCACCAAGCTGCACGAGGAGGTCTTGCGCGGGCCCGCTGCTCAGCTTGCCGAGGAGCTGCGTGCTCGCGGCGAGGTAAAGGGCGAGATTGCGCTGGTCATCGCGCCGCCGAGCGAGGATGAGGAGGCCGGTATCGTGCCGGTTGGCGCCGCGGCAGCGGATCCCGACGAGGCCCTGCGCGAGGATATCCGCGCCGCGCTCGAGGAGGGGGAGCCCGCCTCTGCGGTGGCCAAGCGCCTGTCTCAGAAGTATTCGCGCCGCAAGCGCGATGTCTATGCCATGGTGCTCGATATGCAATAGATGGAGGATATCCAGCCCTTGCGCTAGAATCATCCCCTGTATGCAACGTTTTTCTGGAGGACAAACCCCATGGATCAAAGCAAGCCTTCGTTCTTTATCACGACGCCCATCTACTACGTCAACGCCGATCCGCACCTGGGCACGGCTTATTCCACCATCATCGCCGACGTTCAGGCCCGTTATCGTCGCTCCGCCGGCTATAACGTCAAGTTCCTGACCGGCATGGACGAGCACGGCGAGAAGGTCGCCGAGGCCGCAGCCAAGCACAACATGACGCCGCAGGAGTGGACCGACAGCCAGGCTCCGCACTTCAAGGAGCTTTGGAGCAAGCTCGAGATCTCCAACGACGACTTCATCCGCACCACCGAGCCGCGCCAGCATCATGCCGTGCAGTACCTGTGGGAGCGCATGAAGGAGTCCGGCTACCTGTATAAGGGCAGCTACGACGGTTGGTATTGCGTGCCTGACGAGACCTACTTCACCGATACGCAGGTCCAGAAGGGCGACGAGGAGTACGGCAGCGTCGGCCAGCACCTGTGCCCCGACTGCCACCGTCCGCTTGAGCGCGTGCAGGAGGAGTCCTACTTCTTTAAGCTTTCCGCTTTCCAGGACAAGCTGCTCAAGCTTTACGACGAGCACCCCGACTTTGTCGAGCCTGCGTTCCGCATGAACGAGGTACGTAGCTTTGTCGAGGGCGGCCTTAATGACCTTTCCGTGAGCCGTACGAGCTTTGACTGGGGCATTCAGGTCCCGTTTGACGAGGGTCACGTGACCTACGTGTGGTTCGATGCGCTGCTCAACTATATGACGGCCGTCGGCTACGGTGTCGACACCGACGAGGCGCGTGCCGAGCTGGCCTATCGCTGGCCCGCGCAGTTCCACATCGTGGGCAAGGACATCATCCGCTTCCACTGCGTCATTTGGCCCGCCATGCTCATGGCCATCGGCGAGGCCCTGCCCGAGCACGTCTTTGCCCACGGCTTCCTGACCGTGCGCAATGCCGAGACCGGCAAGGCCGAGAAGATGTCCAAGAGCCGCGGCAACGCCATCGCTCCGCAGGACGTTATCGACATGTTGGGCGTCGAGGGCTATCGCTACTACTTTATGACCGACGTCGTCCCCGGCACCGACGGTGCCATCAGCTTCGATCGCATGGAGCAGGTCTACAACGCCGACCTGGCCAACAGCTGGGGCAACCTTATCTCGCGTTCGCTCAACATGAGTGCAAAGTACTTTGACGGCTGCGCCTCGGCTAAACCGGCGTCTGCCGACGCGTTCGACAACCCGCTGGCAAAGATCGCCGATGGCTTGGTCGACCGCTACATGGCCAAGATGGACGTGCTCGATTACGGCGGAGCCAAGGATGAGGTCATGGAGCTCATCCACGCTGCCAACCACTACATCGAGGACTCCGAGCCTTGGGCACTTGCCAAGGACGAGGCCAAGGCTGACGAGCTGGCGTTTGTGATCTACAACCTGCTCGAGGCCATCCGCATCGCCGCCCACCTGCTGATGCCGCTCATGCCCCAGACTTCTGCCGAGGCCCTGCGCCGCCTGTCCTGCGAGGACGAGGCCGCGAGCGACGACCTCAAGGGCATTTGCGCTTGGGGCCTGCTTGCCGGCGGTCAGCCCGTCGAGAAGGGCGATCCGCTGTTCCCGCGTCTGGCGTAGAGACCGCGCGAGCGCCATATCGGCAATTTGCTGTTTAGCTGTAAGGGCATGGCCACCACGGTCCATGCCCTTTTGTTTCAAGACGCCGCCATCATGCTAAGGAGGCAACCATGACAACTTCGCCTTTGGCAAACCCCACGGCCACCAGGGAGCTGCTAGAGGAGTTTGGCCTTGCGACCAAGCATCGCCTGGGCCAGAACTTTCTAATCGACAATCATGTGATCGAGCGTATCTGCGAGCTTGCCGAGCTTGCAGGTGACGAGCGCGTACTCGAGGTGGGTCCGGGTTGCGGTACGTTGACACTTGCGTTGCTGCAGGAGGCGGCGTGCGTTACGTCCATTGAGGCCGATCCTGAGCTCGAACCGGTGCTCGACGCCCACGCCGCCGACTATGCCAACTTCCGCTTTATCATGGGCGACGCGCTTAAGGTGGGCCCGGAGCAGATTGAGCAGGCTGCCGGCGGCGAGCCCACGGTATTTGTCGCGAACTTGCCCTATAACGTGGCGGCGACGATCATTTTGCAATTTTTCCAGACGATGCCCGCGCTCAAGCGTGCCGTCGTCATGGTGCAAAAGGAGGTTGCCGATCGCATTGCCGCAGTGCCGGGCAACAAGACCTATGGTGGCTATACGGCAAAGCTCGGCCTGTATGCGCAGGTGACGGGTCGTTTTGAGGTACCGCCGCGTTGCTTTATGCCGGCGCCGCACGTGGATTCGGCCGTCGTGCGTATCGACCGTGTTGACGGCGTGGTGCCCGAAGGGCTCGATCGCGAATTTGTGGCCCGCGTGATTGATGCTGCATTTGCCCAGCGTCGCAAGACCATCCGCAATTCCATGAGCGCCAACGGCTTTGCCAAAGACGTGCTCGATGCCGCCTTTGAGGCTTGCGGTATCGCACCCACCACGCGCGCCGAGACGCTTGACGTTGCCGACTTTGTCCGTCTGGCCCAGGAGCTAATCCATGATGCCTAATGCCGAACGTGTGACGTTTACCAAGAAAAAGAAGACGGTTGCTTGTCCCGTGCCCTTGGCACCGCTTGCCGACACGCATGCGCATCTACTTTCGTTCTGGGGCAAGGATGTGCCTGAGACGCTCGTGCGTGCCAAGGCGGCAGGCGTCGACCTGTTGGTGACGATGCTCGACCCCATCGCTGACAAACGCAGCGTGACGGACTATAGCGACTGGCTCGTGCGCGAAATTCTGCCGATGCAGGATATCCCGCAGATCAAGTATCTTGCCGGCGTGCATCCGTATGGCGCACCGGACTATACCGACGACGTTCACGCACAGGTCGTTGCCGCGCTCGATGATTCCTTATGCGCCGGTATTGGCGAAATCGGCCTGGACTACCACATGGACTATGACGACGATATCGCGCCGGCACCCCATAACGTGCAGATTGACTGCATGGCGCGTCAGCTCGAGCTTGCCGTGTGCCGTAACGTGCCGGTGGAGCTGCATCTGCGCCACGAGGACACGGACCATGAGCGCACCTCGCACGTTGATGCGTACAACGTGCTTCGTGAGGTGGGCGTGCCCCAGGCCGGTTGTGTGCTGCACTGCTTTGGCGAGGACCGCGCCACGATGGAGCGCTTTGTGGAGCTGGGCTGCTATATCGCCTATGGTGGTGCGGCCACCTTTAAGCGCAACGACGACGTGCGCGAGGCATTTGCGGCAACCCCACTCGATCGAATTTTGTTCGAGACGGATTGCCCGTATATGGCTCCGGAGCCCATCCGCGGTCTTGAATGCGAGCCCGCAATGATCTCCATTACGGCAAACGCGCTGGTTAACGACCGTGTCGATCGCACTGGTGAGGACGCCGAAACAATCGCGCAAGCCGCTTGGGAGAATGCCTGCAAACTTTTTCAAAAATAGTTCTTGCGTTCGTGGTGGCGCTCCGTTATTCTAATTCCTGCACGCGGGCGTGGCGGAATTGGCAGACGCGTACGGTTCAGGTCCGTATGGGGGCAACCCCATGAAGGTTCAAGTCCTTTCGCCCGCACCATTGATTGAAAGAGCTCCCAGCAATGGGAGCTTTTTTGTTATGGGCCGTTTTGGCAGATTTGACATATCGATTTCGCGCGGTAGATGTCCCTGTGGTCAAAAAGTGGCAAATATGAGTACTGACATGAAAATAGAGACATTTCATGAAGCTATTTTTGCTCATTTTGCGCAACAGATGTACGCTAATTTGGCTCAACCTTGAGACAAAATGAAGTAATTTCGATAGACCTCGGGTTCAACGAGGCGATTTTGACCCAAATACGCTGTTACTAAACTGGTAACAGTACTCATATTTGGCCTTTTTTGACCACGGGTCCTCTTGTTGGTGTCACACAGCTGCTTCGTGCGGGTATCCTAATGCCAACGTGTGCCTATCAGAGGAGAGACCATGCTGTTTTCCGGTATCATCGCCGTCCTTACCAGCCTTTTGATTCCCATCATCATCCTGTTGCTGCTGCTTCCCAGCGCCTGCTATGTCGTTGAACAGCAGCATGCTGTGATCATCGAGCGTCTGGGCAAGTTTAACCGCATCGTCAACGCGGGCTTCCACATGAAGGTACCCGTGATCGACCGCAAAGCCGCCACGGTGAGTCTGCGCACCATGAAAAACGGTTTTGGCATCGACGTTAAGACTCAGGACAACGTGACCATCGGCCTTGAGGTCTCTGCTCAGTACCACGTGAGCTATGACATGGGCGCTGGCCCGGCAGATTCGGGTATCTACAAGAGCTACTACATGCTGCAGGAGCCCGTCGACCAGATGCGCGATTTCATCACCGATGCCCTGCGCTCTTCGATTCCCGTCTACACACTCGATGAGGTCTTTGCCAAGAAGGACGACATCGCCAAGGATGTCAACGCTACCGTTTCCGAGCAGATGGCCGCCTACGGCTTCACCCTCGTGTCGACGCTCATCACCAAAATCGCACTGCCGACCGAGGTTGAGAACTCCATGAACGACATCAACGCCGCCCAGCGCAAGCGCGCTGCGGCACAGGAGCTCGCTGAGGCAGACCGCATCAAGCGCGTCACCGAGGCGACCGCCGAGGCTGAGGCTATGGAAAAGGCGGGCGAGGGCATCGCCAACCAGCGCAAGGCCATCGCGCTGGGTATCAAAGATTCGCTCGAGATCATCCAGGAGACGGGTGTCGGCAATGACGAGGCCAACCAACTGTTCATGTTTACGCAGTGGTCCGAGATGATGACGGAGTTCGCTCGCACGGGTAAAACCTCGACGGTCGTGCTGCCGAGCGACTTTTCGCAGTCGGCCTCGATGTTCGAGCAGATGCTGGCCGCCGGCAAAGTTCAAAACGATTCGAAGGAGTAGACGCGCGTGAAATACACCGTCGTTTGCGTCGGTAAGCTCAAGGAGCGCTTTTGGAAGGACGCGTGCGCTGAGTACGCCAAGCGCCTAGGTGCCTATGCCAAGGTTGATATCCGCGAGGTGGCCGATATCGACCCGGCTAAGGCGGGCGGCGTGGATGCCGCGCGCGACAAGGAGGGGGCGGCGATTCTTGCTGCCTTGCCGTCTCGAGCGCATGTGATCCTGCTGGCCATTGAGGGCAAAGAGCGCTCGAGCGAGGAGTTTTCGGCGCGGCTCGATGATCTTATGCTGCGTGGTAACAGCGACATCGCCTTTGTGATTGGCGGATCGGACGGCGTGAGCGATGACGTGCGCGCCCGCGCCGACGAGATGCTCAGCTTTGGACGCATTACCTTGCCGCATAACCTGGCGCGCGTGGTGCTGCTGGAGCAAATCTACCGCGCCTGCAAGATCAGTCGTGGCGAGCCGTATCACAAATAGGTCGGCAATACGAAACAATGGCGTGGGACAATACCTTTCGTTTTGAGGAATGTGTCTGGAAGGACTATGAGATATGAAGATTGGATTTGTCGGATTTGGCAATATGGCGAGCGCTATGGCCGATGGCTGGATCGCTGCCGGTGTAGCTGTGAGCGACATGTGCGCCTGCGCGGGTCGCTACGACGCACTGGTTGAGCGCTGCGAGGCGCGCGGCATGGTCGCCTGTCACGATGCCGCCGAGGTTGTCGCCGCATCCGATATCGTGGTCGCTGCGGTCAAACCGTACATGATCGAGAAGGTATTCGCCCCGCTCAAGGACATTCTTGCCGACAAGGTCGTTCTGTCGGTTGCCTGGACTTGGGACAGTGCCAAGTGGGAGCAGGTCCTGCCGGGCGTCGCGCACATCTCGACGGTGCCCAACACACCGGTTTCGGTGGGCGAGGGCGTCATCGCCTGCGAGAAGGCTTCCACGCTTAGTGATGAGCAGAGCGCAGTGGTGCTTGATCTGCTTGGCAAGCTCGGTGCGGTGGTCGAGCTCGATACGAGCCTGCTGTTTGTGGGCGGCACGGTGGGTGGTTGCGCTCCGGCATTTGTCGCCATGGCAATCGAGGCCCTGGGCGATGCAGCGGTCAAGCACGGTATCCCGCGTGCCGATGCCTATCGCATTGTGAGCCAGATGGTGCTGGGTACGGCAAAGCTGCAGCTTGCAACTGGCCAGCATCCTGCGGCGATGAAGGATGCCGTATGCTCGCCCGGTGGTGCCACCATCAAGGGCGTCGTTGCGCTCGAGGACGCCGGCATGCGCAGTGCCCTGGTCAAGGCAATCGACGCAACTCTCCAGTAAAACCTGCCATTTAGGGACAGGTTTATTTTGGCAGGTTTTTCCTGCGGTTTTGTCGTATGTGCGAAAAGCGCCCCGCAACTGGCTCAATTCCAGTTGCGGGGCGCTTGCGTTTGCCCAGATAAAACCGACCAAAATAAACCGGTTGATTTTCAATCTCAACGCAACAGCCTGAACGGACCCCGCGTTTCCGCAGCT
>CABUNJ010000022.1 GCA_902492935.1 uncultured Collinsella sp. | reverse complement strand
GCCCGCTGAGCTGGGCCTATGCCGGAATCTCTCCCACAGAAACCACCGAAGAGCCAAAAATCACCACGCCCCTGCTTAAGCGCGTGACGTCGGTGGTTGATGCCATGAACAAGACGCTAGCCTATCTTGGCACCGTTGAGGGGGATGCGGCTCAGCAGCAGGCGGAGGATCTCTCCGTCTATCGCGACATGCTCGTTGAGGTTCTTTGCGATTTTGGCGTCACCTCGTTTGCGCCTGAACCGGGAGATCGGTTTGAAAGTGGTCGTCATACGCTGGCTATGCCACGCACCTTAACGGGCGACCCAGAAAAACGCGGTGTCATTATCGAAGTCCTTTCTCCGGGATACGAGCTTTCGGGGTCCGTTCTCGATCTGGCATATGTCCGCGCGTATACGTATAAAAAGGGCTTTGTCGAGCCCGAACAGCAATCAGACAAAGACGACGAGCAGGCAGGAGCTTAATCGTCTCATTCAGCCTAGTCACCATTAAAGGAAGGAAATAATCATGAGTGACGAGAAGACAACGGTAATCGGCATCGACCTGGGTACCACCTACTCTTGCCTCTCTTACATCGACGAGACGGGTAACCCGGTGGTAGTCAAGAACTCCGAGGGCTCCAACACCACGCCCTCTGTGGTGCACTTTGATCCGGATGACCCCTCCAAGTACGACGTGGGTCAGCCTGCCAAGGACAATGCTCTGATTGACCCGGATTACACGGCGTCCTTTGTTAAGCGCATCATCGGCGACAATCCCGTCGCCATCACCGTTGACGGCGAGGCTTACTCTCCCGAGCAGATTTCTGCCTATGTGCTCAAGAAGCTCACCTTCGATGCTTCTCAGAACATGCCCATGGGCTACGATGGCTGCGTAATTACCGTTCCTGCCTACTTTGGCGATGCCGAGACGCAGGCTACACTTGCTGCGGCAAAGATCGCCGGCCTCAATGTGTACGGTACGGTGCAGGAGCCTGTTGCTGCCGCTATTAACTATGGCTGCGACAAGAGCGATAAGGACGAGGACGTTATCGTCTACGACTTGGGCGGTGGTACCTTTGATGTCTCCGCGGTTTCGTTCAGTCACGGCGATGGCTCTAAGAATATCGAGGTCGTCTGCAACCAGGGTGATAAAAACCTGGGTGGCGGCGACTGGGATGCCGCTATCGTTGCGTACCTCAAGGATGAGTTCTGCGATAAGACGGGCGCTGACGAGGACGTGTTTGACGAGTATGCCGACCAGCAGCTCCAGGGCGAAGCCGAGAAGCTCAAGTTTGCCCTTACGTCTAAGGACAGCGCCAACGCGGTTCTGAACTTTACGGGTCGCCCCCAAAAAATCAGCCTCACCATCGATGACTTTAACGACATGACGTCCGATTTGCTCTCCCGCACCATCGACATCATGCGTACCTGTTTGGATGGCGCTAAGGCTAAGGGCCATAACCCCACCAAGATTTTGCTCGTGGGTGGCTCTACGCGTATGCGTCAGGTTGCCGACCGTCTCAAGCAGGAGTTCCCCGACCTTGAGCAGGCTATTAACGATCCCGATGAGGCCGTGGCAAAGGGCGCTGCCCGCTATGCCGCCCAGCTCGCCAGCATGCTGTATCACAAGGCCGAGCAGGAGGGCACTTCCGAGGAGACGGTTGAGGTTGTCGACCAGCAGACGCAGGAAGTTAAGCAGCAGCAGAACGTTGGCGCTAACAACCTGGCTATGACGTTCGTTAATCCCGAGGACGCCGCTTCGGCAATCAAGATCTCCGTTGTCACGTCGAAGAGCTATGGCGTCGAAGCGCTGGATGACTCGGGTACCCCCTGTATCTTCAACCTGATTCTTAAGAACCAGAAGATTGATCCCGAGAAGGGCGCTTACGAAAACACCCAGCGCTTTGGTACGTCCGAGGCTGGACAGACGTCCGTTCTCGTTCAGGTCTATGAGAACGATGCCGAGCAGGAGAAGGTCGAGAAGGATCGTGACGCCCTTGCGTCCGCTTCCATCGATCTTTCGGGCACCAACCTGCCTAAGGGTTCTCCTATTGACGTGACGTTTATTTTGAGCGAGCAGGGTATCCTCGACGTTCGTGCCGTGGAGCCTACGTCTGGTCAGTCTTGTGAGGTCGAGGTCGAGGTCAAGGGCGGCCTTACCGAGGACGAGATTCGCGAAGCACGCTCCAAGGCAACGGCCATGCAGATGGTGCTTTAAAACACTAAGTAGACAGATGAGTTGAGGGAGACGATATGGGTATCGCGGTAGGTATCGATCTGGGGACGACGTTTAGCGCTGTTGCGTGCGTGGGTGCGGATGGCGAGCCCAGGATTCTCCCCAATTCGTCTGGCGAGCACACGACCCCCTCCGTGGTCGCCATCGCTGAAGACGGGTCGGTCGCCTGCGGCGAGGCGGCCAAGGAGGCCCAGCTCATGGGCGATGCCAATGTGGCCTCCTTTTACAAGACGAATATGGGCAATGCCGGTTACGTGGAGTACCTGCGCGGTTGCGAATTCGACGCGACCACGCTTTCGTCCACGTTTTTGCGCCATCTGATTGCAGATGTTTCTCGCGCCAACAATGTCCAGATTGATTCTGCCGTGGTGACGGTGCCCGCATACTTTGAAGCACCTCAGCGCGAGGCAACGCTCGAGGCCCTGCGGCGTACGGGCGTGCGCGCCCTGGGTACGCTGAACGAGCCTTCGGCCGCTGCCTACGCCTACGGACTTATGAGTGCGGATGCCGCTGGCGAGCGTACAATTCTCATCTACGATCTGGGTGGCGGCACGTTCGATGTGACGGTAGCTAGGCTCTCAGGGCGCGAGATTCGCGTTTTGTCTTCTACTGGCAATCACCAGTTGGGCGGTCGCCAGTGGGATAGCGCCCTCTCGGACTTTATTCTGGATCAACTTTGCGATGCCAAGGGACTGGACCGCGACGATGTTGAGTCGGACCTCACGCCTTCCGACATTAATACGCTTGCCGTTGTATCCGAACAGGTCAAGCGCGACCTTACAAACCGTGCTCGTACGCGTGCTCGCGTTATGGCGGAGTCCATTTCTGGCACCATCGAGGTCACGCGCGAAGACTTTGAGGAGGCTACGCGTCATCTGCTGACGCTTACAACGGATTGCTGTGAGGAGGCGCTGCGTGAGGCGGGGCTTTCGTGGGCGCAGGTTGACGGCTACATTCTTGTTGGCGGCTCCACCAAGATGCCGCAGGTGCGCGAGTACCTTACCGGCAAGGTGGGCAGTGGTCCCATTGGCGGCAACGTTAACCCCGACGAGGCCGTGGCCCTGGGCGCTGCCGTGTATGCGGCCCAAAAGTGCGGCACCACGTTCTCGCTCCCCGGCGCTTCTGCCGCCGCCCCGCGCTTCTCTTTGGGCGCTCTTCCCAAGCTGGTGGACTGCACCGCGCACTCTATGGGCATGATTGCGGAGAGCGAAGACCGTTCGCGCTACGTGAACTCCACCATCATCGCCAAGAACACGCCCATCCCGGCCACGAACAGCCGCGAGTACGCCGTGGGCGCCACGCCGAGCCACCCCGGCTCGCTCGAGGTCTACCTCCTGCAGGGAGACGACCCGGCGCCGCTCAACAACACGGTGGTGGGCAAGTACGTGGTGCCCAAGATCCCCGGTGAGCGCGGCCGCGAGACGCGCGTCAGGGTGTCCTACTCCTACACGGAGAACGCCACGATCGAGGTGGGCGCCACGCTCGCGTCCTCCGGCAAGGCGCTCAAGGTGGAGCGCGCCGAGGTCGAGACAGACCTCTCTCGTTTCCTCAGGGCGCCGACTGACAACGACGTCAAGGTGGAGAGGCACGGCCATGTCGACGCGCGCGTCATGATCTGTGTCGATGTCTCTGGCTCGATGTACGGCGGGGGTTTTAAGGCCGCTGAGAAGGCCGCGACGGCGTTCCTCGATTCCGTTGAAGGGTCGGGCGTCCGAGTTGGCGTGATGTACTTTGGGTCTAATGCAAAAGTCTGCTGTGATCCAACGCTGGATTACGACAAAGTTGCGATGCTCACGAGCGATAGCGATAGGGGTTTTCGTTCCGAGCTCGCTTATAAATGCGGCGGAGGAACGGACAACCCGTTGGGCGTTTATGCGGATTGGTTAGATACAAAAATGGATACGAGCGACGCGCAAGCGGACGTTCTCCTCATTCTTACCGATGGTGCCTGGATGAATACCGTTAAGGCCGTGCAGGATTCTAAGGAACTCAAGATGGGCGGCGTAACCATTATCGGCATCGGCACCCCTGGCGCCAACCTGGAATTCCTCAAGAAGATCTCCACCTCCGATAGCTACGCGGGCCTCTTTGATTTCTCTGAACTTGGCACTGCATTTTCGAGCATCGGTCGCTCTATCTCGAGCGGTTCTGGCATCAGCATTTAGGGGGCTTATTTATGGAACAAGAACTTAACTTGCTGCTCGTCGTTGGCGCGCCGCTTGACCCCGTACCTTCACAGGAAAAGCTCCGGCAGCTGCTTACGGATGCACGTGTGGTGTGGGGCCCCAAGGCCTCTCGCGGTACGGACCAGATTATCTACAAGCGCTTTTTGGGCGAGGTACCCAACATGGAGAAAGCGTTTGCCGATGGCAACGAGGCCCAGGTCTCTGCCATCGCGGCGAATGCTCTCAAGGTTGTGAACGGCGCGCTCGATCCGGTGCTCGAGGCGGCGGCGGAAAACAATCAGATTTCTGCCGGTCAGCTGGATCTTATCTGCAACAAGACCAAGAAGCGCATTAAGAAAACCCACTTTGGCGTTGAGTATCAGGTGGATGAGGCCCTTGTGCGCAAGCGTGCTGCCGAGCTTAAGTACACGGTTGCCGAGGGCGGTGCCACCGCATCTACCAACGACGGATCAAACGATGTCTACAAACGCTACATGGAAGATAAACTTCCTGGTTGGGCGGGCTATAAAAAGGAGACGGATCTTATTGCCCTGGGCAAAAGCGATCTGTACGACTTTGCTTGCCCAGATGGTTGTGCCGACCCCTATCGCGCCCCGAGCGCAGACCTGCTTGCGAAGGCAAAGCAGGTGGCAGGGTCGTTCCGTGCCAACACGCCCGAGCAGGCGGCCGCGGCGAGCCTCGAGGCCCTGTGCCGCAAGGCCTTTGGCGCAGACGACGCTCGTAAAGAGTACGACGCATGCCTCAATCGCCTTAAGCTCAACCGTGTCTTTGATGAGCTCGACGAGCTCGCATCGTTCTCGGACAACAGCTTAAGGGTCGAACAGCAACGTGCTGCCGTTGAGACCCTTGCTCCCTTTGTGGCAGACAAGACCGAGGCGCGTTCCCTGCTCGTAGGCCACTGCAAAAAGAAGGGCATTTCGCTTGAGCGAGATGCAGAGCTCGATTCGCTCGTTCAGTGCCGCTGCGGTCATATGAACGACAAGTCTGCTGCCACGTGCGGTCGCTGCGGTTTGCCGCTTATGCTCGAGTGCCCCTCGTGCCACAAGAAATACCCCAACACCAACGATCGCTGCCCCGGTTGCGGTGCGCCTTTGGGTGCGGCCATCGAGGATGCGGAGCGCCTGTGCGACGCCGCCGATAAGCTTGCGGGTTGGCTCAACTTTGAGGGTGCGAAGGCAAACCTCGCTCAGGCGCGCTCGGCGTGGCCGTCCTTGCCCCGCGTTGCCGAGGTCGACACAAAAGCCGCTCAGCTCCAGGCTGCCGCGGGCGATTTGGGTGCCAAGCTCACGTCTGCCATTGCGGAGCGTCGCTTTGCGGAGGCAGATGGACTCTTAAGGCGCGCCTTGCTCGTACCGGGCGTCGATGCTGCCTATCTAAAGGCGCGTGAGTCGGAAGTTTCTTCGGGCGTAACCGAGGCGGACGATCTTGTGCGTCAAGCTCAGGGGACGGCAGATGTGGAGGAGGCCGCCGAGCTCTGTGAGCAGGCGCTCGCCCGCTGCGCCGACCATGCCGCCGCTCGTTCGTTCCTTGCGTCGCACGCCCCGCAGTCGGTTTCCAACTTGGAGGCTCGCGGCAATGCCGAGACTTCGACCGTAAGCCTTGTTTGGCAGCCGAGCCGTTCGCGCGGTGCGCTTGCGTACGAGGTCTACGTTGTCGAGGGTGACGGTTCTTCCGGCGATCAGCTCCTTGGCACGACTGATCAGCCCTCGTATACCCACGAGCATGCTCCCCAGGGGTGTGCGCTTACATACAAGGTGGTTGTCGTTCGCGTCGGTGTGCGTTCCCAGCCTGCTACGAGCGAGGTTATCGCTCTTGCGCCCGACCTTACGGACGTGCGTTTTATGCCGGCACATGAGCAGATCGAGGTGTCTTGGAAGCCGCTGCCGTCGAGTGCGACCGTTCAGATCACGCCGCTCGATGGCGGGGACCCCATTACCGTCCCATCTGGTGGTCACTACGTTATCGGCGGCCTCACGGACGGCGTGACGTATCACTACGAGATGAGTGCCTCCTTCGATATCGTTGGCTTGGGCCGTCGCCAGACGCATCCGCAGACATTCGAGGCGACCCCGCTCGATGCTACACGCTACGTAGACGGCCTTGTCTCGCGTGCTCATAAGGGCGCGGAAGGCGTCTTTGATCTTGAGTGGGAGGATGTTGGCGCCGAGGTGCGTTTCTTTGGCTCCGTGGACGCCAAATCCATTCCCCAGCCGGGATCGACATCCGATGTGGCCTCGCTCGAGCGAGACTTTGAAGTTGTGAGCGTGAACGTTGCCGGGCCGGGCAAAGGCACGCTCACCTGGAAGAGCGATGAAGTCCTTTACTTCTTTGCGGCCACGGTTTGCGGTAGCTCCGCTATCGTGGGCGCCAAGGCTCGTGTGTCAAACGGCGGCAAGGTGGGTATCGACTCCATCGAGGAGGCAAATGGCAAGCTGCTTATCTATGTCTCGGTAAAGGACCGCGCGGTGACGGGATTTAGTGTTGCCGTGAGTGAGACAAGTTTTGTGGACGACCTTTCAGACTCCTCGTGCCAGCCACGGCCCGTTTCCAAGAAAAACTGGGAGCGCGATGGCTGTCTGACCGTGCCGGCACCCGACGGACAGAGGCTTTACGTCTCGGTCTTTTCGCGTAAGGGCAGTGTGGGCAGCTTTGAGTTCTCGGATCCTGCGCAGCAGATTTTTGAACGTCGTCATGCGCATGTATGTTACGAGCGCACGGATAGCAAGAAGCTT
Organism: uncultured Collinsella sp.; assembly: GCA_902492935.1. GTDB lineage: Bacteria > Actinomycetota > Coriobacteriia > Coriobacteriales > Coriobacteriaceae > Collinsella. The sequence continues at coordinate 36,019 of CABUNJ010000022.1, read as the reverse complement.
TTTGGTCCCAGGGAGTCTACGTTTACGTTTTCGGCCCAAGAGGGCGGCTCCTTCACGTTGCCCAAGACAAAGATTGCCTATTGCATCGGCAACCTGTCGCCTGCGTTATCGGTCGATTCCGTAACGCTTGAGGAGTTTGGTCCCGTCAAGGTCGATGGAACCTACAGCATCACGGTTACGTTACCCAAGGCCAAGAAGATATCTATCCAGGCGTTTCCTGCTGCGGGCATTAAGTCTGTAGAGGATGCCTACATTACCTCTTCCGGTTATCTCGTTCAGTAAAGGGTTTTCATTATGGGTTTCTTTTCGTCATTATTCGGATCGGCTGCTACGCCTTCTGGCATGCCGTCCTTCTCGTCGAACGGCATTGTGTGTCCGTTTTGCTTTGAGCAGTTTGGGGCCGATGCCGTAGAGTATCGCTGCACAAATCGCCAGTGCGACGCCGGTCCTTCGGGGTCTGCTGCCGAGGTGGACGAGAAGTACTCGACGTTTCGCGGATGGCCGCGGCCCAGACCCGTGGGACACGTCTTTAAGCCCCAAAAACAGGGCCACTTTGGTGGCGGCTCCGTGTGCTGCGACGTGTGCCACTCCAACACGCCCGTGCCCATTTGCCCTTCGTGTCACAGTCCGCTGCCGCAGTCTTCGATTGATGGCAACAACGAGATCATCGCTATCGTGGGCACGCGCGGCTCGGGCAAGAGCCATTACATTACCGTTCTTATCGACCAGCTCACGCGTCGCGTTGGGCATGTCATGGATGCCGGTGTAAACCCGTTCCTTACCATGGACGGTCTTTATAACTGCCGTGAGCTGTACCAAGAGACCAAGTACAAGCCGCTGTTCGAGGAGCAGCATACGCTCGAGGCAACGTCACGCGCGCTGGGCGGTGGCGACCGCAAGGACAAGATGCCGCTCATCTACACGTGGAACTATACCGAGGCGTCTCGTGGCCGCAAAAAGGCATTTACGCTTTCGTTCTTCGACGCCGCCGGCGAAGACCTGGAGGACCCGCAGGCCGTTGCCACGGTCAACCGTTACCTGCAGCATGCGCGCGGCATCATCTTCCTTGTCGACCCGCTCCAGATTGCGGGCATTCGGGAACAGCTCGAGGCAGCGGGCGAGACGGACCTTACGAGCAGCCTTCGCGGCGTTCAGGGCACGACGGGTTTCGAAGGCGTGCTCAGCGCCATCACGACGCTTATCCGCACGGCGCGTGGCATTCGCGAGGGGGACGCCATCGACGTTCCCGTGGCCATCGCTTTTTCTAAGTTTGACCAGCTGACGCCCATTTGCGGTGCGGCGGTTACCGTTCAGCAGCCAAGCCCGCATGCTAAGCATGGTGCCTTCGTCGAGGCGGATCAGCAGGCCGTCGATGCCGAACTGCGTGCGCTGCTCGAAAACTGGGATGAGGGCGCCATCGTCTCGAGTGTTCAGAGTAATTTCCGCGATGTTGCCTTCTTTGGCGTGTCTGCCCTGGGCCTGCATAATGCTCCGGACGAGAGCGGCTCGGTTAAGCGTCCTCGTCCGCTGCGCGTGGAGGACCCCCTGCTGTGGATTATGGCCAAGAATCACCTTATTACCAAGGAGTAGAACATGGCTGCTCACCAGATTATCTATACCTCGTGCCGCCGCGGCATAGAGGGGACCTCCGATGGCTTCCAGGTCTTCTCGTACGACGAGAAGCTTCCGTCTATTCCCGCAGCCGGTTCATCTCAGGGTTATAACGCTCTGTTTGTCGACCCTGTTCCGCACGATTTGGGCTTCTCCATCTTTGGCTATCATCCGCTCGATGGGGACTACTGTCTATACTGCAACAACACCCGGCTGCCTCACGACTACATGGGACCGCAGGGGCGTTCGGGCAATATGTTGCGCCAGTCGTTTCTTGTTCCCTGGGCTGATATGTCGTTTGCGCCCATTGAGCTCATGGGTTCGTCTGTGCTGCGTTCGCAGATGGGGTCCGAAGTTCAGAGCGCGGAGAAGCCCGACTATCTGCCGTGCGTAGATTTGGCCCCCGCTGGCAATGTTGCTTTTGATGAAGTCTGCGAATGGCTCGAGGACGAGGACATGGCGGACTCCATGGGGGAGCTGCTGGCAAAGCTCTTTGCGGCAAAGATGGGCGGCAAGCAGCTTGTTGTCGTTGCCACGGCGGAGGAGGCGGCTCAGATTATCGGAGCCATTTCTTATGCCTTGCCGCTGCGTTTGTCACGCCAAATTTCCTTTGTGCTGGGTGCCGATGATGCAACCGAGGCATCGGGCGATATCATCAACGCTTCTGCCGAAGCCATCGCGGCGGCTCCGGATTACGTGACAAGTGGTTGGATCGTCTTTGATCCTCATAATCCGGACAGCAATGGGTCCTACGCAGGTGTTGACGGATATTTGGGATTTGTCGAGCTTTCCTATTCGCTGAACCCCAAGCGTCTCGCGGATTTCTTCAGCTTTGTCCAGGAGCACACGACGGCCAAACTCATGTTGGGCGCACTGGACGATGCCCATGATTTGTGGGCGCTGCTTGGAAAGAGCGAGCCGGATGCGGACGCGGGCAGGCTTCTACGTGCACTCTCCTTTGCAGAGGCTTCGTCCGACGAGGCAACAAACGCGCAACTTACCAATCAGCTCGTAGATTCGCTTGATACGCTGGCGGATATGGGTCTTGGCGTGCTCATCCCTGTCTTGAGCTATCTGCTGCGGCGTGTAGGCGGAATGGATGCCGAGAGGCGCGAGGGCGTGTGCGCCGTCGCGGCCGCTACGGTATCGCGTCTGCTTTCCGATGCCTCGGTGACGCCGCGGGACTTCCCCAAACAGATGAGCTCGCTATGCGAATCTTGTTCACGTGCCGGCCTCGACCTTTTGGCAATTCTTCAGCGCGGCGGCGATTCTTCGTGGCTGTTTGCGCCGGGCGAGGTATCGGACGTTCAAAAGATTATCGATTTGCTGGATCTGTTCTCTAAATCTGCTGCGGCTCGCAAGTGTACGCCAGAGGAAGCTGGTCCCGACGGCGAGCTTGGACGCTTTGCCGCTGGGGCCCTGCAAGCGGCCTTTGCTCTTGATCGCATGAAGCTATCGACGGCTGTGATTGCCTATGTCAACGGGTTCACCCATTCGCTCGATGTTTACGAATCGGCCGTCGATGCAGCGGTGACGGCGGTGTGTGTTGTTGCCTCGAAGCAGATTAATGGCATTTGGGGGGTCATCGCTGCTCGCGCTCCGTATGCCAAGGTTGGAGAACTTCCGCGTGGTCTTGTGTGGCTGAGCGACCATGGACGCGAACAAGACATGGGAACCATGTTCTCGTTTGGCTTGGGTCACGTCGAGGGCGTAGAGGCTGCGTCGGATCTGTATAAAATCTGCTGTAGGGAAGGATTCCCTACTCATAAGGCGCTTGCCATAGGTTATACCGATGCTACGTCCCTATATGTTGCTTACCTGTTGAGCTGTCGCAGCGAAAAAGCGACCTCAATACTTCGTGAGCTTGTTGACTCGCTTGCCAAGGCGGCTCCCAGTAACAAGTTGGTGTGTTGCCCGCCCATGGTAAAAACGATGGGCACTGCTTCGCATGGCCTTACGGATGGAATTGATCCTTTGAATCCCTCAAAAGAAGATCTTAGGACGTTGCGCGCTCTTTATGGCTATTCCCGGGCTGCGAATGCGGCGGTGCTTGGTCGCCAGGGCATGCTCGCACTGTCACTTGCGGAGTTGGGGAGGGCTTCTCAGGCGAGCGCGGATTTCAGGGCATATCAGGGAATCCCAGATATCCTAAAAAGCTACCGTGGGGCTGTCGATTTTTCTGACGTTGAGGGCCGTGATCGAGATAGGATCTGCGACGCTTTCGCCCAGGGTGTTTTGGGATGTTGCAAAGACCTTGGCGATTTTGCCTTTGCCATGGCTGCAATGTCGGCCACTTGCTGGCTGCCTGCCTTCGAGGCCTGCGCTCAGCTTGCTTTAAAGTATTCGCGCGGCAGACAGGGATCGTTCGATCGCTTGGCACTAGTTCTTTCGTACCTAGCGGTTTACGGAGTGAATCGCGAAGACATGCACGCCGCTATGGGCAAGGTCCTTCCCAAAGTTAAGCTCGAAAACCATGGCGCCCTTAAACACGAATGCGCCCGTTACTGCGGGCCTCGCGCGCTCGAGGCACTGGGAATTACGGCTCCTGCCGATGTTGCGCAACAGATTGACGCGATTCTCGCTGACAATGTCAAAAAGGGCGGGTTGCCGTTCTTTAGAAAGTAGGTAAGTTTAAGCAGACGGGTGATGACCATGGGGTTGTTTAATAAGGTTTCTGGGCTGGCGCAGGGCGCTTACGGTAAGGCGGCGGGCTATTCCGATGCCGATGAGTCGTTTATCGGTGCCGATGTCGATGGCATGATTTGCCATATGGGTCTTTATCCCAACTACATTAAGCTCCGCACTAGGGAGCCGCGCACCGAGCAGATTAAGCGCGCCATGGAAGATCCTATTTCTGCGTTGGTTGGACCGGCTCAAGAGGTCGAGCGCATCATCCGCGTGGGTAGCCACGTTCGAGATTTTGAGCGTTGGACCGAGTTTGGCAAGCGTTGCTATACGCTCAAGATTATGGGCACCAGAAAGCTTGTTCGCATTCGCTTGGTTCCGGCTGACGGCCAGCGCTTTGAGAACTACGTGATGAGTCATTGGATGTAACGAGGACGGCGGGTTGCTCGTTCTGATAGGAAGAAGGTAAGAAGAATGGCTGGAAGCGGTTCTTGGCGTCCTCAATATGATTCGAGGAGGCAAAAGGGTGGACATGGCGCGTACTCGCCGAGCAAGATGTCCTTTTCTGAGCACAGGAGGCGTGGGCCTTCTGTTTACTTTGCCGCCAACTGGGTGCTCATTGGCGTCGTGGGGGCTTTGGCAATGCTGCTCATCGGCCTTACGGCGCTCATCCGAGGCAACTGGGAAGGCTTTCTGTTTGCCCTAGTGGCAGCGTTTATTTGCTACAAGCTGTTTTTCCATAAGCGCTCGTAGGGGAGCGATGGGATTTAGTTTTCCTGTATGCAACTACTAATCAAAATAGGAGAATACCATGGGACTGTTTGGCTCTTTTGTTCAAGCATTTAAAGACGGATACAACGGCGTAGACGAAGAGCAGCACACTGCGCCTTCCACTAAGGAAAATACTGCTCAAAAACCCGTACCCGCAAAGGAGACTGCCCCTGCTCAAAAGCAGGCTGCCTCCGAGGAGCCAAAGTTCTGCGGCGCATGCGGCGCCTCCCTCGAGCCGGGTACCAAGTTCTGCCCCAAGTGCGGAGAACCGGTGATGGGCGTTGCGCCGGAGCATCAGGCCGTTCCGGTCGAACCTCCGCATCTTATGCCGACTGATACATTGCAAGCGTTTTTGGATACGGGCTGCAACCAGATGTCCTTGCTCGAAGGAGCTGCGGCTTACCAAAAGGTTACACATGCCGATCCTGTTTTTGGAACTGAAGAGGTTAATTCTCATTTCCTACTTCATGGCAATGAGATGGCTATTCAAAAGGTTGCTGGAGTAATCAAAGGCCTATCTGAACAGTTTTTTAAGCATAAGCTCATTGTTAATGTAGACATACTGCCCACAGATTATCGACAGGTGGTTCGTATCTATTCTGCTGAGGTGGGGAGGCGCTTGGAAAAAATGATGTATTTCACGCTCGTACAAGAAAACGTGAGAGATGGCGCCGTTTATTACCTGTATATGGTTGGCGATGCTTACGAGCTGCAGGCCAAGGCCGATGCCGGTGTCATCTTGTCCAACGACGAGAATGAGAGACTTGCCAGGTTTGCTGCCCTTCACGACACTTTTAGCGAGTTTATTTCAACTGCAACGAACGGAGTTATCTTTGCCTTTGCTTCTTTGAACGACCGCCAAATGAATGGCCAAGCTAACTTTAAAGACGGATACAACGGCGTGGACGAAGGGCGGGACGCTGCGCCCTCTACGAAGAAGGGCGCTGCCGAAAAACCCGCTCCCGCAGAGGGGGCCTCTCCTGTCCAAAAACCGGTTGCCTCCGAGGAGCAAAAGTTCTGCGGTGCGTGCGGCGCCTCCCTCGAGCCGGGTACCAAGTTCTGCCCCAAGTGCGGAGAACCGGTGATGGGCGTTGCGCCGGAGCATCAGGCCGTTCCGGTCGAACCTCCGCATCTTATGCCGACTGATACATTGCAAGCGTTTTTGGATACGGGCTGCAACCAGATGTCCTTGCTCGAAGGAGCTGCGGCTTACCAAAAGGTTACACATGCCGATCCTGTTTTTGGAACTGAAGAGGTTGATTCTTATTTCCTATTTCGTGGCAATGAGGTGGATATTCAACAGGTTGCTGAATATATCAAAAAGTATTCTGAACAGGCTTTTGGGGATAAGCTCATTGTTAATGTAGGCATGTTGCCCGCAGATAATCGACAGGTGATACGTATCTATTCTGCTGAGGTGGGGAGGCGCATGGAAAAAATGAGGTATCTCACGCTCTTACAAGAAAACGTGAGAGATGGTGCCGTTTATTACGCGTATATGGTTGACAATGTTTACGAGCTGGTGGCCAAGGACAAGGCTGGTGTCACCTTGTCCAACGACGAGAAAGAGGTAGTTGACGCGTTTATCGCCCTTCTCGGCACTTTTATCGATTTTCATACAGCTGCAATCATGGCGGTTCTCTCGACTTTTGCTACTTTGAACGATATCCTAATGAATGGCTAAGCTAACTTTGAGGGCTCCAAGGTGTAAAAAGACTCGCCAATTCTTGTGTTGATCAACTGTAAGCACGCAAGCTATATCATCCGTCCTCATTTCTTGCTTAAGGAAATGAGGGCGGATTTGTTGTTAGGGCCAGAGGTTCATCTTGTTATAAGAATGGGGCGGTCAAAGCCGCCCCATTTACATATTATGCTAGGGGAGTGTCGTCGCTCCCATTGCTGTGCTTTCGGTTGCAATGTTGCCGATGGCCTTCATAAGGCTTTCGACTTGTTTGTTGGTCGCTGCATTGTTTCCGGAGAGATCACAGCGCCACGCCATGAGCTTTGCGTTGCTAGAGCATGCTTCTACCGTTATGTAGATGCGTGCCGGTCCTTCGGGACGAAGCAGATTTAGTTCTAAGGCTCGCAGGCGCTTTCCAAAAAAGACACCTCCCTGGATTGCCTCGAGTCCCGTACGCACGGTTATGCGCAACTCCTCTTGCTTTGCGGCCCGAAATGCAAAATCGGACCATGTCGTGTCTGCAAAGCACTGAGCTCCGGACACCACTATGGGCCCCATGGGGTATCCGGGCGCGCATCGTTTCTGTAGTTGTTCGACAGTGATATCTGATGCGGTCATGTGGCCTCCTCTCACAATTTGCCTGCATAGGGCAGGCGTACTCTCAGTGCAAATTATCCGACAGCCCTTTTCGTGCCTGTTGCGCAACATATTCGAGCATGCCTGCGTGATACTTTTGCTCAGACGATTGCAATGGGGGAGCCATGGATAATTTGGAACAGCTCGAGGTTGTGCAGCTTGATGGTTTTACGCCCAGCATTCCTGTGGAGCCCGGGCGTGAACAGGAGCTCGCATCGCGTTTTAATATGCTCTTTCTTCAACCGGGGAGCACGCTTCATGGTGGTTTTGGTGCGGTTGCCAAGGTGGTGAACCTTTACGAAGAGGTTTTTGCCCTCAAGCGGTTAAACGCACCCGATTCCAACAGCGATTGCTCGCCTTCTGAGCTGAGGGAGATGCTGTTCGAAGAATATAAAAACCAACTCGCAGTATCTAGGCTAAAAGGCTTTCCACAGGTCTATGGCTATGGGTCGTGGAAGGGCGAGCCGCTTATCCTTATGGAATGGATCGAGGGCACCACGCTGGCGCATGCTGTACCTGATCTACCTCATGAAGGCGACGGTGTTCAGGGTGAAGTCGTGGCACAAGTGGGCATTTCGGTCTTGGAGATCTTGCAGGGTGTCGAGCGCCTGAACAGCCGCCTTGTGCATCGCGATATTTCCCCGAATAACATTATGTTTCGCACCAAGGATATGAGCCTGTCTCAGCAGATTGCTGCCGGCGCCTTCGATACGTGCCTGATCGATTTTGGCAATTCGACCACAGAATGCCAAGATATTCCCATGGCCTTTACGCAGCGTGTGGGCATGATGCGTGGGGCCACGCGAGATTACGCTCCTCCCGAGATGCTGACGGCAGACGTAGAGGGCGTGGAAGAGCTTAGAAACAATCCCGCAATTGATATCTATGCACTCTGCAGCGTGCTGTATGAACTTTACGCGGGGCATACGCCATTCGACCTTACCCACTCTCTTGGAGGGTCAGATTATCGCACCAAAATGAGCATGGATCCAAAACCGCTTGTTGCCCGGCGCACATACGAGGCGCCGTTGCTCAATGCGATTATGAGCGGTATCAGGCCTTCTCAGGAGGCCAGGCCAACGGTGGATGGTCTTTTGTACGAGCTTGAATGCTGGTATGAGGGTCGTCAACGAAACGGAACGGTCGCAGCTCCTAAGCCGGTTGAAATGCCCGAAAAATATGATGCGGATTCGGGCTGGGATGAAACGACGCCTGTTGGCAATGCGGTGGTCGTACCTCTTACGGAATCCAGCCCGTTCGAGAACGACTTTGTGGCTCCGGTGGCAGAATCGGCAACTGTGCCTATGCCGCATGCTGAGGAGCGTTTTGAAGCGTCCCGTAAAACTCCGGTGTCCGAGCCGGAGCCAACAGGGGACGCTTGGTCTGAGCCTGATGTTTATTTTGATGCTTCCGGTGCGGAGCACGTTCCGGTTCCCACGCCGGTGCCCGTGCCTACGCCTGGCACCGCACGGAGTGCGGCAGGCGCCGCGGCGGCGGGGGCTGGCGCTGCATCGACGGCGAGGGCCGGCGCTGCATCCGCCGCAGCCGCTGCTGGTGCCGCTGCTGGTGCTGCTGCGGGCTCGGCAGCCGCTGGGGCCGCCGCGGGGGCTGCATCGCCGCGACCGAAAAGAGGTGGAGGATCAGGTACCGCCCGCGCCTCGAAACCCCGTTCTGCCTCTGCTTCTTCGAGCCCCGTGCCGCCCCCTGCGCCTCCCGTACCGCCTCCTGCGTCGGCGACTTCTGCACCGGCGCCCCCTGTTTCCTCGGGCTTTTCGAGTTCGAGAAAAAAGAAACGAGGGGCCGTTTCGAGCAGTGGCACATCTATTGGGTTTAGGGACGTTCGTCATTCGCGTCCCGTGCGAAAACTCGGTTGGCGATTGCTAATAATTTTGGCAATCATGTTTGCGCTTAGCGTAGTGTCGTGTGCCGCGCGGATTGCATTTGGGTCGGAACTTCCCGGCCACCAGGAGAGTTCTGAGGTTCAAGAAGCGAATGGCGTTAACGATGATAGCCAGGGCGTAGTCCCTGCTGAGGAGGATGTTTTATGGCAGAGATAACGCCGCGCCGTATCATGTTCGAGGATTTAAGAGGGTTTGCAGGCCTCGACTATCACGATGCGTGCTGCCTATTGCTTTCCGTTCGGCCTGTTGCCGGCGGCATGTCTCCTCGTGAGTCGCTCGAGGTCATGCATCGTTCGAGCATTATGCGCAACTACGTTGACATTGTCCCATCCAAGACAAATCCCTCGCATTTCGGCGACTTGCAAAACGCCTCGCTCAACGTTATGGCGCGACTGGCGGCGCGGCAGGGCTCCGGCGCGGCATCGCGCGTTAAAATCGCCGATCACTATCGCGGGCCGGCGGCTCATGCTATGGCTGATGCATTCGATGCGTGGGGATTGAGCGGGCAGACGTATCTTAATGCGGTCAGGTGTATCGACATGGCAGTGCTTCCTGCCGGCAAGGATAGAGCCGCTCTGTTTGTCATGCTGTTTGTGGTAGCAGGCTGCCTCCAGGATCCGACGCGCGCGGCGGAGCAGGTCGAGGACTTTCTGGAGCGATGCATGGGTGGACACTTTAGCTCAACGACGCTTAGGCTCGATAACGGCAAGAGCGGCTATGTCTCCGCAGCGAGTCCTGTCGATAGCGCTTCCACAACGCTAGGCCTTATCTTGCGGGAAGGCAGTGTCGTGCGCCTGCCGGCATATGAGTTGTCTCAAGATCCGGAGGGCACTGTCATTGGCTATTTGCCAACTGGTACGAACGTGATTGGCGCGCCCGACGGTTGCGTAAGCGCCCGCCACCTTCGCATATGGTGCGAGGGGGGACGCTGGTATGTGCAGGGTTTGGGCTCGACAGCTGGAACGGTGCTCAAGCGCGGCGCAGAAGGCTTGACGGTCGTTGAACCCCCGAGCTCTGAGGCCGAGCCGGGGCATGAGTACCCGCCGGTGGAAATTAAAGTGGGCGATGAGCTTTGCCTTGGCGGCAAAGTGACGTATATCGTTGCGCGAGGCAAAATCGGATAGCTGCAGTTTCTACATCCAACCGTCCGGCGGTGTTGCGCAACGTTTTTTGTCCTTTTGGGTTTACAAAAAGATAAAGGAATCGTTCCGACGAGAAAGGACATGCTACGGGCCTGTTCGATAATTTAAAGTCTGGGCTGTCATCTGCGGGAAGCGCTCTTAATATCAAGACGACAGCCGATGCTACGGACGTGGCAGCAAGCACTCAGACGGAGAATGCATTTTGCACGCAATGCGGCGCTCCGCTATTGCCGGGTGCGACGTTTTGTGGGAAATGCGGCGCTTTACAGGCAGGGACCTCCAAAGCAACTACGACATCAAAGGTGCTGCCCGACTACGTCTTCCCGGACTTTTCGTGGAATGAGGTCGCAGATCGAATTCTTGCGGACCGTCGCTTTCCTGACGAGCTTTGGGATGTTGCGGGAAGCATAAGTAAGCCGCATGAGATTCAGATTTCCGATGCGATTGGCTTTTGCAACGTTTCTAACTGCGATGCTTTTATTGTTAGGGGTGGGGGCTCCATCTCGCTGGATGATTTGGCGCTTGAGTTAATCGATGTCGCCGAAGACTACAACAGGGCGACTTTGAAAATAAAGATTGACCGCGACATTACGCGCGGGGGCGGAATTACCATTTCGGCGAATGTTCCCGATCCCGAGAACCCAATTGAGGCAAACCCCTTCAGCCTGATAGTGCAAGAGGCCTATGGAGACGATGCCATTTTTTATTATTACCGCATTCGCAAAACCGATCATCGTGTGTTTGTTGGGCCCGATGTTTTCAGCTGGACCAACCGAGTTGTCGCGATGACGTTTGCTAGGCTCAATTCTAGAGGGGACGAACCGCTACGTCCTGTTCCCTGGATTGTCGACACAGAGCTATTGTGCAATCCAGTTGGGGCTTCGATGACAGAGGCGATAGACGAGAATTCAAACGACCTTCTTGCGCTGGCTGCGGGCTTCAAAAAGGCGAGCTTCCCGTCTCCTGTCGACGGAATGGTGCTCGAGGATGCCGAGTCCTACGCGATTATTGATCTATCTGTTAATCCATATCAAGAGATCATTGAGCTTGGACATCGTTTGGGCCAGGCGGGCTGGCAAATTACCCACGGGCCGGACGATTGGTATTACACGGGTGACTTAATTTGGCTGGTCCCTTCAGGCGCTGATATGGGCAAACAGTGGTGGGATTCCTTCGTCGTTCAAGTTGAAACGACGGGAAGCGGTTATAACTTGTACCTGATTCCGCTGTATGGCCTGTTTAATCAGGCATGTGGTCTTCGTAAAGAAGGCAAGATGCTGCGTCCAGATATGGAAGCGGCTTTCCAAGCCGTGGCTCCGTTTGCTGATCAAATGTTCGATTTTCTTGAGGCTACAAAGCATGCCTTTATATATGCGGTCGCGCAAATCAATCAGGAGGCAGCCAACCGGTGCGGCATATCGCTGGATTTAAAGAGATCTTTACCGCGCGGTTCCTTTGATGAATTTCTCCAAGCTTGTCTGGCGGGTGAACATGAAAAGGCGAGCAAGTTGAATAAAGATCTTACTACGCTTCAATTCCGCCTTTATGATGACCCACTTGCTGACAAGCGATTCTGCGCCTCATATGTAGTTCCCCTTGCGGTACTTGGCTTAGAGAGTCTCGCAAGAATAATTCAGAATTCATCTTCTATTGGGCCCCTGGTTGCCCGCGTGGTCGATCGTCCTGATGGACGTGAAGGCGATCAGCTGATTGAGGTTTTCATTGCCGAAGGAGAGGAAGACAAGCTGTGGCAGAAGGGTTGCCACTGGTTTGTTGCTCGCGGGGAGACGGCAGATGGACTCCCGTTACTTAACGTATTTCTGTCCTCTTGCGAAATGGACAAGGCGATTGCCAAGAACAAGAGCGGCGCTGTTCTACCCCCGGATGTCAAAGCGCTTCTAGTTGATTGCGCGGCGAATTCCGATCGCGTTGTAGAAATGACCGAGTCCGTTAGACCCCCTGTGGGACTGGAGCACGTTATTCGTGTGCTCAATAGTGAATGGCTGTCGAAGAAGTCCCAATCGCAGGATTAGATGCCTTCGTATTTGAAATCGTTTTCTAAGGAGGCCCCGCCGACGTGTCACTGCGCCAGCGGGGCCTCCTCGTGGTTACATTCCAAAGCAAAACGCCCTCCCAGAAGATTGCTCTTCTGGGAGGGCGTTAGGGATTCTATTCGTTATTTGTTAAGCAAGCTTGTTGCCGCAGCTGGGGCAGAACGCAGCGCCGGCTTCCACGGGGGCACCGCAGTTGGGGCAGAAGCCGCCTGCATTGCCAGCGGCCTGGGCAAAGCTGGACAGGTCCTTACCTGCCGCCGCGTCCTCGAAGTGCTCAAGTACGGTCTGGACGGAATTGCAGAAGTCGGCTTCTGCTGCAATGTCGGTGTCGTCGACGAGCTTTTCGGCCTTTTTGGCAAAGCCTTTTCCGATTCCGCGGTTCAGCATGTTGTTGAGGGCGGGACCGTCTTCGTCCATCATGTTTGCCTGCTCCTCGGCGGCCCTTACAGCCTGCTCTGCCGCTTCGGCGCGTGTGCTCGGGCAGCGGTAGGTCTTGAGGTCAGAACCCTGGAGGACGCAAACGTACGTTGCCCAAACCTGGGACTGCATTCCGTATGCGAAAATCTGAAGCGCGGGAATCTGCGTCTTTTTGAAGAGACCGCCATCGACTACCTTGATCTTGCCAACACTGATCTTATAGCTGTAGGGAGAATTAGCCGCGAGGCTGTTGAGAGCATCGTTGGCAATGGTGATGCAGTCCTCGATTGAGCGATTTCCGACCGAGGTGACAATCGGATCTCCGAGATCATTGCTGTACTCGAGGTTAGAGAGCTTAAGTGCCATTGTAGTTCCTTTCCAATTGATGGTTTCGGCTGTCTTTCGGCAATTCGTATTCTGGAGCCGCGAAATATGATTCTGTTGCGCAACATCAAGGATTTTTGAGAATGCGGTGTTGTTGACGAGTTGGTCGGTTGCTTGAGGCAGCGCTCTTTGTTGCGCAACGGATTTCTGGAACAACGCCGTATGCTCAACTCGTCCTAAAGATATAAGAGAAAGGACAGGACAATGGCCGAGGTTGAAGTAAGGGCTTTAGGTCCCGACGACGTCGACGATATGGTCGATCTGGATGAGCAGTTTGGTTACGAGGTCTATGAGGCATATGCGGACTACATTGAGGAGGAGGACGAGGACGGCGATGGAGGCGAAGAGAACTGTTACCTCTGGGGCGTCTTTGCCGATGACGAACTGGTCGGCTTTTGCGTGACGGGCGGTGCAGATGACCCCGACCTGCCGGATGCCGTTACGGAGCACCCACTCAACGAGTACACGTCGACGTTTTTGAGCCATGTGTATGTTGACCCCGACTACCGCGGTAACGGCTATGGCGCGCGCCTGGTGCACGACGCCCTGTTGGGATACTGGGAGAGCGAGGGCGAACAGCAGCCTACATTCCTGGATCTGAGCGGATATCTCTTTGACGATGCTGATGCGGATCCGATTAAGCTCGCGCATTTGCTCATCGACTTCTTTGGCAAGAACGGGTTTGAGCCCATTCCCGACGATGAGCATGACATCACCTACACCTGCATGGTCTTGGATCCCAAGAACTTTAAGGACCCAGACGCAGAGTAGAGGCTGTGATCTGTTGGTTCAGCTTCCCTAGTTGACGTTTGACGGGGCCGGACGTTCCAGCTGTGATGGCTGGATGTCCGGTCCTTTTTTGTTGCCTGTCGGGTTTGGTGATCGGCACGTTTATCTCGATCTGTAACATCTGGCGGGGAATACGGGGTCTAGTTGTTACAGATTGAGATGTTAACCATGGGGCTGACTGAATGTCTCGATCTGTAACGTGTAGACCCGGTTTTGCTCCGTAACTGTTACAGATTGAGACAATCGGTCCGGACCCGCCGCGTCCGCCTCGTCATCTGTGGTTTACGTGGGGGCATGCGAAGCACGGGTATACTAACCGGCGGCGAATCTGCTCCATCGCTTAGAGCTGCTGCGTCTGGACGGCGCGTGATAGGGCTGCCAAAGCGATCGCCAGCGTGCTGAGCAACGTCCTCTCTGTGCGCACCCGTTTTTGTATGTATTAGCGCACTACCAAGCACGCCCGCGCGGCCGCATGCCGTGCCCATTGCGCGTGCAGATAAGGAACAACAACAATATGCGTAATTCTGTATCCGACGTCACCGACGCCGAGATTCTGGACGAGACCCGCGAGGCTATGGCCCAGGCTGCCTTCGATGCCGCCGATGAGGCCAACGCCGCCCAGGCCGTCGAGTCCGCTACCGAGAGCCTGCCCGCCTTTGACGAGCTGGGCCTTTCCGACGAAATGCTTCGTGCTATCGAGAACCTGGGCTACACAGCGCCGACGCCCGTGCAAGCCGGTTCGATCCCCGTGGTGCTCGAGGGCCGCGACTTGCTTGCCGCCGCTCAGACTGGCACCGGCAAGACGGCCGCCTTTTTGCTGCCGACCATGAACAATCTGGAGCACATCGCTCCTCCCAAACCCGTGCGCGAGCGCGGCGGCCGCAACCGCCGTCGCGGTGCTAAAAAGCCCGAGGGCAACGGCCGCGGCCCCGTGATGCTCGTCATCACCCCTACGCGCGAGCTTGCCCAGCAAATTGACGAGGTCGCGAGCAAGATCGCCGACGTCACCGGCCATGTTGCCGTGACCGTCGTGGGCGGCGTGAGCTACAAGCCGCAGACCGCGGCGCTCAAGTACGGCTGCGACATCCTGGTCGCAACGCCGGGCCGTCTGGTCGATCTGATCGAGCAGGGCGCCTGCCACCTGGACGAGGTCAAGGTCCTGGTGCTCGACGAGGCCGACCGCATGCTCGACATGGGCTTTTTGCCCGCCGTCCGCCGCATTGTGCGCGAGACGCCGGCCGAGCGCCAGACGCTGCTGTTCTCGGCGACCCTCGACGAGGAGGCCGTGGGCGAGATCACCGACCTGGTGAGCGACCCGGCTCGCGTGGAGATCGCACCTGCCACGTCGACCGCCGACACCGTCGACCAGTTTGTGTTCCCGGTGTCCATCGAGGCCAAGAATAACCTGTTGCCCGAGTTCCTCAAAAAGGAGGGCCCGGAGCGCACTATCGTCTTTATGCGCACCAAGCACCGTGCCGACAGCTGCTGCCGTCGTCTGGAGCGCAAGGGCATCAAGGCCGCCGCGATTCACGGCAACCGCAGCCAGGCCCAGCGCGAGCGCGCGCTTTCTGCCTTCCGCGACGGCACCGTCGACGTGCTGGTGGCAACCGACGTGCTCGCCCGCGGCATCGACATCAGCGACGTGCGCTACGTCGTGAACTTTGACGTGCCGGCCGAGCCGACCGACTATATCCACCGTATTGGCCGCACGGGCCGCGCCGGCGAGCTGGGCTGGGCCATCACGTTTGTGACCGAGCAGGACGTTGACGAGTTCTACGAGATTGAGAAGCTCATGGACAAGACCGCCGACATCTACGAGGCAGGCGACCTGCATGTGGGTTCCAACCCGCCTGCGGTTGATCCCGAGCGCGACCCTGCGGCCTTTAAGGTGAAGAAGAAGACCAAGCGCGGCAAGTCCAAGAGCAAGAAGAAGCTTGAGCAGGCGCGTCGCGACGGCAAACGCAACGGCGATGACTACGGCGATGTGGCCGGTCGTTCCAACCGCGGTCGCGACGAGCGTCGCGGCGACGGCGAGCGTCCGAGCCGTCCCAAGCGCGGCGGCAAGACCCGCGTGCGCGAGGGCGTTCAGGCTCGCGTGGACGAGGCCGTGGAGAGCGTGGCCCGCGAGGTGGCTGCCGAGGAGCGCGGCGGTGCCGGTGCCGTCGAGCAGGCCCCGCGCGGCAACCGTGCGGAGCGCCGTGCCAAGCAGTTCCAGGGCGAGGCGCATCGTCGTCGTCGCGAGGACGAGGACCGCGGCGGTCGTCGCCGTGTTGAGCGCGAGGACGAGGGCCGTGGTTCGCGTGGCGGCAAGCGTGGCTCGGGCGATCGTCGTCGTTCCGGTCGCAATGACGAGCGCGGTGGCCGTGACGAGCGTCGTGGCGGCGAGGGTCGCGGCGAGCGTGGCACCCGCAGCGGTGAATCCCGTGGCGGCAAGCGCTTTGAAGAGCGCAGCGGCCGTGGCGGCGAACGTCGCGAGGGTGCTCGCGGCAATGGTGGGCGCAGCGGCGCTGGGCGTTCTGGTGAGTCGCGCGATCGTCGCGATCCGCGTGCCAGCCGCGATCGTCGCGATGATTGGCGCAACTACGACGATACCCGCGAGGAGCGCCGCGGCGGCTATCGTGGTGGTCGTGGCGGCAACCAGGCCGGCTCCCGTGGCGGCCGCGCCGGCGGTCGCGATAACCGTGGCAGCTATGGCAACAGCCGTGGCGGCAAGCGCGGCGGCAGCTCCCGTCGTCCCGGTGACGGCGGCGGCAAGCGCAAGTAGCATACGCGTCTCGCGGTAAGGCGAGACGAGTTTGGGCCCCGAGCAGACTATGCTCGGGGCCCTTTTTGGTGCAAGGGGGGGACAGGTCCATATGCACCAACGTCTTGAAGTTGCGGTGGAATACGGACTGTTTTGGCCTTTTGAGCGGCTTTTCAGTCCCTATTTCACCGCAACTCATGATTGGTGCATGGTGGCCTGACTCTTTTGTGCCAAAAATGATCCGGTTTCCTCCGTCCCCTTCGGATCACATGACTCCTTGGGGACGGAGGAAAACGGATCAGATAGGAAAAATAGTAAGGTGTTATTTGCCCACATGGGCATTGTCCTTTGGTAACGCGTTTTATCAGATATGGCATTTATCTGCGGTAATGTTCTATTTCACCGCTGGGGACGACGTTTCATACCGCCTGCCGAACCGTGTTGCTGCCAAACAACTTTATAGGTCAGTGTGTTGCGTGTAGCAACTTCGCTCGGCCTCGCCTCCGGGCTGCCATGTGAGAGGGGATCTTATGGCTCGACTGCATGTAATGGAACGCAGCCACGCTCAGGCCGTCATGGACGACCTGCACGATGCGCTCGGACGCCGTTTGGCGGTGAGCTCGCTCGCCCCGTGTCCCGTTGAGTTTACGGCAGCGCTCGTCAACCTTTGCTCCACCCAGAGCTGCGGCAAGTGCACGCCCTGTCGCGTGGGCCTGAGCGCGCTGAGTGACCTGCTCGCTGATGTGCTCGAAGGGCGCGCCGATGAGTCCACGCTCAACCTTATTGAGCGCACGGCCCGCACCATCTACCTTTCGAGCGACTGCGCCATCGGCTACGAGGCCGGTGCCATGGCGCTTACGGCCATTCGCGGCTTCCGCGACGACTTCGAGCACCACATCCGCGAGCACTCCTGCGGCTTTGACCGCGAGGCCCGCGTCCCGTGCGTCTCGGGCTGCCCGGCGCACGTCGACATTCCCGGGTACATTTCGCTCGTCGAGGCCGGCCGCTATGCCGATGCCGTCAAGGTCATCCGCAAGAACAATCCGCTGCCGCTCGTCTGCGGCCTAGTGTGCGAGCATCCCTGCGAGATGCACTGCCGTCGCGGCATGGTCGACGATCCCATGAACATCCTCGCCCTCAAGCGTTTTGCCGTTGAGCACAGTGACCTCAACGACCATAAACCGCATGTAGTGGACAACACCGGGAAGCGCGTCGCCGTGATCGGCGGCGGCCCGGCCGGTCTTTCCTGCGCTTACTACTTGGCCGTGATGGGCCATAAGGTGACCATCTTTGAGCAACGTCACCACTTGGGCGGCATGCTGCGTTACGGCATCCCCAGCTATCGTCTGCCGCGCGAGCGCCTGCAGGCCGAGATCGACTGGATCTTGAGCGCCGGTATCGACGCGGAGCTCGACCACTCCGTGAACGGCGAGGAGCTCGCCCGCCTGCGCGACGAGTTCGATGCCGTCTACCTGGCCATCGGTGCCCACAGCGATAAGAAGCTCGGCCTTCCGGGTGAAGAGGCGCCCGGCGTGGAATCGGCCGTCAAGATGCTGCGCGCCATCGGCGATGACGAACTGCCCGACCTGAGCGGCCAGCGCGTGTGCGTCATCGGCGGCGGCAACGTTGCCATGGATGTGGCTCGCTCTGCCGTGCGCTGCGGTGCCGAAAAGGTAAGCATCGTCTACCGCCGTCGTATCTGCGATATGACGGCCCAGGACGCCGAGATCTCCGGTGCCCAGGCCGAGGGCTGTGAGGTGCTGGAGCTGACGGCTCCGCTCGCTATCGAGACGGGCGAGGACGGCCGCGTGAACGGTCTGCGCGTGCAGCCGCAGATTATCGGTGAGCCCCGTCGCGGTCGTCCGGCTCCGCGTGCCGCCGCCACGCCCGAGCGCGTCATCCCCTGCGAGCGCGTGTTCGTCGCCATTGGTCAGGACATCGATTCCAAGCCGTTTGAGGAGATGGGCATTGCCTGCAAGGGGGGCTGCATTGTCACCGATTCGGACGGCGCCGTGCCCAACTTCGACGGCCTCTTTAGCGGCGGCGACTGCCAGACCGGTCCCGCCACCGTCATCCGCGCCATCAATGCCGGTCGCGTGGCGTCGGCAAACATCGACCACTACCTGGGCTTCGACCACAAGATCAAGCTCGACGTGGAGCTACCGACCGTTCAGTTTAAGGGCAAGCACGAGTGCGGCCGCTGCGAGCTGGGCGAGCGCGAGGCCGGCGAGCGCATCCACGATTGGAATCTGGTCGAGCAGGGTCTCACCGAGCAGGAGGCACGCCAGGAGGCAAGCCGCTGCCTGCGCTGCGATCACTTTGGCTTTGGCGCGTTCCGCGGAGGGAGGAACCTGGAATGGTAGAGCCCAACAAAACCACCGTCAGCGACAACACCGAAAACGGAGCGCACAATATGGTCAAGCTCACTATCGATAATTGCGAGGTCGTGGTTCCCGAGCACACCACGATCTTGGATGCGGCCAAGTCCGTTGGTATTCAGATTCCCACCCTGTGCTACCTGCGCGATCTAAACGAGATCGGGGGCTGCCGCGTGTGCGTGGTCGAGGTTGAGGGCTGCGACCAGCTAGTTGCCGCCTGCAACAACTACGTGCTCGACGGCATGGTGGTCCACACCAACAGCCCCAAGGCCCGCGAGGCGCGTCGCACCAACGTGCAGCTGCTGCTGTCCCAGCACGATTCGCAGTGCACGAGCTGTGTGCGCAGCGGCAACTGCAACCTGCAGACCATCGCCAATGACCTGGGCATTTTCTATCTGCCATATCAAAGGCATTTGGCGGGCGAGGGCTGGGATTTCGATTTTCCCATCATCCGCGAAAACGACAAGTGCATTAAATGCATGCGCTGCATCAAGGTGTGCGAGAGTGTGCAGGGCCTGGGGATTTGGGACCTGACCAACCGCGCCACGCATACCGCCGTGGGTACCCGCGGACGCGCGCCGATCGGCAAGACCGATTGCGTCGCATGCGGCCAGTGCATCACGCATTGCCCGACGGGCGCGCTGCGCGAGCGCGACGACACCGAGACCGTGTTTGACGCGCTCGCTAATCCCGACAAGATCGTGCTGGTTCAGATCGCGCCGGCCGTGCGCAGCGCCTGGGGCGAGGAACTCGGCATTCCGCGCGAGGAGGCCACCGTTGAGCGCCTGGCTTGCGCGCTGCGCCGCGTTGGCTTTGAGTACGTGTTCGACACCGATTTCTCGGCCGACCTCACCATTATGGAGGAGGGCTCCGAGCTGCTCGAGCGCCTGGGTGTCGCTGCCAAGGGTGAGGGCGATAGCCGCGGCTGGCCCATGTTTACGAGCTGCTGCCCGGGTTGGGTGCGCTTTGTGAAGGCACGTTACCCCGAGTTTGTCGACAGCCTGTCCACGTCAAAGTCGCCGCAGCAGATGTTCGGCGCCATCGCCAAGACCTACTACGCCAAGGTGCTGGGCGTGGAGCCCGAGCGCCTGTTTGTGGTGTCCGTGATGCCGTGCACGGCCAAGAAGGCCGAGTGCGCGCTGCCGAGCATGGTGGGCAAGGGCGGCGCGCCCGATGTGGACGTTGCACTGACGGTGCGCGAGATGGTGCGCATGATCCGTGCGAGCCACGTGAGCGTCGACACGCTTACCGAGGAGCCGCTCGATACGCCGCTGGGCTTCGGCACGGGCGCGGGTATGATCTTTGGCGCCACGGGCGGCGTGATGGAGGCTGCCGTGCGCTCGGCATATTGCCTGGTGACGGGCAAGAATCCCGATGCGGACTTTTTTACCGATGTGCGCGGACTCGACGGCTGGAAGGAGGCTGTCGCCGATATCGATGGCACCAAGGTGCGCGTCGCCGTGGCGCACGGGCTGGGCAACGCCGCCCGCCTGCTCGACGCGATTCGCGACGGCCGTGCGAGCTATGACTTCGTTGAGGTTATGGCATGCCCGGGCGGCTGTGTCGGTGGCGGCGGTCAGCCCATCCATGACGGCTGCGAGCTGGCGGCCGAGCGTGGCCAGGTACTGTGGGGCCTGGATGCGAAGGCGGACATTCGCTTCTCGCACGAGAATCCCGATGTCCAGGCGTGCTATCGCGAGTTCTTGGGTGCGCCGCTTTCGCCGCTGGCCGAGGAGCTGCTGCATACCGACCATCACGCCTGGTCGATGCCCAACGAGGGGGTGTGCTAACGATGCGCGCGTTTAATGTTGAGATGACGCGCCGGGGGTTTGCCTCGGCGCTTGCCGCGGGTGCGTTGTCGCTTGCGCTGGTTGGTTGTGGTGGCGGGTCTGCCGGTGCCGGGTCCGCCGCGGGCTCGGCTGCCACGGACGGCGCCGGTGCTGCTGCAGAGCCGGTTGAGGTGCACGTCGCCTCGCTCAAGGGACCGACGTCGATGGGTCTGGTGCAGTTTATGGACCGGGCGGCCGATGGCGAGACGGACAACGAGTTCGACTTTGCGATCAACACTGCCGCCGACGAGATCGTGCCCAAGGTCATTCAGGGCGATATCGACATTGCCCTGGTGCCCGCCAACGTGGCGAGCGTTCTCTACAACAAGACCGAGGGCGCGGTGCAGGTCATCGACATCAACACGCTGGGCGTGCTGAATGTGGTGACAGGCGACGCGAGTGTGGCCTCGTTTGGTGACCTGGCGGGTCGTACCGTCTACATGACGGGCAAGGGCGCCACGCCAGAGTACGTCATGAACTACCTGCTGGAGCGCGCGGGCCTGGCCGGTCAGGTGACGCTCGAGTTTAAGAGCGAGCCCACCGAGGTGCTGTCGGCCCTGCTTGCCGACCCGACTGCCGTGGGCGTGTTGCCCGAGCCGTTCAAGACTGCTGCCATCGCAAAGAGCGAAGGCAGGCTGTCGGCACCGGTGAGCCTGACCGATGTGTGGGATGAGCTGGCGGGTGACACGGGTTCGCGCTTGCTGACGGGCGTGACCGTGGTGCGCCGGGCCTTTGCCGAGGAGCATCCCGAGGCCGTAGCGGAATTCTTGAGTTGCCATGCGGCGAGCGTTAAGGCTGTCAATGCGGCGCCGGCGGACTGGGCTCAAGCCGTGGTCGATGCGGGCATCGTGGATAACGCCACGATTGCCGAAAAGGCGATTCCCGGGTGCATGCTCGTGTGCCAGACGGGGAAGGATATGAAGGCGGCGCTCGGTGGGTACTTGAAGGTGCTGGCCGATGCGGACTCGAGTGCCGTGGGCGGCAAGCTCCCGTCCGATGATTTCTACTACATGGAGTAGCCCGTGCGTGCGTTTGCTCGACAAATGACAGAGCGTATGAAGGCGGTGGCGGCAGCAGGTGCCGTTGCCGCCTTTTGGCTTGCCGCGTGGGTCTTTGCGGCGGCGTTGGTGGCGCAGCCGTTGATTTTGCCGGGGCCGGGCGCTGTCGTGGTGGTGTTGCTGCGGTTGGTATGCGATGCCGGCACGTGGGCGATTCTGGTGGGCTCGGGTGCGCGAATCTTGGGCGGGCTGGCGCTTGCCGCGGTGTGCGGTGGTTTGCTGGCCGGAATTTCGTCGCGCTCGCAGGCGTTTGCCCGCTTGGTGGCGCCGGCGCTTTCGTTTGTTAAGGCGACGCCGGTTGCCTGCGTGGTGGTCCTGCTGCTCATTTGGCTGGGGTCGGCGCGCGTGAGCGTTGCAGCGGTCTTTTTGATGGCGCTGCCGGGCGTGTATTTTTCGCTGGTCGAGGGTTTGACGCAAGCGGATAGGCCGCTGGAGCAGATGTTCCGCCTGCATGGCGTGCGGGGCTGGCGACTGTTTTGCGCCCACACCTGGCGCGAAGTCCTGCCGTTTGTGCTTTCGTGCGCCCGCGCCGTGATCGGCATGAGCTGGAAGGCCGGCGTGGCGGCGGAGCTGATCGGCATGGCGGCGGGCACCGTGGGCGAGCGCATCTATCAGGCGAAGCTGCTCATCGAGACGGCTGATCTGCTGGCGTGGACCGTGTTGGTCGTGGCGGCATCGTGGGCATGCGAGCGCGTGCTGGTGTGGTTGCTGCGGGCTTCGGGGCCCGCGGCGTGGCGTATTGCCGTGCGGGCGCATGGGCGTGGTCCTCGCGGACGTGCGGCCGGATCTGCTGGCGCCGGCGCTGCGGCGGAGCTTGCGCTTGCCGTGGGCGATCGTGCGCCCTGGGCGCCGGCGCTCGACGGACTGGTGCTTCGCGTGCCCGCCGGTGGGCACACCTGCGTGATGGGCGCCTCGGGTGTGGGCAAGTCGACGTTGCTTGCGCTGGCGGCGGGGGAGTGCATACCGTGTTCCATGGTGTTTCAGGATGTACGCCTGGTCGAGGACGTTTCTGCCCTGGATAACGTGCTGGTGTGCGCCGACGCGCGCGTGGATGCCTCGAGTGCCGCAGCCCTGTTGCGCCTGCTGGTACCGGGGGTCGATGTACATGTTCATGTGGCCGAGCTCTCGGGCGGGCAGCGCCGTCGCGTCGAGATTGCCCGAGCCCTGCTGTGCCCAGGTGACGCGGTGATTCTGGACGAGCCCTTTACCGGTTTAGATACCGCTGCGCGCGACGCATGCGCCGAGGTCGTGCTCGACTTGCTCGACGGCCGCATGCTGTTGCTTGCCACGCACGATGCCGCTGACGCTCAGGCCCTCGATATCCTGGACATCATCACGCTCTAAATACAAATTCAGTAACAAAATGATCCATTTTCCTCCGTCCCCATGGGGTCAGGTGTGGTATTCTATCTGCGGGGTAATACTTAGGAATACCAAGTAATACCAACGCCGCAGAAACAAACTCCAGATGCGGGCCAATCGGGTTGCCTTCACAGCCCGTCGCCCAGCCGCGTGGCCCGCATCTATCCGCATCACCGTCGTTTCAAAAAGGAAGCGCCATGGCAGAACACATGACCCCGGTTGTCGCGAAGGTCTTGCCCGAGGAGAAGGCGGCCTTCGCGGCGGCAACCCAGCTCGTGGGTACCACGCCGTCCAACGCCATCCGCATGTTTATCGCCGCGTTCAATCGCTGCGGCACCTTCCCGTTCGACATCTCGCCCAACGGGGCTTTTGGCACCGCGCCCGATTCTCATCAATAAGTGATCCGTTTTCCTCCGTCCCCATGGGATCAGCCCTCTGCCGAGTTGTGGTAGAACTAGGGAACGGTTTTGAGGAGGTTGGCATGCTCAATGCGATGATTTGGGCGCTTGCCTGTTTTGGCGTTGTCGCTGCCGATATAGCCCTGAGCGTGGTTCTGTTTTCAGTTCTCGATGCCGTATCGGTGCTGACGGGCTATCCGATCGACAATCTCGATATCCAATGGTTCCAGGCTACCGCTCAGACGGCGTCGTTTTTGATGGCGCTGCTGTGGTGGCGTTATCTGTGGCCGCGCTCGTTTATGGCGCGCTGGCAGGGCGAGCGCCCGCTTGGCGGGGGAGCGCGTGGGGCGTGGAAACGCATCGCCTGCGTTATCGTGATCGGTCTTGCCCTGCAGGTGGTCGTTGGCTACGTGACCGACGCTGTGCTGTCGCTGTTGCCTGATGCCGCGGCCGATTATAGCGAACTTGTCGAGGAGACGGGCATGGGCGACACGAGCTATCTGGCCGTCCTGACCACGGTGCTCGGCGCTCCGTTTTGTGAAGAGCTGCTGGTGCGCGGTATCATTTTTGAGTTTTCGCTCCGAGCGTTTAATCTGCAGT
The DNA here is from genome assembly GCA_902492935.1 of uncultured Collinsella sp. Taxonomy (GTDB): domain Bacteria; phylum Actinomycetota; class Coriobacteriia; order Coriobacteriales; family Coriobacteriaceae; genus Collinsella. The sequence goes on along the minus strand of CABUNJ010000022.1, from coordinate 11,640 downwards.
GCCGTCCGCTCTGGAAACGCCGACGTCGTGCGAGCGCACAGGACGGCGCCATGGTGCCCTGGGCGGCCCCGAGTACCTGGGGCGTCGCCGCGGCAATCGTACTGCAGGCAGCAATCTTCGGTTTTATGCACATGAATTGGGTGCAGGGTTGCTACGCGGGTGCCGCCGGTCTGGTCTTTGGCTGGGTGCTCGTGACCACCGGAAAGCTCCGCTACACGATCCTGCTGCATTTTGCCTTTAACGCCGGGTCGTATCTCATGGGCCTGCTGTGGTTTGTGAACACGCCGCTCGACGTGGTGGTCACGGTTGCCATCGCCGGCTTTGTGCTGGTAGAGGCGATGCGGTCGCTCGGGCAGGCGTGCCAGACGGATCGTCCCTACCAGCAAGCGTGATTCCCCTAAGGAAAACACGGCTAGGTGTGTCTGAGCGTGTTCCCCCTAGGGAAATCACGACTGGAGACAGCCCAAGCGTGTTTCCCTTAGGGAAAACACGCTTGGCCGATGAAAGGACGCCGGCTGGCCAAGAGACGCCGGCTGGCCCTCACCACGCTAGTTACGGCGACCGCCGCCGTTGGCGCCCTGACGCCCCTGGGCCGCACGATTGCGCCCTGCGGTGTTCTGCGCACGCGACATACCGCTGTGGCCCTTGTCGCCCTTGGGCCCCTTGCCGCCAGCGCCACCGTGCGGTTTGCCACCCTTCTTGCCGGTCCCATGTCCGCCGCTGGTCGATGTCTCGCCTGGGCGTGGTGGCACGGGGCGAATCAGACAATGCTTGGTATAGCCGATCAGGTCACGCCGCCCGGCCTTCTCCAGCGCCTCGCGCACGAGCTTGTAGTTCTCGGGCTTGCGATATTGGATGAGCGCGCGTTGCATGGCCTTCTCGTGCGGGTCGCGCGCCACATAGATCGGCTTCATGGTGCGTGGGTCCACGCCGGTGTAGTACATGCAGGTCGACATGGTGGACGGCGTGGGGTAGAAGTCCTGCACCTGCTCGGGCATATAACCCATGTCGCGCACGGCCTCGGCAAGGTCCACGGCTTCCTTCATGGTCGAGCCGGGATGGCTCGAGATCAGATACGGCACCACGTACTGCTTGAGTCCGTATTCGCGGTTCAAGCGTTCAAATTTACGGCAGAACGCATCGTAGACGGCGCGGCTCGGCTTGCCCATTACGGAGAGCACCGCATCGCTCACGTGCTCGGGCGCTACGCGCAGCTGGCCCGAGACGTGGTGTTCCAGCAGCTCGCGCAAAAACTCGTCCGAGGCATCGGCCATGGTGTAGTCAAAGCGGATGCCACTGCGGACAAAGACCTTCTTGACACCCGGCAGCTGGCGCAGGTCGCGCAACAGCTGCGTGTAGCCGCTCTCGTCGACCACCATGTTCTTGCATACGCTCGGCCACAGGCAGCGTTTGTTCTTGCATACGCCGTGCTTGAGCTGCTTGTCGCAGGCGGGACGGCTAAAGTTGGCCGTCGGTCCACCCACGTCGTTGATGTAGCCCTTAAACTCGGGGTCGTGCGTGAGCAGCTCGGCCTCGCGCATGATCGAGTCGTGGCTGCGCATCTGCAGCACGCGGCCTTGGTGGAAGGTGAGGGCGCAAAACGAGCACTCGCCAAAACAGCCGCGGTTGGAGCTAATGGAAAACTTGATCTCGGCAAAGGCCGGTACGCCGCCCGCTGCGTCGTAATCGGGGTGCCAGTCGCGTGCGTAGGGGAGCTCGGCCACCTCGTCCATCTCATCGGTGGTGAGCGTCGCCGACGGCGGATTCTGCACCACATAGACGCTATTGGGGTAGGGCTCTACCAGGCGATGCCCGGTGATGGGGTCCATATTCTGCTGCTGCACGTTAAAGCTGCGCGCGTAGTTGAGCTTGTCGGCGACAAGGTCGTCCCAGCTGGGCAGCAGGTCGTAGTCGTAGACCTCGTCGAGCGAGCTGGTGCGGTAGACGGTGCCATTGATATAGGTAATCTGATCGACGGGCAGTCCCGCGTCGAGCGCGTCGGCGATCTCGACGATCGCGTGCTCGCCCATGCCGTAGATGAGGATGTCGGCGCCCGAGTCGAGCAGCACCGATCGCTTGAGTTTGTCCTGCCAGTAGTCGTAGTGGGCCAGGCGACGCAGGCTTGCCTCGATGCCGCCGATAATGATGGGAGCGTCCTTGAACGTCTGGCGGATGAGGTTACCGTAGACCGTGACGGCTCGGTTGGGACGGTGCCCCTCCTCGCCACCGGGGGTATAGGCGTCGGTGTGGCGGCGGTGCTTGGTCACCGAATAGTGGTTGACCATGGAGTCCATGTTACCGGCACTGACGAGAAAGCCCAGGCGCGGCTCGCCGAGCACGGTGATGCTGGCGGGGTCTGTCCAGTCGGGCTGGCAGATGATGCCCACTTTGTAGCCGTGCGCGTCGAGCACGCGGCTGACGATGGCCATACCAAAGCTGGGATGGTCCACGTAGGCGTCGCCGCAGATGTAGACAAAGTCGCACTGGTCCCAGCCGCGCGCATCCATGTCGCCGCGGCTGACGGGGAGGAACTTATCGCGGTCCGGGCGCCAGGGACGGGCGGGCGCTGCCGGGGTGTGCGCGACCCGGGTGGCGGGGGAGGCCGTGGCCTGCGCCTTACCGCTGCGCTTTTGCTGCTGGCCGCGCTGGGCATGCTTGCCGTGCTGGTTGTGCTGAGCGTCCTGGGGCTTTTTTGCCACGATTCCTCCCGTTGTTAGTATGCTGCACGTAATTGTAACCAGTCTTTTTGGGACGGCGCTAAAAAGACTGGTGGAGTACATGGGCTGGCGGATCGGCGTGCCGATGCGGGTGCCGTTTGTTTCCAGACTGTGTATCCCCGTGTCGAAGGGGCCGTCTCGCGCCCACGCCATGTTGTCAATGGGTTACAGTATGAACGGCGGCTATATGTCCGCCAACGCACGAGAGAGTCGTCAACAAGGAGGATGCACGACGATGCAGCGTGCCAAACAGATATCGGAGTCTATTGAGCTGGGCATCATCTTGGCGCTCGCCGGTGGCTTTATGGATGTGTATTCGTACATTGGGCGCGATCATGTTTTCGCCAACGCGCAGACGGGCAACATCCTGCTCGTGGGCGTGAGCATCTCGGAGGGCAATTGGGCACTTGCGGGGCGCTACTTCTTCCCTGTGGTGTCGTTTGCCGTGGGTATTATGCTTGCCGACCTGGTACACGAGCGTTTTGGCAGCGTGATCCACTGGCGTCAGGTGACGGTGTTCTTTGAAGCCGTTATCTTGCTGGGCGTGAGCTTTATCCCGGGTGGCGATTTCAACCTGCTCGCCAACTGCCTCACGTCGTTTGCCTGCGGTATGCAGGTCGAGAGCTTCCGCAAGATTCATGGACACGGCATCGCCACGACTATGTGCATCGGCAATCTGCGTAATGCCTTGCAAAACGTGGACGACTACATCATCACCCATAGGCGTGGCTTTTTGGAAAACGGCCTGCTGTACTTTGGCGTGATCTTCACCTTTGTGTTTGGCGCCGTGCTGGGCAATTGGTGCATCGAGCGCATAGGCCTGCACGCCATTGCGGTGGCGAGCGTGCTGCTGTTTGTCGCGTTTGGCATTATGTTTATCGACCGCGAGCGTGACTTGCGCTCTCGCTGGAAACGCGCCTGCGAAGATTGGAAAGACGCCTGCCAAAAATAGCGGCAGGATGTGGCAAGGGGGCAGTCCCCTTGTCAGATAGATCGATAATGGGGAGGGGACGGCCATCTCGGCCGCCCCTTTTTGTTTAGTGGTCTGGTGGTGACGATACCAGTTGTTGAAACGCTTTAACACTTTTGATGTTCTCGCGTGTTTTTTGTTTCAAAAGCGTTAGGATGGGACTTATAGTGCGGGGCGTAACGGGTGCCCCGCGCACGATAGGAGGCTATCAATGGCTAATCGTTTCGTTCTCAACACCATTTCTTACCATGGTTCCGGCGCCATCAAGGAGATCCCCGGCGAGCTCCAGCGTCGCGGCTACAAGAAGATCTTTGTCTGCTCCGACCCCGATTTGGTCAAGTTTGGCGTTACCGCTAAGGTGACCGACGAGCTCGACGCTGCCGGCATTGCTTGGAGCCTCTACTCCGAGATTAAGCCCAACCCCACTATCCAGAACGTCAAGGACGGCGTCGAGGCCTTTAAGGCCGCCGAGGCTGACGCTATCGTGACCATCGGTGGCGGCTCCTCCATGGACACCGCCAAGGCTATCGGCATCATCATCAACAACCCCGAGTTCGCCGATGTCCGCAGCCTCGAGGGCGTTGCTCCCACTAAGAACCACGCCGTGTTCACCATCGCTGTGCCGACGACCGCCGGTACCGCCGCCGAGGTGACCATCAACTACGTCATCACTGACCCCGAGAAGGTCCGCAAGTTCGTGTGCGTCGACACCAACGACGCCCCCGAGGTCGCCGTCGTCGACCCCGATATGATGGCTTCCATGCCCGCCGGCCTGACTGCTTCCACCGGTATGGACGCTCTGACCCACGCCATCGAGGGCTACACCACCAAGGGCGCTTGGGAGCTCTCCGACATGTTCCACTTTGAGGCTATTAAGCTGATCAGCGAGAACCTGCGCGACTCCGTCGCCGAGGCCAAGTCCGGTCAGCCCGGCTCCGGCCGCGAGGGCATGGCTCTTGGTCAGTATGTCGCCGGCATGGGCTTCTCTAACGTCGGCCTGGGCATCGATCACGCCATGGCTCACACCCTGTCCGCTCACTACGATACCCCGCACGGTGTCGCCTGCGCCATGCTGCTGCCGATCGCCATGGAGTTCAACAAGCCGGTTTGCACCGAGCGCCTGGCCAAGGTCGCCGTTGCCATGGGCGTTGACACCACGGGCATGAGCACCGACGAGGCTGCTGACGCCGCTATCGCCGCCGTCAAGCAGCTTTCCGCCGACGTGAACATCCCGCACGTCTGCGAGGCCATGAAGGCTGACGAGATCGAGGTCCTGGCCAAGGACGCCATGGCCGATGCCTGCTTCCCGGGCAACCCGCGCGAGGCGACGCTCGACGACGTCATCGAGCTCTTCAAGAAGATCTGCCCGGCTGCTTAACCTGGTTCGGCGGGCCCCGCCCGTTAGCCCCAGAATCGTCCTCGGACATGTCGGAAGCCCCCGCTGCGCACTACGCGCGGCGGGGGCTTCCTCCGTCCTGCGGAAAGATTGTGGGGCTAACGGGCAGGGCCCCGCCGGCTCGTTATCGTGGCGGGCGCAGTTCTGGGGAGCTCGATGGGTCATCTCGCTAGGTAAAAAGATGGTTCGCGGTGGTATTGTTGCTGTGGGTTTAATTCGACATGAAAGGGTGACTTTGGTGTCCAAGATGGATTCTACGCTCTCATATATCGCTGGACAGCTTAAGACGCTGACTTCTATTGCCTCGCCTACGGGCTATACTCGTGCGGCCACTGATTATCTGATGGAGACCCTGCGCGATATGGGCTTTGGCCCCGAGCGTTCCAATAAGGGCAACGTGCTGGTCGAGCTTGGCGGTGAGGGTGAGCCGCTCGTGTTGGCGAGCCATGTCGATACCCTGGGCGCCATGGTGCGCTCCATTAAGGACAATGGCCGCCTGCGTCCCACGACGCTTGGTGGGCACCAGTGGTCTACGGCCGATGGCGAGAACTGCACTGTCTACACGCGTGACGGCAATGTGTACACGGGCGTGGTCCTCAACACCGAGCCTTCGGCGCACGTGGCCGACGAGCCGGTCAAGACCATCGAGAAGAACATGGAAATCCTGCTCGATGAGAATGTCGACAGCAAGGACGATGTGCTTGAGCTGGGCATTCAGACCGGCGACATCATCGCTATGGATCCGCGTACCACGGTGACGGAGAGCGGCTACATCAAGAGCCGCTTCCTGGATGACAAACTGTCGGCGTCGATTCTGCTGGGTCTGGCCCGCGCCGTTGCTGACGGCGAGGTGTCGCTTTCGCGCAAGGTGTCCCTGCTCTTTACCGTGTACGAGGAGGTCGGCCACGGCGGTGCTTTCGTGCCGGCCGACACGCGCGAGATGATCAGCGTTGACATGGGCTGCGTGGGCGACGACCTGGGTTGCACCGAGCGCATGGTGTCGATTTGCGCCAAGGATTCGGGCGGTCCTTACAACTACGACCTGGTAACCACGCTGTCCAACATCGCGCGCGAGCTTGAGCTCGATTACGCCATCGACGTGTACCCGCATTACGGCTCGGACGTCGAGGCCACGCTCTCTGCCGGCTACGACATCCGTCACGGCTTGATCGGCCCCGGCGTGTACGCGAGCCACAACTACGAGCGCAGCCACATCGACGGCGTGCGCAACACCTACGAGCTGGTTCGCGCCTACGTTCAGCGCTAACGATGCAGCGGCCTCGGCTGACGCAGCAGTACCGACCGAGGCCGCCCACTGTAAGTTGCGGTGAAATAGGGACTGTTTAAGCGTTTAAAACCGCCAAACAGTCCCTATTTCACCGCAACTTAGGGGGCAGTGCTGCTATCTCTGCACGTGCCGTAGCACCTCAACGGCGGCGCTTACCTCTATCGTGCGGCGCTCGAGACCGCGGCGGATGGCCTTGAGGCGATTGCCTGCTGTTGCCCATGCGCTTTGTGAGAGGATTTCGACTGCCTCGTCGACGAACCCATCGAGATGCGACGCATCGAACCAATCGAGCGAGTCAGCAAATGCTAGCTGAGTGGAAGGGTCCGGACCAAACGGTTTGGCGGCAAATCCAAACTCCCCGGCAACGAGCACGGCGGTTGGCACGTTGTACCACAGGCAATTGCCACTATCGAACAGCGGTGCAGGCCGCATTTCCAGCGTGTCGACATTGCGGATGATGCCGAAGTTTCGCCAGTGGCGGTCGCTGTTGGCCAGGAGGGCATCGCAGACAATCATCTGCGACATGGATTTTCTTACCGTGGCTTCGTCAGCCCCGTGTCTGCCAAGAAAGCGACAGTATCGATCGTATGTTGAGTTTCCTCGCTGGCCACCGAGTGCGTCCCTGATATAAGCGGCCGGCACGTATTCCTCACGGCCATTAAGAAAGTCATCGCATAGGCATACGGGCCCGTCGAACATGCGCTCGACCGTATAGGGAACAAACTCACCTTTGGATAGCAGACGCCGATGTAGAGCTGTTGCAACCGCCTCGTTAAACGGTCGCTGATCGTCCATTCCGCATCCTTTAACCAGGATGCGAACGCCATTGCGGATCATCCAGGATTTGGGGAGCTCGCCCTCGGACGTATTGTCAGGATTTTTGAGTCCGATGCCCTCAAGCCAGCCTGAACGATGCTCGGGTGCCGACCGTTCAAAATCGTTTTCGAAGTAATTGAGGTGCTGCCAATTGAGCTCGTCGCAGTCGACCGGTCTTAGCCAATAGCAATCCGAAAGCGAAAAACCCAGGCAACGAACGGGCACTTCAATACCGCTGTCAATTCCCAGCTCGCGATAGCGCGAGATGAGTCCGGGGCGGACGTCGGGCACCGACCGGTGACTCCACCACGTGTTGAGTGCTCGTTTATTCACCGTTGGAGAAGAACTCGAGCACGTGCCAAACGGCATCCTTCGTGCATCGAGTATGTCGGCAATTTCAAAGGAAAACTCGCGCGTTGGATCAAACGAGACATGCGCGACCTCGTGGTCGGCTGACATCAACGTGAACTTGCGCCCTACGTCAGCTGCGGGACGGCGCCCACGCTTACGGACCTTTTGATAACCAATCGCGGAATCGTACTGAACCATTTTCCGCCCACCGACGATATCGCACGCGAGCGTTCCCGATGCAGCCAGTTGCGATATACGGGCCTTCGTAACGCCCAGCAGGCGCGCGGCGTCACCCATGGTTATATAGTTGGAAGTACTCATCTGCTGCATCACCTCGTTAAGTATTCTAATCGTTAAATATAGCAAGCACAAACATCATAATACTTAACAAAGTTGCGGTGAAATAGGGACTGTTTAGCGGCTTGAAGCGCTTAAACAGTCCCTATTTCACCGCAACTTATCGAGGAGTGCTGTTATTTGATGGCACCGGTCACCGTGCCGCCGCCCAGGACGATGTCGCCGCGATAGACTACAACGGCCTGGCCGGGGGCGATGGCTCGTTGCGGTTCGTCAAAAGTTAGCAGCATTTGCCCGTCTTCGTCACGCGTAAGGGTCGCTGCCTGGTCTTTCTGACGGTAGCGGTACTTGGCGCCCACGCGAATGCCGCCGGACGTGAGCTCTGCTTCCATGCGGTCGGCAGGGGCGCTCCAGATCCAGTCGTTGGCCGTGAGCGCTGTGGCCGTCAGGTCCTCGGCCTCGCCCAGATGCACAATGTTGCTGGCGGCATCGACGCCCGTTACGTACACGGGATGCGCCATCGCGACGCCCAAGCCCTTGCGCTGGCCGATGGTATAGCGCAACGCGCCGTTATGGCGTCCGACCACGCTGCCGTCGCGCCACACAATGTCGCCCGGTGCAGTGGGATGTCCGCAGCGGCGCTCGATATAGCCCGCGTAGTCGCCGTCTGCGATAAAGCAGATATCCTCGCTCTCGGCCTTCTTGGCGTTGATGAAGCCCTGCTCGGCGGCAATGCGGCGCACATCGCGCTCTTTGTCCAGCCCAGCCAGCGGAAAGATCGTGCGTGCCAGGCGCTCTTGCGTGAGCGAATACAAAAAGTAGCTCTGGTCCTTCTTGGGGTCCTCGCCGCGGTGCAGCTGCCAGGTTCCGTCGGACGCCTGGCTCGTTTTGGCGTAGTGGCCTGTGGCGATGTGGTCGCAGCCCATATCGAGTGCCGCATCGAGCAGCGCGCCAAACTTAATATGGCGGTTGCAGATGATGCACGGGTTGGGCGTCAGCCCCTCCTGGTAGGCAGTCACGAAGCGCTCGATAACGTTGCGGTCGAAGGTCTGCTGCAGGTCGAGCACGTGGTGGGGTATCCCCAGGCGCTCGGCGACGGCCTTTGCATCGGCGATGTCGCGGTCGACTTTGCTCATGCCCGTGGCGGGGTCGGGTGCGGGGCAGGTGAGGCGCATGGTGGCGCCGACGCATTCGTAGCCCTGGCTTTTGAGCAGGTACGCAGTCACGCTGGAATCGACGCCGCCGCTCATGGCGACGAGCACGCGCTTGTTGTGCATGGGGAGGTTCTCCTTGGTGGCATGTGGCCAAAAAAGAAAAGCGGCGCGGGAGGCTGGTTCCGCGCCGCAGACATTGTAGCAAGTTCGGACGTCTCGTGGGACACCCTGATGGGATGGGCTCAGACTGCCGGGAGAGAGAGGAGACCGGTTCGTCCTGGGCTCAACCTATGGGCGACGGGCCCTTAGTCCTTGAAGAGCGCCGTGGACAGGTAGCGCTCACCGGTGTCGGCAAGCAGGGCCACGATGGTCTTGCCCTCGTTCTCGGGGCGCTTGGCCAGCTGTAGCGCGGCCCACACGGCGGCGCCGGACGAAATGCCCACGAGCACGCCCTCCTTGTGGCCCACGGCGCGGCCGGTGGCAAAGGCGTCGTCGTTCTCGACGGGAATGATCTCGTCATAGATCTGGGTGTCGAGGACGTCGGGCACAAAGCCGGCACCGATACCCTGGATCTTGTGCGGGCCGGCCTGGCCCTTGGAGAGCACTGGGGAGGTGGCGGGCTCGACGGCGACAACCTGAATCTCGGGGTTCTGCTCCTTGAGGAACTCGCCCACGCCGGTCACGGTACCGCCGGTGCCGACGCCGGCGACGAAGATGTCGACCTCGCCGTCGGTGTCATCCCAGATCTCGGGGCCGGTCGTGGCCTTGTGGATGGCGGGGTTGGCGGGGTTCACAAACTGGCCGGCGATAATGCTGTTGGGCGTCTCCTTCTGCAGCTCCTCGGCCTTGGCGATGGCACCCTTCATGCCCTTGGAGCCGTCGGTGAGCACGAGCTGCGCACCGTATGCCTGCATCAGCTTGCGGCGCTCGACGGACATGGTCTCGGGCATGGTGATGATCACCTTGTAGCCGCGAGCCGCCGCCACCGAGGCGATGCCGACGCCGGTATTGCCGCTCGTGGGCTCGATGATGGTGTAGTCTCCGCCGCGCACGAGCTTGCCGGCCTTCTCGGCCTCGTCGATCATGTTCTTGGCGACGCGGTCTTTGACGGACCCGGCGGGGTTGAAGTATTCCAGCTTGACGAGCACGCGGGCCTTGAGGCCCTCATCGGCCTCAAAGTGAGTGAGCTCCAGAAGCGGGGTGTGGCCGATAAGCTGATCGATGGACGTGTAAACATTGCTCATGGTGAACCTCCAAAGTGTTCAAATGACTGGATACCGTGTGGTTTTACGGTGTGTGTAGCAGCAAACCCACAAACCTTATGGGTTGTTCTTTTTGCTGTTGGCAAGCATAGTAGACAGTAAAGCCTAGTAACGCAATAGGAAATAGAAGATTATTGCGAGTCGATTAACCAGCTTGACGGGAATAGGTATTTTCAAAGCCAATTTTTCGGCTAGAATTTCAACGGACTAAAAGACCGAAAGGCAGCACTATATATGTTGGTTTCTACTAAGGGCAGGTACGCCCTGCGCGTTATGGTTGACCTGGCCGAGCACCAGGCGGCAGGCCGCATTCCCCTCAAAGAGATCGCCGCGCGTCAGGGGATTTCGGAGAAATATCTGGAGAACATTTTGGCCACGCTCGTGCGCGCCAATATGCTCTCGGGCATGCGCGGCAAAGGCGGCGGCTACGTGCTCACGCGCCCGCCCGAGCAGTACACGGTAGGCGAGATCTTGCGCCTGACCGAGGGCAGCCTGGCGCCGGTCGCATGCCTGGACGGCGACTGCAAGGGTTGCTCGCGATCTGATGAGTGCCCCACGCTCGACGTGTGGAAGAACCTGGACAAGCTCATCAACGACTACCTCGACGGCGTGACGCTCGATGCACTCGTCGCCCCCAACGAGGGCTACGACTACGTCATCTAGCCCCACCTGCCATTTGGGGACGGGGCAGAAATGGTAGATCATCTTGCCCTCTGAGGCTTGGCAAATGACAAGGCCGCCCATCGTTGCGATGGACGGCCTTCGTTTTGGTGTGTTGTGGCGGTCCGTATCCGGTCGCTTTAGTTCTTGGCGACGCCATCGAGAATGCTGCGCATGATGGATACCAGGATGCTGCCCATAAAGGCCGATCCAAAGCCGGCAATGGAGATGCCCGCTCCCAGCAGATTGACCGACAGGTAGCTGGCCAGCTCGAGCATAAAACTGTTGACTACGAGCTGAAAAATACCAAGCGTGATAATAGTGAGCGGCAGCGAGATGACCGTCAGGAACGGCTTGACGAGCGAGTCGACGATGTTGAGGAACAGTCCCACGAAGGCAAAGCAGACCCAGGCGTCGGCCATGCCGAAGGGCTGAATGCCGGGGACGAGAAACGTTGCGATCGCGATGGCGATTGAGGTCAAAAGCCAGTTGAGTAAAAAGCGCATGGTGGGAATCCTTTCTTGCGCATGGCGTGGTGAGGGGCGTGAGGGGCACGCACCTTTGCAACTCGGATAGATGTGCGGACACGGCCCTGTTTGGGCACCCATTGTTCCAGATATTCGTGGAGCTTGCGTGCGCATTCGGTTTCAAAACGGCGTTCGTCCTAAAAAACGGGCTCTTCGGTGGTTTCTGTGGGAGAGATTCCGGCATAGGCCCAGCTCAGCGGGC